>JAYTXA010000040.1:0-30534 GCA_043743165.1 Acidobacteriota bacterium
TCAGCCGGGCGGACATGGCAGCTTTCACCCGGCGCGCGAGTTGGTCGCGCAGTTCGCCGAGGTTCCACGCGGAGCGCGGCTTGGCGAGCACATCCACCGCGCCGAACTCCAGCGCGTCCAGCGCGGCGCGCGAACCGGCTTGGGAAATGGAACTGATGACGATGACGGGCATCGGCTTGTGCTGCTGCAAAATGCGGAGGAACGTCAGCCCGTCCATGCGCGGCATCTCGATGTCGAGCGTCATCACATCCGGGTTGTGCTTCAGGATCAGGTCGCGGGCGATGAACACGTCGGCTGCCGAGCCGACGACTTCAATGCCGGGCTCCTTGCTCAGGGCATCGGTCAGCATCTTGCGAACGACGGCCGAGTCGTCCACCACGAGCACGCGCATCGACCGGAACGTCACGAAGTCCCCCTACTCGATCTCGGCGCAGAGCACCGCCGGACGATCGTTTACCGACATCACCATCAGCGCGCAGCTGTAGTCGGGCACGCCGCCAAGGCGCACGGCCGGATGCGCCAGGCTGAAGGTCTCGTCGCCCTCGAGCGCCGTCAGCCACGCCCCGCACACCATGTTGGCGAACTCGCCCATTACGTCGTGCAGTTCGGCGGAATTCGACGCGGCCGCATCCTCGAAGCCGAGGAAGGCTGCAAACAGCTCACGGCCCAGCCCCTCCGGCAGCGCCAGCGACACCTTGCCGTTCAGCGGTCCGGTGAACGACACCGAGGCCTGGAACCAGCGGTCCTCGACAGCGATCTTCGCTTCCACGGCGGAAGTGCCAGGCTCGGTGAATGCGAAGAAGCACGTCTCGCACACACCGACCATCGCCTGGATCAGGAGCTCGCGCTGCTCAGACGGCAGCACTATCAGGGCAGACTTCGCAGATGACATTACGAAACATCTCCGGAGCAAACGGTTTACTGATGTAGTGCGACACGTGCAGCTCACGCACCTCGGTCCGGCGCGCGGCCGAACCGTCGGTTGAAATCACCACCCGCTTGATGTGGTCCCACTTGCGGACCGTCATCTCGCGCAGCAACTCGGTGCCCGACATCACGGGCATGTTGATGTCGGTAAAGACGACATCGATGCGCTCGGACTCGAGGACGGCGAGCGCCTCCCTGCCGTTGGATGCCTCGGACACGAGCACGTTGGCTCCCGAGAGCCGCAACGCGCGGCGAATCATCGCGCGCATCATGGCGGAGTCGTCCACTACGAGGATATTGATTGGCACGGACACCCCATCACCCCCTACAGCACGGCGGTGGCCAACTGCGCACCGCTCAATTGCAGACTGCCGTCCGACAGATCCAGCGACACGTTCCTGGCCGATGAGCCGCCGACCACTTCCCTTTCCACCAGCACGCCGTTCCGCCACAGCAGCGCGCGTGCCGCCAGCACATTGCGCTTGCCGATTGACGGCTCGACCATCGGCGCGCCGCAAATGGTGGCGCCGCCGACGATGTGCACTCGGCAGCGTCCCTTCTTGGCCCCCTTCTGGTAGGCGGCATGGAACAGCAGCGGGATGCCGGTGTCGGCGAACGCGCCGGGCTGCACTTCCGCCCGGGCGGGGTTGATCTTCGAGTCGGGCAGCAGCACGTGCACCATGCCGCCGACCCGTGCCGTCGGGTCCCAGACGCAGATGGCGACGCAGCTGCCCAGAGCGTGGGTGATGATGAGCGCGTCCGCGTCGCTCGAGACGGCATACTCGCCGATTCCAATCACGATGCGCCGCTTGGCAACGCTGAACGGCGGCGCCGCGCTCTTCACTGACATCTCCGTCACAGGGCCTCCAGCTGGTAGGCAGCCGGCGCAATCCACCGCAGCCCGTGATTGATCCCGTTCAAGCTTTCCGAATGGGAGATGAACAGGTAGCCGCCAGGCCGGAGGTAGCGCTCGAGCGCCGAGACCACGCGCTGCTGGACGATCCGGTCGAAGTAGATCATCACGTTCCGGCAGAAGATCACATCGAACTTCGTGTCCAGGTTCGGCACCTCGAGCAGGTTGATCTTCCGGAACTCGATGCGCGACCGCAATTCCTTCCTGACCCGGGCGAAACCCGCCGACTCGCCCATCCCCTTCTCGAAATACTTCCGCAGGGTCTCGATCGGTATCGTCTCGACCTGCGACAGCTTGTAGGTGGCCGCCTGTGCCGCCTTCAGCGCCTTGGTCGAAATGTCCGAGGCCAGCATCTGGAAGTCCATCGGCGGGTTGAGGTCGAGCAGCGTCATGCCGATCGTGAAGGGCTCCTCGCCGGTCGACGCCGCCGCGCACCAGATCCTGAGCGGAGCACGGTTGCGCCGCATCTCCGGCACCACCCGTTCAGCCAGCAACTTGAAGTGCTGCTCCTCGCGGAAGAAGTAAGTGTGGTTGGTGGCGATTGCGTCGAGCAGCAGCACCAGTTCGTCGACGCCCTTGTCGGTCTCGAGATACGCGAGGTATGCCGAAAACGTGTCGAGCGACAGCGCGCGCAGCCGCTTCTGCAGCCGAGCCACCACCAGGGGGCGCTTGCCGTCATGCAGCGTGATGCCGCTGCGCTCGTAGACGAGCGCGGCAATCCGCGTCATGTCCCGGTCCGTGAGGACCAGGTCCGTATCGACCGCCGCCATGGACCTGCTCCTACGCCGCGCGGGCGAAGATCGTATCTGCCGACAACACCTTGTCGAGGTCGAGCAGGAGCTTCACCGAACCCTTGACCTTCGCGACGCCGTGCATGAACTCGGTGTCGACGCGCTCGCCGAAGTCGGGCATCGGCTCGATCTCGTCAGTGGCGATGTTCAGCACCTCGGAGACGTGGTCGACGATCATGCCGAGCATGATGCGGCGCGACGGCAGCTCGACTTCGACGACGATGATGCAGGTGCGCTCGGTGTAGTCCTGCGTCGGCAGGTTGAACTTCAGGCGGAGGTCGACGATAGGAATCACCTTGCCGCGCAGGTTGATGACACCCTTCACGTGCGGCGGTACCTGCGGCACACCGGTGATGTCCATCATCTTGATGATCTCGCGCACCTTCAGCACCGGGACGCCGTACTCTTCCTGCGCCAGCGCGAACGTCAGGTACTTCCCGGCCGCCGACTTGTTCTTCATCGCCTCGCTCATTGGTCTTCTCCCGCTACGCCGCCGGCGCAGCCAGCTCACGCTGATCTATCAGGGTCACGATGCCGTGGGCGTCGAGGATGAGCCCGATCCGCCCGTCGCCAAGGATGGCTCCGCCTGCAACGCCGCGCACACCGGCGAACGCTTCGCCGAGTGACTTCACGACCACTTCCTGCTTGCCGACCAGGCGGTCGACGACCAGGCCGACCAGCCGTGCCTCGTCCTCGATCACCACCACCGTCGCCTCGGTCGGATTGATTCGCGCACTGCCGTTCCCGAACAGGTCGCTCAGCCACACCAGTGGCACCAGCCGGTCGCGCACCTGCACCAGGCGCGGCACCTGCTGGATGGTGTGGACGTGTTCGGCGAGCGGCCGCAGCGACTCGCGCACGGCGAACGTCGGGATGACGAAGCGCTCGGAGCCCGATGCGATCAGCAGCCCGTCGAGGATGGCCAGCGTCAGCGGCAGCTTGATGGAGATGGTGGTGCCGGCGCCGATCGCGCTGGTGATGTCGATGCGGCCGCGCAACGCGTCGATGTTGCGTCGCACCACGTCCATGCCGACGCCGCGACCCGAGATCTCGGTCACCTTCGCCGCTGTCGAGAAGCCCGGCTTGAAGATCAGCTGGTGGATGTCGTCGTCGGACAGCGGCTGCCCTGGCGCGACCAGGCCCTGCGCAGTGGCCTTGTCGAGAATCCGCGCCTTGTCCAGCCCGCCGCCATCGTCGGCCACTTCGATGATGATGCTGCCGCCCTGGTGAAACGCCCGGAGCCACATGCGTCCGGCTTCCCGCTTGCCCGCGGCCACGCGCACCTCGGCCGACTCGATGCCGTGGTCGATGCTGTTCCGGACCATGTGCATCAGCGGGTCGTTGATGTCCTCGACCACCTTGCGGTCGAGTTCCGTATCCTCGCCGACCAGGATCAGCTCGACCTGCTTGCCCGACGTGCGGCACAGGTCGCGCACCAGACGCGACATCTTCTGGAAGGTCTGGCGAATGGGGACCATGCGCATCGACATCGCGCCGCGCTGCAGGTCGGTGGTGATGCGCCGCAGCTGCGCCAGGTTGCGTGTCAGCCGCTCGTCGCCGACTCGCGCCAGCGCCGGACTCTCGTGGATGAGTGATTGCAGGATGACCAGTTCGCCGACCATGTCGACCAGGCCATCGAGCTTGCGAGTGTCCACCTTGACGGCGGTATCGATGGAGGCCTGCGCGCTCGCCTGTGCGGCCGTCTGCGCGGCGGCCACCTGGGGCGCGGCCACTAGTGCCGGCATCGCCGGCGCGGCGGCAGCGGTCGCTGCAACGGCCGGTTCCAGGCTGAAGTCGCCGATCGGCGCCTCGGGCGCTGCGCGCAGCAGCGACGACCCGTCGGCAATCAGTTGTTCGAGTGCCTCGTTGAGGCTGATACGCTCGGCGCGCAGGTTGCGGCCGGAGGCGCCCGCGGCGCGGTTGGCGATGTCGGTGATGAGGGCGGTGAGCAGGTCGACCGACTTCAGCACGATGTCGATCTCGACCGACCCCACCGGGTGCTTACCCGAGCGGCAGCGGTCCAGCAGGCTCTCCACCGTGTGCGCGAACTGCTGCACCGTGACGAGGCCGAGCGCACCGGCATTCCCCTTCACGGTGTGGAAGGGGCGGAACACATCGTTCAGCAGCGTCTTGTCTTCGGGCAATTCCTCGAGCCGCAGCAGCGTCGCCTCGATGGTGCCGAGGTGGTCGAGCGCCTCGGCCACGAACATCGACGACAGTTCCGGGTCGCCGCCAAGCGCTTCGACGTCGGCGCGCAGTTCATCGGACGTGCGCCACTCCTGCCACGCGGTCGACAGCCGCTCACCGAGCGCCTCGATCGGCTCGTGCGCCAGCGCACGAAGGCGCGCACCAGCATCGGGCATCCCGGCCGCGTCGAGGTCGGCCGACACCGCCTCGACCTGGGCGGCCACTGACGCTGGGGCGGAGTCGAGAATCGCATCGCAAGCGATGCGGTTCAGCCGTTGCTCGATGTCGAGGCAGAAGGCGTCGCGTGTCTGGTCCATGATGTGTGCTCGACTCGGCTCGATTGCAAGGGCTTCCCGCTGCGTCCCTGTGGTAATCGGCCCGCTCATCCCTGCCTTGATGGTGAGGAGGTGGTGCGGTGGCGCGGAAGGTGTGAGCCGGCCGTCAGGACTCGTCGTCGACCAGCTTCGCGACCAGCGACACGGCGAATGGAGCCTTCGACTCTCGGGTGCGGAACCGAAGCAGGTAGCCCTGCTCCTCCCCCACGTCAGCCAATGGCTGGAAGGTGCCGTGCGTCTCGGTCTCCGGCAGCGTGCACACGCTCTTGACGTGGTTCTCGCCGGCATGCGCGTGCAGGCGGCCGGCCACCAGGTTCACGAGTTCGGCAGTGGTGGCGATGCGGTCGGCGTCGGTCGAGTCTGGCCCGATCAGGACGCCGTTCACCTCATCGACGATTGCTTCGGTGACGTGGACCGTGACGACCACCGCGAGGCGCTCGTCCAATTCGACCGTGATCGAGGACTGCAGGGCGATCGACATCTCCGCCGCATCCTGCAGCGGCTCGGTTTCCGCCCCGAGCATCATGCCGAAGACCTGGTCGACTGAGCTCATCGCCGCATTCTTGAACTCGGGCAACATCATCTGCAGCACGGCCACCGGTCCCGACGGCTTCACGAAACGGCGGAACTCGGTGGCGAACACCGCCGGCACGAACGTGCGCACCATGCTGTCGTCGCATCCGAGCTTCGACGCCTCGTCCTTCGCTTTGGCATCGTTCACGATGCCGATAATGCGGACCGGTCGATCGCCGGCCGATTCCCGCAACTTGCGCACCATCATCTCGGCGCTCATGACGCCAAGCTTCGAGCCGATGAACACCACGTCGACGGGCGACTTCCGGAACTGCACCACGGCCGACGCGGCCGACTCCGCGACGCGGACTGGGCCAAACCGCTCGGCTTCGGCGGCGAAGAAGTGGCGGTAGTCGAGATTGCCGTCCACGATGATGAAGGGCGCGTCAGGCGACACGTGCAAGTTGGAGATTTCGCTGCGGCGCCCGTTGTGCACGGTCGGCTTGAGGCGCAGGTTGGCCAGGCGATCGGCCACCTGTTCGGCACGGATCGGCTTGAGCAGGTAGCCGGCGACATGCTGCTCGCGCAGCCGCATGATGACCTCGCGGCGACGTTCCTGCGAGACGATGACGACCGGCATTTCCTTGAGCGTTTCGGATTCGCGCAGCACCTCGAGCACCTCGAAGCCGGAGAGCATTAGCATCTCGAGGTCGAGCAGCAGGAGATCGAAGCGACGCCGCGAGAGCTGCGAGAGCGCATCGACGCCGTCGCCGCTCTCGGCCACGTTCCACCCGAGATTCTGGGCCAGGATGCGCTTGAGCACGAACCGGGTCGACGCGTCGTCGTCGCAGATCAGGACATTCATGGCGTTCTCATGCCTGCGTGCTGGAACTCCCCAGCACGTCGGCCCACGCGGTGAGCGACGTCACCATCTCGCCGGTGGCCTTCTCGATCGCCACGATGGCCTCGTTGGTCACCGGTACGCCACCGCGCGCCATTTCTTCCAGTTCCCGCATGAGCCCCGCCAGGCGGTCGGCGCCGACGTTGCCCACCGCGCCACGAATCTTGTGTGCCATGATGGCCATCTTCTTCGTGTCGTGGGCCGTGCTCGCCGCCCGCAGGTCGGCGACATACGCGGGGATGCTGGCGGACACCAGCGCCACCAACGCCTTCACGTCGCTGACGTCGCCGTCGAAGGCGGACAGCACGCGGGCGGCGGCAAACTCCATCGTCATGGTCATCTGATCCTCACCCCGTCCCCTGAAGTCGCGCTGGCACGATGCTGCGGTGTCGCACCGCTGCCTCAGTGGGACGGTGGCTTCGCGCCGAGCGTCTCGTTGATCGACGCCGCGATCTTCTCGGAAGTGGCGGCCACCTGGCTGCGCACGAGAATCGACACGCGACGATTCCGCGGGTCCATCGGTGCCGTCGCGACGTGGAGCTGCGTGTCGGCGAAACCGCGCACACCCTTCAACTGCTGCGGCTTGATCCCGTCGCGCATCATCACCCGGCGGGCGGCGTTCGCGCGATCCGCCGACAGCTCCCAGTTGGTGTACTGCTCGTCAGTGTAGGGTCGGCTGTCGGTGTGCCCTTCGATGAACATGTCGTTCTGGAGCGTGACCACTTCACCGGCGATGAGCCCCAGGACGCGGATCGATTCGCCGCGTAGCAACGCGCTGCCGCTGTCGAAGAAGCTCGAGCCGCTCTTGTCGATCAGCTCGATGCGCAAGCCCTCGGCCGTGATCGACATCTCGATCTGGTCGCGCAGGGACGCAAACTCCGTCCCCTCGCTCAGCTTCTCCTTGATCCGTTCGGCGGCCGTGGCGAGCTTCTGCTTCTCTTGCTCCTGCTGCATCTCCTGGGGCGATTGCACCGTCGGTGCCCCTCCGGGTTCGATGCCGGTCTTGCCGCCCGGCAGCACGCCGGCCGCGACGGCGGCATCGAAGGCGCCGGGATCGCGGAAGTATCCGCCGACGGACGCCTTCACTTCCTGCTTCTGCGACACCAGCCACATGACCAGGAAGAACGCCATCATCGCCGTCACGAAGTCGGCATAGGCCACCTTCCAGGCGCCGCCATGATGCCCACCATGGCCGCCGCCCTTCTTCTTGATGATGATGACCGGTTGTTCCTTTTTCACGCCGCGGCAGCCTCCGCGCCGCCCTTCGACGCGCGACAGAGCTTCTCGGTCTCGTCGAAGCTCGGGCGGACGTCACCCGGCAGCACCCGACGCGCGAACTCGATGGCAATGGCGGGAGGCAGGCCCTTGTAGACGGCCATCACGCCCGCACGGATGCACTCTTCGTACTTGCCGTTGTCGCTCACTCGCGCCTCCATCGCCGCGGCGAGCGGCTGGATGAAGCCGTAGGACAACAGAATGCCGAGGAACGTGCCGACCAGCGCGGCGCCGACGTGATGGCCGATCTCGGCCGGCGGCCCATCGATGGCGCCCATCGTGATCACGATGCCGAGCACGGCCGCCACGATCCCGAGGCCCGGCATCGCGTCGCCGACCTTGGTCAGGATGGCCGCAGGCTTGTTCTCGACGTCGTGATGAATCTTGAGGTCTTCCTCCATCAGCGTCTCGAGGTCGTGCGCGTTGATGCCGCCGACGATGATCACTTTCATCGAGTCGGCGAGGAAGTCGACCGAGTGATGCCGCCCGAGGAACTTCAGATGCTTGCCGAAGATCGCGCTCGTCGTCGGATTCTCGAGGTGCGACTCGACCGACATCACGCCGCCCTGCTGAATCTGCCGGAACAGCTTGTAGAGCATCACCAGCAGATCGGTGAAGTCGTCCTTCGAGAGGCCGGCGCCAAGCAGACTGCCGACCTGACTCCCGACCGCTTTCAGTACGGTCGGCGTGGTGCCGATGAGCATGCTGCCCACGGCCGCGCCGCCGATGATGATCAGCTCAGCGGGCTGGATGAGGACGAGCAGGTCCCCGCCCGCAAACAGGTAGCCGCCAATGACGGACACCATGACGATGACGGCGCCAACAATGACGAGCATCAGTATCCCCGGGCCGCGGCGTGCTGCGGCGGCATGTCGAGGGCTCTCAGACAGGCGGCAACGACCGCCGGGTCGAACCTGGAGCCCGAATTGCGAACGAGTTCTGCGGGAACAGCTTCCTGTCCGACGCCGAGCGAGGCACAGACCGACGACAAGGCGTCGAAGGTATCGGCGACGTGGAGCACACGCGCACCGAGCGGAATCTCACCGCCCCTCAGCCCGCGCGGGTAGCCGGTGCCATCGAGGCACTCGCGTGAGGCACGCACGAGCACCGCGGCCGGACGAAGGACCGGCACGGTCTCGATGATCTCGACGGCGATGTCGACCTGCCGCGCCCAGCGTGAGGTGGACAGGTCGACGTCGTCGTCAGAGGCAGGCGGGTCCCGCTCGACGACGGGCGCGATGAACCGGCCGAGGTCATGGAGCCACGCGGCTCGCTCGAGGTGCTCGAGTTCGCGCGGGGTGAAGCGCAGCTCCGCGGCGATCCGAGTGGACACCGACGCCACGCGCTGCGCATGCCCCAGGGCATCGGGCGTCTGGCGGTAGATGGCCGACACCAGTGCCACAAGAGTGGCCGTCGAGGCGACGGCGTTTTCAGCGAATGCCGAGATGATCCGTGCTCGGCGCTCAGTCCATTCATAGTCGGTCGATAGTGGTGGACGCATGGCTGCTCTCGGTCCACCGGGAAATCGGCAGTCGACGCAACTTCTTGAGCCAGCGTCGCTAAGCGGCTGCGTCTGCATGAGCTTTCCTGAGACGGGACTCGATCGCCTGATCGACGCTCCTGAACTCGGCCGGCAGCTTGACGTCCCACGTGAACGGCGCGTGTTCCCAGGTCCGTTCGAGCAGCGACAACGCCACGGGAATGACGTCGGGCAGATGGGGCGGGAGCTGAACCGCCCCGATATTGGCGGTGCCTCCCTGCTCGTGCACCTTGTTGAACGGCCACGCTTCGTACAGAAAGTTCGGCCCCCATGCCTGATATTGCGGGTGCAGGTGCGGCAGTTCCACGTCGTGCAGCACCACCCACGCGCCCGGCTTCATCACCGGCGCCAGGTGCAGCAGGTCGAGCGTCGGCCACGGATGACTGTGGTTGGCGTCGATGAACAGCAGGTCGACGCTGCCCGGAGCGAGTTCGGCCAGCAGGCGATGCGCAGTGTGCGACGTCCACAACTGCCACTGCGCGACAGCCGCCGGATACATCGTGCTCACCGCTTCGCCAGTGGCGCGCGACGGATCGAAATAGCAGGTCTGCCGAACGTCGGCCGAAATCAGCTTGCGGCGCTGCGGGTCGGTCAGCTGGTCGAGGGTGTAGAGAATTGCCGACGACGACGTGCCGGAAGCGACGCCGAGTTCCAGCACGGTCTTCGGCGACACCGCCTTGATCATTTCGTAGAGGAACATCGCATCGTCGTGCGCGATGTGCCCCTTCGCCCAGTCGGGGGGCGTGAACATGCGGTAGAGCGCATGACGCTCCTCGCGCCGCATGCCGAATCGGCGCGACACGCGCGACATTTTCTCGCGCGGCACGATTGGCACCGCCTGACCGTAGAGCCGCACATGATCGACGGCTGCCTGCTTCAGCGTCTCGTACATCTCGTCCTCGTGCTCACGCGAGGAGTAGACGATGACGTCGGCGAGGCTGTCGTCGAACTCCGCTGCGCGAAGGCACGGCTTGCCAAGGAAGCTGTTCATGGGCCGCCGGTCGAGGAACCCGCCCACGTACGGTCCGAGTTCCGGCACGAGTCCGAGCAGCATGCGCGAGTGCAGTCCTGCACCGTAGATGAAAACACGCGGCCGCGTGGTCCGCCAGTCGGCGAGCATCGGCGCCAGCCGCGCGCGGATCTGCGCGAAGGCGGACCGGCAGGGGTCGTCGATGCGGCCCGTGTCGAGCCCGGCCATCTGCCGAATCTGCTCATCGGTGGCGCCGATGAAGCGGTCGTAGTCGGCCCGGCCGGTCTCGCCGGCATGGCCACCGCCGCCGCCAAGGCGAGCCGTCTTGAGCAGCCATTCGAGGTCGAGGTCGGCCGGACGCTGCGACACGTACTCGCGGATGACGCCCTGCACGGCGTCGAATCCGGCGCTCGCCACGTCGGCGTCGGGCACGGAGAACAACGATTCAGGCACCACCGTAATGGCCGCACCCCGCGTGGCCACCGCGGCGTAGAGTTGCCAGAACGACACGCCGCTGCCCTGCGCCGACTGACGCAGGATGGGCAGCACCAGAGGCGACGCCGCGAAGCACGGCCCGCCGAAGACGTTGGACGCCCATCCGCTCTCGAGTGCGCGTCCGAGCGGTTGCACCACCGAGTCGCCCCTGCTGTAGTAGGAGGTGACGAGACCGGCCGACGGCTGCATTGCGCCGTGCACAAAGGCTGTCCAGAAACCAGCGGCCAGTTCCACCTGCGCGTCAAGCACCACCACCGGCGACCCGTCGCTCGCTGCAGCCCAGTCCTGCCAGGTGTACCAGCTGCCGGTCAGCGCCAACGGATCGGCCTCAGCCAGACGCTCGCGCACCGCCGCGACGCCGTCGGCATCGGACACACCCACGACCGCCACCGCGAAGCCGCTGAGGGCGTCGGCCGACGCCGCCGCCGACTGACTCGCCAGGTCGGCCACCACCGACACGTGGGCGCGATTGGCCGCCAGCACGTCGTAACCATCGCGGTAGTCAACAGTCAGCGCCCCGTCCGCAAGCACGCGCTCGATGGTCGAGGTCAGCCCTTCCACCGTCGGCTCGGCCAGCAGGTGGCCGTTGCGGGCGCCGACGATCTCGGGAATGCCGCCGATCCGGTTCGAGATGAACGGGATGCGGTTGGCGTAGAGCTCGATGATCGCGTAGGGCAGGTTGTCGACCAGGCTGGGCGCCACAACCAGCATCTCCTGCTGCGCGTTGAGCCACGCCTGCGCCTCGAGCGAACCGAGGTGACTGATCATCTCCAGCTGCACGCCAGGCAGGGCCGCGCAGGCGCGCTCGATGTACTGCGCACTCGGCATTCCTTCCACGCTGGAGTGCTTGCCGAGGAACGTCACCTTCTCCACGCCACGCAGGCGGCCGCTGGCGAGCGCGTGGCAGAACAGGTGCAGCCCTTTCCGGGTTTCGAGCCGACCGAAGAAGACCAGATGCCGGAAAGGCCCGCGATGCTCGAGGCGTTCGCTCGGCCGGACCGCCTTCGGGTCGAAACAGTACGGCACCACCGTGGCGCCGTCGATGTGCCAGTGTTGCCGCGCCCAGTCGGCCATGTGTGTCGACGGCGCAATGACCAGGTCGGCGAGCCGCGCGGACTCACGTTCGAGAAAGTCGACGACGACGTCCTGCGGACTCGACGGCAACTGACGCATGCCTTCACACACCCACTGCCGGCACGAGTGCATCGTGACAGCTGCGCGCTGTCCGCGCAGGGCGTAGCCGGCGTGTCGTGCCTGGAGCGCGCGGCCACTGTGCCCAAGGAACTCCTGCGCCAGCACAAGGTCGAAGGTCCGGTCCTTGAGCCAGGCGTAGACAAGGTCGGCGACGTAGGCTTCCGGCGAGAGCGGGTCGCTGCTGCCGTTCGGAGGTCGGACGTCGTGCGTGGCCGCCCAGGCATGGACATCGACGTACTCGAACGGCGCAGTCCGCGCAAAGTGCCTGGTCCAGAACGCCGGCGTGTCCTTGACAGTAGCGCCCGTGTAGAGGACGGTCACCCTGAAGCCGGCCTCTCCAAGCACCTGGGCTTCCCAGTAGCAGGCGGTGCCGACGCCGCCATTCGGAAAGGGGCCAACAAATTCGGGGGCGATGATGCAGACGCGTGCGGGGATCGACATGCCAGGGAACAGAGCAACGGCACTGCCCGGCCCACCCTGCTTGAGTTATGCGTTTTCTGGCCGATTTCGAGGGTGTGGGTTGGTGTGCCCGTGTCGGTGCGCCGACGCTGTCCGGCCAGTCGACGATGGACCCCCGTGAAGAGGGGGTCAGCGACGGATGAGGCGGTCAGAGCCGCGAGGCGGCGACGTGCAGCGCGGCGGCGATCTCTGCGGTCTCGACCGTGTCGAGCGTGAAGGCGCGCCACCGCGCCAGCAGCTCGACGGCCTCAGGTGTGTCACCCGTCGCCAGCCCCTCGAGGTCGGCGACCGACGCGCGGTGCTGCGTGCGGCCAGCGGCGTGGATGTCGCGCAGCCGGCGGCGCAGGTCGTTGCGCACCGGCGCCCCGCCCAGCACGTCGTCGAGCGACGCCTGCTCGACCCCGGGACCGTAGAGCAGGCCGCCGCCGGTGGCATTCACGAAGCGTACAGGCGAGGGCTGTGCCATCTGATCGAGCAGCCAGTTGCGGAACGATAGTAACGGCGGCGCGGTACGGACGGCGGTGCCGTGCAGGTCGGGTTCCCAGCTGGTCGTGCGATTGGCAAAGTAGTCGGCCACCAGTTGCTCGAACGTCCAGCCGTTGCAGGCCATGAGCACGTCGCGCCAGGTGGTGTCGTAGAGCGTGTTCGCGCAGTACGGGCGTTCGTGGGTGTAGGCCAGGTCGAGTCCGGCGAAGGTCACCGGCGAACAGCCCAGACGCAGCGCCAGGTCGAACGCCGACGTGATGACCGACCCCCAGGCGCGCAGCGTGCCCCGGCCGGCAGCCTGCCCCTCGAGCCACGGCCACGGTTCATGGCGGCTGACCTTGAAGGTGAACGTCCGGCCGGCAAAGCCGTCGAACGCCGACGGATGCAGGCTTCCCTCACCCACCAGCCACGTCTCGTCGATGCCGTTCACGCCGGCGAGATGGCGGGCGTTCAGTTCCGCCGGGTCGACACCAACCACCAGGTGCGGACGCACGCCGCCGGCAAGGAGCGGCCGCAGCGTGGTGTCGGCCGCGATGATCACGGCGCGGTCCTGGAGCCGTGCGAGCGCACGCACGTTCTCGTCGAGCGATGGCCCGGCGCCGACGACGACGGCCGGAACACCGGCGAACAGGCCGTCGAGCTGTCCGGCATTCGACTCGCGAAGAATGACCGGGAGATTGCCCAGTGTCTGCAGCAGGTAGCGTCCGGCGAAGCGGCGGCGTGCGTCGAGGTTCGCCTCGGCATCACCAATCATGCGCTCGGCCACCGTCCGCGCCCCCTGGGTGCTCTTCGGCCGCTCTGCGGCCAGCGTTTCGCTGACGCTGAGCGCCGGCGCCGTGGCCACCTCGAGCCAGCGCGCCGTGGAGGTGGCGCCTGCGTAGTCCGGACCGACGAGCAGGCGCAGTCGTCCCGACTCGATCCACGTCCGCCAATCGCGGCGCGCCATGCACAGGGTGGCCACCGCCGGGTCTGGCTCGAACGCCAGCACCTTCGCCTGGCTGCCGGCTGCCTCGAGCCGGTCGAGGGCGTAGCCGAGGCCGAGGCCCACGAGAATGATCTGTGGCTCCGCCACCAGCGATGCGACGCGGCTGGCCGCGGCCACCATCGGGTCGGCGCCATCGAGCGGCACCCAGCGGTCGTCGCGCGTGCGCAGTTCGACGCGAATGCCGAGCGCGGCGTCGGGAACCGCCCGGGCCGTTCCGGGCTGCAGGGCCGCCACCGGCGGACACACGCCCTGCGCGCGCCGAAGCGCCTCGCAGTTCTGCGCGATCATGGCGTCGGTAAACGCCTCGGGTTGGCTCATGCCGCGGCTCCCGCAGTGCTGCTGGCCGCATGCAGCGCCGCCCTGGCCTGCGCATACTCCGCGGCGTAGCCGTGCACCATCACCTGCAGCGTGAACGATCGTTCGAAGTGGCTGCGCGCACGCCCGCGCTGGGCGTCACGCGCCGTCTGCGTCATGCGCACCGCCTCGCCCATGCGCGCTGCGACGTCGGCGGGCTGCTCCTGATCGAACAACAGTCCGGTCTCCCCGTCGTGCACAAGCTCCGCCAGTTCGGGAATGCGGCTCGCCATGACCGGCACACCGTCGCGGTAGGCCTCGAGGATCGACAACGGCTGCCCTTCGCTGCGCGACGGCAGGATGTACCAGTCCGCCGCTCCGGCGATCGCCGGCGCATCGGTGCGATAGCCGAGGGCGCGCACGGCGTGGCCGACGCCGAGCGCCTCGGCCCTCGCCAGCAGCGCGGTCGCGTCGCCGTCGCCAACGAACAGACACGCCACGCGCAACGGGTCGTCCAGGCGCGCGATCGCCTCGACGATGGCCGACTGGTTCTTGCGCTCGCCAATCGTTCCCACGCAGCAGAACACCGTGCGCTGCTGCCGCCGCAACGCGTCGATCAGGACACGCACGTCCGACGCCGGCGTCGACGACACGTCTTCGTCGACGCCGTAGGCCACCACTGCGATATCAGCGCGGCTGACGCCGACCGAGCGGAGCACATCAGCCGAGGACGAGGCCGGCACCACCAGGCGCTCGACGATGTTCATGATCGCCACGTCGGCGCGCTGGTGCGCGGCCGTTTTCCTGAGCCCCCAGCCGTGCATCGTTTCCACAACTGGCACCCGGCGGCCGCTCGCGCCCTTGGCCATCAACGCCACAAGGGCCGGCGTGGCCGCATGCGCGTGCACAACGGTCGTGCCGGACAGCAGGTCGCGGTCGAGGAGGTGCTGCACCACGTGCAGATTGGCCGCCAGTTCGCGGCTGAACATCGAGTCGACCAGGTGCAGGTCGACGCCCGCCTCGCGCAGTTGCCCGAGGTAGGCCGGGTAGTTGCCGTACCCCTCCGGCGCGGTGGCCGAGGTGACGACATCCACCCAGTGGCCGGCCCGCTGTTGTGCACACGCGAGGTTGGCGACGGCACGGCCCGCTCCGCCCTGGAGCAAGGTGGTGAGATGAAGAATGCGCATCAGACCGCCTGCGCCAGGCGCCGCACGCGCGCTGTGTCAGCAGTGGCGACGCGATGCGCCCGCACCCGCGCGACGGCGTCACTGGTCGGTTCGAATTCGTCGACGCAACCGGCCAGCACGCGCAGCGAACCGGCGTCGTCCGCGCGGGCCACCGCGCCACGCAGGGCGCGGAGCGACTCGGTGACGCGCGCCCCCTCCACGCCGGGCTGGCGTGCCACCCAGATGCGCGGGTGGCCGGTTGCCGTCATGGCAATCCCCTGTTCGACCAGCCGCTCCCGGCGCTTCTCGCCGGCGCGCAGGCCGATGATGTTCACCGGCACCGCCGGGAAGCCGTTCGACACTTCGAGGGCGAGCATGCGCTCGACGAGATCGCCGATGCGGATCGGGTCGCCCATGTCGAGCCAGTAGGTCTCGCCACCGTTGCCCGCGAGGTCAACCTTCATCACCAGCGACACGGCTTCGCCGGCCGTCATGAAGTAGCGCGTGGCCTCGGGATCTGTTACTGGCACCGCCTGTCTGGCACGGATGCAGTCGCGGAGGATCGTGAGCAGGCTGCCGCTGCTGCCGAGCACGTTGCCGAAACGCACGACCGCGGGACGGAAGGTGGACGACGCCTCACGCATGACCACGAGTTCGGCCAGGCGCTTGGTGGCGCCCATGACACTGGCGGGCGCCGCGGCCTTGTCGGACGAGATGAGGATGAAGCGGGAGCCGGCGTTCCTGGCGGCCGCGACGACGTGCGCGGTTCCGAGCACGTTGGCGTTGGCAGCGGCACAGACCGCACGCTCGGACATCGTGACGTGCTTGTAGGCCGCGGCGTGGTAGACCACGTGCGGCCGCGCCAGCCTGAACGCCTGGCGTACGAAGGCGCCGCGGGTGACGTCGGCCAGTACCGGGTCGATGGCTGCGGCAGGGAGCACACCGAGCAGTTCGCGTTCGATCTGGAACAGCGCGTGCTCCGAGTGGTCGAGCAGCGTCAGCCGTGCCGGGCCGCAGGCGGCCACCTGGCGCGCGAGTTCCGAACCGATGGAGCCGCCGGCGCCGGTGATGAGCACACGGCGGCCGCTGAACGCACGACGGTCGGCATCCGACAGGATGCGGCGCACCGGCCTGTCGAGGAGTTGCTCCAGCTCTAGCTGTGTAAACCCGGTCACGGCTGCGATCCTTTCTCGATCACGACGTCAACACGACGGTTCCTGGCCCGCGCCGGCGCCGAGTCGTTCGGCACCCGCGGGTGGAACTCGCCATACCCGGCGGCCGACAGGCGCGAGGCCTCGACGCCGCCACGTTCAATCAGCCACTGCACAACCGCAGTCGCGCGAGCTGTCGAGAGCTCCCAGTTCGACGCGAACCGCACGGTATGAATCGGCACATCATCGGTGTGGCCCTCAATCAGGACGGAATTGCGCACCTCGCGCAACGAGGTGGCGAGGCGGCCAATGGCCTGCACGGCAGTGGGCGACAGGTCGGCGCTGCCGGTGGCGAAGGCGCTGGCCTCGGGAATCGACAGCACCAGGCCACGGCCATCCTCGAGCAGTTCCATCCGGCCGCTTCGCAGGTCTTCCGCCATGTCGCGTTCGAGGACCGCCTTGGCGTCGAGCTGCTCCTGCGTCAGCAGGCTGTCGCCGACCGCGGGGACCTTGTTGCCCGGGTGGCGCGATGCGTCCGGCACGTCGAGCGCGTCCTGCAGGCCGACAGCCACGCGCGTGAGCTTGCTGTCGTCGACGGTGGAGATGGCGTACAGCGTCGTGAAGAAGGCAAACAGCAGCGTGATGAAGTCGGCATACGAGATCAGCCAGCGGTCGCGCGACACCCCCACACGCCGGCGACGCCGCGTCGTGGCCATCACGCCGCCCTCGCCTTCACGCGCACCTGCGCCCGCCGAGTCCGCAGGAACGCCGTCAAGTGCTGCTCCACCAGGCGCGGATGCTGGTTCTGCTGGATGGCGGCCATCGCCTCGATGATCACTTCCCGTCCAAGCGCTTCGGCGCGCGCGCGCGCCCGCACCTTCGTCGCCAGTGGCAGGAACAACAGGTTGGCCGAGCCGACACCGTAGACGGTAGCGACGAAGGCGACGGCGATGCCGGCGCCGAGCTTGCCCGGCGCCGCCAGGTTTTCCATGACATGAATCAGGCCGAGGACCGCGCCGAGAATGCCGAGCGTCGGTGCGTAGCCGGACGCCGCCTCCAGCACATCGGCCGGTTGCTCGGCCTGCTCTTCGCGCGTCAGGCTGTCGGTCTCGAGCAGACGGCGGACCTCCTGGACCCGGAACCCGTCGGTGGCCAGTTCGATGGCCAGCGCCATGAACGGATCGTCGACTTCGTCAATCTCCGATTCCAGCGCGCCAATTCCCTTGCGCCGTGCGCGCATTGCATATTCCGACAGGCGAGTGACCAACTGCTGGTCCGGCTCTGGCACCGGATCGAACGAACGCCGCACTGCACGCACGGTGGCACGCATCACGTCCATCGGGAACGACACGAGCAGCGCGGCCAGTGTTCCCCCGAACACGACCAACGCCGCGGTCGGCTGCAGCAACGTGCGCAGCGACCCGCCTTCCAGCAGTTGCGCGCCGACGACGATGGCGATGGTGAGCGGAATGCCCACCACGGACGCCATGTCACGTCGGCGCGAGCGGCTGGTCATCGCATCCCGCTCCGTGACGTGCCGCTGCCGTTGGACGTCCACGCCATCCGGTCAGCCACGTCGATGAAGGCCGACAGCGGCGCCGGGAACACGCTCCGACCGAGCGCGTCCATCAGCTTCTGCACAAACAGGAGATCGTCTTCGGTGTCCACGGTCAGTCGCAGGCCGGGACGTCGGAGATGGCCGGGTGCGATGGCGGCGAGCGCGAAGAACTCGGGCGACCGCTTCATGAGCAGGGTGACATGCTCGCGGTCCGCCGGCTCGACGGCCAGTTCGGCGGCGCAAATGAGAGCGTCGCCTCGCATCGCCTCCACCGCCCCGCCGTACGGCAATCCGTACTCGACAACGTGGTCGGCTCCGGTGCGATCGAGCAGCAGCAGCGTCCGCCCCACCGCGTCGACATCGACGGCCGGATTGTCGGCGGTGGCCCGCACCACACGGTGCAGTTCGAAGTGGCGCGCCGCCTGCGCGTAACGGTCCAGCACGTCCAGTTCCGAGCCGCGGAACGTCTCGGCGCCGAGCGACTGCGCCGCGGCCTCGAGGACGTCGTCTTCAGATTTGGTGGTGGTGGCGAGCACCACCGGATAGCCGCTGCCCTGGAGGCGCGTGATGGCGTGCGTCAGCAGCGTTCGTCCGCCGAGCACCCGCATCGACTTGCCCGGCAGCCGCGACGAGCCCATGCGCGCCTGCAGGATGATTGCTGTCCCTCTCATCACGCCACTCCTCTCATCACCGGCGCGCCGAGCGGCTCGAGGCGCACGTGCGCATCGTCGAGGAACACCGAGGCCTCGTAGCTGGTCATCCACAGCTGATCGCGGAACCGGCCGATGGACGGCGGCACGGCGCGGCCCGCGTGCAGCATGAGCAGCATGGCGGGAAAGTCGGCCCCGGCCTCGATGGTCAGCGGAATGCCGCCCGAGAACCGTGGGTTGATCTCGAAGATGGTCGGACGGCCCTCTTTCATCCGGCACTGGATGTTGATGGGGCCGACAAAGGTCAGGGCGGAGGTGCAGGCGCGGGCGAGCTCGATCAGCGCCGGATCGTTCACGGTCCGTCCGCGGTCGATGACACCGGCTCGCACGACCACGCGCTCACGCGGCACGACGGAGATCGGGCGGCCGGCGAAGTCGCACAGCACGTCGATCGTGAACTCCGGTCCGTCGAGGTAGTCCTGGATGACCGGGTCGCTCACGTAGTCGAGGAAGAACGCGAGTTCACGTGGCGTCCGGACCGTGACCGCGCCGACGCTGCCGCGGCCGCCACGCGGTTTGATGAAGAGCGGCAGCGGCGGGTTCGCCGGCAGCGTTGCCGGCACGAACGACTCCGCCGCCGGCACCCCCTTCTCGCGAAGCACCCGGCAGGTCTCGTATTTGTCGTTGCAAAGCGTGGTGGTGGCCAGCGGCGACACCACGACCCGCACGCCGGCGGCGGCGAAGCGATCGACCGCCGCGCTGAAGATCGGCAGTTCGTCGTCGATGGTGGGAATGAGCATCCCGATCCGTTCCGCGGCGCAGATGGCGAGGAGTTCGTCGAGATAGGTTGGGTCGGACGTCAGCGGCACGAGGTAGGCCCTGTCGCCGGCATAGACCGCCGGCGACAGGGCGTTGACATCGGTGACCACGACCCGCCCGCCGCCGTTGCGCGCCAGCGCCGAGCGGAACGCATGCACGAGTGGCACACGGCGAGACGCCGCGGTGACCAGGACGTTGAGAGGCATCACGCACTCCGCCTTTCCTGTCGGGTCTCGACATCCTGGTAGCGCAGCGGCCCGCCGGCCGGCAGGTCGCAGCGCAGGCGTGTGCCCACGAACTGCGGCAGCGCGTTGGCCGGCACGCCGTCGCCCGGACGCAGCGCCGTCAGCATCGAGGCTTCGAGCACCGTGCCGCGGGTGAGCGGCATCGAGGCGTAGAGACCCCGTCGGCTCGGCACGACATTCGCCGCCTCGGCGTCGGCACAGCGCTTGTCGCCGTCGCCGAGCATCTCGGTGGCCCGCGCTGCGGCACGTATCATCTGCGCGAATTCCCGAGGCGTACTCGACACCGGTCTGTCGATCGCCTCGGTATCACTCTCGAGCATGAAGTGCCGCTCGTAGATGGAGGCGCCGTACGCGACGGCGATCGGCGCCGCGAACGTATCGTCGCCATGGTCGGACAGGCCGACCGGCGCATCGAAGGCACGCCCCAGCGTATCGATGACCCGCAGGTTCTCCTGGCCGTGCGGTACGGGATAGGCCGAGACGCAGTGCAGCAGCGCAATCTGCGTGGCGCCGGCGAGCCGCGCGGTGGCCATGGCGTGCGACACCTCGGCGAGCGATGCCATGCCGGTCGAGATGATCAGTGGCTTGCCGCAGCGAGCGGCGCGATGGATGAGGGCATCCCAGGTCAGGTCGCCGCTCGCGATCTTGAACGCGTCCACCCCGACCCGCTGGAGCATGTCCACCGCGTCGAGCGAGAACGGCGTCGAAATGAAGGCAAGGCCGTGCTGGCGGGCCCGCGCGGCCACCGCCTGATGCGCAGCTTCGTTCAGCTCGAAGGCGGCGAAGAACTCGGTGAGCGACCGGGCTGCGACGTGCGCCGGAGCCGGACACGAGGGGGCGACGAGCGCCGTGGCCTCGAGTGTTTGCAGCTTCACGGCGGCGGCGCCTGAGGCGGCCGCCGCGTCCACCATCTCGAGGGCGCGGGCACGCGAGCCGCTGTGGTTCAGGCCGATTTCGGCGATCGTGAACAGCGGCTGGCCGCAGGCAACGGTTCGGCCGGCGATGGTCAGAGACGCGTCATTACGCTGCATGGCTGGCCAGCTTTCCTGGCAGGATGCATTCCGCCATGATCGGCACATCGATGATGCGGTTCACCACCGCGTCAGCGCAGATGGACACCGGGCCGAACGGGCCGGGGCGCCACTCCCGCGACTGGATGGTGCGCAGGCCGCAGCGGGTCGCACCGAAGATGTCGGCGAACTCGTCGTCGCCTACTGCAATCGCCTGCGCGGGGGCGACGTCGAGACGACGCAGTGCCTCGAGGAACGGCTCGCGGTCGGGTTTGCCTTCGCCGGATCCGTAGTCCGACGCGTAGACCACGGTGTCGACGAGACGGTCGAGGCCGAGCGCACGCACCTTGGCCGCCTGGATGGCGGGAATGCCGTTGGTGACCACCGCCAGTTGCCACGAGCGCGCGAGGAGACGCAGCGTGTCCGCCGTGGCTCGCGGCATCCGTAGTACCGGGTCGTGGCCGCGGACGATGCGCACCAGCTCCGTGACCGGCGTTCTCAGGCCGAACTGCGCGATGAGCGCGTCCAGTTCCTTGCCGCGTCGCGGACCGCGCGAGACCGAGACCATCAGCGCGAACGCCTGCCGTGCATCGGCGCCGTGGAAACGGGCGACGTGGCGGGACACCGCCGCGAAGCCGCTCAACTGGAAGCGACGCAGCGGGTAGAGCGTGTCATCGAGATCGAACAGAAGTGCCCGGGGGTTACGCGGCATTGAATTGGTCCTCGAAACGTCGAGCCAGTTGCTGGATGGCGTCCGCCGCGCGGAACACACCGCGCCCGTCCACCAGGCGTGCGGCGGTTCCGGCCAGGCGTGCGGCCCTGGTCGGATTGGAGATCAGGTCGGCAACCGCGTCTGCGGCATGCGTCGTCGCTGTCGGGTCGGACGCGAGGCCGGCATCGACAGCCGCCCCGCGCCTGGCAAATCCTCGAATCGTCGGCTGCTGCGCGCTCACGACAGCGAGCGCCACGGCCGGCGCCCCGAGCGCCGCCGTTTCGTACAACGTGAGACCACCGGCGACGACCGCGACGGCGGCCGCGCGCAACGCAGTGGCGAGGCCGTTGGGCGCCGACACCCAGGTGATGCGCGGGTCAGAGCCGGCCGGCGCCGTCTGACTGAAACCTTCGATGATGCGAATGGTGAGTGACGGCTGCCGTTCGAGGATGGCCGCGGCCAGCCGCGCACCCCACTGGTGCACGTGTTCGCCGCCGCCGAGGGCAATGAGCACACCCTGCCGTTCGACCGGCGGCAGCTCACGGGCCAGCGCGATCGACGGGTCGAGCACTGCGTACATCGGACCCGCAAGTCCGACCGCCGCGCCGACCGGTCCGGGCTCGATGCTGCCGTCGATCGACAGCTCGGACTCGACATACGCGAGCCCGAGGTCGTGGAGGGTCGCCACGGGAATACGCAGCTGCCGCGCGCGCCGCACCCACCGCGTCGCCTGCTGGGCGGACGGGTCATCGACGACGAGTACGTCGGGCCGCGCCGATTCACGCAGGAGCGCGATCCCCCCGAGCCTGACGTCGAAGCCGCACTCAGCGGCGGTTCGCCGCGTTTCGCGCGAGCCGCGCACCGACACGGCGGGGGGCACACCGAGCGCACGTGCCAGCGAACGGCAGCGAACCAGGTGCCCGAAACCGGTTGACGGCCCGGCAGCCACTCTGAACAGGACGCGCATCAGCACACCCTCCACACACGCTGCGGATCGCTGTGGCGACGATGGTCGTGCCGTTCATCACGGTGCGTGCGGGCCAGGAGGGCGGCCGCCACGTGCAGCCGGACGGTGCGGCCCTCGACCGTGGTGACATCGAGCACCGGTGCGCGCCAGGTGAGATGACAGGGAGGCTGCCCCGCCTCGAGCTCGATCTCGCCAATGACGGCGCCGTCGCACTCGAACAACTGGACGCGGTGGTTGCCGTAGTCGGCCACGGCCAGCCAGGGGGTCAGGATGCTGAAGCCGTCGCCGGCTGAACCCGGCTCGCCGAAGAACTCGGGCGACACCTCCGCGACATGCAGGGGCGTATTGAACTGGCCGGGGCGGTCGCCCAGGCTGCCGAAGGCAAAGGCCAGCAGGCCGTCGCCGTAGCGGGCCACGACCCGGTGTCCGGCAGGATCGGCCTCGTAGAAAAGGGTTCCTGATGACGGCCGGACGACACCGTTTGCTCGGCCGACCGTCACCGGCCCGGTCTGGGCGGACGTGGGAGAATTGGCGCCAGGCTGCCGATCGTCCTTGTTTTCAGGGCCGAAATCGGTGTCCGGCCTGAGCCGTGGCTGATATCTGGTGTCCATATGCGCGTTCCTGCCCTGCCCGATAGGCGAGAACGCTGCCACTGCCGCGAGAGGCTCCCTGAAATCTCCGACTAAAGCTTCCCGGGGGGTTCCCGATTACCTCCCCGACAACAACACGCGGTTACGAACCGCACCCCGAGGCAAGGACGCTTCGGGCCTTTTCAGGGAGGATACGCACCATGGCTTCTTTCTCAGTCGTCAGCAACATCTCGTCAGCGAACGCTCAGGCAAACCTGTCGACCACCAACATGGGTCTGCAGAAGGCAATCACCCGCCTGTCGAGCGGCTTCCGCATCAACATGTCGGGCGATGACGCGGCGGGTCTGGTGCTGGCCAACGGCTACCGCAACACGCAGGCCGTGCTCAATCAGGGCATCCGCAACGCCAACGACGGTCTGTCCACGCTGCAGATCAAGGACGGCGCCCTCAACAACATCAGCAACCTGCTCGATCGTCTCTCCACACTCGCCACGCAGTCGGCATCGTCGGCGAGCGGCGTCGACCGCACGGCCCTGGACAGCGAGTTCCAGGATGTCCTTGGGGAAATCGACCGCGAAGCGGGCGTCGCCGGGCTGACCGGGGCCGCTGGCTTCTCCGTGTTCGTCAGCAACGACGGCAGCAACGGCGCGGTCAGCAACACGATTGGCGCGGCCGACACGACGGCCCTTGGCCTGACCGGCACGAGCTTCGACATCACGACCGCGTCAAACGCCGCATCGTTGTTGAGCACGGTCGCCACCGCCGTCGGCACGCTGGGCACGGTCCAGGCGTCTGTCGGCACCCTGGAAAACCGCCTGACGTACGCGATCTCCCTTGCACAGTCGCAGGTGGTCTCGAACAAGGCGGCCGAAAGCCGAATCCGCGACGCCAACGTCGCAGAGGAATCGGCGAACATGACCCGCTACAGCATCCTGACCCAGTCGGGCATCTCGGCCCTGGCACAGGCCAACCAGTCGACCGGCGCCGTCCTGAAGCTCCTCGGCTGATATCTGAGTCGGCGGCGGGCCTACCCCTCGGCATTCGAGGGCGACGGCCCGCCCGCCGTTCGTCCTCTCCCATCCCAACTCTGGCAGGCTTCTGGCATAGCGATCGTCATACCCAGTTCTCTAGAGGGGAGCTTCCGTGTCCAGCGGCATTACTTTCAGCGGCTTCAACAGCATCGACTTCAACGTCATCGTCAACGCGGTGATGGCCCAGGCGTCTCAACCGCTCACGACGCTCCAGAATCGCCAGACCGCACTCAAATCACAGCTGAATACGTTCGCGACGCTGACGTCGAAGGTCTCGGCCGTCCAGAAGGCTGCGGAAGCGTTGTCGTCCACATCCGGGCTGGCCAGCTTCTCGAGCACCCTGTCGGATTCGTTCGCCTTCTCCGCCACCACGTCGTCCGACTCGACACCCGGACACTACGACATCGTGGTGAACGAATTGGCGCGAGCCCAGGTGACGGCGTCGGCCAGTGCCGCCCCCGATGCCAACACCACCACCGTCGCCGACGGCGGCTCGCTCAGCATCAACGGCACCACGGTCACGCTGTCCGGGGCGGTGACGTTGCAGGGTCTCGCCCAGGCGATCAACGACACCAGCGGCAGTCCGGTCACCGCTTCAGTGGTGCAGACCGCGGCGGGCGCATTCCGGCTTGTGCTCACAGGAGCTTCGTCGGGCGAAGCTAACGGCTTCACCGTGTCCAGCACCTTGACCGGCGGCACCGGCGTGAGCTTCACCGACACCGACGGCGACGGCCTGGCTGGGAATTCTGCCGCCGACAACGCGGTGCAGGCGACCAACGCGTCGCTGACCGTGAACAACGTGGCGATCTCGTCCGCGAGCAACACCGTGAGCACCGCCGTGCCTGGCACCACGCTGCAACTGCTCAAGAAATCGCCCGGCACCGTCGTCAGCATGGACGTGGCCTCGGATTCGTCGGCGCTGCAGGAGAAGGTTCAGAGTTTTGTCTCGGCCTATAACAGCCTGCAGACGTTCACCTCGGACCAGGGACTGGCCGCCGTTGCCGGCAATTCGTCCAGCATCGCGCGCGATCCGCTCCTGAAGTCGCTCAAGGGCGCGTTGCGCTCAGCACTGACGGGCCAGTATGGTGCCGACCCGATCTCGTACCTGTCGCAGATCGGCATCGAGTTCACCCGCACCGGCGCGATGAGCCTCAACACCACGACGTTCAAGGCGGCGATCGCCAACGGCACCGCCCCGCTGCAGCGCCTGCTGCAGGGCACGGGCAGCGGCGACGGAGCGTTCGCCGCCGTCACGTCGCTGCTACAACAGTACACGCAGTCCTCTGGCACGATCTCCAAAGCGCAGGAGCGGCTGAACGCGCAGATCTCCACGCTCGACAAGCAGATGGTGAACATGCAGCGCCGCCTCGACCTGCAGCGCGCCGCGCTCCAGCGGGAGTACACCGCGGCCGATGTGGCCATGACCCAGTTGAAGAACCAGAGCGGCGCGATCAGCGCCTTCGGCTCGTCGACGTCATCGCCGTCCTCGTCGTAACGTGCGGTCTGGAGAGCCACAGTCATGAACTACGTCGCCACTCGCGGTCTCGCCTCCTACAAACAGACCGAGGTCCAGTCGCGCACGCCGCTGGAACTGGTCACGATGCTCTACGACGGCGCGCTGCGCTTCCTCGGCACCGCGCGCGACGCCATCGATCGCCACGATATCCCGGCACGGCGGGAGGCGCTGAACCGGGCGCTGGCGATCATTGCGGAGTTGCAGAGCACGCTGAACATGGAAGCCGGCGGCGAGATCGCCGCGGAGCTCGATCGGCTGTACGAGTACGCCAACCTGCGCCTGCTCGATGCGGCGATGCGCAACGATGCGGCGCCGATCGACGAGGTCCGGCGGATCTTCGAGATTCTCAGGGACGGATGGGCGACGGCCGCGAAGACCGCGTACGCCCCGGTCGGGATGGCCCGGTGACACGCCAGGAGCTCGAGCTCACGCTCGAGGAATTCCGCAAGGGGCTCGAAACCGAACTGGCCCTGCTCCGCCAGCTCCAGGCTGTGGCCGCGCAGCAACGCGAGATCAGCGCCGCGCGCGACTTCGACCGCTTCGCGCTGGTCAGCGATGAGCGCGACCGGCTGACACGCAGCCTGCTGGCGATCGAGCAGGGGCTGTCCGACCAGCGCCAGGCGCTCGTCACGTTCCGTGACGAGGCGCGGGCCATTCCTGTGTACGGCACCATCCTCGCGCTGCGCCAGACGTCTACCGACCTGGTGAACGAGATCCTCGGCTGCGACCGGGAGGCGATGAAGGTGCTGGCTGACGCGGAGATGGCTCGCCGGGCGGCCATGGCCAGCCTCGAACGGGGCGAGACCACGCTCGCCGCTTACCGCAAGGTGCTCGCGCCGCCGGTTTCCAACGCCGGACTCGTCGACCGCCGCGGCTGACCGCGCCGCCCCGCCGACACGAAGCTCGCCGTCTCTCCGAACCCCAACTTCGTATACAGCCGCACCGCACCGCCATTGCGTGCGCTGACCAGCAGCGACACGCGGTCGAAGCCCAGACGCTTTGTCTTTGCCAGCACCTCGAGCAGCATCGCCTCGGCGACGCCGCAGCCGCGGCTGACCGGGTCGACCACAACCTGCGCCACGTGCGCGGTACCGGGCCCGACCAGCGTGGTGATGATGGCCGCGTCGAGGACGCCGTCTGGCGACACCCGGCAGGTCGAGAGTTCAGGTTCGAAGACGCCGCAGGCAGCGGAGCCGAGCAGTTGCGCCGCGTACTCCTCCCACTCCGCGAGAAACCCGCGGCGGGCGAATGGACGCGTGACCGTCGGCGGACCGTAGGCCCGCTCCATCAGCGCTGGAAGTTGCAGCATTGCCGCCGCACACCACGGCAGCGTGTCGAGCGCCGGGCGCGCGTCGGCCACCTCGCGCACGAGGTGCAGGTAGGGTTCGGTGTCGAAACCGCGTGCGACGAGTGCCGGCACCAGCCCCGGTGCCGCGCTGAACGCGAAGAGAATGGCGCCGGACGGCGTCATAGCCTCGTCGGCGGTCGCCAGCACCGCGTCGAGCATGACGCGGGTCGCCTCTGACGAGTCGGCCTCGAACGCCCCGATCTGAAGCGTGTCCTGATGGATGAGGAAGAAGCTCCACGCCACGACCGCGGCGCCGTCGAACAGGATCAGCCCAGGCAGGTTGCCGGCACGGCGCTGGGCTTCGACGTCGGCCCAGTTACCCGCACTGTCCCAGGTCAGGTGCACGGCCCAGCGCGAGGCCTGCGTGGTCCAGATGTGCGCGAGCGTGGCGGCGTCGGCCTCACGCCAGTCGATGAGGCGCATCGGCGCTCTCCGCGGTGACAAGTGGCGCTGCTGCGGCGACATTTCGCGCCCGCAGCGACGAGGCCAGCGCCGTGACGGACACCACCGCGTCTGTCGCGGCCGCACCACGGTTCGCCGCCACGACGAGGTCATAGACCTCGCGACGGTGCACTGGCACGTCACGCGGGGCCGTCACGCCGATGCGGACGCCGTTGCGCCCGACACTGACGACATGAATCTCGACGCCGTCACCGACGACGATCGACTCTCCGGTTTTACGTGTGACGACCAGCACGGCTCACCCCAGCGGATGGTTGGTGTCGTAGTCGTCGTGCCCGGCGAGCAACTGCAGCCCGCGCATCCGTTCGGGATTCACGACGAGTGGCGCACGCAGGTTCACGGTCGTCCCACCCTCGGCAATGCGCACGATGGCCAGCCACAGCAGCGGGGTTTCGAGCGTGGCGCCGAGGCGCTGCCGCTGAAGGTCGTCCAGGCGGCACGAGTAGTCGGGATCCACGAACCGTGGGTCGACGACCAGAAAGGAGGGCCTCGAGGCGTCCACGCCCTGAAAGCAGGCCAGCGGTTCAAGCGCAGGCGAGTACAGCACCAGGAACTGCCGGCTGTCCTCGAATCCGGGTAGCCCCTCCACCAGAGTCACGATGTCGCGTGGCCGGCCATCGAATGTGCCGAAGGGGGTGTCGATCGGCGTGAGATCAGTCGAGTGCGTCACGAGAGTCACCGCCCCGCTCATTTCAGGTAATCCAGAAGCGACATCTTCGACGACTTGGCGACCGCGGCCAGCGCCGCTTCGTAGGTGATCTGCGCCTTCGACATGCGCGTCATCGCCTCAGCCATGTTGGCGTCGCGGTCTTCGGAGAGTCGTGCCGTGGCCGCGAGCTTCAGGCTGGACAGCCTCGACTCGCCGTCGGCGATGCTGTTTTCGTCGTAGCCAACCTGGCTCTGGGCGCGGGTCGCGCGGGCCATCGCGTTGTTCAGCGCCGTGACGCCTGCCGCCAGTGTCGCGGCGTCGTTGGTCCGCGCGGCGGTCGCCAGCGAGTCGACCAGCGAGAGCAAGTCCTGCGGATCACTCCCCTGCAGGATCTGCTGGCCGTCCATCGCGATGGCGACACTGCGCCCCTCGGAGATGCCGACGCTCACAGGGTCGTTCGAACCCTGGTAAGTCCACGTGCCGGCAACACGCGCATAGGCCGGCTGGCCGGAGTTGGTGCCCGAGAACAGGTGCGTGCCGCCGAAGGTGGAGTTGATGCCGACCAGAATCGCGTCGCGCACGCCGTCGAACGTGGCCGCCGCGCCGTCGCGCACCACCTGCGTCGCCGTGCTCCCCTGCGCGCGCTGCAGCGCAACGAGCGCGTCCTGGATTTTCTCGATCATGTTGCCCAGCGTCGAGTCCATGGCGACGAGCCGCGAGCTGGCGGAGTCGGAGACGCCCTTGTAGGCATCGAGCTCGTCGATGCTCGCCTGGTCGTTGATCGCCCGCTGCGCCAACACCGGATCGTCGCTCGGCTGACGCACGCGCAGTCCGGTCGACACCTGCCACTGCGCCTCAGCGAACTGCTCGGCCGCCGTGTTGATGGCGGTCAGGCCATCGCGAACCTGGTTGAAGGTCACTCTCATCGCGGGGCTCCGAAGGTCTGCATGAGGACGGAGAGCGAGCTGTCGATCGCCGCGAAGAAGCGGGCGTTCGCCTCGTAGGCGCGCTGGAACTGCATCAGTCGGCCGGCTTCTTCGTCGAGCGACACGCCGGACACCGAATCGCGCAGACGCTGGATGGAGACCACGGTTTCCTGTCGCATGGAGAGGCTGTTCTTCGCTGATGCACTATCCGAGCCGACCGTGTTCACCAGCACGCTCCACGCCTCGGTGAAGGTGGAGGTGCCGCCGCGCGCCGCGTCGGCATTGCGCAGGTCCGCGAGCTGCCGCGCGACGCCGTTATCGCCGGGCGCGCCGGAGGCCGATGCCGCAATCCGGGTAGAGTCGGCCGCCACGAGCGGGTCGATTTTCATCGCGGCCGCGGCGCCCTGCGCCGACGCCAGCGGCAGGTAGAGCAGCGCACCGGTGTTGCCGTTCAGGTCGTAGCCGGTCGCATGCACCTGGTTGATCTTCGTCGAGACATCGTAGGCAAGCTGGTCGAGCTGCGCCTGATAGCCGGGCAGGACGTCGTCGCGCACGGCCAGCAGTCCGCCAATGGAGCCGCCGTCGAGGTCGTCGGTGATGTCGACGCCGCCGGCGCGGATTTCAGCCATGCCCGAGCCTGGCGCGTTGGTGATGGTGAGGTCGTAGCTCTGGCTGCCGACGACCAGCGCGCGGCCGGAGCCGATGGCCACATCCACCGTGCCGCGCGGTTGTGAGATCACGCTGATGGTGGTGAACTTCGACAGCCCCTGGAGCGCCAGATCGAGCTGGTCCTTGAGCGATTCGACGTCGGCCCCGAGCGGTGCGCCACTAATCTGCGCGTTCAGGTCGGCGATGGTACCCGCAAGCTCGTTGATCTGGTCGACCGAGCGGCGGACGTCGGAGTCGGCCTGCTGCCGCGACGATTCGAGGCGGGCGGCCATCTCGTTGAACGAGGTTGCCAGACGCGACGCCTGCAGGAGGACACCGTCGCGCGCCACCGAAGATTGTGGGTCGACTGAGAGCGACGAGAATGCGGTGAAGAGAGCGTTGAGCGCGCCGTCGATCGACTTGCCCGTGGACCCGAGCGACGTCTCCACGACCGACAGCGCCGTGGCGACGGCGTTGTCGCGCGACTCGGCCGGCAATTCGCTGCGCAGCCGCTGGTCGATGAAGGCGTCGCGGGTGGCCCGGACGCCGAGCACCGTGACGCCGCCGACGCCGTCGATCGGCTGGCGTTCGGCCAGGTCGATCCGTCGCCGCACGTAGCCTTCGGTATTGAGATTGGCGATGTTCTGTCCCGTGACATCCAGCCCATAGCGCTGCGCGTCAAGGCTGTGCGCCGCAGCCGACAACGACGAAAAGAGGCCGCTCATCAGACTCGTACCTCCAGGCGGCCGAGGCGTGGCCCCGGCGCACCGACACCCACCGGGCGATACCCGGGAGCCACACCCTGCGCGGATAGGAATGCA
>JAYTXA010000041.1:0-42680 GCA_043743165.1 Acidobacteriota bacterium
AACGCCCGCGCTTCAAGCGGTTTGCACATGGGCACGGCGTAGCCGCGAACCTTCAGGTTCGCCAGATCGGGCCGGCCTGAAGGTCGGCAGCTACGCCCATGAACACCGCGCTCAGCCCAGGCGCGTGTTGATCGCGTTCCAGTTGATGACGTTCCACCAGGCGTCGATGTAGTCGGGACGACGGTTCTGGTAGTGCAGGTAATAGGCGTGTTCCCACACGTCGATGCCGAACACCACCTTCTTGCCGGCCATCAGCGGGCTGTCCTGGTTCGCCGAGCTCTCGACCACCAGCGTGCCGCCGTTGTCGATGACCCACGCCCAGCCGCTGCCGAAGCGGCCGATCGCCGCTTTCTTGACTTCGGCCTTCAGCGTGTCGAAATCGCCGAACGAGCTGGCGATGGCGTCGGCAACCGCGCCGGTCGGGGCGCCGCCGCCGCCGGGACCCATGATTTCCCAGAACATCGAGTGGTTCGCGTGGCCGCCGCCGTTGTTGATGACGGCCTGACGGATGTCGTCGGGCACCGAGGCGATGCCCTTCAGCAGGTCGTCGATCGACTTGTCATGCAGCTCGGGGTGCTTGTCGAGCGCGGCATTGAGGTTGGTCACGTAGGCCTGGTGGTGCTTGCCGTGGTGAATCTCCATCGTGCGCGCATCGATGTGCGGCTCGAGGGCATTGAAGGCGTACGGGAGCGGGGGAAGCGAATGAGCCATCGGGCAATCCTCCTAAACGGGTCTCAGGCGAAAACGAAATGGTAACCAGAAGTGCGTCGGGTCGTGACGCTTACCTGATGCTCAGCATCCGGTCGAGCGCCACCTTGTTCCAGTGCTTCTGCGACTCGGGCACGACGATGCGGTTGTGGACCTCACCGGCGACCAAACCCTCGAGCACCCAGAGCAGGTGATTGGGCGACACGCGGAACATCGTCGAGCACAGGCACCCGAACTGGTCGAGTGAATGCACGGTGCGATCCGGCGCCACCTGCTGGGCGAGCCGGTTCACGAGGTGCACCTCGGTGCCGACCGCCCAGACCGAACCGGCGGGGCTGTTCTTCACCTGGCCGATGATGTATTCCGTCGAGCCGGCATCGTCGGACGCCTGCACCACATCCCACGGTACCTCGGGATGGACGATGACGCGAATGCCGGGGTGCTGCACGCGCAACTGCTCGATCTGCCGCACCGTGAAGCGGACATGCACCGAGCAGTGTCCCTGCCACAGGATGATGCGCGCGGCGCGAACGGCTTCCGGAGTAAGACCACCCCAGGGCTCGTTCGGATCCCACACCACCATCCGATCGAGCGGCACGCCCATCTTGTAAGCGGTGTTGCGCCCGAGGTGCTGGTCGGGCAGGAACACGATCTTGTCGCCGCGGTCCCAGGCCCACACCAGCGTGGCGGCCGCGTTCGACGAGGTGCAGACCACACCGCCGTGTTCGCCGACAAACGCTTTGATGGACGCCGACGAATTGATGTAGGTGACGGGGACCGCGGAGGTGATGCCCATCTGCCGGAGTTCGTTCCAGCAGGTCTCCAGTTGCTCGGGTTCGGCCATGTCGGCCATCGAGCAGCCGGCGGCGAGGTCGGGCAGAATCACCTGCTGGTGCGGGGCGCTGAGGACGTCGGCGCTCTCGGCCATGAAGTGCACGCCGCAGAACACGATGAACTCGGCGTCGGGATGCTTCGCGACTTGCTGCGAGAGCTTGTACGAGTCCCCGATGTAGTCCGCGAAGCGAATGACCTCGTCGCGCTGATAGTGATGACCAAGAATGACCAGCCGCGAACCGAGCGCCGCTTTGGCCGCGGCGATGCGGCGGTCCATCTCCTCGTCTCCGAGGCCCACGTACCGATCCGGCAGCGGTTGCCGCTCGGTGAGGTGGCTCTTCTCGTAGTCGGTGAGGAGGGGGATGATGGTCACGACTTCAGTATTGCAGATTGCAGAATGCAGAATGGAACGCCAATCTGAAATCTGAAATCTGCAATCTGAACTGGGATTGCGGCTTAGCTGGCGACGGCGGTCGAACGAACGATGTTGTAGAGCGTGTCGCGTTCGAACGGTTCGCGGCCGGCGGCGAGGATGAGACGCTCGAGCTGGCGGGGCGTCATGGCGTTCGGTGTCTTCGACCCGGCCATGTGGTAGATGGTTTCTTCCTGGACCGTGCCGTCGAGATCGTTGACGCCGAACCAGAGCGCGGTCTGCGCCACTTCCAGACCCGTCGCAATCCAGTAGGCCTTGATGTGCGGGACGTTGTCGAGCATGAGGCGTCCCACCGCATGCACGCGCAGCGAGTCGGTCGCGGTCGGCGCGGGCAGCTTGCGCATCTGGTTATTGTCGGGGTGGAACGCCAGCGGAATGAACGCCTGCACGCCGCCGCTGTCGTCCTGCAGTTGCCGGATGCGCAGCATGTGGTCGACACGCTCTTCGTGCGTCTCGATGTGTCCGTAGAGCATCGTGACGTTGGTGCGCATCCCCAGGCGGTGTGCGATGCGGTGAATCGAGAGATAGCGGTCGGCGTCGCACTTGTCGGCCGCGAGCTTGGTGCGGACGCGGGTGGCGAAGACCTCGGCGCCACCGCCGGGCAGCGAGTCGAGCCCCGCTGCCTTCAGCTCCACCAGCACCTGCTCGTCGGTCTTGCCGTACAGGTCGGCGAAGAACGCAATTTCCACCGCCGTGAAGCACTTCAGGTGGATGCCGGGGCGGATGCGCTTGAAGCCGCGCAGCAGCTCTGTGTAGTACGAGAACGGCAGGTCGGGATGCAGGCCGTTGACGACGTGCACCTCGGTGAGCGGCTGATGGGCGCGCGCCTGCAGCTTGGCCCACACCTCGTCGAGCGTGAGCGTGTAGGCGCCGTTGTCGCCCGGTTTCAGCCGCGCGAACGAGCAGAACAGGCAGCTTGCGACGCAGACGTTCGTGGCCTCGAGGCGGATGTTGTAGTTGTAGTAGGTGCGTGCGCCGTGGCGCCGTTCGCGTTCGCGGTTCGCGAGCCAACCCACGGTGAGGAGGTCCGGCGCGTCGAACAGACGTACGCCGTCTTCGAACTCGAGCCGCACGCCGGCGTCGAGTTTCTCGGCGATGTCAACCAGTCTTGCGGTGCGGAGGCGGGAAAGCATCACTGGGGCGACGGGCAAGGAACGGCGATGACGCCGCTCCTCCGCCACGTCGATGTGCGTCTAGCTGTTGTTGACGCCGAAAATCTGGATTCGGAGCGAGCGCGCGCGGGGACCGTCGAGTTCCGCCATGAGAATGCGCTGCCATTGGCCCAGCACCACTTCGCCGCCGCTGACCTGCAGCGTGAGGTTGTGGCCGAGCAGGAGCGCACGCAGATGGGAGTCGGCGTTGGCGCGATCGCAATCCGAGTGATCCGGGTCGTTGTGCATCCACTCGGCATCACGCGCAACCATTTCTTCGAGGAAGCGCTTCATGTCCGAGAGCAGGGCGGTCTGGAATTCGTTGATGAACAGCGCACACGTCGTATGCATCGACCAGAGGGAGATGAGGCCCTCGCGGATGTCGAACCGACGCGCGAATTCCATGACGCGGTTCGTAAGATCGACGAGCTCGATACGCTGATCGGTCTCCACGATGATGGTCTCACCGTGAATGGTGAGGCCGCCGGCAGTCGCCGAAGCCACATGCTCGACGGGCTTCTCGCGGACCGTGACGGTCGAACTCTTGCTCATGCTCTCCTCGTGACTTGTGGGATGCCCCGGTACGAACAGGGTATGTTACGCAGAAAATCGTAATCGAGGCAACCCAATGAGCTTGGGTTATAGTCAGGGCTTAACTTGACGCTCGCCCCGGCGGCCACGCGAAGTGGGTGCAATTCCCACACGGTCCCGCCACTGTAAGCGGCCAGCGACACTCCAGCACGATGTCACTGGGCGGCTCCTCGCCGCCTGGGAAGACGTGGAAGGTCGCGTTCAACCGCAAGTCAGGAAACCTGGCCACCGGGGGCGTCCTTTTTCGGCGCGTGAGACGCCGGAAGGATTAACTGATGCGACCCATTCGCTCCGGCGGCCGGGCTATGACCCGCCGTCTCCGTACTGCTGTCTTCCTCTTCAGCCTGGCGTCCGTCTCGACGCCGATCTCGCTTTCAGCGGCCGACTCTCGGGGAGTCGTTGGCGGCACCGTTGTGGACCAGGATGGCCGTCCACTGCCACGGGCTCGCGTTCGCGTGCGTGCTGCGTTGGACGCGCCGACGGCCTCGGCCGTTTCAGGCACGGACGGGTTCACCGATGACAGCGGCCGGTTCAGCCTGACTGCCGTGGCCGGGTGCCGCGTCGAAGCGTCACTGACCGGATTCAGGACCTCATCGGTTCCGTGCGGGACTGGAGATGTGCGCGTCGAGCTGGCCGTGGCTCCGATTCAGGAGACGGTGATCGTCACGGCGACACGGACCGATGCGCCGGCTGGACAGGTGGGCGTCAGCAGTACCACCTTCACCGCCGACGATATCGTGCGGCGCCAGGCGACGCGCGTCAGCGACCTGCTGCGCAGCACGCCCGGCGCGATGGTGCTGCAGACCGGCGGCCCCGGCGGCGTTACCGGGCTCTTCGTGCGAGGCGGCGAAAGCACCTACAACACGGTGCTCGTCGACGGCATCCCGCTGAACGAACCGGGCGGCACCTTCAACTTCAACACGCTGACCACCGAGAACATCGAGCGGCTCGAGATCGTCCGCGGCGCCAACTCGGCGCTGTTCGGGTCGGACGCGATGTCGAGCGTGGTGCAGTTGTTCACCAGGCGCGGTGCGGGCCGCGCGACGGCAGCGCCGTCGGTGACGGCACAGCTCGATGGCGGCAGCTACGGCACCACGCACGCCTCGGTGTCTGCCGCGGGTGCGGCGGGACGCCTCGACTACTCGGTCGGCGCCGCCCGCTTCGCCACCGACAACCGCGTGCCGAACGGCGGCTTCGACAACACCACCGCATCGGCGAATGTCGGCACGTCGCTCGGGTCGCGCGCCACGCTGCGCGGCGTGTTCCGCGCCGAACTGGGCAGGAGCGGCACGCCCGGACAGACGGCGTACGGCCGGCCCGACCTCGACGCGTTCTATGAACATCACGATGTCGTCGGCGGCGTCACCGTCGACCAGCAGCTCACCCGCGCGTTCCGGCAGCGCGCCACGTACTCGCTCTCGGGCTCGCGCCAGGCGTCCACCAACCTGCTCGAGGACGCGCCTTACACGCCGTCCTACGAGGGCCGCGTCTCGCCGTTCGAGTGGTACGACTTCACGTTCGACAGCCGCACCACGCTGCGCCGGCACTATGCGAGCTACCAGGGCGACTGGCACCTGGCGAGCGGCGGCCGTGGCGGCGACCACCGCATCACGGTGCTCGCCGACTGGAACGGCGAACGCGCGCGGCTCGACAACCGCATGAGCGGCGACCAGACGAAGGCGTCGCGCGACAACGTCGGCGCGGCGGTGCAACACCAGCTGCTGTGGCGGCGCCTGTCAACGGCGGTCGGCGCCCGCGTCGAACGCAACGAGAACTTCGGCACCGCGGTCGTGCCGCGCGGCTCGGCTGTGTTGGTGCTCCACGACGGCACCGGCCGCCTCGGCAGCACCCGCCTGCGCGCCGCCGCCGGCCTCGGCATCAAGGAGCCGACGGTGCTGCAATCCTTCAGCACGTCGCCCTACTTCAGGGGCAACCCCGACCTGCGGCCTGAGCGCTCGCGAGCACTCGAAGTGGGGTTCGAGCAGCGCCTCGCGGGCGACCGCGCGAAGCTGGACGCCACCTGGTTCGACAACCGCTACCGCAACATCATCGGGCTGCGCTCCACCGGCGGCTACAACTCCGAATACTTCAACATCGGCCTGACGCGCGCCCGCGGCGCCGAGCTCGGAGCGGAGGTGGCGCCTGTCAGCGCCCTGCGCGTGCGAGCCGGCTACACCTTCGTCGACTCGGCCATCGTCGAGAGCACGTCGGCGTTCAGCCCGGTGTTTGCAGTTGGCCAGTGGGCGTTCCGCCGGCCTCGCCATTCGGGGTTCGTGCAGGCGGCCTGGACATGGCAGCGGCTTTCCGCCGACGTCGTCGGCACGACGATCGGCCGTTTCGTCGACAGCGACTTCTCGTCGCTCGAACCGGGCATCCTCGAGAACCGCGGCCGCACCACCTGGGATGCCCGTGCGTCGTTCAGGATCACGTCGAAGGTCAACGGCCAACTGGCGATCGACAACCTGACCAACCGCAACTACCAGGAACCGCTCGGCTACCAGGCGCTGCAGCGCGCCGTGCGGGCCGGCGTGCGCGTGGCGTTCTAGCCGCCGACATGAGCCACAGCTTCCTCCAGGTGCACGACCTGTCGTTCGCGTACGAACGGGGCGCAGTCGCGCGCTCGGTGCTGACGCAGGTCTGCCTGGAGGTGGCGCGTGGCTCGGTGGTTGGCCTCCTCGGGCCGAACGGCTCGGGCAAGACGACGCTGCTGCGGATGATGTCCGGCGTGCTCAGGCCAGATGCCGGCAGCGTGCAGCTCGACGGCCAGCCGATTGCGCGCATGGCACGACGCGACCTCGCGCGCCGCATCGCCATCGTGCAGCAGGAGACACACGCCACCTTCGACTTCAGCGTGCTCGAAATGGTGCTGATGGGCCGCTATCCGCACCTTGGCCCGTTCGAGCTCGAAGGCGCATCGGATGTCGCACTGGCACGCGCGGCACTGCGCGCCACGGGCACCGACGCCTTCGAGGACCGCCGGTTCGCCACGCTCAGCGGCGGCGAGAAACAGCGCGTGGTGATCGCCGCGGCGCTGGCCCAGTCGTCGGAGCTGCTCCTGCTCGACGAGCCGACGACAGCGCTCGACCTGCGCTATCAGCTCGAAGTGCTGGCCGTGCTTCAGTCGCTGAACGCCGAGCAGGGGGTAACGCTCGTGGTGTCGACCCACGACCTCAATCTCGCCGCCGCCCTCTGCCAGCGCGTCGTGCTGCTGAAGGAGGGCCGTGTCATTGCCCACGGCCCAACCAACGATACGCTCACCGCCGCCAATATCCGGGCGCTGTACGACGTTGATGCCGACGTGCAACTCCACCCGCGCGCCGGTCATCTCACGGTGGTGCCGCTTGCCGCCGGCCGCTGACCGCCGCGCGTCCGACCGCGCGCTGGTGCCCGTGCGCACACGCCTCTTCTGGACGGTGGCCGGCTTCGGCGCGCTGATGCTCGCCGCCTGCCTGCTCGCGCCGCTGGCGGGCAGCACGCACATCAGCCTCGCACGCGTCTTCGACCGGTCGCTCCCCTACGCCGACAACATCGACGCCCAGATCTTCTTCGTGGCGCGCCTGCCGCGCGTGCTGGCCGCCGCCATGGTCGGAAGCGCGCTGGCGCTGGCCGGGGTCGTCTTCCAGGCCCTGCTCAGGAACCCGCTCGCGTCGCCCGACACGCTCGGCGTCTCCGCCGGTGCATCGCTCGGGGCGATGCTGGCCATCACGTTCGACTCGGATATCTCACTGCTCGGCCTCTCGGCCGTGCCGCTGGCGAGCTTCGCCGGCTCGATCGGTGCACTGGTGGTCGTCTACGGGCTGTCGGTGGTTCGCCGCCGCGGCACGTCGACAATGGTGCTGCTGCTCGGCGGCGTGACGCTCACGGCGCTGCTCTCGGCGGTGATGGGCTTTGTGCAGTTCATGGCCGACTTCACGCAGACCTTCCGCAATGTCCGCTGGATGATGGGCTCGCTCGACGTGGCGGCCTATCCGCCGCTGGTGGCGGCGCTGGTGCCGATGGCGCTGGCGTGGGCCGGCATCGCCACCCTGCCGCGGGTGCTCGACCTGATCAGTGTGGGCGCAGAGTCGGCGGCGGCGCGCGGCGTCGACGTGGCGCGCACCGAGCGGGTGGCGCTCGTCAGCGCGTCGCTCGTCACCGGTGCGGCCGTATCGCTGGCCGGACCTGTCGCCTTCATCGGCATCGTCGTGCCCCATCTCGTCCGCCTGCTGGTCGGCGCGGATCATCGACTGGTGCTGCCAGCATCGGCCCTCTTCGGCGCCACGTTGCTCATCGCCTGCGACGTCGTCGCACGCACGGCCTTCGCGCCGCTCGAACTGCCGGTCGGTATCGTCACCGCGATGATCGGCGGGCCGGTGTTCCTCTGGCTCCTCTTCAAACGCGCATGAAACGGCTCCTGCTGCTGCTCGTGGTGATGGTCGCGTCGCTGGTGGCACACGCGCCGCTGTCGGCCCAGCGCGCCTCCGCCTCGTCACCGCAGCGCATCGTCTCGCTCGTGCCGGCGACGACCGAGATGCTGTTCGAGATGGGGGCAGGACGCCGCGTGGTGGGCGTCGGCAGCTACGACCGCTTTCCGCCCGAGGTCGAGCAGCTGCCGCGGCTTGGCGGGCTGCTCGACCCCAACATCGAACAGCTGATCGCGCTGCGCCCGGACCTGGTCATCGTCTACGAGACACAGGTGGAACTGCGGCGGCAACTGGAGCGGGCCCGCATTCCGATGTGGGGCTACTCCATCAAGGGGCTGTCGGACGTGACGGCCACCGTGCGCTCGCTGGGCGAGCGCATCGGTATGGGCACTCAGGCGAATGCGTCAGCCGACCGGATCGACGCACGGCTGCGCGCCGTGCAGGCGCGGGTGGCAGGCCGGCCACGTCCACGGACGCTGCTGCTCTTCGGCCGGGAAAGCGGCAGCCTGCGCGGGATCAACGCGAGTGGCGGCTACGGCTTCCTGCACGATCTGCTCGAACTGGCCGGCGGCGCCGACGTGCTCGCCGACGTGAAGCAGGCTGCTGTGGCCATGAGCACCGAGATGGTGCTGGCTCGCGCGCCCGAGGTGATCATCGAGTTGCACTACGGCGAACCGTGGCCCGACGCGCGTCTCGCCGCCGAGCGCCGGGCGTGGAATGTGCTGCCGTCGCTGCCGGCGGTGCGCAGCAATCGGATCACGCTCCTGGCTGGCGACGAGCTCGTCGTGCCGGGTCCGCGGGTGAGCATCGCCGCCGAGCGCATGGCCGCCATTCTTCATCCGTCCGCAACCCGATGAAGACGCTGGTCTCCTGGTCGAGCGGCAAGGACAGCGCGTGGATGGTGCACGTACTGCGTCAGACCCCCGGTATCATCCTCGGCGGCCTGCTGACAACCGTGAATGCCGCGGCCGGCCGGGTGGCCATGCACGCCGTGCGCGAGTCGCTGCTGCGCCTGCAGGCGGAGGCGCTCGGCCTGCCGCTGCGCATCATCCCGATCCCGTCGCCCTGCCCCAACGAGGTGTACGAGAGGGCGATGCGGCTGGCAGTGGACACGGCCGTTGCCGATGGTTTCACGCACATGGCGTTCGGCGATCTGTTCCTTGCCGATATCCGTGCCTACCGCGAACGCCAGCTCGCCGGCAGCGGCCTGACCCCGCTGTTCCCCCTGTTCGGGACCGACACCCGCGCTCTGGGCAGACAGATGGTGGACGCGGGGCTGCAGGCGCGCCTGACGTGCGTCGATCCGCGCGTGCTCGACCGGCGGTTCGTGTCGCGCGAGTTCGATGCGGCGCTCCTCGACGAGCTGCCCGACAGCGTCGATCCGTGTGGAGAACGCGGCGAGTTCCACTCGTTCGCCTACAACGGGCCGATGTTCAGCCGGGCCATCCCACTCGTGGACGGCGACATCGTCGAACGCGACGGCTTCGTGTATGCCGACCTGCTGCCAGGTGCGCCCTGAGCCGCTATCCCGAACGCATCGTCTGCCTGACCGAGGAGACGACCGAAACGCTCTACCTGCTCGGCCAGGGCGATCGGGTGGTTGGTGTATCGGGATATACCGTGCGGCCGCCGGAGGCGCGCCGTAAGCCGCGCGTCTCGGCGTTCATCAGCGCGAAGTTCGACAAGATCCTGGCGCTGGAGCCGGACCTGGTGCTGGCGTTCTCGGACCTGCAGGCAGACCTCGCAGCTGAACTGACCCGGCGCGGCGTGGCCGTAGTGACCTTCAACCAGCGCAGCATCGCGGAAATCCTGCAGATGGTGCGCATGCTGGGCGGTCTGGTCGGCTGCCAGCCTGCGGCCGAACTGCTCGCGGATCGACTCGAGGCCGGACTCGACGAGATTGCGACCGCGGCGAGCCGACTCACGCACCGGCCGCGGGCATTCTTCGAGGAATGGGACGAGCCGCTCATCTCCGGCATCCGGTGGGTCGAAGAACTGATGGCCATTGCCGGAGCCGACCCGATCTTTCCCGAGCTGGCATCGGCAAGGCTGGCCCGCGATCGCATCGTGTCGGCGGACGCTGTCGCGAGGCGCGATCCGGAGGTGATCTTCGCGTCCTGGTGCGGGAAGCGGGTCAGGCCGGCCACGATCGTGGCCCGGCCCGGATGGAGCGACATGGCAGCGGTGCGCGACCGGCGTATCTTCGAGATCCCCGCATCGATCATCCTGCAGCCGGGCCCGGCCAGCCTGACCGACGGCGTGCGGCGGATGCACGCCATCCTGGCTGGGCTATAACCGCAGGCCACGGGCCAATTTGCACCTCCGGTCAACGGAACGCCGCTATTCGTCCCGGATTGCGATACGCTCGTAAGACCGGCGCGACGTCGAGCGGGCAGGCGCTACTTTTCGGACACCGTGCACACGAACAACGATGAGGACGTCGTCCTCGTCCAGCGGTGCCTTGCGGGCGATTCATCCGCCTTCGAACCACTGGTCGAGCGCTACCAGCGCCCTCTCTACAACCTGGCGACGAGACTGCTTGGAAGCCGAGACGAGGCGCTCGACTCGACCCAGAACGCCTTCGTGAAGGCGTTCGAGAACCTCGCGTCGTTCGATCAGGGGCAGAAGTTCTTCAGCTGGATCTACCAGATCCTCCGGAACGAGTGCTTCAACGTCCTCCGGGGACGGCGGCCATCGGCCCCGCTGCCGGCCGACCTGATGGCGTCTGGCTCTCCCGCCGACGCGTTCGAAGAAGACCAGCGCCGGGCGGTCGTGCAGGCCGCCTTGCTCGACCTGAGCGAGGAACAGCGAGAAGTGGTGCTATTGCGGCACTTCACCGAGTTGTCGTACGACGAGATTGCTGCCTCGACCGGGGTGCCGGTGAAGACCGTGAAGTCGCGCCTCTACTCCGCCCGGCAACGCCTCGCCGTCCTCCTCGCCGAAAAGAATTTCATCTAGGCGCTCCAGGCCTACCAACTTTTCCGCGCGAGCTGTGTATATGACATCAGAGACATGAAACACAACGATAACGCGCCGCACGAGATCGACCCGGTCGCCGATGCGCGCGTGACAGATGCCCTGAACACGCTGGGCACGGTCGAGCCGCCACCTGAGCTAATCGGCCAGGTGATGTGGCGCACGAAGCATCAGTCGGTTCAGGACAACAGTCGGCGACGCGTGGCGCGCCACAAGGAAGAAGGATTGGACATGGCGAAGAAAGTGCTCATCGGCCTGATCGGTATCGCAGCAGCCGGCCTCCTGGTCGCGTACATCGGCGGCGGCTTCCCCGCGACGACCGGGACGGAAGGCACGATCGGCGTCGCCCAGCGCTACAACGCCGAACAGATCAAGAAGAGCGACGTCACGATCGAGAACCCGGCGCTTGCCGCGTTCCTGCAGTCGGACGTCTTCGAGAAACTCTCGCGCGACAAGATGGCCGTGGCGGCCCTGGCCTCGCCTGACGTGCAGGCGGCCCTTGGCAACGCCCAGATTGCCGCGGCGCTGGCCGACAGCACCCTGGCACAGGCGCTGGCCAACCCCGGCGTGCAGGCCGCCCTCGCGAACCCCGCGCTCGCACAGGCCCTGGCCTCGCCGGACCTGCAGAAGGCGTTGGCCGATGCGGCGGCGAGCGGCACGGGCGTGGCCGCCTCGGGCCTGACGATGTCCGGTGCTAATAGCCAGCTGGCCGCGGCGCTCGCGAATCCGGTTCTGGCCCAGGCGCTGTCCAACAAGGACTTCGCGGCGGCGCTTGCCGGTCCGCAGCTGCAGGCCGCGCTGGCGAACCCGGCGCTCGCACAGGCCATGCTGAACAAGGACTTCGCGGCCGCGCTGGCCTCGCCCGGTCTGCAGGGTGCGCTCGCCAGCCCTGCCCTTGGCCAGATTCTCGCGGACTCGACCGCAGCGCAGTTGCTCGGCGCGCAGTTGCAGAACGCACAGGTCGCCGGGGCAACCGGCGCTAATGCGCTCGGTGCAAACGGGGCACTCGGTAGGTAACAGCTCGTTCGGGGAAGCACGACCACGAGGGGCGCCGTGGGCCGGGGGGCCGCGGCGCCCAACGTGTGTTCAGGCAGTCAGATTCGACGACGACGTGCGGACCAGCTCAGCGTTCGGTCCGGCGTCGCAGCCCAGTCAGACCGGCCGCAGCCATCGCGGCAGCGCCCACCATCCCACCAAAGAGTCCGACACTCGCTCCGACCGGCGGCACAGGCTCGACGTTCAGGTTATCGACCAGCGCCACGGCCTCCGCGCGCGCCTGCGCCCGGCTTGCAATGGCTGCCGGGCCTACCTGCCAGGCCACAGCCAGCGTCGTCATCGCGGCCAGCCCGGCCAGCACCAGCCCCTGACGCGTATCCCGCCTCGTCCTGAGTCCGACCACCGACAACCCCACGCCGGTGGCTCCCATTGCAGCCACCAAGTACCCGGCAGGATCGGGCACACCAGGCAGGCCCACCACTCCGACGTGAAACCAGGGCATGAACGCGGCACCGGTCACTACGACACTGCCCAGCAGGGCGAGAGCGTACGGGTTGCGTTCGCGGCTACGCCACACCACGTTGAAAGACGCTCGGGCCATGTTCAGGTTCACCGGTGCAGGAAGAGCGGCTCGTTCGACGCCGGCACGAGGTTCAGCGCGGCCGCCTTGTCGAACAGCGTCGTGACCGCACGAATTCCCTCGTCGCCGAGGTCAACCGAGAACTGGTTCACGTAGAGGTCGATGTGCTTGTACATGACCGCTGCGTCCATTTCCTGGGCGTGGGCGCGCACGTACGGCAGGCTGGCGTCGCGATGGGCGAAGGCGTACTCGACACTGCGGCGAACCAGCCGGTTCACCGTCTGCTTCACGTCGTCAGGCAGTGCCCGGCGCACGGCAATGGCGCCGAGCGGAATCGGCGTGCCGGTCTCGCCTTCCCAGAACTCGCCGAGGTCGACGATCTTGTGCAGGCCACGGGCTTGGTAGGTGAAACGGTTCTCGTGAATGATCAGGCCGGCGTCGAATCGTCCGTCGAGCAGCGCCCCCTCGATCTCCGAGAACACCAGCGGCGTGCGGTCCGTCGCTTCGGGAAACGCCAGGCTGAGGAGAAAGTTGGCGGTGGTGTAGACGCCGGGGATGGCAATGCGGAGGTTGCCCTGCCGCACTTCGTCCGGCGTAATCGGCCGCGCCGAAATCAGCAGTGGGCCGCAGTTACGGCCAAGGGCGCTACCCGCGTCGAGCAGGACGTAGTCCTTCCGGCAGTAGGCATACGCGTGGTAACTGAGCTTGGTGATGTCAGCCGTGCCCGCGAACGTCTCGCGGTTGAGCGCTTCGACATCGGCCAGATGGGGAGTGAACGACAGACCGTCGAGGTCGATGCGACGATTCACGATCGCATCGAACATGAAGCAGTCGTTCGGGCAGGGCGAGAAGCCGAGGGACAGAGACACGTCAGCAGTCACAAGTCACAAGTCGCAGCATCGTCAGCTGCCGAGCAGAGTCAGGGCGACGCGGCCGAGTTCGTCCACGGCACCCTTCAGGTCCCACGCCTCGCGGTTCCGCCGCTCCACACGGTTCGACACGGTTCGCACCTGCGCGAAGGGTACTCCAGCCACGAAGCACGCGTACATGAACGCGGCCCCTTCCATCGATTCGACGTCCGGTGCGTGGCGCGCCGTGACGGCGGCAATCGATGCCTCATGGCCGTGCACGGTGTTCACGGTAATGCCAGACACGGCAGGAAGCCCGGCCAGCCCAGGCAGCGGCGGCGGCTCGGTGTTGACGAGGCGGCCGGCAGTCCAGGGGAACTCGTCGGTCGGCAGCAGCCCGATGGCGTGCAGCGAGAGGAACACCGGCCCATCTTCGACGCCGAGTTCGGACATCACGTCGCTGGTGACGTGCACCGCTCGGGGCGACGGCAACGACGCGGTGAAGCTGCCGCAGACCCCGAGGTTGAGCGCCACGTCGTAGCCGCCGATGGCGAGGGCGCGCGTGGCCCACACCGCAGTGGCCACCATGCCCACGCCGGTGAGCAGGACGTCGATCGTGTGCGGTCCGTACTGCCCGCTCAGCACACGGTTGTGCGCAATGGGGCTCGAGAACTGCGCGATGAGCGGTGCCACTTCAGCGCGCGTGGCAGCAACGACGAGAACCCTCATCGGAATTCAGAATTCAGAACTCAGAATTTGCCTAGCTTCCCTGTGCGTCCTTGAACTCTTCGTACCAGGCCATCTGGATCGCTTCGAGCTTCGGCTCGTTCGACCCCTTCGGGTCGTCGTCGAAGCCGTCGAGTGCGAGGACGCGCTCGCGCAGGTCGGTGAAACGGACCGTGAGCGGATCGACGCCGGGAAACTTCTCCGCCAGTTCGATGCCGAGGTCTTCGGCACTGGTCCACTTCATCGCGCCACCTCCTCGGGCTTCTTGCGGTCGGACTTGCCCAGCTGGATGCCGCCACCCTCCTGCACGTAGTTGCGGGTGTACATCGGCAGTTCGCAGACCACGTCGCCGATCACGACAGCCTGGCAGCCGAGGCGCGAGTGCGGCGTCAGTTCCCACGCCGTGTCGAGGCGGTCGGCTTCATCGTCCTGCATCTCACTCAGGTTCTGCTCGCCCTGGCGGACGATGACGTGACAGGTGGTGCAGGCGCAGCTGCCGCCGCAAGCGTGTTCGAGCTTCACGCCCAGGTTCTTGGCGATGTCGAGCAGCGACTCCGGCTTTCCGTGGTGGGAATACTCGAGCGTGCCGTGTTCGAATTCGACCGTCTGCGATTCCCCGTCGATGATGAAAGTGAGTTTGGGCATGTTTTCGTCTCTTCGATGCGGGCGATGGGCGATGGGCGATGGGCAATAGGCTATGGGCATGACGAGGTGTCGTCGGCACGGCCGTCGAAGACGGTCCGCGCTGCAAAGCCCACCGCCTATCGCCTACCGCCTATAGCCCATCTATGTTCTTTCCGGCAAGCGCCGCGCGCACGCTCCGGTTCATGGCGACTTCCGCGAGGTGCCTGGTCGCCTCGTTCAGCACCGTGGTCCACTGGATGATCGAGTCGCGGCTGTCGGAGGCGATGACGTGCTTCAGGCCGGCCAGCGACTGGGCAATGCGTTTCTGCTCGGCCTCGGTCAGCTCCTCCGCCGCAATCGACGGGAACTCGGGCGACCGCAGCGTCTTCTCGGTGGCGGTGATGACCGACTCAGCCTCGTTGCGCGCCTCGATGAGCATGCGCGCCGCGAAGTCGGCCTCGGCGTGCTCGAACGAGTCGATGAGCATCTGCTCGACCTGATCGTCGGTAAGGCCGTAGGACGGCTTCACCTCGATCGTCTGCTCGACGTTGGTGCGCAGTTCCGAGGCCGTGACGCTGAGGATGCCGTTCGCGTCGATCTGGAACTGCACCTGCACGCGCGGCATGCCGGCCGGCATCGGCGGGATCCCGCGCAGCCGGAAGCGCGCCAGCGAGCGATTGTCGGGCACGAGTTCGCGTTCGCCCTGCAGCACGTGGATGTCGACCGCAGTCTGGTTGTCGACGCCGGTCGTGAACATCTCGCTGCCGGTCGCCGGGATCGTCGAGTTGCGCAGGATGATCTTCGACACCACGCCGCCCATCGTCTCGATGCCGAGCGACAGCGGGGTGACGTCGAGCAGGAGCATCTCGCGGTTGCCGGTGACGAGGATGTCGGCCTGCACGGCCGCGCCGAGCGCCACCACCTCATCGGGGTTCAGCTCGCTGTGCGGGGTGCGACCGAAGAGTTCCCCCACCAGCCGGCGCACCAGCGGAATGCGCGTCGAGCCACCGACCAGCACGACCTCTTCGACCTCGGATGCCTGCAGGCTTGCATCGGCCAGTGCCTGACGGCACGGGACAAGGGTGCGATCGATGACCGGACGGATCATCTCCTCGAACGCGGCGCGAGTGAGGCGCACGCCGAGCAGGTCGGTTTCTTCCAGGTCCGATAGATCCCACTTCGCCTGGATGACCGCCTTGCGGATTTCCTGGACCGACTCCGGCGTGTGCTGCGCCGAGAACCCTTCGGGCAGCGAGTGTTGCGGCGTGGCCGACGCCAGGTCGGCGAGGATGCGTTCGACGATCAGCAGGTCGATGTCGTCGCCGCCGAGGTGGGTGTCGCCGTTGGTCGACAGCACCTGGAAGACGCCGTCCTCGACGCGGAGAATGGAGATGTCGAACGTGCCGCCGCCGAAGTCGTAGACGGCAATGACGCCCTGGTTCTTCTTGTCGAGGCCGTAGGCGAGGGACGCCGCAGTCGGCTCGTTGATGATGCGCAGCACTTCGAGGCCGGCGATCCGCCCGGCGTCGCGGGTGGCGGTGCGCTGGGCGTCGTTGAAGTACGCGGGGACGGTGATGACCGCGCGGTCCACCTCGTTATCGAATTCGCCCTGCTCGGCAAAGTGCTCTTCGGCGCGCCGCTTCAGCTCGCGCAGCACGAAGGCGGACACCTCGGGCGGTGTGAACTCGCGGTCGCCGAGGCCGATGCGGACGACACCACCGGGTTCGCCCGACACCTGAAACGGCAGCAGCTTCGCGTCGCCCTGGACGTCGTCGATGCCTTTGCCCATGAAGCGCTTTACCGAGTACACGGTGCGGCGCGGATCGGTCAGCAGGCGCCGCTGCGCTTCCCGGCCGACGTAGATGGTGCCGTCCGGTGCCGCGGATACGATCGATGGGACGAGGCCATCGCCGCTCTTGTCGCGGATGACGAACGGGGCGCCGTCCTTCACATAGGCGACGAGGCTGTTCGTGGTTCCGAGATCGATGCCGACGACTTTGGACATAGAAGGGCTTCAGGCTATGGGCTGTAGGCTCTGGGCCTGGACTTGCGACTTCCTAAAGCTGCGGTCCGCCAGCGCCTGATGCCTCGCGCTCGATCGTCGCCAGCAGATTGTTGATGTAGTTGCGTTCGAGCACGCGCTCGCGCAGGGCGCCCAGCACGGTCGCACGCCCGGCCTTGTCACCGGCGGACAGCGCGTCCCACCGGTCCGCAAGCTCGCGCAGTTGTGCTTCATGGTCGGCGCGCTTGGCTTCGATCGGCGCTGCGGCCGCCGCGAGGCGCGCACGCCACTCGACCTCCGGCGCACCGCCGGTGCGCATATCGCGCACGTCGTCAAGTTCCTCGTTCAGCGCGAAGACCTCCTCGAGCAGCGTCCCCGGCACCTTCTTGCCAGCCTCGTGATCGGCCGGCTTCAACACGCCTTCCACGTCGAGCAGGTACGCCACGCGCGACGCGGGCTGCTTCAGCGTGCGATAGGCGTCGTTCAGATACGACGAGCGCTCGAGGCTGGCGCGCCGCTCGGCAGGCGTGGCGTTGTAGAAGTAGTCGGGATGGAACTGGCGGCTGAGCGCGCGGAACTGCTGTTCGACGGTGGCCGGGTCGAGGTTCAACTTGCGGGGCAGCCCGAGGAACGAGAAGTAGTCGCCCTGACGGCCAATGGTGAGAATCTTTGTACAGCTCGGACAGAAGTGCACGTCGACCGGCGCGCCACCGCCGCACGTGCGGCACTCCTGAAGCAGATGGGTATGAGCCTGGGACGTCATGATGAACAGGTCGCCGCGCTGGCGGTGAAGCGCATTACGCGCCGAATGAACTTCCGCAGCCGCAGGTAGTCTTCGCGTTCGGGTTGTTGAAGACGAACCCTTTGCTGATGAGGCTGGTGTCGTAGTCGAGCACGGTGCCGTTGAGGAAGAGCAGACTCTTCTTGTCGACGAACAGCGTGGCACCGTCCGGCCCCTGGAACACCTCGTCGCCGAAGCGCGCTTCCCGCTCCCAGGCGAACGTGTAGCTGAGGCCCGAGCAGCCACCGCCCTTGACGCCGACGCGCAAGCCTCCCTCGTCGATCCCCTGCTTGGCCATCAACGTGCGGATCTTTTTTGCTGCGGTGTCGCTGATTTGAATGCTCATGGTTCAGGGCTGGAAGGGCTGGCGAGGCTGGCAGGGCTGGTGGGGTATCCCACCTGCCTCGCCTGCCCAACCTGCCCGACTTGGCTTCTTCTACGCCGTCGGCTGTGCCGAGGTGCCTGCAACCGGCTGATCGGCCGCCTGCTTCTTCTTGTAGTCGTTGATCGCGGCCTTGATGGCGTCTTCGGCCAGCACCGAGCAGTGAATCTTCACCGGCGGCAGGGCAAGTTCTTCCACGATGTCGGTGTTCTTGATGGCGAGCGCCTGCTCGACGGTCTTGCCCTTCAGCCACTCGGTGGCCAGGCTGGAGCTGGCGATTGCCGAGCCGCAGCCGAAGGTCTTGAACTTCGCATCGTCGATGACGCCCGTCTCCGGGTTCACCCTGACCTGCAGCTTCATCACGTCGCCGCACTCCGGCGCGCCGACCAGGCCGGTGCCGACGTTCAGGTCGTCCTTCGGCAGCGAGCCGACGTTGCGCGGGTTCTCGTAGTGGTCGATCACTTTGTTCGAGTAAGCCATTTCGATATCTCTCCTGAATCGCTAATCGCGAATCGTCAATCGCTGAAGTGAATTCGCTGAACGCTGCAACCGACCGGGCACTCTCGCGCTCGACGATTGCAGATTCGCGATTAGTGAGCGTCCCACTGCATGGTCGACAGGTCGACGCCTTCCTTGGCGAGTTCGTAGAGTGGCGACATCTCGCGCAGGCGCGTGACGACGCTGACCAGCTTGTCGGCAACGTAGTCGACTTCCTCTTCCGTGCTCCAGCGACCGAGGCCGAAGCGAATCGAGGAGTGCGCCAGGTCGTCGCCGGCGCCGAGCGCCTTCAGCACATACGACGGTTCGAGACTGGCCGAGGTGCAGGCCGAACCCGACGACACCGCGACATCGTTGATGCCCATCAGCAGCGACTCGCCTTCGACATACGCGAACGAGATGTTCAGGCTGTGCGGCAGTCGGTGCGCCACCGAACCGTTCACGAAGATCTCGTCGAGCCCCTTGTGCAGGCGGTCGCTCAGACGATCGCGCAGGCCGCTGAGGCGCACGGTTTCCGAAGCCATTTCGGCCTTCGCAATCTCCGCCGCCCTGCCCATGCCGACAATACCGGTGACGTTGAGCGTGCCCGAACGCATGCCGCGCTCGTGGCCGCCGCCGTCGATCTGCGGCGCCAGCAGCACGCGCGGGTTGCGGCGACGCACGTAGAGGGCGCCGACGCCCTTGGGGCCGTACATCTTGTGCGCGGTGAGCGACACGAGATCGACCTTCAGCGCATTGACGTCGAACGGAATCTTACCCGCCGCCTGCACGGCGTCGGTGTGGAAGAGGATGCCCTTTTCCTTGGCGATGGCGCCGATCTCGGCAATGGGCTGGATGACGCCGATCTCGTTGTTCGCCGTCATGATCGAAATCAGGATCGTCTGATCCGAAATGGCTGCCTTCAACTCGTCGAGGTTGATTAGGCCGTCCTTCTGCACGGGCAGATAAGTGACGCGGTAGCCTTCCTTCTCGAGACGCTTGCAGGTGTCGATGACCGCCTTGTGCTCGGTCACCGCCGTGATGATGTGGTTGCCCTTCTCACGGTACATCTCGGCGACGCCCTTGATCGCCAGGTTGTTCGACTCGGTGGCACCGCTGGTGAAGACGATTTCCTTCGCGTTGGCGCCGATCAGGTCGGCAACCTGCTTGCGGGCCTTGTCCACGGCCTCCTCGGCTTCCCAGCCGAACGGGTGGTTGCGGCTCGCCGCATTGCCGAAGTGCTCCGTGAAGTACGGCAGCATCGCCTCGACAACCCGGGGGTCAGCCGGAGTCGTCGCGTGGTAGTCCATGTAGATCGGAAGCTTGATAGCCATAGGTCTTCTTCTTCTCGTCACTCTGCCCGGCATGACGCCGGAGGGTCCGTCGCCTCAGATGTGCGCGTGCAACACCATGGCGTGTTCGGTCGATTCGGGCGGTGCTGGTTGATCGGCGGCGAGGTCTGCGATGGTGCACTCACCGAGTGCGTTCAGAATCCGTTCGCGCACCCGCCACAGCGGATCGCGGACATTGCACTTGGCGAACTGTTCGCAGTTGCTCCCCTCGTCAGAGGAGCAGGCGGTGACGGTCACGGGACCGTCGATGGCCTGAATGACATCGGCCACGGAAATCAGCACGGGCACCCGCGCCAACTGGTACCCACCCCGCGTGCCCTGTTGGGAGACCAGCAGGCCGCGGCGAACGAGCCGCTGCAGGATCTTGGCGAGCAACTCGATCGGAATGTCATAGCGACCGGCGATCTCACGGGCGCTCGACGAGACGTCGCCGAGGAGGGCGAGGTGCTTCATCGAGATGAGCGCGTAGTCCGCTTTTTTCGACAGTCTGAGCATGTGGCTTCAAATACGACTGCGCGAGTCCGGTAGAATCCGACCGCGCTGGTCCTATATTACAACGAGCAGAAGCCGGGAGGCCTGGAAAGTCGGGAGGGTCAGAAGGGCCTGAACGAAAATTCCCTTCCCGACCGTCCTGTCCTTCCAGGCCTTCCCGACCGTCCAGGCCTCTTCAGTACTTCGGCTGGCTCGGATCGACCTTGTCGACCCAGTCGAGAATGCCGCCCTTCAGGTTCAGGACGCGCTTGAACCCGACCGACCTCAGGTAGTCGGCCGCCTTCGCGCTGCGACCGCCCATCTTGCACTGCATCACCAGCTCGGCATCCTGGTCGAGCTCGGCATACCGGCGTGGGATCTCGCCCAGCGGAATCAGCACCGACCCTGGAATGCGGTTGATCTGGTACTCGTTCGGCTCACGCACGTCGACGATAACCAGCGCGTCGCCGCGGTCCAGGCGCTGCTTCAGCTCGACCGCCGTGATGTCGGTGGCGTTCGGCGCGGCGGCACCTGCCGCCTCAGCAGCTTCGGCGTCGACCGATGGACGCATGCCGCAGAACTCCTCGTAGTCGATGAGTTTCGTCACCGTAGGATGCGTGCCGCAGACCGGACAATCCGGATCTTTCCGCAGCTTCAACTCACGGAATTTCATGCGGAGCGCGTCGTAGATCATGAAGCGCCCGACCAGCGGTTCGCCGATGCCGGTAAGGAGCTTGATCGACTCGGTGGCCTGGATGACGCCGATGACGCCAGGCAGCACGCCGAGCACGCCACCTTCAGCGCAGCTCGGCACCAGGCCAGGCGGCGGCGGCTCCGGGTAGAGGCAGCGGTAACACGGGCCGTCCTTGGCCGCGAACACCGACGCCTGCCCTTCGAAGCGGAAAATCGACCCGTAGGCGTTCGGCTTGCCGAGCAGCACACACGCATCGTTGGTCAGGTAGCGCGTCGGAAAGTTGTCGGTGCCGTCGAGGATGACGTCGTACGGCGCGAACAGTTCGAGCGCATTCTCCGACGACAGCGCCGTCTCGTAGGTGTCGATCTGGATGTGCGGGTTGATGTCGACCAACCGCGCCTTCGCCGACTCCAGCTTGGTCTTGCCGATCGACGAGGTGCCGTGAATGATCTGGCGCTGCAGGTTGCTGAAGTCGACCACGTCGAAATCGACGATGCCGATGCGGCCGACACCGGCCGCGGCCAGGTACATCGCCGCCGGCGACCCAAGTCCGCCAGCCCCCACGCACAACACGCTGCCGGCTTTCAGCCGGCGCTGCCCATCGACGCCCATCTCCGGCATGATCAGATGCCGGCTGTAGCGCTTGATCTCCTCATTCGTCAACTGAGGCAGACCTTCAACGTCTCTCACCATTACATGTCCTTTGAACAGGCGACGAGGCTCAGCCCCGCGACCCTCAGAGTTAGACGCCGCCAGCGACCGACGGGATGATCGAAACCGTGTCGCTGGCCGAAACCGGCGTCTGGTCCTTCTGCATGTACCGGATGTCTTCGTCGTTCAGGTAGATGTTGACGAAGCTGCGCAGCTTGCCCTGCTCGTTATACAGATGCGCCTTCAGCCCGGAGTACTTGGTGGTGAGATCGGTCAGCAGTTCGCCAATCGTCGCGCCCTCGGCCTCGACGGCCTCCTGCTTATCCGTGTACGGACGGAGCGGTGTCGGAATCAGAATCTTCGTCGCCATTCAGCGTGCCCTCATCGAATCGGGATCGATCTTCGTGGAGATACCAGACGGTCATCAGGCGTGACGTGCCTGCCATGACCGAGACAATCACGTAAGCGAAGTTCGGCCACGCGTGATCGAGGTCGAACTGTGATGGCCGGGCCGGATGGTCCGGATGCGAGTGGTAGAAACCGAGCAGTTCGCCGCCCAGTTCGGAGGCCTGCTGTTCGGCCATCCGGTAGTCCGACGGCCGCACCAGGAACCGCCGCCGCGGCCCTTCTTCCGTCGTGTTCGGCAGCGGCACGGCAGCGGTGACGCGGTCGTCGCGACCGATCAGGGCGCCGCAGCATTCGTGCGGAAAGGTTTCCTCGCCGTGGCCGCGGATCACCGCAGCCACACCAGCAGCGAGCACACAGGCTCGTGGAGTTATCGTCGTCACTCGGCCGTCCAGAAGGTTTCGGTCAGGTACTTCTCGGCACCATCGGGGAACACCGTCACGACAACGCCGTGGTCGAGCGTACGGGCCACTTGAAGGGTGGCCGCCAGCGCGGCCCCGGCTGAAATACCCACCATCAGACCGGCTTCGCGGGCCAGGCGGCGCACGCAGCGATGCGCATCTTCGGTGCCGACGCGCAGGTCGGCATCGGCCATGGTCGAGTCGTAGATGGACGGGACCATTGCGGTTTCCATGTGTTTCAGCCCTTCGAGGCCATGGAACGGCGAGTCGGGCTGGAACGACATGACCTTGATGTTCGAGTTGAACTGCCGGAGGGCGCGGCCGGTGCCCATGAACGTGCCGCTCGTGCCCAGGCCGGCGACGAAGTGGGTCACGCGCCCCTCCGTCTGTTCGATGATCTCGGGCCCGGTGGTGTCGAAGTGCGCCCGCCAGTTGGCGTCGTTGCTGTACTGGTCCGGATAGAAATACAGGTCGGGATGTTCAGCCACGAGCGTGCGGACCGCCCGGATCGAGCCGTCGGTCCCCTCGAGCGGACTGGTCAGCACGAGTTCGGCGCCGAAGGCTCGAAGGATGAGTTTCCGCTCCGGACTGGCGTTCTCGGGCAGGAAGAGCTTCACGGTGTAGCCCTTTGCTGCCCCGATCATCGAGTAGGCGATGCCGGTATTGCCCGAGGTGGCGTCGGTAATCGTGAGTCCGTGATGAAGCCGGCCCGAGCGCTCACCCTCGAGAATCATGCGCGCGGCCGCGCGGTCCTTCACCGAGCCGCCGGGGTTGTGCCACTCGGCCTTCGCGTACAGCTCCACGCCCGGACACTCGTGCTCGAACTGGGTCAAGCGGATGAGTGGCGTGTGTCCGATGAGTTCCAGAACCGACGAGACAGCCCGATCAGTCACGGTTGTGGGCGACGGGATAGAAGACATGGTGAACTGCGACCGCAGAAGTCCGAGATTATAACAAACTGCCCCTGCGCTATACTCGGGGAGTCCGTGCTCTCCTCTTCGACCTCCACACCTCAAGCCGTTCAGCAGCTTCCAGACCTGGTCACTCGCGTCGGCGGATGGCTCTTCCGCAAGCGCACGTCGATCCCGCTGCCGATCGTTGCCGCACTGCTGCTGATTCCGCCCACCGCAGCCGGTCTGCGCGCCGACTGGCTGCCGCTTGCCGGCGTTCCGGTGGTGCTGCTTGGTGAATGGATCCGGATGTGGGGCGTCCATCACATCGGGTCGGTGTCGCGCACGCGCACGGAGCGGCTCGGGCCGCTTATCGACCACGGACCGTTCGCGATGGTCCGCAACCCGCTCTATATCGGCAACATCCTGCTCTGGCTCGGCTTCTCAATCAGTGCCCGCCTGCTCTGGCTCGCGCCCATCGTCTTTGTACTACTGATGATCGAGTACCACGCCATCGTGCGGTGGGAAGAACGGCTGCTCGAATCGCGCATGGGCGACGGCTACCGGCACTACCTCACGCGTGTGCCGCGGTGGCTGCCGAACCTCGCCGGCCGGTCAACCTCGGGCCACGACGCGGCGTTCTCCTGGAAACAGACGATCTACAGCGAGCGCGGCACGCTCATCGCCATCGCCGCAGGTTACCTGCTCCTCGCCCTCAAGGCGCGACTGCTCTAAGGCTCTGCCACAGGTACCAGCTCGCCACCGAGCGGTACGGTCGCCACGCCTCTCCCAGCGTGTTCAACTTCTTCGCGTCGGGGCGCGTGCGCAGGCCATAGAGCCGCTGCACGGCGTTGACGATGCCGAGGTCGTCTACCGGGAGCACGTCGGGGCGATGCAGGCGGAACATCAGGAACATCTCGGCCGTCCAGCGGCCGAACCCCTTCACCGCGGTCAACCGTTCGATCACGGCTTCGTCGTCCAGCGTCTCGATCTCGTCGAGTACGAGACGGCCGTCGACGATGCGCTCGCACAGATCGCGCACATAGCGCACCTTCTGGCCGCTGAAGCCGACGCCGCGAAGCGTCTGCTCGTCGATGGCCAGAATCGCCGGCGCCTGCAGCGGCCCGTCGGGAAACAGCGCCTGGAACCGTCCGAAGATGGTGGCGGCCGCCTTCGTCGACAGTTGCTGGCTGACGATGGAGCCGGCGAGGGCGGTGAGGTGATCGCGCCGCTGGCGGTCGGCCATCAGGCACGGACCGATGGCTTTGATGGCGGCACCGAGCACCGGGTCGCGGCGCATCAGGACCCGGCGCGCCTTCGCGTAGTCCTCTGGCGTCAATGACTGTGGGGGCATGGTCGGCAGTGTACGGCCGTTCACGCGCTACTTGCGATGCCGTCAGCTCGCCCTGCCCACGTATCTCGACCAGGCCGGCTTCGACCGGCGTCTCGGCCGGGCAGCACACGCGAGTCGGGACGCGAGCGCGTCGCGCCATCGGTCATACTAGCTGTCTGACTATGACAGCGCTGCAGGGGATTACGGTCCTCGACCTGACGCGCGTGCTCTCGGGTCCGTACTGCACGATGATGCTGGCGGATATGGGCGCGCGGGTCATCAAGGTGGAGCAACCGCGGAAGGGCGATGACACGCGCGGCTGGGGCCCGCCGTTCATCAACGGCGAAAGCTCCTATTTCCTGAGCATCAACCGCAACAAGGAAAGCGTCACCCTCGACTTCAAGGACGCGGACGGCCGGGCGCTGCTCGACGCGTTGATCGCGAAGGCCGACGTGCTGGTCGAGAACTTCCGTCCCGGAACGCTCGAGAAGCTCGGACTCGACTACGCCTCGATCGCCGAGCGCTATCCGCGGCTGATCTACTGCTCGATTTCGGGCTTCGGGCACACCGGCCCGCGCCGCAAGGAAGCCGGCTACGACGCGGTGATGCAGGCGGAAGGCGGCCTCATGAGCATCACCGGTTCGGCCGACGGACCACCCTATCGCCTCGGCGTGGCCATTGCCGACATCGTGTCGGGGATGTTCGCCGCGCAGGGCGTGACCGCGGCGCTGTTCGTGCGCGAGCGCACCGGTCGCGGCCAGCAGGTGGACATCGCCATGCTGGACTCGGTGGTGGCGCTCCTCAGCTACCAGGCCGGCATCTACTTCGCGAACAACGCGGCACCGGTGAGGCTGGGCAATCGGCACCCGACGATCGTGCCCTACGAAACCTTCCGCGCCTCGGACGGCGACTTCGTGCTCGCCGTCGGCAACGACGACCAGTGGGCGCGCTTCTGCCGCGTCACCGGCTTCGCGGTCGAGGAGCGGTTCGCGACGAATCGGCAACGCGTGACGAACTACGACGTCCTGAAGCCGGCGCTCGACGCGCTGCTGGGCGCACATTCGCGCCAGCACTGGATCAGTGCACTGAAAGCCGCCGGTGTGCCGTGCGGCTCGGTGCGCGACCTGCACGAAGTGTTCACTGACCCGCAGACGCTCTCGCGCGAGATGCTGGTGGAACTCGAGCATGCCACCGTCGGCACGCTGAAGATGACTGGAACGCCCCTGAAGTTCTCCGACACGCCCGGCTCGGTGCGCACGCCGCCGCCACTGCTGGGTGAGCACACGGATGCCGTGCTCGGACACGACCTGGGCCTGGACGCCGCGCGGCTCGACGAGTTGCGCGCAAAGGGTGTGATCTGATGGAAATCTCCGTACTTCGCAAGCGTCTGACCGACACTATCGACGAGGCGCGCCGAACCGCGACAGCACGCCGCCAACGCGCCGAGGAGGCCTCGCGCGCCTACGGCACGTTCCTCGATGCGATGGCTATCCCGCTGTTTCGCCAGGTGGCGAACGTGCTCAGGGCCAGCGGTTATCCGTTTGTCGTCTCGACGCCGTCTGGCGCGGTGCGCATGATGTCGGAGAAGACCGCGGACGATTACATCGAGCTGTCGCTCGACGCGTCGGGCGAGGAGCCGCTGGTCATCGGCACCTCCCGCCGCTCGCGCGGCCGCCGCGTTGTCGAGAACGAACGCGCCATCGCGGAGGTGACCGTGTCGCACCTCACCGAGGACCATGTCCTCGATTACCTGCTGAAGGAACTGGAACCGTTCGTGGAAAGGTAGGTCGGGAGGGTCGGGAGGCCGCTACGCGAGCCGTTCCACCTGCGAGGTGTCGACGCCCTGGCGCTGGAGCAGCGCGATGAAGCCGGGTTTGTCGGCCGAGCAGCGGTAGGCTTCCCGCACATCGACGGCGCCGCTCTGGGCAAAGCCGCCGAGCGCGTCATTCAGCGGCACCATCCCGTGCTTGCGGCCGCCCTCGATCGCGAGCGGCAACTGCGAGGTCTTGCCTTCTGCCAGCAATCCCGCCACCGCCGACGTATTCAGCAGCAGTTCGCGCGCGGCGAGGCGCCCGCCGCCAGTCTTCTTCAACAATACCTGCGCCACGACCCCGCGCAGGTTCTGGGCCAGCGACAGCTGCACGCGGCGACGCGCCTCGGGCGGCGATAGGTCGATGATGCCGTCGATGGCCGCCGCCGCGCTTCGCGCCGGGAAGCCGCAGATGACCAGCCGCCCGGCCGCCGCGGCGTCGAGCGCGAGTTCGACGAGTTCGGCCGACCGTACATCTTCCAGCACCAGCACGTCCGGATCTTCGCGCAGCGCGCTGCGTACGGCATCGGCCATGTGGTCGCCGCCGTGGACTTCGCGCTGGCTCACCATCGATCCCGACCGCTCGTGCACGATGTTGATGTCGCGCTCGATGGTGATGATGTGGACGTGACGCGTCCGGTTGATGTGGTCGACGAACGCCGACATCAGCGTGCGCTTCCCGCTCAGGCGGGGACCGGTCACCACCAGCAGCCCGTCGGTCTCGGTGGCCAGCGCCTGGATCTCGCGCGACAGCCCCAGTTGCTCCGTCGTGACCGTGCGCTGCGGCATGATGCGGAACACGCCGCCTGGCCCGCGGTAGTCGCGGAAACTCAGGCAGCGCACGCGGCCGAGATCGTCGAATTCGGAAATCCACTCGCTCGCGGCACCGCTGCGCAGCGCCTCGGCGCTGCGCTCGGGCATCAGCGTCAGCAGCAACGACTCCACGGCGTTCGGCTCGAGCACGGGGGCGCCGTCGAGCGTCCGCACCTCACCGTCGATTCGGATGGACGGACGCGCGCCCGACACCAGGTACAGCGTGGACGCCCCGCGCGCGGCCGCGAGGCGGAGCAGGCGATCGAGTCCGGAGAGCGCTGCTTCCGCAAGCGGCGGCGGCACGTCGGCCTTCACCGGCGTGCGCGTGAGCGGCAGCACCACGGCGGACTGGACGGCGGAATCGGGCGGGGCCGGCTCGATCACGCGGCGGCGTTCGGGCTGCACGGTGCGGCGACGCGGTTCGCGCGGCGCTGAGGGCGGCGCGGGCGGCGCGGGCGCATCGAGAACCCTAGCCTCGTTCGTGGCGCTGGCGGTTGTGGCCTCGGCAGCCTGCGCGGCAGCCGGGACGTTGACCCGACGAATCTCGAGCCAGAGGTCGTCGCCGCCCCGCGCCGCCACGACGCTGAAGGTTTCGTTCGGAAACTGGGGGTTGACCGGCAGCACGCACTGCGTCGCGCCCACATCCTCGAGCAGACGACGCGACTCGGGCGGCAGCAGTTCGTCGATGACCTGACCAATCGACTCCGCGGTCAGCGGCTCATTGGCAAGACTCACCTGCCCGCTCTCCGCGACGACATAGGGCTTGTCGCCAACGTGCAGGACCAGTGCTTCGCCATCCATGAGAACGATGGCCTGCAAGAGAGACGGGACCAGAGTCATTGAATTGAGGAACTCCAGCGCCGGGGGAGGACGCTGGTGGCTCTTCCGGGATTGTCGGTTCGAATACCCGTCGGCATTAGGATGACGGCTCGATTCCGACGAGATAAATCCGAATGAGCTCGACCAGCTTATAGCCGCGGGACTGGTACGGCGGCACGATTCGCTGGGTCCGCAGGTACTGAATCAGGCTCTGATCACTGAAATCGGGCGCCCCGATCGATGCGTCGGCCGAGAGCGCCGCCTCGATGTCGGCCAATCCGAGTGCCGGCACCTCCACCCGCCGGCTGCCCGGAAACAGACCGAGACGCCGCACGGGTTCGCGACGAGGCTCGAGGCGGGGGCGCACGTAGAGTTCGTTGCTCAGAAACAGATAGCCCGTGTCCTCCCGGGTTGCCTGGGCATCCTCCACACGCAACAACGCAATGCGCGTGTCGATGCGCAGGCGCTCGACGATCAGCTGCGTGAAGTCGCCTTCGCCTGACCACGTCGAGAGATCGACGTCCACGTCAGGTTCTCGCTTCGTGGATGGCCATGAAGCCGCCCAGCACGGCGCGGCTCGACGCCGAGGCGAAGCCGCGCGCTCGCAGCAGGCGAACCACGCCAGCCGCTCCGGGATACTGGCGGATCGACTCCGGGATATAGCGGTAGGTGTCCGGGTTGCGATGCAGGAGCCACCCGAGCGCACCACCAACCACGGTGAGATAGGCCAGATAGACGGTTCGGATGACCGGGTGCTCCGGGCGGTCGAAGTCGAGCGACAGCAGCAGTCCGCCCGGCTTCAGCACCCGGGCGATCTCGCCGATCGCGCCACCGAGATCGGGCACATTGCGCAGTCCATAGCCCGTGGTGACCACATCGAAGGCACCGGCGGCAAATGGCAGGGCCGACATGTCCCCCACCAGGAACCTGGGGCGGGAGTCGCCTGGCCGCTTCGCCATGGCCAGTTGAATCATGCGCTCCGTGACATCGAGGCCGGTGACCCTGGCGCCGGTGTCATGCGCAAGGTAGGCGATGTCTCCGGTGCCCGTGGCCAGGTCGAGGACGCGCAGCCCTTCGAGCGGCGGCGTCAGACGCAGGAGGCGCTGCTTCCATGCCCGGTCGCGACCATACGACAGCACCACGGTGATGAGATCGTAGCGGTCGGCAATGGTGGCAAACAGCGTGCGGACATAGCGGCGCTTTCCATCCGGCGTCGCAACCGACTCGCGTAGAGACATCCGGTGGATAATAGCCCTCCCATGCTGCCATCGAGCACGGTCGAGAACTACATCAAGGCGATCTACCTGGGCCAGACCGCGCTCGCCGCCGACGCACGCCTGGTTCCCATGGGGCAGGTTGCCGCCGCGCTCGGCGTCACGCCAGGCACGGCGACCACCATGGTGAAGACGCTCGCCGAATCCGGCCTTGCGGCCTACGAGCCCTACAGCGGCGTGCGTCTCACGCCAGCCGGGGAACGGCTGGCCGGACTCGTCCTGCGGCGCCACCGGCTCGTCGAACTGTTCCTCGTCCAGGTGCTCGGCATGAACTGGGACGAGGTGCACGACGACGCGGAACACCTCGAGCACGTCGTGTCGGAGCGGCTCATCGAACGGATCGACGAGATGCTGGGTCATCCGACGCACGACCCGCATGGCGATCCGATCCCAACGGCTGAAGGGCTGTTGCCGACCCACCACCACGACAGCCTGCTGACCTGCCCCGTCGGCACGCCGCTGCGGATGACTCGGATCACCGATCAGGATCCGGCGTTCCTTCGTTTCGTCGAGCGCAACGACCTCAAGCCAGGCCAGACACTCGAGGTGGCCTCGCGCGACGCAGCCGCCGACGCCGTGCGCCTCGTCGGTCAGGGACGCGCGGAACTCACCATTGGCACCCGCGCCGCCTCGAAACTGCTTGTCGACGTTCTGACCGACTCGCCGTCCTTGCCAACCTGACGGTTCGCGGCGACATCAGGCCCAGACGCCGGCCCAGCATTCGATTTCGCTTGGTATCTATGTGATTTTGAGTTATCAAACTTACGAATGCGATCAACGAAACACCCGCGCCTCCTGCCTACACTCGGCTTTGTCGCCGCCCTGTTCCTGACACCTGCCCGCGGGTCTGCCCAGGCGGCAAACCCGTGCGCACTCACGGTCGAGGTGGTCGACCTCAACGGCCGGCCGCTCGCCGCGACGGCTGAACTGCTCGAAGGAGGCCCTGGAGCGCGCATCGACGTTGATGGAGCGTGTGTGCGGATTGAGGCCGACACGGCCGTCAGGCTGATGCTGAGCGCCGACGGCTTCCAGCCGCATGCGACGGACCGCCTGCAACTACAGCGCGCGGCATCTCGATCGCTGGTCGTGACGCTGGTGCCGCCATTTGCCGAAACGCTCACGGTCGAAGGGCGCAGCACCAGCCTGGTCGGCATCGCGGAATCGGCGAGCAGCGGCACCGTCGGCATGGCCGAACTCGCCAGGCGCCCGCTAATCAGAGCGGGGGACATCATGGAGGCGGTGCCCGGAGTAGCCATGACCCAGCACAGCTCCGGTGGCCACGCTCCGATCATCCTGCTCCGCGGCTACAACCTCGATCACGGCACCGACTTCGCCACCGCGTTCGAAGGCGCGCCGATGAACCTGCCGAGCCACGCGCACGCGCAGGGATACACCGACACGAACTTCCTCATCGAGGATGTGATCGAACGCATTGAATTCCAGAAGGGACCCTATTCCGCCCGTGTCGGCAACTTCAGCACCGCAGGGTCCGCCACCATCGAACTGGCCGACGCCGTCGAGCGTCCGTTCCTCCGTGCCGAAGGCGGCGGCAACGCCTTCCGCCGGCTGATGGCGGCCGCGTCGTTCGGGGACGTGACGCGACGACTGCTGGTCGCCGCCGAAACCAGCCACGACGATGGCCCGAGCGAGGTGCCGGACGACTTCGGCCGGCGCAAGGCGATCATCCGTCTCTCATCGACCACACCCACACTCAGGCAGAGCCTCACGCTCGCCAGCTACAGCGCGGCCTGGTTCGCCACCGACGGCTATCCGGCGCGTGCCCTCGCCAGTGGAGTGGTTACGCGGTTCGGCACCCTCGACGCCAGCGACGGCGGCCGCACGGCGCAGCACCTGCTCGTGGCCAGCCGGCGCTCGACCACGGAACATCGGCTGCTCGACACAGGTGCGTTCGCGCGCTACTACGATCTCGACCTGTTCTCGAACCTGACGTTCTGGAACCGGAGCGCCGGACACGGCGACCAGATCTGGCAATCGGACAGGCGGCTCTCGAGCGGTGGCCACATCGCTTACAGCCGCTTCATCACCACTGGTGCGCACCCGATGGAGCTGACGGCCGGCGCGCAAGTGCGGCACGACGCCGCGCGCGTGCGCCTGCGCAACACGTTCGAGCGCATGCCGGTCGACAAGAGGCATGACGACGGGGCGCTGCTGCCCGCCGTGGTCTACGACAACGGGGTCGCCGAGAGCACGGCCGCGTCGTACGTCGATGGTCGGCTACGTCCCACACCCTGGCTGCGCATCGTCGCGGGCGCGCGCGCCGACGTCTACCGCATGCGGGTGACGAGCGACCGCTCGGCTAACTCCGGTACCCGCTGGTCGGCGATCGCCAGCCCGCGCGGCTCGGTGGTGGCCGGCCCGTGGAAGCAGACGGAGATCTACGCGAACGCCGGCCTTGGCTTCCACAGCAACCACGCCGTCGGCGTGATGCAGCGTCTCGACCCGGTCACGGGCAGTGCGACGCGGCGCGACGGCACCCAGGTAATCGGGTCACCGCCGCTCGTGCGAACGAAGGGCGCTGAAGTTGGCGCTCGTGCGTCCGTCGGTGCGCGCACGCAGAGTTCAGTGGCACTCTGGTGGATCGACTCGGACTCGGAGCTGGTCTACACCGCTGAAGATGGTGTGACGTCGCCGGAACGCCCGGGCCGGCGCGTCGGGCTCGAGTGGCTCAATGTGGTGCGTCTCACCCGCTGGCTCTCCACCGATCTCGACGCGGCCTGGTCGTCGGCGCGCTACCGCACCGACCCCCTCGGCGAGGGCCTGGCCATCCCCGATGCGGCGTCCGCCGTGGTCGGTGCCGGGCTGGGCATCAGCACGAGCCGGGTGGCCGCGAACCTGCGCGTCCGCTATCTCGGACAACGGCCGCTGCTCTCGTCGGGAACCAGGTCGGTCGGGGGCTCACTCGTGCTGAATGGTCAGCTCGAGCTGCGCGTGTCGCGCCGCATGCGAGTGACGCTGCAAGGCTTCAACCTGCTCGACCGCCGTTACGAAGACACGGCGTATTACTACTCGACACGCCTGCGGGATCCGCGCACCGGTGAGATGGAGGACGAGCCGATCGCAGACGAGGTAACGCATCCGGGCCAGCCTCGCACGCTGCGGGTTGGGCTGCGGGTGGGCCTGTAGGTGGGTTCACCTCGCGCTAGCTGGTGGTTTTCGCAGACGTGGCGCTGTTGCGGGCGCGGGCGGCCGCCGGGTCGCTGAGCACCCGTCGTATCTCGCGGACGAGGTCTTCGGGCAGGCACGGCTTGGTGACGAACGCATCGCACCCTGCCTGACGTGCACCTTCGGAGATTCCGGCGAGCGCATGCCCCGTGAGCGCGACGACCGGAATTTGTGCCGTCCGGGTGTCGGCCTTGAGGCGACGCGTCGCCTCCCATCCGTCCATCACCGGCAGCGACAGGTCCATCAGGATGATGTCCGGCGCGTCGTCGGCCGCACGCTGCAGCGCCTCCACGCCGTTCGCGGCCTCGACCACGTCGAAGCCCGAGAACTGGAGATATTCGCTGTACATCTCCCTAGCGTCCGGGTAGTCGTCCACCAGTAGCACCCGCGGGCGTTCATTACTGGTCTTGGTCATCTCCGTCCTTGTGTAGGCAGGATCAATGTGACGTGTGTTGGTGCCCGGGGCACACCGCGACAGGCTCCATGGAGCAACGGGAGTGCCAACGCCTCTACACAGGGGTTTCAGCTCAGGTGGCTGTAAGCGGTGCAGGGAAGGAAAACAGCACACGAGTGCTCTCGTAGCGATTTGTTACAACGATGTGATGAGCGCCAGCGGGTGGTCGATGACGCAATCGGAAGGACGCAGCTCGTCCATTGGGAAGTCGTGGTGGCCGAAGCCGTACCGGCATACACACGCGGCCGTGCCTGCAGCCACGGCGGTGTGGAAGTCGACCACCGAATCGCCAATCATCAACGTGCGCTCGGGAAGCGACCGGGTGCGTGTCATCAACTGCTGCAGCCCGGACGCATCCGGCTTCCGGGGATGCGGGCCGTCGCCGCCAAGCACCCGGTCCGCAAAGTATGGGGCGAGGCCCAGCCCGTCCAGAATCGCCTGCGTGGCGCCGATCGGTTTGTTCGTGAGCACAGCCAGCGTCCCGCGGTCAGCAAGAGCATCGAGCAGTTGCGTCATCCCCTCGTACACGACGGTATGGCGCAGCAAACGGCCGTCGTAGACACGGAGGAATTGCTGGAGGGCGTCTGGTGGCAGCGGCACGTGCGCCGCCGCGAAGGCGCGCGCAATGAGCAACGCCGCGCCGTCGCCAACCATCCCGCCGATCGCCTCTTCCGAATGCGGCGTGCCGCCGCACGCTTCGAGCACGGCATTCGCCGACTCGGCGATGTCGCGGCGGGAATCGACAAGTGTTCCGTCGAGATCGAACACGAACAGCGACGGTGTCAGCGACACGGGTAAAGGACAGACGCGACGGCCAGGGACACGGCCCTCAATCCCGGCGGTACTCGGCGAACGACGTTGGCGTTTCCCACATGGTGACGCGAACCACCGGCAGGTTCTGGCTGGCGGCGTAGTCGTAGATCAGCTTGGCCATGTGCTCGACGGTCGGGTTGCTCTCGACGATGAAGATCGGCTCGCCCAGGGCCTGGAGCGGCTTCACCAGCGGGTCGTCGTGCCGCAGCACCATCTTGTGATCGAGCTCGCGATCGATCCAGCCCTTCACGACCCGCTTGATGTCGCTGAAGTCGCACACCATGTTGCGATTGTCCAGGGTGTCGGTGCGCACCTCGATCTCGGCGACCGCGTTGTGCCCATGGGGATGCTTGCAGACACCGTCGTACTCGAGCAGGCGATGGCCGTAGCAGAAGTCGATGCGCTTGGTGACGGAATACATTGCGGATTCAGAATACCATCGTGGAAGAAGCGAGACGAGTCAGATGCCGACCGCAGTTCTATTGTCCGGAGGGCTCGACAGCGCGGTGCTGCTTGCCGAAGAAGCAGCCCGGGACGAGGTCCAGCCGATCTACGTCAGCGTCGGGTTGGCGTGGGAGCCGGCCGAGCAGGAAGCTGTCCGCCAGTTCCTCGCGCACGGCTTCTCGAGCCCGCGCGTGCGCCCGCTCGTGTCGCTGGCGGTCGACATGACCGACGTCTACCCGGCGGTGCACTGGGCGCGGACCGGCGTGGCGCCCGCCTACCACACGCCTGATGAAGACGTGTACATCGCCGGACGGAACATCGTGTTACTGGGAAAAGCCGGCGTGTTCTGCGGCGCCGCTCACCTGGACCGGCTCGTCATCGGCACACTCGATCACAACCCGTTCCCCGACGCGACGCCGGCATTCCGCGCGGCGATGACCTCGGCGTTGTCGCTGGGTCTGGCGCATCCGCTGGTGATCGATGCGCCCTACGCCAGGCTGGGCAAGGCCGACGTCATCCGGCGCGGCATGCGGGCCGGCGTCCGGCTGGAACTGACGCTGTCGTGCATGAACGCGCGGCGCGAGGGCAACGGCTTCCCGCGACACTGCGGCCTGTGCAGTAAGTGTCGCGAGCGGCACGACGCCTTCGTCGAGGCCAGCATTGCCGACCTGACGGACTACGCGAACCGCACCTTCACGGACCAGGCGTTCATCTGAGGCGCTCAGGAGCGGCCGTTCACGTCGTGCGCAGCCCGGCTGTACACAAGGCGCCCGGCGACGTAGGTCTGCACGACGGCGCCGTCGACGTCGAGGACCACAAGATCGGCCACCGCGCCAATCGCCAGCACTCCCTGCCCGGCGAGTCGGAGCGCGCGGGCAGGGGTGGTGGCGCACATGGTAGCGGCATCGACCATCGAGACACCGAAGGTGGTGGTCAACCGCCGGAACGCCGCGTCCATCGTCAGGACGCTGCCGGCCATGGTGCCGTCTTCGAGTCGGGCGCAGCCGTCGGCGGCCACGATGGTCTGGCCGCCGAGGCGACCGGTGGAACCTGCCGGCAGCCCTGATGCCGCGGTGCCGTCGGAGATGGCCAGGACGTGAGAGGGTCTCTTGGCGGCGATGACCAGGCGGACCACGGCCGGATGCACGTGCACGCCGTCACAGATCAGTTCCACCATGACGTCATCGCTCTCGAGCACGGCGCCGGCCAGGCCCGGTTCGCGGTGATGCAGCGGCGGCATCCGGTTGAACAGATGGGTGGCATGCGTGGCGCCCGCGGCGATGGCGGCCACGGCCTCGGCGTAGGTTGCGCCGGAATGGCCGAGCGAGACGCGGATGCCCAGGCTGCACAGCCAGGCGACGAGTTCCAGTGCGCCGTCGATCTCCGGTGCGAGCGTCACGATGCCGACGTCGGTGGCGTGGCGCTCAATCACCGCCAGCAGTTCGGTCGCGGTGAAACGCTCGACGACGGGGGTACATGCGGGAGGTGGCTCGGCCGCACGCGGCCACACGCGCAGGCACGAACGCGGCTGCGCCCCGGCGTAGGCCGGACTGATGAAGTTGCTCTCGAGGTGCGCGGGCAGCACGCGGGCGCCGAGTGGGGGCGGCGTCTGGCGCAGGTGCCGCACCCGTTCGAGCACCCGCGTCAGGTCAGCCGGGTTGCACGCCATCGTCGTCGGCGAGAACGCGGTGACACCGAACCGCGGCAGCGCCGTGGCCAGGCGCTCGAGCGCCTGGAGGTCGTCGTGGACGTCGACGCCAGCGACGCCGTGCACGTGCAGGTCGATGAAGCCGGGGACGATCGTATGACGGTGAAAGGCGAACGTGGACGCCGCCGCGGTCACCGGTCGCTCGGCGCGGATGTCGGCAATGCGGCCGTCGGCCAGCACCAACGTGCCGGCCGCCAGCACCCGGTCAGGCAGGACGAGGTCGGCTCCCGAGAGGACCACCATGACGCGTGACGGCCGCTGCTAGCCCTGGGCCTCCGCGTCGCGCGTGGCCTTGGCGCTGGTCGCTTCAGTGAGCAGTGCGGCCACCAGCTGATCGCGCTTGGACAGCAGCTCTTTCCGAGGGCGGCTGGCGTTGGACGAGGCCAGCGCGTACTCGCAAAACAGCGGGAACGCGATCGTCGAGTCGACGTACGCCACCACCGTGTCGGGCAGCACGCCAGGATTCACCTTGCCCCAGCTCACCGCCTCGGCCGGCGTCGCCCCGGAGAGGCCGCCCCACACCACCTGGTCGGTCGTGATCTGGATGAAGTAGTCGTTGCCGCCCTTGGGGATGCCGTAGACCTCCCACAACGTCGGCTGCGCCTGCAGGTAGAAATTCTTCGGCGAGCCACCGCCCAGGATGACGCAGCCGTTCTGCTTGCCGGCCAGCACGATCGCGCAGACTTCGTTCACGTCCTTGTTGGGGTCGATCATCAGCCCGCTGCCGTTCATCAGCTCGTGATAGGCGATGTTCATGCCGAGTGAGCTGTCGCCGGGCGACGAGGTGTAGATCGGCACGCCGCACTTGGCCGCGCGCGCCACCACCGAATGCTCCTCGCATCCCGGGAAGCGCTCGAGCAGGTCGAGGCCAAGCCGGTAATGCAGCTCCGAGGTGGCGATTGGGCCGTTCAAGCCGGAGCGCACGAGGAACTCGCGGATGTACGCGTCGGTCTCGAGCAGCACCGAGGCCGGGAAGAGGACGTCGTAGATGCGGATGACGCCTTCTTCGTAGAGCTCGACGTCGTTCAGGAACGGCGAGCCACGGCGCAGCGTGAAGTTCATCGCGTAGTGCAGGTCGTGGTACAGATTCGCGCCCGTCGAGATGAGGAAGTCGACGAGACCGCGCTCCATCAACTCGATGATGCAGCCGCCAAGACCGGCTGGCGTCAGCGCCCCGGCGACGGTGAGGCCGATGGTTGTCTCGTTCTCGGCGGCCAGCATCCGCTCCGAGAAAATCTGGCAGGCCTCGTTCAGCCGCCCGGCATTGAAGGCCTGGAAGCCTTCGTCGATCAACTGCTTGATCTGCGGGCTGCCGGTCGGGCGGTAGTACGTGATTGGCTTCCCGGACAGAAACGGCTTGCGTGACGATCCGGGCGAACCCGGTGCGCGATGGGGCACGAGACGATCTCCTTGACTTGGAAAAAATAGCTTACCATCGAGCATCGTGACCGACGCTCCAACTTCGCTCCTCGGCGGCGCACCTGCGTGGGTCTGGTGGACAGGCGGCGGCGTGCTCGTGCTGCTCGCGCTATTCGTGCTCGTCGTCTGGCTCAAGGGGCGGCCCTTCGCGGCGGGGGCGGTCTTCCGTGCCAGCCGGCTGAGCGGTGGCAACCGCCTGCTGCCGACCCAGGTGCTGGTCACGAACCGCAGCGTTGTGCAGTACATCCCCGGCTGGATCGGCAAGCAGGAGGAGTCGATCCATATGGCTCACATTGCGTCCGTGAAGATCCAGACGGGCGTCATGCTCTCCGATGTCCTCATCGAAACCAGCGGCGGCGCCAGTCCCATCCGCTGCCACGGGCACCGCAAGGGCGACGCCGTGGAAATGAAGCGCCTGATCGAGTTGCATCAGGACGAGTACTACCGCGGCGGCGGCAACCCGCCCGCCAGCCCTGCTGCCCCCGGCGCGACGGTCCGATAAGCCACGTACAGGAATGGACGACCTTCCGTACAACGCGCGTCGCGCGGTGGCGGGCGCACGTGCGTCAGGCCCCGATGAACCGGATGCCCGGTTCCGGGTGCTTGTGCAATCGCCGCTCCGGGCCGGTCTGCTCCGCTACCTGAACGTCAGGCCGGAGACGGCGTTCGACGTCGAGACGCTGATGCAGTCGTTCGGACGCCTGCGTCTGGACGTCGAGAACTGCCTGCACGAACTCGCCGACTTCGGCGTCGCCCGCCTCGTCACCGCTGTCGGCGAACCGCCGCGCTTCACCGCGCAGCGCCCGCTCGACGAAGCCCTGGTCCCCTTGCTCGACAGCTTCCTCGAACGACGGGCCGTGGTCAGCACCGAGGACCAGTCGCCTTCGGTGCAGCGGTTCCGGGAAATGATCGGCCGCGACGAGAAGATGCTCATCGTCTTCGAGTGGATCCGCACGGCCGCGAAGTCGGATATCTCGGTGCTGATCCTGGGTCCGACCGGTTCTGGCAAGGAGGTCGTGGCGCGCATGATCCACGAGTTGAGCCGCCGGTCGCGCGGCCGTTTCCAGGCGGTGAACTGCGCCGCCCTGCCGGATACCCTCTTCGAGTCGGAGATCTTCGGCTACGAGAAGGGCGCTTTCACCGGTGCGCAGGACCGCAAGCCGGGCCGGCTGGAACTGGCCAACGACGGCACGCTGTTCCTGGACGAGATTGGCGACATGTCGCTCATCGCACAGGCCAAGTTCTTGCGCGTCCTCGAGGAGCGCCGCTTCGAGCGCCTCGGCGGGCAGAAATCAATCTCGGTCGACTTCCGGCTCATTTGCGCCACGAACCGCCCACTCGAGCAGTTCGTGCGCGACGGACGCTTCCGCGAGGACCTCTACTACCGCGTCAATGCGTTCGCCATCCGTCTGCCGTCGCTGCGCGAACGGCAGGTGGACATCCCCGTGCTCGCCCAGCGCTTCCTCGCGCGCTACTGCGCGTCGCAGGGGATGCCGCCTGACGCCAAGCTGTTCACCCGCGAAGCGCTCGATGCGCTGCTGGTCTATCCGTGGCCGGGGAACATCCGCGAGCTGGAAAGCACGGTGTCGCGGGCTGCGCTGTCCGCGCCCGGCCGCGCCATTCGTGCGCAGGATGTGGAGTTCCTTCACTCGCCAGCGGACATGCAGCCGCAGCAGCCGGATCGGCTGCCGTCGCTCGCCGAAGCCGAACGCGCGCACATCTCGCGCGTGCTCGACGCGGTGCAGTGGAACAAGAAGGAAGCGGCGCGTGTGCTCGAGATCAGCCGCGGCACGCTCTACCGCAAGATTGCCGAGTACGCCCTCGATCAGCACGGCCGGCCGGCAGAGCCCCCCGACGCCGAGTGAACGGCCTCGGTTTCCGCGACGCCGCGCTGGCGTCGCAGCGCGTGCCGTGCGCTAGCATAGACCCACGTGCTTCTTACCCGGCCAATTCTCGATATCGGCGTCGCCACGCCGCGCGCCCGCATCATCCACCTGGATCTGCAGGGCACGCCGTTTCCGTTCCGGCCTGGTCAGGCGATCTGGCTCGGAGCGCACGGGCAGGAACTGCGCAAGCCCTACTCCATCGCGTCGTCGCCCGAGGATGTCGCGCGGACAGGCCGACTCGAGTTGCTCGTCGGCGTCGACGCCGTTGGTGAGCCAGGCCCGCACCTGCCGCTGACCACCGGTGCGCTGGTGGACATCGATGGACCGGTCGGACGCTTCACCTTCCCCGAGTCGCCCGAGGCCTCGCGCTTCCTCTTCATTGCGGGCGGCACCGGCATCTCACCCCTGCGCTCGATGCTGCGGCACTCGCTGCTCGTGCCCCACGACGCGATCGGCCTGATGTACAGCGCGCGTCTCCCGGAGGAGTTCGCGTACGCCGAGGAACTGCGTGGGATGGCCGATGCACAGACGATCGAACTGCGCATGACGGTCACGCGCGACGTCGGCCCTGGCGATTGGACAGGCAGGCGGGGACGCATCAGCCGCGACGAGCTCGCGCCGCTGGTGCACGACGGCCAGACCCTGTGCTTCATCTGCGGTCCGCCGGCGCTGGTCGAGGAGATGCCGAAGGTGCTGCTATCGCTGGGCGTGGCGCGCGAACGCGTTCGTGTCGAGGAGTGGGGCTAACCCGCAGGACGGCGAGCCCCGCAACCGAGGCGCGCTCAGGCTAGATGCCGACGACGTGGTAGCCGCCGTCGACCATGAGCACTTCGCCCGTGATCGCGCGCGACGCGTTGCTCAGCAGGAAGACCGCCGCATCGGCAATTTCGGACAGCTCCATGCCGCGGCGAAGCGGCGCGCGCTCGCGCTGCGCCTGCAGCATCATCGACAAGCCCGGAATGCCCGCCGAGGCGAGCGTCTTGATCGGACCGGCCGACACCGCGTTCACCCGGATATTCTGCGGGCCAAGGTCGGCCGCAAGGTACCGCACGCTGGCCTCGAGAGCCGCCTTCGCCACGCCCATCACGTTGTAGTTCGGGAACACCCGGTCCGCACCGATGTGCGACAACGTCACGATGCTGCCGCCGCCGCGCTTGTCCAGCAACGGGACGCACACGTTCGTGAGGGCCACCAGCGAGTAGGCGCTGACATCCAGAGCAATGCGGAACCCCTCGCGCGACGTCTGGATGAACCGGTTCGACAGTTCGGCGGCTGGCGCGAAGGCCGCCCCGTGCAGCACGAAGTCGAGACCGCCGAATTCCTGGTCGAGCGACGCCGCAAGGGCCGCGATCTGCGCATCGTTCGTGACATCGCACGGCAGCACGACGGCGTTGTCGAGCGTTGCCGCGAGTTCGCGCACGTTCTCTTCGAGGCGCTCACTCGGATAGGTGAGCGCGATGCGCGCACCGGCCGCGGCGGCTGCCTGGGCAACAGCCCAGGAAATGGAGCGCTTGTTGGCCACGCCAAGGACGAGGCCGAGCTTGCCTGAAAGGTCGGACATAGAAAGTGGTTCCGCTGGAACGCGCTACTTGGGACGATTGCGGCCACCGCCGCCCTGTCGATTGGCGGGGCGCGAACCGCTGCCGGCTGGACGCGAACCGCCGCCGCCCTGGGGACGACCGCCACCGCCCGGCCTCTGTCCGCTGCCGCCGCCGCCGCGCGCGTTGTTCCCGTTCCCGTTGCCATTACCGTTGCCGGTGCCTCCTCCGCCGCCGGGACGGCCACCCTGGAACGGTGACGCACTCCGTGCGGGTCTCGCGCCGAAACGCTTGGGACGCCCGGGGTTCGGCTGTCGGATGGTGAAGTCGGGCGCCTGACGAGTAACAGCGGCCTGCCCTTCGTGTCGCGGCAGCTGCGCGCGGATGAGACGACGATGGGCCGGTCCCTCTTCCACGGGCATCTCCGAATTGCCGTCGGCATCCTCCGGCAGTTCGAAGAGTGCATCGAACGCGTCGACCGCCCCCTCGGCACGAACCGCGGCGGGCTCGGGCGCGGACGGCACGATAACCTGCGGGGCAGGCATCTCGTCGGCGGAACCCTCGTCGTCCTCTGGCAGCGAGGCCATCGACGTGGAGCGTTTAGGGCTCACGTTGGCCAGTACCTGCGAGAACAGGGCCGAATGCTCGGACTTCTTCTTCTGGCGAGGAAGCGCGGCGTGCTTGTATTCGTGGTCTGAATCGCAGGTCGTGCAGCGAGTCTGCTTCACCGACTCGCCGATCATCGCCACGACGACGTGATTGGTGAGTCGCCGCTCGCGCGGACAGTAGTCGTCCAGAATGTCACCGAGCCGAGGCTGGCGCTGTTGCATCAACGGAACTCCCGACGGAACCTCTTGGCGGGCGGGGGAAAGTGTTGCGAAAGGCTCGGAAATCTTAGCAGAGCTGCTTTTGCACCCGCAATAGCGCCGGGCTGGACCCGACGAGCCGCGTTCAGCGGCCCGCCCCAGTGGACACCGAGACGTACCACGCCTCCGACTCGGTAATTGCCTGCTGTACGGCTGCCGGCGCGGTCGACTGCGGCGTCCGCTTAGCCGCCACCGACGCTGCCGGCGTCACCCGATCCACCACGTCGGCCTCGAACCGATCGCTCGCCGCGCGCCATTCGTCCTGGCTCAACGAGCCGAACTCGCGCTGTTCGACGATCAGCTTGCGCACCAGAGCTCCGACAATTTCATGCGACGTCCGGAACGGTACGCCCTTGCCCACCAGGTAATCCGCAACGTCCGTGGCCAAGAGCAATCCGGATGCCGCCGCGGCGGCACGCGCCCGGTTGAGCGTCAACCCGTCGATCACCGACTTCACCACGGCGGTGCACCCGGCCAGCGTGTCTTCCGCATCGAAGACCACGTGCTTGTCTTCCTGCAGGTCCTTGTTGTACCCGCTCGGAATGCCCTTCATGGTGGTCAGCAGCGCCATCAGGTCGCCAATGGCGCGACCGGTCTTCCCGCGCACCAGCTCGAGCGGATCGGGGTTCTTCTTCTGCGGCATCATGCTTGAGCCGGCGCTCACCGAGTCGCCGATCTTTAGAAACCGAAACTCTTGCGTAGTGAAATCGACGACGTCCGTGGCCAACCGCGAAAGCGCCAGCAGCACCCGCGCGCAGGCCCATGCGTGATCCAGCTCGAAGTCTCGGTCGCCCACGGTATCGAGGGCGGTGGCCGTAGGCGCCGAGAAGCCGAGCAGGCGCGCGGTCAGCTCGCGATCGATGGGCAACGAAGAGCCCGTGCATGCGCCGCTTCCGAGCGGGCACAGCGCCACCTGCGCAAGAGAGAACGCGAGCAGCTCCGCA
>JAYTXA010000042.1:0-23893 GCA_043743165.1 Acidobacteriota bacterium
TCGCGCCGCGGCTACGCCACGCCGAAGGGCAAGCCGCAGCCGAAGAACACGAAGGCCGGCGGGATGCCGCCGGAGATGCTCGAGGCGATGAACAGCCCGCTGCAGGTGAGCGGTCTGACCATGCGGATGTTCGCCGCGCCCTTCAAGGGGCAGCAGCCGAATGCGTCGGTGGTGGTCGGCATCGAACTGAGTGGCCGCGACCTCAGCCTCGGGACCAACAGCAAGGTCGACATCTCGATCATGGCGGTCGACAACAAGGGCAAGGTGTTCGGGGCACGCAGTGATGGCCTGACGCTGAACCTGCGCCCCGAGTCGAAGGCGCGCGTCGAGCAGACCGGCGTGCGCGTCATCAATCGCATCGACCTGCCCGTGGGGCGCTACCAGCTCCGCGCGGCGGCGCGCGACAGCGAGAAGAACCTCGTCGGATCGGTGATCTACGACCTCGACGTCCCCGACTTCTACAAGTTGCCGATGGCGATGAGCGGCGTGACGCTCACCTCGATGGCCGGCTCCGCCATGATGACGGCCAAGCCGGACGAGCAGTTGAAGGCGGTGCTGCCGGCTCCGCCGATTGCCCTGCGGACCTTCGCCCAGAACGACGAGCTGGCCATCTTCACCGAGGTCTACGACAATTCGGGCAAGGGACCGCACAAGGTCGACATTGTCACGTCGGTGCTCACTGATGAAGGCAAGGCGGTGTTCAAGGTGGAGGACGTGCGCGACTCCAGCGAACTCAACGGCGCGAAGGGTGGCTACGGCTACACCACCCGGGTTCCGCTGTCCGAGCTGGCGCCCGGCCTCTACGTGCTGAACGTCGATGCAAAGTCGCGCCTCGGCAACGACAACGTCGCCAACCGGCAGGTGCAGTTCCGCATCGTCTCCGCTGCGCGCGGAGCGCAGAGATGAGGCTGGCCGGCACTGGTGGCGGCCGTGCTCCGTGGCCGTCCCTCGGCTCAGCCTCCCGTTGCAGTTCGAGTGCGCTCGTTGACCAATGTTGCACCCCGCTCCCGAGCCGATCGAGCGCCTCCGCCAGATTCCAGTAAAGGATGAGGTCTGGCGGCCGATAACGCTCATGAGGATACGCACGTTGACCCTCGTGAGGCGGCGACTCGGATGTCACAACTGACTGAACTCGGACTGAAGAAACCCATCCTACGCGAACCCGTCCCAGCACCCGTTGCGACGGCGACCGCCGACCCGGTTCCCGGGCTGACCCAGGCACGGTCCGTCTCGGCGGCGCCTGTGTCCGCGGACGCCAAACCGGTCGAGCCGTTCGTCGACCGCCGACCGGAAGGGTTTGCCATCTTCCTCGACCGGCTGATGGAAGTGCTCGAGCACCTCGCACCCGATTCGGACGTCGGCGAACTCGATACCTTCCGATCGCGGATCCGCGAATACCGGCTAGTGATCAACGACCCGCGGCGTCGCGCCGAGATGGGGGAGGTGACCGATGCCTGCATCGGTCTGTGCCGCTCCTATCTCGAGGGGTCGCGGCTCTACCACGCCGAGCGCGAGAAAGAACTCACCGAACTCATCGCGATCCTGCGCGATGCAGCGAAGCTGTCGGTTGGCGACTCGAGCGAATTCCACGCCCAGGTGCTGGCGAGTTCTGACCGCTTCATCACGATCTCCGAACTCGAGAACATCCGCGAATTGCGCCGGCGGATGGGCGATGAAGTCGGCATCCTGCGGAACGCGGTTGCCGAGAAGCAGCGCAAGGACGAACACGCGTATGCCCAGTTGACCACGCGCGTCGAGACGCTGCAGAAGAAGCTGGCCGAGATGGAGGTCGAGGCGACGCTCGACCCGCTCACCAAGGTCGGCAACCGGCGGCGCTTCCAGACGGCGCTGACGCGCCTGGTGACCAATGCCCACCAGACGGGCGGGCAACTGTCGCTGGCGATGCTCGACGTCGATCACTTCAAGAACATCAACGACACACACGGACACCCCATCGGCGACCGGGTCCTGCTGGCTGTGGCGCAGTGCATTGCGAAGGGCGTGCGCGGCAGCGACGTGGTGGCCCGCTACGGCGGGGAAGAGTTTGCCGTGCTGCTGCCCAATGCTGGCGCCGGCGAGGTCGAGCCGCGCTTCAGGCAGCTCCTGCAGGACATTGCGGCCAGCGCGTACGAGTACGACGTGCTCGGACGCAAGGAGAAGGTGCGGTTCACCGTCAGCTGCGGCCTCGTCGACATCGAGCAGGGCGAGAACGAGGATGCCCTGGTGAAGCGGGCAGACGAGGCGCTCTACGAAGCGAAGCGGAAGGGACGCAACCGCGTGATCGCACGCAAGAAGTCGCTGCTCGGGCGCGTGCTCGCCTGGGGCTGACGCGGCGCCTGGCGATCGGTCGCCGAAGCTCGCAGGCCGGCTGACGTGGAACGGTGAAGAGGGCAGAGTCCCACGGGCTCTGCCCTTTCTTCGTGTACGCGTGTGATGTGCGGTTGACCCGCCGTCGTGGTCAGGCTGTGGTGGTGGTGGCGCGCGTCGACAGGACTTCGTAGAAACGGAGGGTGCGCAGCTTGCCGCGGATCGCCGTCTCCGGCATCGGCCGGCACTCGATCGCGTCCTTCACTGCCTCGTAGGTGGTTTCGGTGATCAGGATGGTGGTGCCGAACTCCTTGTTCAGCGCCTGCACCCGCGACGAGGTGTTGACGCCGTCGCCGATGACCGTGTACTCGAGCCGTCTGGTCGAGCCGATGTTCCCGACGATCACCTCAGCGGTGTGGATGCCGATGCCGATGGCTACGGGCGGCTTGCCGTCCATCGCGCGCTCGCCGTTGATCTTGCCGAGCAAGGCCTTCATGCGCAGCGCGGCCCGCACGGCGCGCAGCTGGTGATCGGGTTGATCGCCGAGCGAGCCGAAGACGGCCATCATCCCGTCGCCGAGGAACTTGTCCAGCACGCCGCCCTGCTCGAACACGGCCTCGACCATCTCCGAGAAGTACGCGTTCAGGAACGCCACCACCTGCTGCGGCGCCATCTGCTCGGACATCGCAGTGAAGTTGCGGATGTCCGAGAAGAGAATCGTCACGACGCGCGCCTCGCCGCCGAGGTTTACGTCGCCCTTGAGAATCTTTTCCGACACCTGGGTGGCGATGTAGCGCCCGAACACTTCCTTCACCCGGTCGCGCTCGCGAAGGCCGGTAGCCATCGACTCGAGTGACGCGGCCATCGAGCCGGCGAGGTCGCGTCCCGTTACCGCCGTGTGTGCCTCGAGTTCGCCGCTGCCGAGCCTCGCGGCGAAATGCTTCAGCGACGACAGTGGCTGCTCGACCGACCACGCAATCTGGTGCGCCAGGACGAGGCCGAAGAGCACCAGCACCGCCACGCCGGCAAACAGCTCGCGCTGCAGGCGCGAGAGCACCGCCAGCTCCTCGGCTTCGTTGATCTCCGTCAGCAGCACCCAGGGCTGCCGCCCGGTCGTCGACGGATTCGTCAGGGCGCGGTAGATGAACAGGCGCTCGATGCCGCCGCTGTTCTTCGCCACCAGGGAACCGCTTCCCTTTGTGGCCCACGCGCGCTGCACCGCCTCGTAGGACTGGACGCTGGTGCCGAGTCGCGTCCGGTCGGGATGCGCGATCACGTCACCGTCGCCGTCAACGATGACGGCGTAGCCGCTCTGGTTGAAACGGCTGTTGACGACCAGTTCCTCCAGGACGGCGCGCAGGTCGAACACCGCCGTGACCGCGCCGATGACGGTGCCGTCCCGGTGCCTGACGGGAACGGCAAGCAGGACCACCTCCGACTTGTAGGCAGCCGAGGAGAAGGCGTCAGACACGTAGGTCGTGCCGTCGAGCGCGTAGGCCGCCGCCACGCGGCCGAGCGGCTCAGGCTGGTCGTCGCGGCTCGAGCCGATAACGTCACCACGGGCGTCCACCACCCGCAGCTGCAGGTAGTGCGGATCGAGCTGCGCGGCGGCCTCGAGGTGTTCACGCAACTGCGCCGACTTGCCCGTCGCCATGAGCGGACCGACCAGCGTGGCCACCTGTCCCATCGTGCTCCGCATCTGCCGGAGGTCGGAGCCGATCTGTCCGTCGACGATCGACGCCACGTTCTCGAGTGCCGTGGTGACCTCGCCGTTCACGCTCGCCCTGGCCGTGAGAAAGCCCCAGCGGCCCACGACCATGGCCGACATGGCCGCGGCCCCAGCCACCGCGATCGCCAGCGAGAAGAAGAAGCCGTGGACGAAGCCGCTGAACCAGCGCCTCCGGAGAGCGAGGATGAACAGGCTGAAGCCGACGGCCCAGGCGAGCACCGAAGCGGCGAGCGTCAGGGCGGTGCTAGTGATGATCACGGGCAGGTTCTACATCGGTACGGCACAAAAAAAGGGCCGGGGCGCCTGTGCGGCGTCCCGGCCCGGTTATCGGCTCGACGGAGGTTGGAGATTACTTCTTGGGGGCGGCGGCAGCGTCGGCCGGCGCGTCGAGGCTCTTCACCTTGTTCGGCTTGACGGTGCCGTTGGCGTGGGTGAAGTTCCAGTTATTGGACTTCATCTTGGCGCTGTAGGGCGTGTCGATGGTGATCGTCTGCACTTCCCCAGGGTTCAGCAGACCGTTGATCACGCCGCGTCCGCCCGCCACGATGGCGCCAGCGCCGTCATACCAGGTTTCGGCCACCATCAGACGAGCGATCGGCCCGGCGTTGGTGTTCTTCACCTTGATGGTCGTTTGAACCAGGCTCTTGCCCGGGATGGGCTTGGTGACCGGCTGCGTAATGTCGATGGTCGCCTCACCCCTGACGGGTGGGACGATCTTCCTGCCAGTCAGCACAGGCGTGAGCTGCGTGGACTGAGCCGCGACAACGGCGCCGGCAAACATCGTGGTGCTGATGAGCGTCGCGGCGACGGCAAAATACACGCGATTCATATCGATCCTCCAGATAAGTCGGTCGGTCAAAAGTAGAAGTGGGCGAGATTATACAGCACGGTCTTACATTTCCCCGTTCCAGTCTTCTGGTTCGGGGTTCACGGTCCGGACGATTTCCATGTGCCATTTGCCGCCGCCCCAGGGCTCGATGACCTCTGCGGCGACGACGTCCACCAGCAACTCGGAGAACAGGCGCCCTTCCGGATCGCCCTCGAGATGATAGGCCGGGTCGTCCCACCCGAAGTTCGGGTAGAGCATCAGCGTCAGGAACAGGTCGAACCCGTCGTCTACCACGATGAGCTGACCGCACGGACGCTTCAGCGTCGAATGGTAGATCAGGTACTTCTCGGCGCTGTGGGCGCGAATGTAGCGCTTGAGTGCGAACTCGCGGGCGACGATCTCCTCGACGGCGATCTTCTTGTCCCAGCAATCGCGACAGTATTTCTCTTCGCCTCTGGGCTCGGAGACCTCTTTCGCGCCGCAGAGCGCACAGCGCGCCTTCACGACCGTCTTGCGTGCCATCGTGTCAGTCTACCACTCGGTCCTGACCGGCGAACCATCGGCCGTCCCGTCTAGGGCCTGACCCGTTCGTAGAGGCCGATCACCTCGCCCTGTGCGGCGATCGAACCGTCCATCGCCTTCAGGAGTGCGGCCTTGTCGAGCCCTTCCTTGAGGTCGAGCGATGCGTTCAATGCGTACACCGTGAAGCGGTAGTGGTGCGGTGCGCCAGGCGGCGGTGCGGGGCCGCGATAGCCCGGTTCGGTCGGCGGCTGTCCTGGGCGCTGGAAGGCGTTGAAGCCCGAGAGGCCGTTGATCGCACCAGTGAGGCCGACGGCGCTGGTGGTGGCGCCCATCGGCACACCTTCCGGAAGCCCCTTCGCCGTGCCCGGAATCTTGTAGATCACCCAGTGCACGAACGCGCCGCGACCGCCGAAGTTCGCGTCCGGGTCGTCGAGGATGACGGCGAATTCCTTCGTGGAGGCTGGCGCGCCGGTCCAGTCCAGGGGTGGCGACACGTTCTTTCCGTCGGCGGTGTAGTCCTTGGGCAGCACGTCGCCGCCCTTGAAGGCCGGACTGGTGACGGTCAGCGCCGCCGGTGCGTCCTGGGCCGCGACCCGCGCACCCGCCGTGGTGACGCAGGCCAGCACCACCGCGAATACGCCACGTGTCAGCTGTCTCATGCTCATGGTGTCCTTGTACCTACCGGCTGACGTCGAGGCGCTGCTCGAGCGCCGGGGCATACATCCGCTCTACGTACTGCTTGACCATGCGACGCGCGGCAAAGCGCGGCGCCACGGACCGGATCGATTCCTTGACGATGGCCATCCAGCGGCGCGGGACGCCGCTGGCGTCGCGCTCGTAGAAGGCCGGCACGATTTCGTTCTCCAGCAACGTATACAGGGCCGACGCGTCGGCCGCATCCACCGCGTCGTAGTCATCGCCGGTGACGCCGCCGTCGATCAGCCAGCCGTTGGTGTTGTTATAGCCTTCGGCCCACCAACCGTCGCCGATGCTCAGGTGCGGCGTGCCGTTGATCGCCGCCTTCATGCCGCTCGTGCCGCTCGCTTCGAGCGGCTTGCGCGGGTTGTTCAGCCACACGTCGCAGCCCTGCACAAGGTAGTGGGCGACGTGCAGATCGTAATCGTCGACGAAGGCGATGCGGCCGCCGAAGGCCGGGTCGAGCGCGCGCTTGTAGACGCGCTGCAGGTGATGCTTGCCGGTCTCGTCTGCCGGATGCGACTTGCCGGCAAACACGATCTGCATCGGTCGCTCGGTGGACGACAGCAGCCTGGTGAGCCGTTCCGGGTCGGTGAAGATCAGCTCCGGTCGCTTGTAGCCGGTGAAGCGGCGGGCAAAGCCGAGCGTCAGTGCGTCGGGTTCGAGCAGCGTGCCGGCCGCAACGATGCGCGGCGTGCCGACCCGCTCGACCGTCCAGCGATTGCGCGCGCGGTCGCGCACGAAGGTGAAGAGGTAGCGGCGCAGCGCCTGGCGCACGGCCCACAGTTCCTCGTCCGGAATGGTCAGGATGGCGTCCCACTGCGCCGGATCATCCTGGCGATCCAGCCAGTTCGCTCCGAGATGTCTGGAGAACAGGTCCGCAAGGTCGGACGCGATCCACGTCGGCACGTGCACGCCGTTGGTGATATGGCCGACCGGCACCTCGTCCTCGGGGCGACCGGGCCACAGCGATTGCCACATCGACCGCGTGACCTTGCCGTGCAGTTCGCTCACCGCGTTGGTGACACCGGCCGAGCGCAGTGCCAGGGCGGTCATGTTGAACTGCGTGCCGCCGCCGTTGTCATAGGAGCCGAGCGCGAGGAACCGATCGCGGTGCGGGCCGAGCGACCCCCAGCATCCGGCCAGGTGCTTCTCGACCGTGTGGAACGGAAAGGCGTCGTGCCCCGCCGGGACCGGCGTGTGCGTCGTAAAGAGCGTCGTCTTCCGAATCTGTTCGAGGGCGTCATCGAATGACGCGCCTTGCTCGGTGAGATCGCGGATGCGCTGCAGCACCACGAAGCCGGCGTGCCCTTCATTCAGGTGGAACACGCCTGGTTCCGAACCCAGTGCCTTGAGGGCGCGGACACCACCGATGCCGAGGATGATCTCCTGCTGGATGCGTGTTTCGCGGTCGCCGCCGTAGAGGCGTGCCGACAGCTCGCGATCCCACGGCGCGTTCTCCTCGAGGTCGGTGTCGAGCAGGTACAGCTTGACGCGGCCGGCGCGGACGCGCCACACCTGCACCAGCACCGTACGCTCGCCAACCGGCACCGCGGTGACGAGCGGGCTGCCGTCAGGGAACGTCGCTTTTTCGATCGCCACGTCGGCCCAGTTCAGGCGCTCGTAGCTTTCTTCCTGCCAGCCTTCCGCCGAGACGTGCTGGTGGAAGTAGCCCTGCGGGTACATGAAGCCGATGCCGATGAGCGGCACGCCGAGGTCGCTGGCTTCCTTGCAGTGGTCGCCGGCGAGGACACCGAGGCCGCCCGCGTAGATCGGCAGCGACTGGTGCAGCGCGAACTCCGCCGAGAAGTAGGCGATCGACTTGCCCTGCAGTTCAGGATACTTGCCCGCCCACCACGTGTTGCGCGCCGTGCGCGCCGCCTCCAGGTTGGCAATCGCCGAATCATAGGAGGCCAGGAACAGCGGGTTGCGCGCGGCGGCCTCGAGCTTCTCGGGCGGCAGCAGCCACCGCATGCGCACCGGGTTGTGCGCGGTTTCACGCCACAGCGTGTAGTCGAGATGGCGGAACACATCGCGTCCGTCAGGATTCCAACTCCACCAGAGGTCGACGGCCAACTGGTCGAGTCGATTGATGCGTTCGGGCAGGGGGGACAACGTCTCGTAACGATGCATGCAGGCAGCATCGTAGTAATCGCGGCGAGACGCGTCAATCACGGTTGGGGTTGGCGCCGGCCGGTTGCGATGACGAGTCCGCTGGTACAATGCGCGCGTTGCGTTTACGCCTGCTGTTCGTCGCGCTCATCGGGGTCTGGCTCGTGGCTCGTCCCGCTGCGGCCCAGGACCCGCCGCCGCGGATCGGGCCGTTCGTTGTCGATGTGCACGGCACGATGCCGCGTTTTCCCTCCGACGATCAACAACTGGCCGACAGCCGCGGACTGCTGCTGTCCGAACTGCCAGGAGCCGGCCTGGGTCTCCACGCCGGCGCGCACGTCTACCCGCTGCGCTGGAAGGTCGTCACGTTCGGGCTCGGCGCCGACGTGACGATTGGCCGGTCGCACCATGCCTCTGCCGAGATCGCGGACAACGTCTTCGGCCGCGCGACGACCGAGCGTTTCACCCACCTCGCGCCGCAGGTGTCGTTCAACTTCGGCGATGGCGACGGCTGGAGCTATCTCAGCGGCGGTATCGGCACCTCGACCTGGTCCGTCGTTCCCGACGCCTCGGCGGCGCAGGCTCCTGATACCGAGCACCTCACGACCATCAACTACGGCGGCGGCGCGCGCTGGTTCATGAAGCGTCATCTCGCGTTTTCCTTCGACGTCCGCTTCTACGCCATCGACCCGACCACGCCGCTGCCGGGCCGGCCCTCCGGCCCGCGCACGACGCTGCTGTCCTTCGGCGCCGGCCTGTCGATCAAGTAGTTTCGGCGGAACCGCTGGAACACCGGTCCTCCCAATCGCGTAAAACTAGCTAGATGGGCTGGCGACAGCCGTCGGCGAACTCTGGAGTTCGGTCGACGCGACTCGCGGGTGCCGGACTGGTTGTCGTGATTGCAAGTGGTGCTGCGGGTTACCTCCTGCTGCCGCTGGTGACCCGCGCCCTGGTCCGAGCGCTCACGCTGACAGTGAATGGATGTGTGTGGTTGGCGACCGCGATGAGCTCGGGCGCCGACCCGTGGACCATTCTGTCCGCCGTCGGGCGGGCCGCGAGCGACACCCTCGCCACTCGCGAGGCGTCGGGCCTGCTGCTGGCGCTGGCCGTCATTGGCGCACTCGCGTTCTACTGGCTGCAGCGGCTGCTCGGTTCTGATGAGGAGTCTTCTCGATGATGCGGATGGGCAGACTGAGCGCGTGTGTCGCGCTCGCAATCATGTGCGGTGCTCACACCGCCTCGGCGCAGGACGGCCGTGACGAGACGCTGCGGCGAACGGTCGAGCGCACCTTCGACGTGCTGCCGTTGCGTGACGGCATCGCACTGCACCCGAAGCGGCCGATGAACGGTGTCCGCTCTGTGGAGATCACCGGCGGCACCATCGCCATCGACGGACAGCCCGCCACGGGGGCTGAGTTGCGTCAGAAACTGGGGGCCGACGCCGACCAGGTCCTGCAACTGTCGTATCTCGACGACGCCGCGCGCCGCACCCTGTTCGCGCCTGGCGCCCCGACGCCACCGGCCGCACCCGACCCTCCGCCCGCGCCCGATGCCTCCGTCGCCGCCGCCGGGTCGGCCACTCCTGACGCTCAGCCCGCACCTCGTCGCCCCCGTCGTCCCACGTTCGATCGCCGCCATGGCGACCGCGTGCGCATCGGCGGCGACGTTACGGTCGACCACGACGAAGTGATCGAGGGCGACGTCGTCGCCGTCGGCGGTACGGTGCACGTGAACGGCCAGGTGCAGGGCGACGTCGTGTCGGTGGGCGGCAACGTGACGCTCGGCCCCGACTCGGTGATCGAGAAGAACGTCACGGTCGTCGGTGGACGCCTCATTCGCGAGGACGGCGCCGAGGTGCGAGGCAAAGCGCAGGAAGTGAGCGTCCCTGGGCTCGAGTTCGGAAACTGGACCTGGCGCCGCAACCCGGTCGGGAATTGGTGGCGGACCATGCTCGGCTCGGCGTTCGCGTTCGTCGCGACGCTGGCCCGCGTCGCGGTGCTGTGCCTGATGGCGATGCTGGTCGTGCTCTTCGGCCGTGACTACATGGAGCGTGCGGGCCAGGTGGCGGTCACCTCGTCGCTGAAAGCCGGCGCCGTTGGCTTCCTTGCGCAGATCCTCTTCCTCCCGCTGCTGGTCATCACCATCGTCGTGCTGGTCATGACCATCGTCGGCATTCCGCTGCTGCTGCTCCTGCCGTTTGTCCTGCTCGGGCTGGCAGTGATCGGCTTGGTCGGTTTCTCCAGCGTGGCCTACCGGATGGGCGGCCTTGCGGTCGGGCGCTTCGGCGGACCGACACACAACCCGTACGCGGTGACGGCGGTCGGCGTGCTGCTGCTGATGCTGCCCGTGCTGTTGTCGCGGGTGGCGAGCCTCGGTGGCGGCGCGCTGTTTCCGCTGGCGATGGTGCTGGGGATTGCCGGCGTGCTGGTCGAGTACGTGGCGTGGACGGTGGGATTCGGGGCGATGGCGCTGACGCGCTTTCCGCGGAAGGGCGCTGGGCCGTCGAGCCAGCCGACCCCGGCGGTCTGAGCAGAGGCGGCGGACCGGGCGTCCGCCGCAACCACCAGCGTTACTTCCTGGCCATCTTCATGGGCGTCTTGAGTTCGCCCAGCTTGCTCGCCATGTCTTCGGCCGACGTGGCCAGTCGCGTCGCGACGTCCTTGTCGATCGCCTGGATCCTGCCGTCTTTGCCGATGTAGAACGTCCAGCGGTTCGCGAAGCCGCGCTCGGTGAGCACGCCGTACGCCTTGGCCGTTTCCTTGGTCGGGTCGCTCAGCAGCGGGAAATCCGCCTTGTGGGTCTCGGCAAACGCCTTGTTGCCCTGCGCGCCGTCGAGTGCGTCAACGCTCGCCATGAAATACGACACGTCGTATTTCTTGATGAGGTGACCGTTCTCCGCCAGCGACTTGCACTCGATGGTGCAACCCTGTGTGAACGCCTTCGGGAACCAGGCCAGCACGATCGACTGCTTGCCCTTGAAGTCGGACAGCTTGTAAGTCTTGCCGTCGGTTGCCTGCAGCGCAAAGTCGGGCGCCTGATCGCCCACTTTCAGGTCCGCCGCCATCGCCGGTGCGGCCGCCAACCCGGCCGCCACCGCCATCGCAAATACCAGTGCTTTCATCAATCCTCCTGAACGAGAGTCGGCATCGTGCCCCGTGAGTCATCATGACGCCGGTCAGGAGCCCGAGGATCCCGTTTCCCATGATTTCGCCCGCTCGACAGCGGCGGACCAGCGCTGACGCAGTGCCCTCGAGGCGGCAGGTGAGCTGGCCGGTTCGAAGCGGCGGTCGACCTGCCACTGTCCGACGAGCTCGCTCGACGACCGCCAGAATCCGACGCCCAGCCCAGCCAGGTAGGCGGCGCCGAGCGCGGTCGTTTCCGTAACCGCCGGGCGAACGACCGGGACTCCGAGCAGGTTGGCCTGAATCTGCATCAGCGTGTTGTTGGCGGCGGCGCCGCCATCCACGCGCAGCTCCGTGGCCGGAATGCCGCAGTCGGCAGCCATGGCGTCGAGCAGGTCGGCCACCTGGAACGCGATGCTCTCGAGCGCGGCGCGTGCGATGTGACCGGCTGTCGTGCCGCGAGTGAGTCCGACGATGGCGCCGCGGGCAAACGGATCCCAGTGGGGCGCGCCCAGGCCCGCAAACGCCGGCACGAAGTACACGCCGCCGTTGTCCGGCACCGAGAGTGCCAGCGCTTCGACGTCTGCCGCGGAGCGGATCAGGCCCAAACCATCGCGCAGCCACTGCACGACCGCGCCGCCGATGAACACGCTGCCCTCGAGCGCGTACTCGGTACGGCCATCGATCTGCCATGCGACGGTCGTCACCAGCTGGTGGCGCGACGGCGTTGGCGACGTGCCGATGTTCTGCAGCAGGAAGCAGCCGGTGCCGTAGGTGTTCTTCGACATGCCGGGTGTGCGGCACATCTGGCCGAAGAGCGCCGCCTGCTGATCGCCGGCGACGCCGGCGATCGGCACCTGACCGATGCCGAGGGAGGTTGACGTTTCGCCGTAGACACCGCTCGAGGGGCGCACGGTGGGCAGCATCGCGGCCGGCACGCCGAACAGCGCCAGCAGTTCGGTGTCCCACTGCAGCGTGTGGATGTCGAACAGCATGGTGCGTGAGGCGTTGCTGACGTCGGTGACATGCTCCCGTCCGCTCGTGAGCTTCCAGATCAGCCACGTGTCGATGGTGCCGAAGGCGAGTTGTCCGGCCTCGGCGCGGGCGCGGGCGCCGTCGACGTGATCGAGGATCCACCGGATCTTGCTGGCGGAGAAGTAGGCATCGATGAGCAGCCCGGTCTTCTGCTGCACCAGCGGGCCGGCGCCGTCGGCCTTCAGGCGTTCGCAGAACTCAGCGGTGCGGCGGTCCTGCCAGACGATGGCGTTGTAGAGCGGCTCGCCGGTGGTGCGGTCCCAGACCACCGTCGTCTCGCGCTGGTTGGTGATGCCGATGGCGGCGATGTCTGCCGACGTGAGCGCGGCGCGTCCCAGGGCTTCGATGGCCACGCCGATTTGTGACGCCCAGATTTCGTTCGGGTCGTGCTCCACCCAGCCGGCCCTGGGGAAGATCTGGGTGAACTCTTTCTGGGCAACCGCCTTGATGCTGCCGTCGCCGGAGAAGACGATGGCTCGCGAACTGGTGGTGCCTTGGTCAAGCGCAAGGATGTGGGGCATGGCGGAAGAGTCTACAATGACCACCTTTCAGACGGAGGGGGCGCACATGTCACGTGGGGTAGGTCGCGAGATGCTCGCGGAGTTTCTGGGCACGACGGTGCTGCTGACATTCGGTCTCGGCGTCGTCGCCCAGACAGTGCTCAGCAAGCAGACGGCAGGGTCGATGCTGTCGATCAACATCTGTTGGGGCATCGCGGTGATGATGGGGTGCTACGTGTCGGCCGGCGTGACCGGCGCGCACCTGAATCCGGCAGTGACGGTGGCGCTCGCGGTGCACCGCCGCTTTCCGTGGGCGAAGGTCGGCCCGTACGTGGCCGCGCAGTTCGTCGCTGCGTTGGTGGCATCGCTGGTGGTGTTCCTCTCGTACCACGACTCGCTGGCGGCCTTCGACGGCGGCCTGCGTCAGGTGAGCGGTGAATTCGGTACCGCTGGCATCTTCGCCACCTATCCCCAGTCGTTCACCACCATCCCGGTCGGCTTCCTCAACGAGGCGGTCGGCACGGCACTGCTGATGGGGGTGATTCTCGGCATCACCGATTCGCGCAATTCGCCTGCGCCGAACGGGCTGGCGCCGGTGCTTGTCGGGTTGTTGGTGGTCGCCATCGGCGCCAGTTTCGGCTGGAACACCGGCTATGCCATCAATCCCGCGCGCGACTTCGGACCTCGCCTGTTCACCGCCCTGGCTGGCTGGGGCGGAGGCGTGTTCACTGCCGCCAACGGCTGGTGGTGGGTGCCAATCGTGGCCCCCTGCGTTGGTGCGGTCGCGGGCGGATGGGTGTATGACGTGTGTGTGGGCCACCGGTTTCCGGAGGCTCAGGTCGTGAACAGGGAAGTGGTGTAGGGGGCGTCATGTCGCGAATCGCCTGTCTCGGGACGGGGTTGCTGGGCAGCGGCATGGTGGAGTCGATGCTCCGCCGTGGGTTGTCGGTGACGGTGTGGAATCGCACGCGCGCGAAGGCGCAGGCGCTCGCCGCGCACGGCGCGACGGTGGCGGAGACGCTGGAGCAGGCCATCGCCGGCGCCGACGAGATTCACCTGATCGTCTCCGATGACGCCGCGGTGGACGCGCTGCTCGAGCGCATCGCACCCCACGTGCCGGCGGCCACCACAGTCATCGATCACACGACGACGTCGCCGGCTGGAACGAAGGCGCGGCTGGAACGCGCGGCGGCCCTGGGGATGGCCCTCTTGCACGCGCCGGTGTTCATGGGGCCGGCCATGGCGCGCGAGTCGAAGGGGCTGATGATGGTATCGGGAGCGCAGGCCGCCTTCGACCGCGTCCAGTCGTCGCTGGCCGGCATGACCGCCGATCTGTGGTACCTCGGCGAACGCGAGGACCTGGCGGCGGCCTTGAAGCTGTTCGGCAACTCGATGCTGTTCGCCATGACCGGCGGCATTGCCGACATCCTCGCCATGGCGAAGACACTCGACGTGTCGCCCGTCGAGGCGATGAGTGTCTTCACGCGCTTCAATGCGGGTGCGGCCATCGCTGCCCGCGCCCAGAAGATCGCGCACGGCGACTTCAGCGCGAGCTTCGAGTTGACGATGGCGCGGAAGGACATGCGGCTGATGCTCGAAGCCGCGGGCGCCGAGCCGCTGGTGGCGCTGCCGTCCATCGCGCAGCGCATGGACGAGGCGATTGCGGCCGGGCACGGCAGGGACGATCTCGGTGCCATCGCGGCATCCAGCCTGAAGCGCTAGAGGCGTCTGGTCACAGGCCTGTAGCTGCCGACCTTCAGGTCGGCTCGACCCGCCCTAGTGCGTCATCGCGTAGAGCACCGCGTTCACGCCGATGGCGTAGCCGCGAGGTGAAAACAAGTCGAAGTATTCGGGACTCTCGGCTTCGCGCTCCCAGGTGTCGGCGACGTCGGTGTTGTGCGTCATGAACACCATCAGCCGCCCCTGCGCGTCCTGGATGCCACGGTAGTGCGGCTGGGCGCTATCGTAGCCGCGCTCGGACGTCGAGCCGCGGTTGCTGTACCAGAACTGGATCGACGGCACCTGCAGGTACTCCTTCACGTCGTAGAGCGTGTGCATGATCGGGTGCTCGAGCGGCACATCGATGATCGGAAACTCGGCCGGCGACAGCACGCGCGCAATCTGCTGCGCCCACTGGTCCCATGCCGCGCTGCCCCAATAGTCGTCCACCCAGAGAAACCCACCCTTGAGGAAGTAGGCGCGTAGCGCCTGCACTTCAGCGTCGGAGAACTCGGCGGTTCCGACATCCTCCATGAACAGGATGGGGCACTTGAAGAGCAGCGGGTCGGTCAGCGACACCACGGCGTAATTGGGCTGGCGGTTTTCGTTGAGCTTCACCTGGATGCGGGTGAGCTCGGCCAACCTGACAGAGAAGTTGTTGTCGGCCCCTGGATAGTCGGTGCTCCAGCCCTGACCGCCCGGTTCCCTGGTGACGCTGGTGTAGAAGCCGCGGCAGTAGAGGAAAGAGCCGTCGAAGTCGGAGGCTTTCACCCACTTCGGCGGTTCGCGGTAGAAGCGGCCGCCGCCGGTCCAGAGGCGCTGGGCAAAGGCGGCCGAGGCGGTGGCCAGAGCCAGCAGCGCCAGGCAGACCGCCAACCGCGTGACGCGCCTCACGACTGTGCTCCCCGTCGCCGTGCCAGGTGGCCCGCGCGCATGATGCCAGTATGGGGAGAGCCTCGCAGCGGATCAAGCGCGAATCGCAGCTGTCGGCGAACGGCCGGCCGTTGTAGGCTGTAGGCCATGCGCCGCTTCGCCGCGTGTCTCGCGCTGCTTGCCGGCTGCCTGTCGGTGGCCACCTCGGCCCAGAAGGCGCCGCCGGTCGATGTGCCGGCCACGATTGCAGGTGTTGCCGAATACGTGCAGAACTACTTCGCGCGCGCGCAGAGCATCATCTGCGACGAAACCGTCCGCGTGCAGTCGCTCGGCTACGACCTGCTCGGCGATCAGTCACCGGGGCGCACGCTGCGGCATGAGTTGCGCGTCTCCTGGGAGCCGGCACCGGACGGCGGCCTCGCCCCACCGCAAGTGCTGCGCACGCTGATCAGCGTGAACGGCCGGCGCCCGCGCGAGCGCGATCGCGACAAGTGCTTCGATCCGCAGGCGACCTCGCCAGAGGTGCTCGGCATCTTCCTGCCCGAGAACCAGGCGCAGCTCACCTTCAAATCTGCTGGACGCGGCAAGAGCAACGGACGCGCGGCACTGTTGATCGATGTGATCGACCGCGAGGACGGTCCGGTGAAGGTGGAGACGAACGAGAACTGCGTGCGCTTCGGGAAGCCCGGAGGGTCGTGGTGGCGCGCCTGGGTCGACGCCGAGACCTACGCCATCCTCCGGCTCGACGAGCACCTCTCGCGTCCGTTCGATGCAACTATTCCGGCTGACCGCAAGCTCGGCACGCCACGCATCGACGCCATCATCGAGCGCGTCGATACGTCGATCACCTACCGCGCGGTGCGCTTCGCCGATCCGGACGAGACGGTGCTGCTGCCCGTGTCGAAGGACACCGTCCAGGTGATTCGGAATTCGCCCAGCCCGCGGATGCGTACCACCTACACCTACCGCAACTACCGTCGCTTCATGACGAGCGGACGCATCGTTCAGTAAGGCGACCGGGTCTACGTCGCCACGCATAGTGGAGTGGCGGCCGGCGATACGAGTATGGTGTAGCTGTGAGCCAGCGGATCTTCTTCCCGTCCTTCCTGAGCGAACTGCGCGTCGCCACGCGCCTGCTGGTCGTGGACGACGTGCCGCAGAACCGCACGCTGCTCGAGCGCATGCTGACCGCGGAGGGTTACAGCGTGACGTCCGCCGCCGACGGGGCGATTGCGCTGCGCATGGTGGAGGCGGAGGCGCCGGACCTGATCGTGTCCGACATCGATATGCCGAACCTGAACGGCATCGAGTTCTGCCGCCGCGTGAAGGACAACCCGGCGACGCGGCTCGTGCCGTTCATCCTGATCACCGGTCTTGCCGACCGCGCCAACCGTATCGCCGGCATCGAAGCCGGAGCCGACGATTTCCTGGGCAAGCCGTTCGACAGCCAGGAACTGAAGGCGCGCGTCCGCTCGCTGCTGCGCCTGAAGCGCTACACCGACGAACTCGACTCGGCCGAATCGGTCATCCTCAGCCTCGCGCTGACCGTTGAGGCGCGCGACCCCTACACGCGCGGCCACTGCCAGCGGCTCGCGGCGTATGCCGTGCTCATCGGTGAGCGCATCGGCGCCTCAGACGAACAGTTATCGGCACTGCATCGCGGCGGTTACCTGCACGATGTCGGCAAGATCGGCGTGCCCGATTCGGTGTTGTTCAAGCCGTCGGGGCTGACGCCCGACGAGTACGACGTGCTGAAGCGGCACACCGTAATTGGCGACCGCCTGTGCGGCGACCTGCGCGCGCTGTCGCTGGTGCGTCCGATCGTGCGGTCTCACCACGAGCGGCTCGATGGCACTGGCTACCCGGATGGGTTGAAGGGTGATGCGGTGCCGTTGCTCGCGCAGATCATCTCGATCGTCGACGAGTACGACGCCATCACCACATCGCGCCCGTACCGCCAGGCGATGCCGCCCGAACGCGCCTTCGATGAACTGTCGAAGGACGTGACGAAGGGGTTGCTCAACCCCGACCTCGTCGACATCCTCAACGCGGTGGGGCACGACACGCTGGCTGCGACCGGGGCCGAGGCCGACAGGCTGGCCGCCGACATGACCTCGACGTAGCCGTGACCAGCATGCCGACTGCGGGCGCGCCGATGGGCGGCACCGAACTTCTCCTGTCCTGCCTCACCGGCGCCCTACCCGCCCTGACCGCGCAGGTGCAGATCATCTGCTCGCGCCCCGAACTGGTCGCCCTCGATCCCGATCGGCCGAGGCTCCTCTGGCTGCACGACCTTCCGCACGACCCAGCCTCGGCCTGCCTGAAGGACCGTGCGTATCGTGCCCAGTTCAATGCGCTGGTGTTCGTGTCGCACTGGCAGCAGGCGCAGTACCACCAGGTGCTCGGCATTCCCTACAGCGAGGGACTCGTCATCAGGAACGGGGTGCCCCGGCTGGCGCCGGCGCTGCCGAAGCCGGACGTCGACGGGCGGTTGCACTTCATCTACACGTCGACGCCGCACCGCGGCCTTGCGCTGCTGGCCACGGCCGCCGACGCCCTGGCGCACGTACGTCAGGACTGGCGGCTGCATGTGTACTCGTCCTTCGGCCTCTACGGCTGGCACGATGCCGACGCGCGCTACGAGCCGTTGTACGACGCGCTGCGCGCCAATCCCTGCGTGCGCTATTACGGCGCACGCCCGAATGACGAGGTGCGCGACGCCGTCCTGCAGGCGCACGTGTGGGTGTATCCGTCCGTCTACGCCGAAACGTCGTGCCTGGCGGCGCAGGAGGCCCTGATGGCCGGCTGTCTGGGTATCACCAGCAGTCTCGGTGCGCTGCCGGAAACCTGCGGCGCCTGGCCGTGGATGTTCGCCTTCGACGAGTCGCCCGAGGTGATGTGCGTGCAGACGCTGCAGCACATGCAGCGGGCGCTGGCGGAGTATTGGCGTCCGGAGACGCAGGACCGCCTCGTTGCGCAACGCGGCTATTTCCAGCGTTTCTGGTCGTTCGAGTCGCGAGTGGTCGAGTGGGAAGGGTTGTTGACGCGTCTGGCGTCAGAGCGGCCGGGAACGCGCCTGACGCGAGCAAAGGATGGTGCGGAAGAGAGGATTTGAACCTCCACTGGATTGCTCCAACTAGCTCCTGAGGCTAGCGCGTCTGCCGTTCCGCCACTTCCGCAAGTGGGTGAGAAACTTCCCCGAACAGGGACTCCGAGTATACCGCAACACCATCCGTATTCGAACCCTCGACCTGTCGAAAACCTGCGCCCCTGAACCCGGCAGCTATACTCGACGCATGGCCAAACGGGGACTCGCCATCGTCTTTACGCTGCTCGGTGTCGCGGTCGTGCTCTCGGTCGGGGCGTTCATCGCGCTGTACCTGCTGTTCGGGCGCACGCCGTCGGTGCGCTCCAATTCGATGCTGGTGCTGGAGGTCGGCGGTGACCTCTCCGAGAACGCGCCGACCGACGTGGTGACGTACCTGCGCGGCGGGCGGACGCCGACGGTGCGCGCCGTGGTGGAGATGCTCCACAAGGCCAAACGCGACCAGCGCATCGCCGGTGTGCTGCTCAAGCCGACCGGGTTCACCTCGCCATACTGGGGCAAGGTGCAGGAACTGCGCGATGCGGTGGCCGACTTCCGCCAGTCCGGCAAGCCGATCTATGCCTACCTGGAGTACGCCGACGATCGGAACTACTACCTCGCGACGGCGGCCGATCGCATCTTCCTCATGCCGTCAGCCACGCTCGACCTGAGCGGCGTTGCCACCTACGCACTGTTCCTGCGCGGCACGTTCGACAAGGTCGGCATCGTGCCTGACATGCATCACATCGGGGACTACAAGACCGCCGTCAACGCCTACACCGAGAAGACCTACACCCCGGCGCACAAGGAGATGGACGAGTGGCTCAACCGCGATCTGTTCGAGCAGATCGTGCGAGTGGTGGCCGAGGCCCGGAAGAAGACCGCCGCTGCCGTGCGCGCGCTGATCGACGATGGGCCGTTCCTCGCGGCGGATGCGCTGGCGACCGGTCTGGTCGACGAAGTGGCCTACGAAGACCAGGCGATGGACAAGCTGCGCCAGAGCCACGAAACGCCAATGGGCACGCTCGACGCCTCCGACTACGCCCGCGTGAGCGCGGCGTCGCTGGGGATGAACCAGGGGCCGCGCATTGCCGTCGTCTACGCGTCCGGCGCCATCGTCGGCGGCAAGGGCGGCTATGACCCGCTGAACGGCGAGACGATCGGTTCCGACACGCTCGTCGAGGCCATTCGCGATGCCCGCAAGGACCAGAGCGTGCGCGCCATCGTGCTCCGCATCGATAGCCCCGGCGGCTCGGCGACCGCAAGCGATGCGATCTGGCGGGAGCTGATGCTCACGCGCGAGGAGAAGCCCAACCGGCCGCTGATCGTGTCGATGTCGGATCTTGCGGCGTCCGGTGGCTACTACATTGCCATGCCGGCGCAGGTGATTGTGGCGCAGCCGTCCACCCTCACTGGGTCGATCGGGATCTACGGCGGCAAGCTCGTGATGGGCGGCGTCTACGCGAAGCTCGGGGCCAACATCGAGTCGACCAGCATCGGTCGTAATGCCGAGATGGCATCGCCGGCCCGCCCGTTCAATGCGTCGGAACTGCAGAAGGTTGAATCGCAACTGCGGGCGTTCTACACCGATTTCATCCGCAAGGCGGGGGAGTCGAGAGGGATGACGCCCGACGCCATCGATCGACTCGGGCAGGGGCGCGTGTGGACCGGCCGCCAGGCGAAGGATAACGGCCTGGTCGACGAACTGGGCGGCCTCGATCGAGCCGTGGCCATCGCGCGCGAGCGTGCGAAGTTGCCGGCCACCGGCGACGTGGAGCTCGTCGCCTACCCGCGCGCGCGGAGCTTCTTCGAGATGGTGAGTGACGGCTGGTCGGGTGGCTCCGAGGCGGCGGTCCGTTCATGGATGTCAGCCAACCTGTCGGCCGACGAGCGCAACGCGCTGCGTGCGCTGCGCGGCACCACGTCGATGTTCCGCCGCGGGGAAGCGCTGGCGCTGATGCCGTTCACGTATGTGCGGTGAACACGCCTTCGGCGCGCTCACCGCACGGCTCCAGGCTCTGGGCATAAAACACAAACGGCCCGGTGGACAGTGTCCCCGGGCCGTTTGTGCGTGAGCGTATGACTGGCCCAGAGCCTGAAGCCCAGAGCCCAAAGCCGGTCTGCGGCGATTGCTATCCGATCACTCGAGCAATCGCTTCCCGGTTGACCTCGATCTTCATCTTCTGCTTCGCCTTCACCATGTAGGCGCTGAAGAAGCGATTGCGACGGTCCTCGAGTAGCTCGGTACGGAACGTGTCGCGGTTCGAGGTGAAATCCGTCTCGCTCGTCTCGGCCTTGTCGACGACCTTCACGATCACGGCGCCGTTGGGCGTCATCAGCACGTCGCTGACCGCGTCCTTGGGCAGCTTGAAGATCTGCGCCATCACCTCGGGAGCCGCGCCCAAATCGGGCAGCGGCGCATCGGCGGTGATGAACTCGGTCGGCTTGGGTTCGACGCCTGCGGCCTTGGCCGCCTTGCCGAAGTCGGTCGCGACCTTCAGCTTGGGCGCGGCGTCGGCAGCCTTCAGCTTGGCCATCTCGACCGCCTTGTTCTTGAGCACGGCGTCGCGGACGCGATCCTTCACCTCATCGAGCTTGGGGATGTAGGAGTCCTGCTTGCCGGTGACGGTCTCCACCACGAAGCCACGACTGGTGCGCAGCGCGGTTGACACCTCGCCGTCGCCGAGCGTGAATGCCCGCGAGGTCATTTCCGGAGCCGCGCCGACGCCGAGAATCGGTTCATCGCGCGCGAAGAAGCCGCTCTCCTGCACCGTCAGGCCATTGGCCTTGGCTGCCGTCTCCAGGTCGGCCGCCTTTTTCACCTGCGCGTCGAGCTTCTGTGCGAGCGCGGTGGCTTCGGCCTGCGCCTTCTCGGACTGGATCTGCTCGGTGAGCTGCGCCTGCACTTCTGCGATCGGCCGCACCACCCCGGCTTTCTTGTCGGTGAGCTTGATAATGTGGAAGCCGAACTGGGTCTTCACCAAGTCGCTGAGCTGACCGGGCTCCATTGTGAAGGCCACCGCATCGAACTCGGCAACCATCCGGCCACGGCCGAAGAAGTCGAGGTCGCCGCCGTTCTTGGAGTTCGAGTCATCCTCCGAGTACGTCTTCGCCAGCTCTGCGAAGTCGGCGCCGGCCTTGGCCTGCTTCAGCACGTCCTCCGCCTTGGCTTTCACCGCCGCCTCGTCCTTGCCTTCGGTCTTCAGGAGGATGTGGCTCGCGCGCACCTGCTCGGGCGTCGAGTACTGCTGGATGTTGTCGTTGTAGGCCTTGTTCAGGTCGGACGGGGTGACCGTTACCTTCGCGCGGAGCGCGTCGATGTCGACCAGCACGTACTTCACCTTGCGCTTGTCGGCGATGCGGAAGTTGGCCTGGTGCCCCTCGAAGTGGCTCGCCACTTCGGCGTCGGTGGCCGTGACATCGGGACGGTAGCTGTCGGCGTTGAATGCGACGACGGCGAGCTTCACCTTGTCGTTGCGGCGGCGGTACTCGCTCTGGAGTTCCTTGTCGGACACCGACAGCCACTCGGTGATCGAGGCGCGCAGCTTCTCGAGCACCAGCGAGCGGCGGATGCTCTGCTCGAAATCGCGCGTGGCGAGGGGCGGGCTCTGCGACGCCAGCAGCTGCTGATAGCGAGCCTGGCCGATGAAGCCGCCGTTCTCCTGGAACGCGGGGATCGCGTAGATCCGCTGTGCCACCTCGGCGTCTGAGGCAGTGATGCCGACCCGATCGGCCTCGGAGAGCGCCGCGCGCTCGTCTACCAACTGCTGGAGAATCTGCTGGTCGATGCCGAGCTGCTTCAGCAGTTGGTCGTTCATCTGGCCGCCGTAGGCCGATCGGTACGCCTGCATCTGCGCCTGATAGGTGCGGATGAACTCGTCCGAGCGGATTTCGTGACCTTCGACCGTCGCCACCGTATCGATGGGAGAGGTCGGCACGGTCCCGGACGCTCCACTCAGGAAGTCCGGGATGTAGAACACAACGAACGCCAAACAAACGAGCGCCAGGCTCCACTTGAGCCAGTTTCGATGCTGACGCATCCGGTCGAGCATGGTCATCGGGGGTCCTCGGAAACGCTCATGGTAAGCCAGTACGTTCTGATGTGGCAAGGGTCAGTAGCGCGACCCTATGGTATATTTGCCGTGGATAGAAGAACTTAGCGTCTGGCTGGCGAGCCGGACGCTGCGACTGGATGTCTTCAGCACGTCGAGCGACGGGAGTGTCCGCCAAGGGACGGCGGGCTGGTGCCGCGGGCACCCCCGGTCGGCTGTACGGTGATCTGCCGCTCGCCTCCCGCCTCCGCTCCAGCCTGCGCGAACTTTATACCACCCTGTCGCGCCGCGATACCCTTCTCGACCTTGTCCAGGCGCTGCACGCCTCGCACGAACCCGAATTGATTGCGCGTGCCGTTGTCGATCGTGCCTCCTCGTGGCTGCCGCTGGCCTGCTGGGCGCTCGTCTCGGTCGACCCGCCGCAGGAGCACTGTGCCATTCTTGCCGACGTCGATATCTCGCCCGAACTTGGCCCGGCGATCTACGCCACGGCGGCCTGGGTGGCCCGACACGACCAGCCGCTCCTGACCGGCGACCTGCGCGCCGACGCCCGCATCGAGAATGACGATGCCGTAGCGGCGGTGGCCTGGCCGCTCCGCGGGCGCGAGCAGATTATCGGTGCGCTGGTCGGGGTGGACCGCGGCGTGTCGGCGGAGGCACCCGCCCTCGGGCCGGCCACGGCGCAGGCCCTCGATGGCCTCCTCGGTCCGGCCGGTTTCGCGCTCGACACGGCACTGCTGCTGAAACGCACCGAGGCGCTGTCGGTCACCGATGACCTGACGCGACTCTACAACGCGCGTTACCTGAATGTGGCCCTCCGCCGCGAGACGCGGCTGGCCGCCCGCAATTCCCGTCCACTTTCCCTGCTATTCATCGATCTGGACGGCTTCAAATCGATCAACGATAGCCATGGGCACCTTGCGGGCAGCCGCGCGCTGGTCGAAGCCGGCGCCGTCATACGCGGCAGTGCCCGTGAGACCGACATCGTCGCCAGGTTCGGCGGCGATGAGTTCGCGTTGATCCTGCCGGATACCGGGTCGCCGGGAGCCCTAGCCGTGGCCGAGCGCATCCGCGACCGTATCGCCCGGCACAGTTTCCTGGCCGCAGACGGCCTCACTATTCACCTCACCGCGTCCGTGGGTGTGGCTACGCTCCCTGATGTGGCCATGGCTGCGGACGAACTGGTACAGGCCGCGGATGCCGCGATGTACCGAGTGAAAGATCGCGGGAAGAACGGTATCCAGGCCGCGGCCGTTGGCCGATAACACAGGCCGGTTCATCCTGAAGGAGTTGGCAGTTTGAGTCTTCGTTC
>JAYTXA010000043.1:0-84313 GCA_043743165.1 Acidobacteriota bacterium
CGCGCAAGGCACTCGGCACGCCGAAGATCGATCGTCAGAAGCAGACGGTCGAAGTGACGATGCCCAACGGCACCGTGCGCGTGGCGAAGCACGTGGGCAGCCAGGGGTGCGTGACGCTGCCGATCGGCAAGACCGATGTGTTCTTCACGCCGTCGATCGTCACACCCAAGGTGCCCGATCCGAAGACGACACCCTGGCCGATGGGCGACCTGCTGCCAGGTGGGCCGCCACCGGCCGGTGTGGACATGGCACAGGTGCTGGCGGCGGTCGACGCCGCGTTCGATCCCGCCGCACTGACCGGCGCCTTCGTCGTCACCTACAAGGGGCGCATCATCGCCGAGCGCTACGGCGACAACATCACGCCGACCACACCGCTCGAGAGCTGGTCGATGGGCAAGAGCCTCAGCGGCACGCTGATGGGCATCCTCATCAAGCAGGGCGTCTACACGCTCGACCAGCCGGCGCCGATTCCCGAGTGGCAGACGCCGGGCGACCCCCGCCAGAAGATCCGCATCCGCGACATCCTGAACATGTCCAGTGGCCTGCGGATCATCTCGCCGAACGACCCCGACTACGACGAGAAGGGGACCTACCCGGACCATCTTTACTACTACACGGGTTCGATCGACTCGTTCAAGTACGCCGCGACGCGTCCGCAGCAGTGGGCACCGGCCACTGTCGGCCGCTATCGCAACACCGACCCGGTGCTCACCAACTACATGACGCGGCTGGCCGTGGAGAAGCGCGGCGAGAACTATCACGCCTGGCCGCAGCGCAACCTGTTCGACAAGCTGGGTATCCGCACCTTCGTGATGGACACCGACCCGTACGGCAACTTCCTGACGCACGGCTACGAGTCGGCGTCGGGCCGCGACTGGGCGCGCATCGCCAACCTGTATCTTCAGGACGGCGTGTGGAACGGCGAGCGCATCCTCCCCGAGGGCTACGCCAAGTTCGTCGGTACGCTGGCGCCGGCCTGGGTGGCCGACAACCGACCGCAGTACGGCGGCCTGTTCTGGGTGAACGGCGACGGTGCCTGGCCTGCGCCGAAGGACATGTACTTCATGTCGGGCGTTGGCGGACAGCAGGTGATGATCATCCCGTCGCACCAACTCGCCGTGGTGCGCCTTGGCCACTACAAGGGTGTGCAGGCCGCTGGCCGCGCGACGCGCAAGGCGGTCGGTATGCTGGTCGAGGCGGTGCAGCCGGTGCGGTAGGGGCGGGCGACCGCCAGCGCCGCCACACGGCGGCTCCTTCGCGGGCTAATGCCGCTGCCGGCCCCGCCGCGCTACTCCGAACGTGTTGACTTACAGCGACCTGCCGCGACCCCGGTGCCGACCCTGCCGAAGCGGAAGGCGTTCTCACTGCGGGAGTCGTGGTCTACCATGACCGGCATTCGTAATGGATTAGGCAGCGCCGAACGGGGAGCGCGGTCTACTCCAAGACTAGTTGGGCGAACGAACCCAAGGACGGACAGTCGGTGAATCGAGAAGGCGAGTCGACGGGCATGAGCACAGACATCGACGTCACGTTTGACGTCAGGCGAGACACGCCGAAGGGCAAAGAGCCAGATAGCCACAGCAAAACGCTTCGCCAGTATCACAGGATGCTGTGGGGCAAGCCCCTGCCCAGTGGGTTCGACTTCGACCTCGACGTCACGACGCCCGGGTGTTACTTGCACCACAAGTCCGCGGCAGGAGAGTTCTTCTTGTCGAGCGACTCGGTTATTCCCACTTACAACTACCTGGGGAATATCCTTGGCTTGACGTCTGCTGGCGAACTCGAGGCGTTCGATGCACTCAGTTACACGATCGCCGGAATGATGGTGTTCCCGGCATTCCAGATCGATCGGCGGTGGACAATCAATCAGGCGCGGGGCTGCAACCGACGCATTGCAGATCGCTTCGACCTTACGCTCGAGTGCATTCGCCGGCACTACTGCAACGGTTCGAGTCCGCTCTCGAACGTGCTGGCCAGATATTCCGACTTCTTTGATTTATTTCAGGACTTCCGGGGCTACGTAGACTTCTTTCTGCTTCAGGACCTGGTCACCCCGGATGGCTCCGCGGTCCACATCACAGGTCGTTCCTCCGACTTTGACCGCTCCGCAGTTCCATCCACGGCCGATGAGTACCGCGCGTACCGCGAGGCGTCGATCTCGTTCCTCGAAGCACGCAATCACCGCATTCATGGGCTGCGACAACCCGTCGCCTGACTCTGCTTGCAGCCGTCGGCGCCTAGCGCGATGATGATCCGCCGCGGCTGAAGCCGCGCGTTGGGCCGACCAATGCCATCCGTCGGTCTACGAGCGGAGTGGAGGAATCGCGATGAGTGATGAACAATCGCCAACGAGACGGACATTCCTGGTGAGGGTCGGACTCGCGGCAGCGAGCGCCGGTGTACTGATGCGGTCGCACGATGCGACCGCCCAGGCTCCTGTTCCGAACTCGTCCGGCACGGCATCGCCGACCCTGCAGGCGCCGCCGAGCAGTTGCGATTGCCATCATCACATCTACGACGCCGTCCGGTTTCCCCTTCCCGCCGACTCGTCGAACCCGATGGTGTCGCAGGCCCGTGTCGAGGAGTACCAGCTTCTCAAGAAACGGCTTCGCACGACGAGGAGCGTCATCGTGACGCCCGCGCCTTACGTAACAGACAACCGGGTCACGCTGGACGCGATCGCGCGGCTTGGCGCGGCGGCGCGCGGTGTGGCAGTCGTTAGGCCGAATGTGACTGATGCCGAATTGACCGCGCTTGACCGCGGAGGCATTCGGGGCATCCGCTTTTCGCTCAACCTGTCGGCCGCCCTTCGCAATCCGGTGACGACAATTGAGATGGTCGAACCACTGGCGAAGCGGGTGGCCCCGTTGGGGTGGCATGTGCAGATCAACATCGCGCCCGATGGCATCGTCGACGCCGAGGCGCTCTGGGACCGCCTGCCGACGCCGATGGTGTTCGACCACATCGCGGGTATTCCTGGACGCGTGGGCACCGGTCATCGGGCCTATGCCGTCGTTCGACGGCTCATGGACAAGGGCCAGACATGGGTGAAGCTGTCCGTCGGAAACGGAACATCATCCGACGACAATGCCACCTATGCCGACCTTGTCAGGCTGGGCCAGGAGTTCGTCAAGGCGGCGCCTGAGCGCCTCGTGTGGGGCAGCAACTGGCCGCATCCGGGGGATGCGCAGAAGCCAGATGACGCGATCCTGTTCGACCTCATGACACGATGGGCGCCAGACGAGCGGACCCGGCAGCGAATTCTGGTCGACAATCCCGCGACGCTCTATCGATTCGACCGCGCGTGATGACGCAAGCCGGCGGCGCCCTGTGCGGTATCGCGCCGTCGCTGAGCGGCAGACGTTGGGCGGACGAGATCTGACATGCCGATTCAAATTGGTGAAGTAGCGGCACTCTACCGATACCCGGTGAAGTCAATGGCGGGCGAAAGTCTGGATATCGCGGACCTCGGCTGGCACGGTGTCGCGGGCGACCGGCGCTTGGCTTTACGTCGGGTGGACGATCGCGGCGGGTTCCCCTGGTTGCAGGCCTCCAAACTGCCGGAGCTGATTCTCTATGTTCCCCGGCGCGTGGGACCCGCGGCCAGTGGCGACATACCGACGCACGTTCGCACGCCGGAGGGCCAGGAACTGGCTGTGTTCGGCGATGAATTGGCGAATGAAGTCGGGCGCCGCCACGGTGCTCCGGTCGAGATGATGCACCTCAATCGGGGCATCTTCGACGAAGCGAGCATCTCCGTGATCGCCTCGGCCACAATCAGCAATGTGGCCACGCTTGCGGCGCAGCCTCCGGACGTCCGCCGATTTCGGCCAAACGTCCTGATTGCCTCTCGGCAATCAGTTCCCTTCGAGGAGGACGAATGGGTGGGACGCATCCTCTCGTTCGGTGCATCCAACGAAGGAGCCGCGATCGCGATCACCAATCGCGATGAGCGCTGCTCAATCGTGAACCTCGACCCCGACTCGGCGCGGCCCACGCCGGCGGTGCTGAAAACGATCGTCAGCGTCAGGGACAACAGGGTCGGGGTGTACGGCACCGTCACTCGACGCGGACGAGTCGTGGTGGGGCAGCCAGTATTCCTCGAGCCAGTGGCCGATCACCGTGCGCGGCCGTGAATCGATCAGTGTCTCGCCGGCGTCGCATTTCAGTGCTGCGGCGAACCGAACTCAGCTGCACGGCAGCGCCCGCCGGCGCAACTTGTGATTACACTGTCGCGTGGGCATTCTCGCACGGCTCCTGACACCGTCGCAGGTTCCGGCTCTCACGCGGAACCGCGTGTACACGTCCTACGCGGTGGCCATCGTCACCGACGTGGTGCAGTTCGGGCTCGGACCGCTGGGGTGGGTCGGGGCGGATCAGGTGCTCGACGTCATTGCCGCGGCCGTTCAGTACCGGCTCCTCGGGTTCCACCCGCTGCTGCTGCCGACATTCCTGCTCGAATTCCTGCCGCTTACCGACATGCTGCCCACGTGGACCGCCTGCGTGGCGCTGGTTATCAGCACACGGAAGGCGCGCATTGACGACGACGACCCGCCGCCCCCGGGGCCCGGCCAGGTGATCGACGTGTAGCGTGTCGGCCGATCTGAAGGTCGGCAGCTACGAATTGGTGGAGCTGAGCGCCTGGCGGATGGCCTGTTCGAGCGACGCGTTGCGATACGGCTTGCGCAGGAACACCGTCGGCAGTTCTTCATGCGTGCTGGCCATCACATGTCCGTAGTCGTAGCCGCTGCTGAGGATGACCGGCAGCCCGGGCTCGAGCGCGCGGAGCGCACTCAGCGTCTGCCAGCCGTCCATGCGCGGCATCGTCAGGTCGGAGATGACGAGCCGGATCGCGCCGGCATGTTCGGTGAACACCGCGACCGCCTCGACACCGTCCGCCGCCTGTAGCACCACGAACCCGAGCGCGGTCAGCGTCGCCGCGGTCACGTCGCGCACGCCCGGCTCATCGTCCACGAGCAGCACGGTTCCACCCAAGACCACATCGCCCGCTGCGGACGCCCGCGTCGGCACGGCGGCTTCGGGCACCGCCACCAACGGCAGGTAGACGCGGAACACGCTGCCGAGCCCTACCTCGCTGTCGATCGTCACGACACCGCCGTGGGCGCGGACGATGCCGAGCACGACCGGCAGCCCGAGCCCGCGTCCGATGAAACGGGTGGTGAAGAACGGATCGAACAGCGCGTCGAACTGACGTTCCTCGATCCCGCTACCGTCGTCCGACACTTCGAGACAGGCGTAGTGGTCGTGCTGCGCCTGCCAGTCCGACGGGAACCAGCGCGAGGTGGTGGCGACGGCGTCACGCCCGACCGCCGCGACGCGAAGTCGCACATGCCCCTGGCCGTCGGTGAGCGCTTCCCACGCATTGGTCGTCAGGTTGGCGATCACATGCGCGATCTCGTGCGGGTTCGAAGCGACGATGAGCGGGGCCAACGGCAGGTCGGCGTCGAACCGCACCGCCTTCGGCACGGTGGCGCGCAGGCGCGGCACGAGGTCGCGGCAGGTGTCCACGACGTCGTGCGGTTCGAGCGACGTCGACGACTGCCCGAGATAGCTCAGCATCAGCGTGCTGACCTCCGCCGCGCGGTGCGCCGCTTCGCTGGCCGCCGTGAGGCTGGGGATCACCGCTGTGCCAGACGGCAGGTCGTCCAGTGCCAGCTCGAGATTCCCGAGGATCACCGCCATCAGGTTGTTGTAGTTGTGCGCGATGGCGCCGGCCATCCGGCCAAGGCTCTCGGCCTTTCTCGTCTGCAGCAGGCGCCGTTCGAGCTGCAGCGCGGCGGCCTCGGCGCGCCGCCGTTCCGTGATGTCGCGGGCGGCCGCGAACACTCCCGCGACGTGCCCCTCCCGATCGCGATAGACCGTGGCGTTGTAGAGAACCGGCATCACCGATCCGTTGCGGTGCCGCAGGCTGAGCGGATAGTCGCGAACCTGCCCCTCGTGGAAGACGCGCTCGTAGCCGGCCTGCGCCAGCCCCGGTTCGGCGAAGTACGATGCGAACTCGGTGCCGATCAGCTCGTCGCGGTCGTAGCCGGTGGCCAGTTCCGTGGCGAAGTTCACGTCGGCGATCTGTCCGTCGGTGCCGATGGTGACGAGCGGGTCGAGGCTGGCCTCGAGCAGCGTGCGGTTGTAGGCACTCACGCGTTCAAGCGTCGCTTCCGCTTCCCGGCTGATGGTGATATCGCGATGGCTGATGCGGCGCCCGAGCACCTGGCCGTCGTCGCCTTTCACCGGCTGACAGGTGTGCGAGATCCAGCACGAGGAGCCGTCCCTGCGCACGATCCTGAATTCGAGCGTCTCCGTCGGATCCCCGTGGTCGTTGCGCAGGTGAGGCTCGACGCGAGCCTGGTCGTCGGGGTGGAGGATGCGGAGCAGCAGGCCAGGGTCGGTCAGAAAGTCGCGGTCGGTATAGCCGGTCATGCGCGCACATGACGGACTCACGTAGAGCAGTTCGCCGTCGGGACCGCGCCAGGATAGCCAGTCGAGCGATTCCTCGACCATCGTCTGGAAGAACGTCTCGCGGTTGCGCGGCGCCATGCGGACAATCTACCGGACGAGGTGACTCGGTCGAAGCGGTTTCTTCAGGATGTAGAACGCCAGATCCGGCCGCGTCGGTACCCCGAAGCGTTCGTCGCCGTAGGGAAACGGCTTCGTCTCGCCGGTTTTCGCATAGCCGCGACGCTCGTACCACGCGATGAGGACCTCGCGCTGCACGATGACGCTCATGTGCATCTCCTGCGACTGCCACTGCGCCAGCGCCCACGCCTCGGCCGCCTCGAGCACGCGCCGGCCGGTGCCCTTCGCCTGCAGCGTCGGCTTCGTCGTGAGCATGCCGAGATAGCTGTTCGTGCCTTGCCGTTCCAGGTGGACACACGCGACGATGGCACCGTCCTGTTCGTGGATGAGGACGACGTTGCCGTCGGTGGCAATCTCGGTGGTGAGCCGCTCTGCGTCGATGCGGAGGCCGCCGACCAGGTCGGCTTCGGTGCTCCAGCCGGCCCGGCTACTCTCACCGCGATAGGCGGAGTTGACGAGAGCGACGACAGCGGGCACATCGCTCGCAGTCGCGATCCGGAGCGCGAAGTCGGCAGACATAGGGAGTGCGCTGAGCTAACCAGAAGCCGCAGGGGTGTGTCAACGCGCACGCAGCACGTAAGCCGCCACGGAAGTCGTAATCGCCAGCAGGGGGCCGGACGCCGAATCTGGCCTGAATGCGCGCGGTCGGGGCGGCATCGGCCTTGCCATCGAGGACGCGGTCCACTATTTGGTGCCTGACACTCTGAGGAGAGCTCGATGAAGAAACTGTTCCTGACGCTTGCGATGACGGTCGGTGCCCTTGGCGCCGGCGTCGCGTCGGCCCACGCCGAGGTCTACACGCTGACGGCCAACCTGACCGGCTCGGAAGAGACGCCCGCGCCCGGCCTCAACACCGGCGCCTTCGGCACGGCCACCATCACGCTCGATACGACGGCGCGCACCGTGAGCTACCGCGTGGACGTGTTCAACCTGCCGAGCGGCGTCACCGCCAGCCACATTCATGTCGGCGGCGTCGGCACGGCCGGCCCGGTCATCATCAACTTCGCCGCGCCCGTGAACGCGTCGAACGACTTCGCCTACGCCGGCACCGTGCCCGAGGCGCAGTGGGTGCTGCGTCCGGATCAGGGCATCCGATCAGGTGAGGACGTCATCCAGGCGCTGCTCGGCAACAACACCTACGTGAACGTGCACAGCTCGGTGAACGCCGGCGGTGAAGTCCGCGGCCGCCTCGTGCTGAAGCAGAACTAGGAACGACATCGTGCACTTCCTGACACGGTCCGGTTCCATCGCCGTGGCTGCATGCGTCGCACTGGTGTGCGGCGCATGCGGCGGTGCCAGCCCGTCCAGCCCGTCGTCCTCCGGTAGTACCGGCGGCACGACGAGCGGCGGAGGCGGCAGCACTACGACCGGGGCAACCATCACGATCACATCAGCCGGGGTCAGTCCGAAGAGTGTGACCGTGGCGTCGGGCACCTCGGTCACCTTCATCAACAACGACAGTCAGCCGCACGACATGTCGTCCGACCCCCATCCGCAGCACACCGACTGCCCGGAGGTGAACGGCGTGGGCTTTATCCAGCCCGGTCAGACGAAGTCGACCACTGCCTTTCGCACCGTGCGGACGTGCGGGTTCCACGACCACAACCAGCCCTCGACCGTCTCGCTGCAGGGAAGCATCGTCATCCAGTAGTCTGCCGCGCGCTACGCTGCGGCCCGGGCGGGGCCGGGCTTGATGTAGCTGCCGACCTTCAGGTCGGCCTGGCGGGCTCAGCGCGCGACGGCGCGCGTGAACAGGTAGTCCTGTCGCACGGTGTTCTCGCGGTAGTACGGACGCGCCAGTTCCATGTACTCGGCACGCACCGCTGCGAGCGTGTCGGGTTCGGCCATGAGCGTGGCCACCAGGTTCTGCATCGGTCCCACCGAGTGCTCCATGAACTCGCGGAAGTGATCGAGGCTGAGTGCGGGGAAGTGCATCGTGCCGCGGGCGAAGAACGGCGGCTCGAACCCCGCGGCGAGGCGCTCGGTCACGATTGCCGGATTGCCCCACAGTGGCGGCGGCGCGGCGCCCGGAGGTGGCGGCGGTGAATGGCGGCCGATGAAGGCGAAGAGCCGGCCGACGAAGTGTTCGGGCGGCCACGTCGCGAACACCACCCGCCCTCCCGGCTTCAGCACCCGTCGCATCTGCGCGATGGCCACGTCGGGTCGCGGCGCGAACATGTGCCCGAACTCACTGGTCACCACGTCGAACGACGCGTCGGGATAGGGCAGCGCTTCGGCGTCGCCCTCCTGCCACTCCACCACGACACCCGCGATGCGCGCGTTGTGGCGCGCCTCGTCGAGCAGCGCGGGCGTCAGGTCGAGCGCCTTGACGTGCGCGCCGGCGCGTGCCGCCGTAATGGCAACCACACCCGTGCCGGTCCCCACGTCGAGCACGTGCTCGCCTGCGGCAATGCCGCCGAATGCCACCAGCTGTCCTGCCACCGGGGTGGTGAAGACGGCGGTGGGCGCAAACGAACTCCACATCTGGCGTTGACGTGCCTTGAATTGCTCGAACGGGTCGGTGCCGGTCACGCTGTCCTCCTCAGGCGCGGCTTCGTGCCGCGCGTTGGTGCATGGTATATCCCCCCATGTACGATCGGAGCTCAGCCATGAACATCCGACACTCGGGTCGGCTCATCCGTTGGTAGCCATCGCCTCAGCGACCGACCCCTGGTGACCGGCGTCTATATGTGGGAAGGGGGACATCGTGGCCAGGAGAGTGAACCAGATCGAGGCGGTGGTGCTGACGTGGCAAGGTGTGGAATCGGTGCCACATCAGTTCGGGGGACGCGAATTCCGCGTCGGTCGGCGCGAGTTGGGCCACTTGCACGGCGAACGGCTGCTCGACCTGCCGTTCCCGGTCCGGATGGGTGAGCAACTCGTGCGTGAGGGGCGCGCCCAGCCGCACCATGTTCTCCCCGAGACCGGCTGGGTATCGTTTCACATCAGGCAGTCGTCGGACGTGGCACGCGCCGTCGAGCTGCTTCGGCTGAATTACGACCGTCCCTGGCTCCAGGAACCCGACGTCAAGGACGAGGTGGACGAGGCGTCCGACGAGTCGTTCCCGGCGAGCGACCCGCCAGCTTTCGTGCCGGTCATCGGTTCACACCCGCTACCTGCTACCCGCCGCGCCAGCTGAGGCGAACAAGCGCACCGGAAGGTGCGTGGTTACGGCCGGCATGCGGCGACCTTGCGTAGCTGCCGACTTTCAGGTCGGCCGGCATGGCGAACCTGACGGCATGCGTCTACCTGCGGCCGGTGATGGTGCGAAACCAACTGCGGCGTGGCTGGTTGCCGACGCGCAGCCGTCCGGACAGCCAGAACCAGCCCGACAGCACAGCGCCCGGCATGACCGGTTCCGACAGCAGTGCAGGGTCAATCACGACGTCGAAAGTGCCGCCCTCCGTGTCGAGCAGTGCCCAGCAGAACGGCTCGCCGGTCACGCTGTTGCGACGGGGTTCGGCTTCGAGGACGTGCCCCGTCATCAGCGCATGCGGCTCGGGCGGTGTGACCGGTTCACCCGTGGGTGACATGAGGCCAGACGGGATGAACGGGCGCGATCCGAACGCCAGCCCCTGGGCGGCCTGTGCCGCCACGTACGCCGCCTCACCCGGATAGACCGTGAGTTGTTGGGCGAAGGCCGCGATCTGCGCCTGCACGACAACCGGCAACTGCAGCGTCGCATGCACCGCGGCGTCCGGGCAATCGAATGCAAACGGGTAGTCGCCCCCGGTGGCGGCGCCCTCGGGCGGATTGGCCCAGGCGACGAAGGTGCCGTCGAGCGGGGTGTGGGTGTGGCGTGCCACGCGCGCCTCGAGGCCGACACGCACGGCCGACTTCCCCTCGAAGTGCGGGTTCATGCCCATGGCGTCGCCGTTGCGGCGCACCTGCAGCCACAATTGCTCACCCGAGGGCGGCGCCCACTTGAGGTATTGCCCGTCGGCCGCATCGACCGTCTCGCAGCGATCGGCGACGGCACTGGCCAGCGCGGCCAGATCCTCGCCGGAGGCGACCGAGAAACCCAGGGCGGAGAATTGGCTCGGCACGGGGGGATTGTAGCGAATGGCTCTGGGCTTCGGGCTCTCGGCTCTTTGAATTGCAGATTGCTGATCTCAGATTGCAGATTGTCGGTCGTGCCCGACCTGCGCGACCCTTCCAGCCCTTCCTTCCCCTCCCGCCCGTGTCTAGAACCTGAGGAACCGATTCACCTTCACGATGAAGGCGCGGTTGAAGAGGCCCGGCACGCCAATCGCCGCGTCGCTGTCGCGCTCTTCGTTGTAGACGATGAAGAGTTCGCTGCCCGGACGCCACTCCCAGCGCATGCGGGCATTGGCGCTCACGGTATGCGTGCTGGAGTTGTACTGCACCAGCGCACTGGCGAAGAGCAGCGGCGTCACCGTGTAGGTGACGCGTGAGCCCACGAGCTTCTGCGCGAAATCTCCGGCGGGCAGCGAGAGCCAGTTCAGCGCGATGCTCGGTTCCACCGACAACTGCGGCGAGACGTTGAGGCGCGAGCGGCTGATGGTGACAGCGGTACGATTGCCGTCGTAGAACGAGCCCTTCTCCACCAGCACCGTGCCAGACACCTTGCGCTGCTGGCCCATCGTGTAGCCGGCACGTGCCGTGGTGAACTCGTAGGCGCCGACCGGCACGCGTGCGCCGGGGACGACCGTGAAGGGCCGAACGAGCCGCTCGTAGTCGCGGTTCACGCCCATCTGCAGTCGATCGCTGTTTTGGAACTCGACGGCGAACTCACCGTCGGCGAGGCGTGTGCTGAGGCTGCCGGCGCTGTCTTCGATATAGGTGAACTGGCCGATGCTCGAGAGCTTGCGGATCTTCTTGTATCGCCGGATGCGCGGGCTGAAGCGCGCCTGCGCGTAGTTCTTGCGCATGTCGGCGCGCCGCAGGAAGCCCACCTCGGGGTTGAAGTTGCGGTCGATGCTCAGGCGCTCGAGCTGCAGGCCGTAGCGGTCGCCGCCGTACTCCATCTGCGCGCGGTAGCTCATGTCGTCGGAGTCGATGCCGGCCGACGTCGTCCGCGCCAGGTAGGTGGCGAACGTCAGGTTGCTGAAGAAGCCGAAGGTGCCGTCGACGCCGTAGACCTGGTTCGAACCCGGCAGCGTCTGCGCCTTCGAGCGCGCGGTGGCGAGCACGCCGATGCTGCTCTTGCGCAGGATGTCGCGCTTCACGCGCACCACCGAGAAGTTGGTCGACTCGGCGTTGGCGGCCGGTTCGTCCTTCGTCTGCATGTCGACGAGGCCGATCTGATAGCGCCCCAGGCGCCCCGTGACGCGGCCACCGCCCCAGATCGGCACTTGGCGGTTGCTCGACAGGCCGATGCGCCGGCTATAGAAGAGGATCGGCAGGTCGGAGTTCGTCTGGCCCTGACCGAACGTATTGTTGCCGAACGTGAACAGCCCCTGGTTCTCGAGGAAGAAATCGCGTTTCTCCGGAAAGAACAGGCTGAAGCGCGTCAGGTTCACCTGCTGTTCGTCGGCCTCCACCTGGGCGAAGTCGGTGTTGTAGGTGAGGTCGGCGGTCATGTTCTGCGTGATCGCCCACTTGGCATCGACGCCGATGTCGCCGTCGGGGTCGTTGCGCCGCGTCGGGTTCGACGTGTTGTCCGTCGTCAGGTTCGCGATGGCGTACGGCTTCAGCTCGAGCGTGCGTGACAGCGGCGGCGCCTCCATGCCGATCAGGTTGGCGTAGAGCGACGCGGAGAAGTCGGCGCGACCCAGACCGAGCGACGGCGGCAACTGCGTGAGATAGGCGATCTCGTTCTTCGACTTGTTGCTGCGGCGCGCCTGGAAGCCCCAGTCCTGCACGGTGCCCGGCGCGTAGCGGATCGACTTGAACGGCACCGACGCCTCGATGGTCCAGCCGCCGTCGAACGCGCCCGCCTTCAGTGCCCACACCGGATTCCAGTCGGCGTTGAACTGCCGTTCGTTCGTGCTCTGGGCCTCGGACTTCGCACCGAGGGAGTTGGCCTCGAAGAGGATCGCGTTGCGGCGGTCCCGGAACGTGTCGAAGGCGAACTCGATGGAGTCGCCCTGCCGGATGTTGCCGCTGTCGTGGCGCATCTCGTTCACGACCGTCCGGCTCGGGTCGCTCTCCCAATTGCGGAACGAGACGTAGACGTTCTCGTTGTCGTAGAAGACCCACACTTCGGTCTTCTCGCTCGCCGGCTGGCCGGCGCGCGGCTCCATCTGGATGAAACCCGATGCCGGCTTCACGCTGGCGTAGATCGCCTCATCCAGTTTCCCGTCGACCCGCATCGGCGTGGTGACGCGCACGGCGCGTACGGTGGCGTGCCCCTGGTCGTCTCGCGAGATGGTGTCGGGCAGCGCCGGCGGCGGCGGCCCCTGCACGATGGCGGGAGCGCCGGACCGGGGCGGTGGCTGCTGAGCCGACGCGCCGCTGCTGGTGGCCGCGAGCACAGCGAGCGCCGACGCGGCTGCTGCCAGACGTAGTTGGATAGGGCTCATAGTCGAGTGAACTGACAGCCAACAGTGGCTCGCGAGAGTGTATGCGAGTCGATGCTGCGAGGCATGCCTCAGTTTGTCGTGGGAAGATAAGGGCTACGCCGACATCGGGCGAGTCGCCCTTACGGGGCCCTGGCGAGCGCGTGCTAGAGTCGGGCACCGTCGCCGCACGCTGCCCTCACTCAGCCGCGCAGCGACGGGCACCCTGACCGAGAGAGATAACCCACATGGCCAGAACGGCGCGACTCGTTGGTGTGGCTGCAGTCATCCTGGGCGTGAGTCTGTCATCGGCGTGTGGAGGCGGGTCGGGCAGTTCGAGCAGCCCCACGTCGCCGTCTTCGTCCACGGCGGCAGCCGTGCCGAACACCTACCTCGGTACGCTGACCGTGCCAGGAAATAGTTCGCTCGGTGGGTTCCTGCAACTACAGGCGTCGCAAGGGCTGCTGGCCGGCTCTTTGGCACCCGCGGAACTGCCGTTGTTCAACAGGGTCTGGCGCTTCGTCGAGCCGCGTCTGCTGGCCCAGGCTGGCGTAGCCGCCACAGGCTCGCTGGTCATTGCCGACGCTTCGGTGATTCCGCTCGCGGGGACCTTCCTGAACGGGATCTTCACCGTCACAGGCGGCGGCTACGCTATCACCGCGACCGTGTCAGGCGGCACCATCACTGGAAACGGAACGGCCCCCGGTGGCCAGACGGCGCAGGTCAGTTCGCCGACTCCGGCACCTGTTACGACACCGGCGCCGGCTGACCCGTCCGGTACCTATAAGGGCTCATTTCGGTTCGATACGACCGCGGCGTTCGTGAATACCGGCGTGCCGCGCACGGCCATCAACTGCAACTACAAGGTGGCCATCGCCGGGACGCTGACAATGGATGTGACGAATCGAGGGAATGGAGCGGTCGATGCGCACCTGATTGCCAGCTGGACTGAGACCAGTTCCCCGGGCACCTGTCCCGTGACAGGTGTGATCAACATCCCTACCAGCGGGCTCGACTACAGCGGAACGGCGACGAGCATGCAATTCGGCCGGCTCAATGCGGGGACCGGCCCAGGAGGCACAGGTAGCCTGACCCGCGGCGAGTACTTCTCGGGCGCCATCAGCGGCAACACGATTGTGGGAACGGTGTCGCGGAGCTTTAACTTCACGGCTCCGACGACAGTGGCGGGCGAGACGCACACCGAGGGGTATCCTGTCACCGGCGTGAGCGTGACGCTGACGCGCAATTGAGCTCACGGAGGATCATGTCTGGAATATGTCGCCTTGGTCTGGCACTGACAGTTGCCGTCGTCGTGTCGTCCGCAAGCCCGCGGCTCTTGAACGCGCAGGGTCTGCCCAATCCGTATCGCATCGCCGAAGGATGGGCGCAGTTGCCGAACGGCAAGCCGATGGGCGCCGTCGGCAAGGCTGTCATCGATCCGGACGGCCAGCATGTGTGGGCGGTCGTTCGCTGCGAGCGGCTTGAGGAACAGTCGCGGTTCGGCGACGAGTGCCGCGATTCGAAGACCGACCCGATCGTGCAGTTCGGTCCCGACGGCAAGGTGACCAAGACCTTCGGCGGCGGCCTGTTCATCTGGCCGCACGGGCTCGACGTGGACAAGGACGGCAACGTGTGGGTGACCGATGCCGTCTCCACCAGCCGCATCCCCAAAGGCGACGCCCGCGGTCACATCGTCGTGAAGTTCAGCCCGCAGGGGAAGGTGCTGCTCACGCTGGGTACGCCCGGTCAGGAGGGGAGCGCCCCGAACCAGTTCACGTCGCCGAGCGATGTAGTCGTGTCCCCCGGCGGTGATGTGTTCATCGCCGATGGCCATGGCGAGACCGGCAACAACCGCATCGTCAAAATCTCGAAGGACGGGAAGTTCGTCAAGGCCTGGGGCAAGACCGGCTACGCGCCCGGCGAGTTCCGCTCGATCCATGCCATTGCCATGGACTCACGCGGCCGGGTGTTCGTCGGCGACCGCGGCAATAACCGCATCCAGATCTTCGACCAGGAGGGCAAGTCGCTCACGACGCCCTGGACGCAGTTCGGCAAGCCGAGCGGTATCGCCTTCGACAACAAGGACCAGATCTACGTCGCCGACTCAGAGTCGGACGATGTGCAGAACCCGGGGTGGGAAGAGGGGATTCGCATCGGCGACGCGAAGAGCGGCTGGGTGCACTGGTTCATCCAGTTCCCGTGGGGCGATCCGCGCACCACCGTCGGCAATGGCGCAGAGTTCGTCGCGGTCGATCGTGACGGCAACATCTACGGCGGCGAGCCGGCACCGAAGCGCTTGCAGAAGTACGTCCGCGTCCGGCCGTAAGACGTTGCAGCGATCTCATTGCCCCGCGCTGAGGCCCAATCCAGATCGGGCAGCGCTGCGTAGAGCTTGCAGGGACGGTCGTCCCAACCGTCCAGGGAACGCGCCTGGCTCAGGTGCGTGAACAATACTCGCGGTGAATTGGTAAGATGCCCCGGCACGAGGGCGGCGGCACCGGCCGCTGCCTCCTGCCACGGAGCCTGATGCTGTCACTTCTGCTGGCCATGGCCAGCACACTGCACACGACGACCGACGATCAGCACGCACTCGAGCGCATGAAACGCGGCGACGAGGGCGGACTGGCCGAGCTGTACGATCGGCACGGTCGCTTCGTCTATGCCCTTGCGCTGCGCATCGTGCGCGACCGGGGCGATGCGGAGGATTTGACGCAGGACGTGTTCGTACAGGCGTGGACGCGCGCCGATCGCTTCGATGCCGGGCGCGGACAGGTGGTGGCGTGGCTGCTGAACATGGCCAGGGCGCGCGCCATCGATCTGCTGCGGCGCCGCCGTGTGCGTCCGCAGCCAGCTGATGATGATGTGTCGATCGACCGCACCGATCTGGCGCCAGGGCAGGACGTGCAGCTCGACTGGTCCAGACGAGCCGAGGCCGTGCAGCAGGCCATGTCGTCGTTGCCGATGCTGCAGCGCCTGGCGGTGGAGCTGGCGTTCTTCGAGGGGTTCACTCACACCGAGATCGCGGAGCAGCTCGAGGTGCCGCTCGGCACCATCAAGACCCGTGTGCGTCAAGGATTGCTGAAGCTGCGCGACAGCCTTGCGGGAGCGGGTTCATGAGCGCCGAACACGATCGCCTCGGCGACGACACCGGCCTCTACCTGCTCGGCTCGCTGTCGCCGGAGGAGCAGCTCGCGTTCGAGGCGCACCTCGCCACCTGTCCCGAGTGCCAGGCCGAGGTGCGATCGCTTGGCGCGGTGGTGGCGGCCTTGCCGTATGCGGCGCCAGACGCGGCGCCTCCGGCACACCTGCGCGACCGTGTGCTGCGCGCCGCAACCGCGATGCGCGAGCCGTCGCACGTGGTGCCGTTCGCGTCGCGCGCGCGACCTGCGGACGCGCGCGGCACGCGCGCCTCGAATGTGGCCGGCTGGCTCGTGGCGGCGGCGAGCCTGCTCGTGGCCACGGGCGTCGGCATGTACGCGATGACGCTTCGAGCCAGGCTCGACGGTGTGCAGGGGCAGCTCGTAAGCGCCGTTGCCCGCTTGCGGGAGACGCAACAGCAATTGCAGACGGCGACCAGCGCCACGTCGACGGCGCGAGCCAGCCTGGCGCTGCTCACGGCGCCTGATGCGCTCGATCTGCGCCTGAACGGACAGGCGGTGGCACCCGCGGCTCGGGGTCGCGCCATCGTGAGCCGCTCGCGCGGATTGCTCTTCGCCGCTACCAATCTGCCGGCGTTGCCGGACAACCGCATCTACCAGCTCTGGTTCCTCACCCCTGGAGCGCCGGTCAGCGCTGGCCTCCTGCGTCCCGACGAGCAGGGGAGCGTCACCGTACGGTTCGACGTCGCCGCCGATGCGCCAGTACCGACCGGCATGGCCGTGTCCATCGAACCCGAAGGCGGTGTGCCTGCCCCGACCGGCGCGCTGTACCTCGTCGGCCAGTAGCGCCAGAGATTACAATCCCGGATGCTCTCCGCCGCGGCACCGCTGGTGCTGGCCCGCCAGCTCCGCAAGACCTTCGCGGGGTTCACCGCGGTCGACGGCATCGACTTCGAGGTGCGCCCGGGCGAGGCCTTCGGCTTTCTCGGGCCGAACGGGGCGGGCAAGACGTCCACCATGCGCATGATCGCCTGCGCGTCGCCCGTCACCGCCGGCGAGCTCCGCGTGTTCGATTGCGATCCGCGCACCGACGCCAGCGCCATCAAAGCGCGCCTCGGCGTGGTGCCGCAGGCCGACAACCTCGACGCCGAGCTCACGGTGCGCGAGAACTTGCTGATGTACGCGCGCTACTTCGACATACCGCAGAAAGTGGCGCGTGAGCGGACGGAGGAATTGCTGGCGTTCGTGCAACTGGCCGAACGCGGGGACTCGCAGGTCGAACCGTTGTCGGGCGGCATGAAGCGGCGTCTCACCATCGCGCGCGCGCTCGTCAACCAGCCGGGGCTGCTCCTGCTCGACGAGCCGACGACCGGCCTCGACCCGCAAGCACGTCATCTCATCTGGGAACGACTCTATCGCCTGAAGCGCCAGGGCACCACGCTGCTGCTCACGACGCATTACATGGATGAAGCCGAGCAGCTCTGCGACCGGCTTCTCGTCATGGACAAGGGGCGCATCGTCGCCGAAGGCTCGCCGCGCGAGCTGATTACGCGCTACGTCACCAGGGAGGTGCTCGAAGTGCGCATGAGCGACGAGGTGCGGGCCGCCAATGCCGACCGAATGGCGACGCTTGCCTCGCACATCGAACAGCTGCCGGAGCGGCTGCAGTTCTATGCGGATGATGGCGAGCAGGTGCTCGAGCAGATTCACCAGATGGGTGTGCCGGTCGAGCGGGCACTGGTGCGCCGCGCCACCCTCGAAGATGTCTTCCTGCGGCTGACCGGTCGCACGCTGATCGACTAGCGGCATGCCGAACGCTCTTCGCATCGTGCAGCGCAACGCGCTGGTCTATCGCCGCATCTGGAAAGGCAACGCCTTGATGACGGTCGTGCAGCCGGTGCTGTTCCTGTCGGCCATGGGGCTGGGGCTCGGCGCGCTTGTCGATCGCGGCGGCGCCGCGCTGCCGGGAGACGTGCCGTACCTGCCGTTTCTCGGGCCGGGCCTGTTGGCGGCCACCTGCATGCAGACGGCGAGCTTCGAGTCGAGCTTTCCGATCAGCGGCAAGATGACGTGGCAGAAGAACTACGACGCCATCGCAGCCACTCCGATGCGTATCGTCGATATCGTGGCCGGAGAACTCGCGTGGGTGGCGCTGCGGCTGCTGTCGGTGGCCGCGGCGTTCACGGCGGTGCTGTTCCTGTTCGGTGCGGCGCGTTCGCCACTGGTGCTGGCAGCGGTGCCGGCGGCGGTGCTGACCGGGCTGGCGTTCAGCGCGCCGATCATGGCCTTCGCCGCCACGCTGAAAAGTGGCGGCAACTTCAACGCGCTGTTCCGCTTCGTCATCACACCGTTGTTCCTGTTTTCCGGCGTCTACTTTCCGGTGACGCGTCTGCCCGAGTGGCTGCAGCGCGTGGCAAGGTGGACGCCGCTCTACCACGGGGTCGAGCTTACGCGCGGGTTCGTGCTGCACACGCTCACCTGGCCCGCCGCTGCCGTGCACCTCGCCTACCTGCTCGCCCTGTGCGGACTGGGAACGACCGCCGCGGTGTGGACCTTCTCGCGGAAGCTGAGGGCCTGACATGGCGTGGCCCGAACTGCTGGTGATGCGTCGCCACGAGGTGCCGTCGGCGCGGCGCGCGCTGCGCATGGTGCAGCGCAGCCTGATGGTCTACAGGCACAGCTGGATGGTGATTGTCTCGGGTTTCTTCGAGCCGCTGTTCTACCTGCTGAGCATCGGCGTCGGACTGGGCGGCATGGTGTCCGACGTGGGCGGTATCAGCTACATCGCCTTCGTCGCTCCCGGACTGCTCGCCTCGAGCTGCATGAACGGGGCAATCTCCGACGGCTTCTTCAATATCTGGTGGAAGCTGCACTACCAGAAGACCTACGACGGCATCCTCGCGACGCCGATGCGTGTGTCGGACGTCGCGCTGGGCGAGATGTTGTGGGCGCTCATCCGCGGCTCTATCTATGCCGCCACCTTTCTGGCGCTGGTGGCGGTAATGGGCGAGCTGCGCGGACCACGCATCCTGCTCTCGCCGACAGCGCTGCTGGCCGCTCCCGCCGCCGTCATTGTTGCCGCATCGTTTTCGGCGATGGCGCTGCTGCTGACCAGCCTGGTCTCGCGCCGGGAACAGTTCGACTACGTGATGGGGCTGCTCATCATGCCGATGTTCCTGTTCAGCGGCATCTTCTTCCCAGTGTCGCAGATGCCGTCCGCGCTGCGCTGGGTGTTCCAGGTGGTGCCCCTGTATCACGCGGTGGAACTGCTGCGCGGCCTCACCACCGGGCACGTGACGCCCGTGCTGCTCTGGCACCTGACGTGGCTGCTGCTTGGCGGCACGGTCGCGTTCGTGACGGCGATGCGCCGCCTGGAACGCACGCTGATCAAGTAACGCAACGTGCCAGCGCGGCGACGAAGTCGGCCTTGCCGCGCATCCAGAGGGCGAGGTTCGTGGCCAGTCCTGGCTGGCGAAAGACGTTCGGAAAGAACGCATTGAACGCCACCGTGTCGCCCTTGCCGTCGGGCACGACGCACCAGCCGCCCTGCAGATCGGTGGTCGGGGCAGCGGTGCACTCGAGCAGGTTGAGCCCGGCAGCAATGGCGTACGGGTTGTCGGCGAATGGGAGCGAGGGCAGCGACAGCACCACGTGCAGGCCCGAACCGACGCGTGGATGCTGAAGCGTGGAGTCCATCACGAGCGTGGACGGCTTCTCGGCGTAGCTGAACTCGGCCGACACACCTTCTTCGTCTGCCACTGACGACAGCGCGATCGTCTGCAGGATCTCGTGCGCCTCGGCGATCGACGCCCCCGTCCAGAGCGACGGCTGCTGTCCGTGCGGCACGATGAGGCCGTCGATGACGTTCACCAGCTCGTCGTATTCGGGACGGAGGCCCGAGTCCGGATGCGCCGACTCGGCTGCCGTGCCGGCGAGCATCTCGGCGAGGCCGCTGGCGATCAGCTCGGCATCGGCAGCCTGCATTGCCGCCACGAGCGCGAAGTGACGCGGCAGCCACGACACCAGGTCGGCGTGCGTTGTCATGCGGGTGACGAGGCGCACGATGCCGTCCTGTTCGAGGGTGAACGCGCTCAGCGTGGCGACCTGGGCGTTCACGCCGGCCATCACCTTCACTGTGTGGTCGTCGAGCGCCACGCCGGCCACCACCGGCGTGCTGACGGTGAGGGTGTAGACCCGCATGCCATGCGACTCGATGGCGCCGGACACCGCAACCTCCTGGACGTGCCCCTTCAGCCACCAGCGGAAGCGCCGCTCTTCGACGACACTCCACTCGGCGTCGATGTGCATCTCGTCGAAGACGGTCCGCAGTGCCAGAAGGCCGGACTCGAGCGTGGCGGGATCGTTCGCCAGCCAGATGGGTGTCGGGGTCGGTGCCATAACGTCTCCGTGTATGAGGGTGGCGCCGAACCGAGAGGTGATGCGTGGAGGGCGCGGCCAATTGTACCGTCGCACGTTTCGCCGCGACGTCCTACCCGGTAGGCCTGCAATGCATTGTGCAAGTGCAAGTTCTCGATAAGAAGTCCGCAAGCGCCAGCGTCAGGCGAGGTTTCTCCGCAGGCGCAACGATATACTTCGCTTCCGCCCGAGGGATCGTCCTCGTCGGGCGCACCCCATCAGGAGATCCCATTTGAAACGTGTTGCACTGGCACTACTTATCGCCATCGGTGTTGCGGCGTACGCGCAGCGTGGCAACGTCCAAGCCCAGCAAGCACCGGGCCGCGGCCCGAGCCCGGAGCAGCAGGCTGCCCTCGCTGCCCAGACTGAACTCGAGAAGAACACCCCGCAGATTCCGTTCGAGGCGACCGAACTGCCGCTGATGCCGACCGGCAACACCATCGGTGAAACCGAAGGCGTCGCGATCAACTCGAAGAAGCACCTCTTCGTCTTCACGCGCACCGGCAACGCCGGCCCGGCCCGCGGCGCGCAGGCTGCGCACCTCTTTGAATTCGACGAGAAGAACGCTTTTGTGAAGGAGTGGGGCCAGAACGCCTACGGCTTCTCCTTCGCCCACGCCGTACGCGTCGACAAGGACGACAACGTGTGGGTCGTCGACGAAGGCTCGAACATGGTCATGCGCTTCAACCCGCAGGGCCGCGTCACCATGGTGCTCGGCCGCAAGGACGAAGCGATCGACTACCTCGAGGAGTTCCTCGAGGATGCCGCGCACACCGAGCGCGGTCGCAACGCGAAGGCTGGCGCCGGCGCCGGCCGCGGCGGCAGCTTCGGCCGTCCGACTGACGTGGCGTTCGACACGCAGGGCAACATCTTCGTGGCCGACGGCTACGACAACTCGCGCGTCGCGAAGTTCAGCAAGGACGGCGCGTTCCTGAAAACGATCGGCTCACGCGGCACCGAGCCCGATCAGTTCAACACGCCCCACGCCATCACCTACGACGCCAAGGGGCTGATCTACGTCGCCGATCGCGGCAACAACCGCATCCAGGTCTACGACTCGGAACTCAAGCGTCAGGCGATCTTCAACAACGTGCGCGCGCCGTGGGCCGTGTGCGTCACGCCGCCGAACGCAGCGGGTCAGCAGTTCCTGTACTCGGCCGATGCCGGCGGCAAGATCTACAAGCTGTCGCTCGACGGCAAGCTGCTCGGCTGGTTGGGCGAGACCGGCAAGAAGGTGGGACAGTTCTACTGGGTGCACCAGATGCACTGCGTCAGCGAGAACGAAATCATCACGGGCGAGGCGCAGAACTGGCGCGTCCAGCGCATCGTGCTGAAGCCCGCAAAGTAGAGACAACGTGACGTCCGGTTGAAGCCGGACACACTGGGTGTGCCGTAGCCGCGAACCTTCAGGTTCGCTGACTGGCCGACCTCAAGGTCGGCAGCTACACCATCTGGAAGGCTTCAGCCGGACTCCCTACTGCCAGCTGCCGTACATCGGGTTCGGCACCACGAAATACCGCACGCCAAACGCCGCGAATCCTTCCGGTCCCGTCCCCCGCACTGCCTGACCCAACGCTGGAAAGTCCTGGATGTTGTCGCCGATGAAGGCAACCACGTCCAGCGGCGACGCACCGGCCAGTGTCTGGCCAGCGGCTACCGCCTGGAACCGCGGGTTCTTGTCCGACGGCGCGCCGTTGACGCGGCACAGCATGGCGTCGTACATCAGCGAGTGGCGCTCGAACACCGCCGCGGTATCGGGGCACTGCGTCTGCAGCCGGTTGGTGACGATGGCAATGCGGCCGCCGAGGGTCCGGACGCGCGACAGGAAGGCGCCCACGCCAGGCAATGGTGTCGCCTCGCGCCGCTTCACCCAGGCGTCCCAGCTCTCCTCGGAGTAGCCAAGCCCGGCGCGCGCCCGTTCTTCCTGATAGAGCGCGTTGTTGATCACTGTTTCATCGGCATCGAGCACCACCGCCCACGAACCCGCCGCGTGCGTCCGCGCTTCGGTTTCCACCCGCATCGTCGCCAGACGGTAGATCTGCTCGAGAGCCGCCACGTACTCGGCCGACGTGCGTACCCAACGGATGCTGTCTGGCACGGGGGGCACAGCCGGCACTGACGCGGCCGACGCCGTTGCGGGTGGCGGGGCGGTGGGCGCCACAGCCACGGGCGCTGCCGAACGGCACGCGGCAGCGCACACGAGCAGCATGGTGGCGAGAGCGAGCTGTTTCACGGCGTAAGTCCTCGATGTAGTGTCCACTGGGACCGGTGGGCAGGCGCAGGTCATCGTCGTCGTCCATTCATCTGCCAGACGGCCAGGGCGGCGGCGACGGCCAGGCCGACCAGCAGTTGCCGCTGCGTTGAACGTTCGAATGGATCGGTGGTGTTCTTCAGCTCGATGCGAAGCCGCGTTATGGCGGAGCGGTTGCGCTCGTCGTAGTACGAGCGCTCCAGCAAATCGTGCGCGGCCACGGCATTACCGTCATCGTCGAGCCCGCGTGGAAGCGGCGGCGGCATGGCGGGCAACGTGTTGTCGGGGTCAGCACCCCAGTTCACCAGCGTTGCGCCAAGGCTGCGGCCCGCGTCGGGCGGCCATCCGAGAACGACGACGGCGACGACGAGCCAGATCAGCGTCCATTGCCGGCGAGCAGGTTGCCACATGTGGCTTCATTCTACCCAGCCGCAGCGCGTAGAACGACGTCCGGCTTCAGCCGGACTGCGCGATCGTGTCGTGTACGAATCGGAGTTTCTCGACCGCAGCAGATGCCAGCACGAACGGATAGGCGTCGGTCAGGCCGAGACCGCGATTCAGGTTGTTGAGGGCGTAGGTCACGGGAAACCAACTGGCGATCAGCTGGTCGAACGTTGCAGTACCAGCGGCCGCTGGCAGCTCGGACATGGCCGGCTCGTCGAGCCGGGTCGGACGGAGCGACAGGCCGCACGCGGCAGCGGTGTCGAGCGTGTCGCTCATGTGGAGGTAGTGCGCCCAGGTCTCCGCCCAGTCCTCCCACGGATGTGCGCTGGCGTAGGCGCTGACGAAGGTGTTGGGCCAGTTGGCGGCTGCGCCGTTCGCGTAGTGGGTGCGGAGCGCCTCGGTGTAGTCCTGCCGCTCGTCGCCGAACAGCTCGCGGAATCTGTCGTGCGCCGGACCGCCCTCGATGAGCCGGTTCCAGTAATAATGCCCGCTCTCGTGACGCATGTGACCAAGCAGCGTCCGATAGGGCTCGTGCATGCTGACGCGTCGCCGCTCGCGCTCGGCATCGTCGGCTTCGGCAATGTTGATGGTGATGACGCCGCCGTCGTGACCGGTCAGCACGCGGGGCATCGATGGATCCGGCTGGTCGGCCTTGAACTCGAAGGCCAGCCCGTGCTCGACGTCCTCGTGACGAGCGCGCACGGGAAGGCCGAGGGCGAACACCGTCACCAGCAGTCGCCGCTTGGCCACCTCCAGCCGGTACCACGCCTCGCGATGACCCGGCACGTCGAGGGCCGGTGTCACTCGGGTCAGCCGGCAGGACAGACAGAGGTCGTTGTCGTCGTCCGCACCGATGGCCCAGTTGCACACCTGCTGGTTCTCGTAGTTCCGGCATAGACGGTACGAACTGGACGCCTTCTCGAGCGGCGACTTCCAGACGCCGTCGTCGGCGCGATCGAGTGAGCCGACCAGCTGCACGTCTGGCAGATAGGCGACCAGGTGACCGCAAGCGACGCAGGTGGTGTTTTCGAAGAACAGCAGGTGGCCGCAATGATCGCAGTGGAAAACGCGCATCTCTGCAGACAATGTAGCAAGAGCTGCACCGAACTGCACCCGGGGGCGTTCGCCCCGGCGGCGGCCGATCGACTCGGCTAGATCTTCACGTAGGTGGCGCCGTGTTCCTGCACCAGCCCCAGCGCCATCACGTGCGAGGGCACGAGCTTCACGCCCGGGTTCAGGCCAGCCAGCAGGTCGGCACGCACCTCGGCCACCGGCAGCTTGCGGGCGGTGGCCAGCTGCTGGGCGGTGCCGTTCAGCGCAATGTTGCATTGCCAGAAGATGGTGCCGCGTGCCTGCAGCGCCTTCACGCCAAGCGTCGGGTCGTCGAGGTAGAGATTGCGAATGGCCGGCTTGCCGGTGGCCGGGTCGACGATCTTCGAGCGTTCACCGAGTGCGTACTTTTCCCACAGGCGGTCTGAGGCGTTGACGGCGAAGGCGCGGCCAGAGATGCCGACGACGGTCTGGATGTCGGGGAACGACTGGGAGTAGACGTCGCGGAAACCGTCCATGTAGTTGCGCGGCAGGCGCAGCGGCGGCGGCTCGGACGCCGGGTCGGTGTCGGCCATGTCGAACACCTGCTTGTGCTTCCCTTTCAGGCCGTCGATCCAGCTCAGGTCCCAGGTGGGCGCACCCGCTGGCGCCTGCGCGGCCGCTTCGGTGCCGGTCACGTGCAGCACGGTGAGGCCGGCCAGCGAGGTCAGCACCGACATGAACGAGCGGCGATTCTGCCTGAGGGGACTGAGCATCCGCACAGCCTAGCAGGGGGCTGATGGCGGTGCAACCGAAGTCGGAGGGCGCTGCTCCTACGCGGTCAACCACACGTACGCGGTGACGGCCACCGTGACGAGCGCCAGCCCGAGGGCGAACGCTGGCCAGAAACTCAGGTGAAGGCGATCGGCGAAGGCGAGCGGGACGAAGAAGGTGAGGCTGAGCGGAACCAGCACGAGCATCTGCCTGGCCATCCTGGAGATGGGGGCGAGGTTGGGCGTCCGCAGGTACATGACGGCATAGACCGCGAAGACGACGAGTGGCACCGCGAGGATGACGTCGGCGACGCGAGGATACCGGCGAGCGACTTCGCTGACGACCACGACGATGAAGCCGGCGGCGGCGCCGTTGAGGACGAGCGTGAGCATGGGCGGGGGAGATGATAACCCGCTCATCCTTCCTAATGTCGTGAACGACCGGGTCAGTGTGTGGGAGCAGGCACCGGCGCAGTGGGTCTAGCCGGCTGCGACGCGACATACGCGGCGATAGCCGCCAGATCCTCCGGGGCGAGCCGCGCGATCGCGAGCTTCATCAGTTGCACGGCCTCGCCGTTGCGCGTCCCCTGCTGGATGTCCCACATCTGGCGCACGATGTAGCTGGGCGATCTGCCGGCAATCGGCGGAACTTCCGCCACGCCCATCAGGTCGAGCCCGTGACAGGTGACGCAGGCCTGCGTCGGACCCTGGACGATCCGGTTTCCGACCTCGCGGAAGCCGCCGGTCGTGACCAGGTCCTTGCCGAGAGCGAGGCTGCCAGGCGGCACGTACGCGATGAAGCCGACGCGCGGATTGCGCAGTCGCTCGGTCTGCTCCTCGTCGGACGGAAGCTCGATGATCCGTCCGTCGATCGGTTCGCTCAGGTCCTTCGACGTTGGCAGGAACAGGTTGCCGACAATACGTGTGGTTGGCACGAGCGCACTTTCGACGACACGCGTGCGCGCCGGGTAGGGGATGCGGCTGAAGTACTCGGCCGCAGCGCGCATCTCCTGCTCGGACATCGCCTTCGCGAGTGCGATCATCGTGTTCGTGTTCGGCTTGCGCGGATCGGCCGTTCGTCTCAGGCCGTTCCTGAAGTCCTGCAGTTGCCTCAGGATGTACGAGACCTGCAGGCCAGCCGGCGGCGCATTCTCTGGGCGTCCCATGCCGTTCGGCAGGTGGCACGACCCGCAGCCCCAGCGTGCGTCGCCAAGTGAGGCCGGACCGCGCCGGATGATCTCCGGCACCGGGTTTGGATGATCCTCTGGAAACCAGTCGATGACGTTCGAGTTGTCGCGCACGTCAACCAGGGAGTAGCTCGCCTTCGAACCGGCGACCGTTCGCAGGCGCATCTGCTCCGATTCGTCTTCGTTGGGGCGAAGGCGTCGGCTCGGAGGATTCTGCGGTGCGGCTTCTTCGCCTGCCTGCCGCACGGTTGTGAATCCGTAGGCCCACAGCGGTTCGCTGGCGAAGTTCACTGACGGCACAGCCGCCTGCTGCGACGAGGGTGCGGGGACCGGGGTGACCGCGGCGTTCTGCTGCCAGGCGCGGTGCGCCTCGGCACCGAGTGCGAACGACGCGATCGCCACGAGTGCGGTGCGCAACTGACCTGGCATCAGACGTCGGTTCGAAGTGCGTGCTCCTTCGGGAACGCCCAGTCGAGCGTGTAGTGCTCGTCAAGCGACGTGAGGATGACGTCGAGGCTGACCGGTGCCCGCATGAGCGCCGCATCCCCAACTGCATCGCGCAGCGCATTGAGAATCGCGCTGACGCCGGCGCCGACCGGCGGCTCGCCGATGCCACGCGACCCAACGGGCGTGAACGGATCGGGAATGTCCATCGCGTGCCACGCCATCTTCTTCGGCACGTCGAGGATGGTTGGCGGGCGATTCTGGTAGAAGCGCTTCGCGAGCGGCACGCCGTAGTGCTTGTCGTAGACCCACTTCTGCCCGATGGCGTGCGCAATGCCCAGCGTGGAGCGCCCGAGGATCTGGCCGCCGAGGCTGTTGGGATGCAGCACCGTGCCGACATCGGCCACAGCCAGGTAGTCGAGCAGCGTGTACTTGCCGGTCTCGACGTCGACCTCCACCTCGGCGAACCCCGCGACAAACGAAAACGGCTGTCCGCCCTGCGGGTAGTTGTCGCGCGCGACGCCCATCAGGCCCTGACCGGCCAGCGCCGTCGCCGACGCTTTCGTCTGCGTGTTGATGTCGGCGGGCAGCTCGTGACCGTCGAAAGTACCGCCGAACTCGATCGCCTTGCGCGCCGCCTCGCCCAGCGTCAGGCTCCGGCTGCCGCTCGACACGCGGCCATCGGCCACCGTGTAGGACTCGGGCACGCCGCCGAGCGCGCGCGCGGCCACCTGCTGCAGCTTCTTGATCGCATCGGTGGCTGCGGCATGCGCCGCTCTCGTCATCGCATGTGTCGTCTGGCTGCCGCCGGAGATGCAGGTCCAGGGCAGGTGCTTCGCCGTGTTGCCCCAGGCAATTTCCACTTTGTCCCACGGAACACCGAGCAGTTCGGCCGCCACTCGGTGTACGTCGCTCACTGATTCGGAGCCGAAGTTGCCGATGCCCGACTGCACCTGCAACGTGCCGTCCGGCTTGATGACAAGCAGACCGTCGAAGCCGGCCGAGCCGGCGAAGAAGCCGCTCATGCCAACGCCGATGCCGCGCACCGTTGTCCCTGTGCGCTTGCCGCTGCGCGCCTTGCGCGACTCCCAGTCGAACAGTTCGGCGCCCTTGTCGAGTGCTTCGCGGAGGAACACGCTGGTGGCGGGAATGCCGCCCTTGGCCGGCGGAGGCGGTCCGGCGAACGGCCTGCCGGTTGGCGCGTTCAGCTTGCGAACCGCCACCTGGTCGAGCCCCAGCTGCCTGGCCGCCTTCGCCACGATCGGATCGATGAGCGCAACCGCCTGCATGCCGCCTGGCTGACTCTGCGATACGCGTGGCGGCGTGTTGGTGAGCACGTTGATCGTGCGGAACCGCATCGCCGACGGCTGGTAGAGCAGTGAGCCGATGTAGCCGCTGATGGTGCCGTCGCCCTGCGCTTCATAGGGACCGTTGTCGCAGATGACGAACATGTCCATCGCCGTGACGCGCCCCTCGTTCGAGAAACCAACCTTCACGCGGCCCTGGAACGCCGGGCGTGCGCCGCCGATGTAGTGCTCGTCGTTGCGCGTCACGCGCATCAGGACAGGCGCGTTGGCTTTCTTCGAGAGCAGCGCCGGGATCGCCACGAACACGTCCGCGGTGATCTTGCTGCCGAAGCCGCCGCCCGTGTACTCGCTGATGACGACCACCTCTTCCGGCTTGAGCCCCACCAGCTGCGCCACGGCGGCCACCGTCTGCACCGTGCTCTGGGTGGAGCAGTGCATGAACAGCTTGCCGTTCTGCCAGTACGCCGTGGCAGAGCGCGCCTCGAGCGTCTGGTGACTCACGTTCGAGGTGACGAAGGTCTCGTCGAGCACGAGCGCCGAGGCCTTGAACGCCGCATCGACGTCGCCGAAGCTCCACTCGAGACCTGGCTTGCCGAGCGGCAACTGCCCCGGGCCTGCGGCAGCGAAGTCCGCCTCGGTCCACTTCACCTCGGCCACGTTCATCGGCGAGAACGGTGTGGCATCCGTCTCGCTGCCCTTGCGCATCCAGACGTTCCCGTCGGTGCGTGCGTTCGGGCCGCCCGGCCGCAGGCTGTCGAGCGGATCGACCACGAACGGCAGCGGCTCGAACTCGACAATGATCTTCTCGATAGCCTCGGCGGCCGTGAGCTCATCGACGGCGGCCACCGCGAGAATCGGCTCGCCTTCATACAGTGGCTCGTTCGTCAGCGCTCGCTTGTTGTGCACGTCGACGTCGAACTTCACGCCGAGGTCGCTCACTCCGGCCTGCGGCTTCGGGAGATCGTCGGCGGTGATAATTGCCTTCACGCCAGGCATCGCCAGCGCGGCCGAGGTATCGATGCTGACCACGCGAGCGTGCGGCATCGGGCTGAGGAGCAGCTTGGCGAACAGCATGCCGTCCACGCGGTAGTCGTCGGCGAACCGGGCGCGACCCGTGACCTTGGCGATGAGATCCGGCGTGGTGTAGTTCTGTCCAACCAGTTTCTGCTGTGACATTCGGCTTCTCCTTCGTGCGGGCGTTCGCGGGTGACCACTGCGCGGGCGGTAGGTTACCACCTGAGAGCGTGGTGACTGGTATCGATGTTTGCGACGGCGGCCGCCGCACCGCCTGGTCAGCGCCGAATGACCAACTGTTGCTTGAAGTGGCCGCTCTTGTCGAAGAACGGCGCATAGACGCTCTGTCGCGACGCATCTGCCTGCAGGAAAGTCTGGGTCTTCACCGCTGGTCCGCACAGCACGCGGCAGAGCGCATCCTTGTTGGGCAGCAGCTCTTCCGTGTTGGGCAGCAGCTCTACGCGCGCATACGTGAACCAGGCAAACGTAAATTGCCGATCGGCGGCGGGTGTGGCGACGATGCAGGTGTCGCCGACGCGGATGTCGGCCACCTGGTCGGCCTGGGCGCCAGCGGTGCCGAGGTCGAAGAAGGCGTCCTCGCGCTCGTACACAGCGCGGTGGTCGATGCGCTTGTGATTGTTCAAGTAGAACGTGGGCCGCGCGGCCCGCGTCTGGCCAAGCGGACTCCACGTGGGCGCGCTGCCACCAGCCGGGCGGCCAGCGACCGGGCGTGGGCAGACCTGGCAGAGCTGGGGGTCCAGTCCGTGTTTACAGAGCAGGGCAGGCATCGTTGCAGAAGAGTACTACGACGCGCGCTCAGAGGCGTGGGCGATAGCCAGGTCCAAGGGAAGGGCAGCGCTGAGGTTGCAATCAGGGCGCGTGAGGGACCACGCTGACACAGGAGGACAATTGCATGAACCGTGGGATGTATGCGGCGTTGCTAATGCTTGTGGGAACCGTTTTCACCAGTGCTCAGGGACCGGCCCCGCCGAAGGGTCTCGACACCGCTGCGATAGACCGCGCGGTCGGGCGAGCCGGGCAGCCAATGGCGGGTGACGTGTATCGCGTCGCTTTTCCGCGCAGTGACATGGACGTGAGCGTCGGCTCGGTCAAGCTCCGGACAGGTCTGGCGCTCGGCGGGTGGGCTGCGTTCAAGGCAAACGGCAGTGCCGCAGTCGCCCACGGTGATTTGGTGTTGGCGGACGACGAGGTCAATCCGGTGATATCCGTATTGCAGCAGCACCAGTTTGAAATCACGGCGCTGCACAATCATCTGCTGAACACATCGAAGCCTGTCTGGTACTTGCACTTCTGGGGACAAGGGGCGGCGCCTGAACTTGCGGCGGCGGTCAGGGACGCGATTGGTCGAACCAAGGCGCCGGCCCCGGCTGCGGCAGCACCCACGTCCGCTGAGGCTGATTTTCCGGTCGACGCCGTGCAGCAAGCCATAGGCCTGCGTGGAACCGTCACCAACGGCGTCCTCGCCCTCTCGCAGCCCCGGCCCGAGCAGATTCAGATGATGGGGGTCGTGCTGCCTCCAAGCATGGGGATGGCGACCGCCATCAACGTGCAGTCGGCCGGTGGAGGACGGATCGCGGCGACCGGTGATTTCGTGATGGTCGCGGACGAAGTGAACAAGGTTGCCCGAGCGCTCCGGCAGCACGACATCAACATCACCGCCTTGCACAACCACATGCTGCACGGAACGCCGGAGCTCTACTTCATGCACTTCTGGGCCGAGGGCGAGCCGTCACAGGTCGGTGCCGGTCTGAAGGAGGCGCTGGCGCAACTGGCGAAGTGAGATACCGTCGCGTCGCCACAGATACCGGTAGGCTGCCGACACAGCAAGGCGGCGCGCCGCCGTTGCTCAACCGCCGGAGCCGAATCGACTTGTAGGCAGTCGCACAATGAACACCGCGCCGCGTTTGGGACCATCGCTGTCAGCATCGATGCTGCCCCCATGTGCCGCCAGCAGTTGCCTCACAACAGCGAGGCCAAGGCCGAGGCCACCGTGCCGGCGCGTGGTCGAACCGTCACCCTGGACGAAGGGGTCGAACATGTGTGCTTTCAGTTCGGGCATAAAGCCATCTCCCGTATCTCGGACGCGAATTTCAGCCACCTCGGGTTCCAGGGTCAGTTCAACGCTCACCTCACCACCGCTCGGCGTGAACTTCACGGCGTTACTCAATAGATTCCAGAGCACCTGGTGCAACCGCTCTGCATCTCCATGCACCGTGGCAGGCCCGGCGATCGCAGACCGCAGCAACAGTCGCTTTCGCTCAGCCAACGGCCGGATCGATTCCAGTTCGACCGTGATGAGTTCGGCCAGATCGAGGGGTTCGTACTTCAGACTCAGCTTACCGGTCGTAATTCTAGAGAGGTCGAGCAGGTCTTCTACCAGGTGCGCCAAGGCCGCGGCATTTCGTTCGATCACCTGCAGTCCGCGGTGGCTGGACTGACCGGTATCTGCGGCCGTTAGAATTCGCGTCCACCCGAGGATCACGTTGAGGGGCGTCCGAAGTTCGTGCGACAACGTCGCCAGAAACTGGTCCTTTGCACGGCTGGCCGCTTCGGCGAGCACGCGTGCCTCCCTCTGCTCGCGTTCCGCATGTCGAAGTTCTGTAACGTCGCGGAAGACCAGCACGGCACCCCGCACGTGCCCGTCGGGCCCAGCGATCGGCGCCCCACAGTCTTCCACTGGTCGATGAGTACCGTCGCGCGAGATGAGCACCGTGTGGTTGGCAAGGCCGACGGTCACTCCATCGGCCAACACGCGGGAGACGGGGTTAGCGACAGCCGCACCCGTCTGCTCGTTGATGATTCGGAAGACGTGCTCAATCGGGAGGTGAGTCGCGGCTGCCCTGGGCCACCCAGTGAGCGCCTCCGCAACTCTGTTCATGAAAGTCACGCGAGCTTCCGTGTCGGTCGTGATGACCGCGTCACCCACGCTCGCAAGGGTCACCTCGAGCAGTTCCCGCTCCTTGAACACCTGCCGTTCTGCGGCAAGCCGCCGAGCTACCTCGGCCGTCAGTTGGTCGACTTTCTCGGTGAGGGTGACGAACTGGGAGGTCGCCGGCACTTTCGGTGTCAGACGCAGAAGAACAAGCGCTGTAACGGACGCGGTCGCCGGAACGAACACTGCGCCCTCGCACTTACAGGGGATCGTCGTGCCATCCGCAGTACGGACCGCCAGTGCGCCGAGGACGAGTTGCCCACTGCGGGCCGAGCGGTGCAGAAGCTGCTTCAGACCGTCGGAGGGCGGGAGCGCAATGTCGGCGAGTGTTCGTCCATCCAGTTGAGCGTCGGAGAAGCCGAACACGGAACGGAATGCGCGGTTGGTCTGGTACAGGCGGCCATCGGCCCACACGAGAAGGTGAGGCTCTGGCAGGAGATCGGCCAGAGTCTGAAAGGCATCGAGTGATTCAGTCAGGTGAGTGATCCAGTCACGGGGCGCGAGAGCCTACACCTTGAAATACTCTCGCCCGACCGCTCTCTCAGCGTCCGCGGTCTGGCGCAGATGCACCACCACCCGACATCCAGAATCACCGCGTGCAATGGCGGCCTCCAAAACGACTTTCGCATACCCGAGGTTCTCGGCCGCGATACTGCCGAAAACGTTTGAGGTCATCATGCACAACGCTGGACGGCCGACTACCTTGTCGCCAAACGGACAGACGCGGTTCCCGAACACCACCTTGTCTTCAGTCTCCTCCACAATGAAGAAGTCGCCTTGAATACGCCGCTTGAGGTCGACGAGGACGTCGGCGACCTGCTGCCGATCGAGCACCGCGACATTGAGTGACTGCCTATACGCGGCATTGATCTCGTCGCCCATCGTCTGCCCGACGACGCTCACGAAACCAGCGGCGTCGTCGATGCCAACGACGTCCTGCAGCGTCCCCGCCAGGTGTCGCAACAAGGTGCGGAGAAACAGGTCGCGTTCAAGCGGTACCTCCACCTCGAGCAGATTCAGTCGCCCGGCGGAACTGGCCATCGTGCCTCGCGTGTATGCGGGCATCAACGCGCGCCCGGGTCCGCAGAATACACCGCAGGTGTTGGTCCATAAAAGCTCGACAGTTGCGGGCCGGTCCGAATCGCTGCCTGGCACGCCCTTTGGAATCGAACGCATCGTGCGCGGAGCTGGCCTCTCTGCTGACGAGCATCGACCAGGACGACGTCGTCGGCATCGCGGCGCACGAAGTCGCTCCAGTTCAGGACGCAGTGCGTCGCTGGCCAGCGATGGGTGTGCACTGGCGTGCGCTCGCCAGGTTCGATGCATGTGTCGAGCACTCGCACCTGCGCGTTTTCGAAGCCGCCGTCAGCGTTGAATGACCGACTGCCGCTTAAAGTTGCCGTTCGTGTCGAAGAACGGCGCATACACGCTCTGCCGAGCAGCATCCGCCTTTAAGAACGACTCCGTCTTCACCGCCGGCCCGCAGAATACCCGGCAGAGTGTGCCTGCATTGAGCAGCCTTTTCTCTCGCGCCCGCCGACGAGGCGCGGGCAGGCCGTGCAGAACCGTGGGTCGAGTCCATGTGTGCAGCGCTCAGTAGGCATGGTGACGAGGGTCTACCTTGGCGCACATCACCAGGCCATTCGTTCTTCTGATGAAGAGCGACATTTCAGAGCCCAAGCAGCCACCGCCGCCTCCTGAGCCTACGCTTGGGCAAGCGCTTCGACAGCAGGAGCGAGATGCCAGGCGTCGAGCCGCGTATGAGCGCGAGTTCCCCTACGACAAGCCGACGCAGTCCGACGAGCGGCTGTCACGGCGCAGTCCGACCGTCTCCGGGGGACTGCCCTCACTCGGCAAGCGCCGCCGGTGAGCGAGTGGCGATGCTCTATTGACTGTGATGGTGTCTGACAGATGTGACCGTGGAGGAATCCCGCATGCGTCTTGCACCACAGCTTCACCTTACGGCCGGACGCTTCTAGGGCAGCGACGTCACCGGATGTTCCGGCTGTTGCACGAACGAGCGCCAGGTGTTCGCAAATGTGCGGGTGGGCAGCCAGCCTGCTGGCATCGTTCCTTTCACCGGACGTGAACGGCGTTCTATCCTCGCGCTCGTGACAGTCCAGTTCGTGCTGCCCCACGTGTCTCGTGTGCTGTGACACGACGGTGGAACGAGCGCCGGTCGTGGATTTGGGCAGTCCTCAGTATCCGCAGGCACTGTTGTGATAAACCCGTACCGCCCTGTGGTGCGCGTCAACCCGCGAACGACCACGGCATCGAGCCACTGAAGGACGAGCGACTTCGCATTGATGATGCAACAATGCGGCGTCCTATTCTGGACGATTACGGTCCATGGTGCGCCTTGCTCGAAGTGTCTGACGAAGTAGTCGTATGGTCGCTGTGTCCCCGACACCGCGTCTGCACCACCAGCAACAATCAGTTGCGGGACCAGCATCGCCTTTGCTGACAAGTGAATCGTGTCCAACCCAAGTGGGTCGGCCTGTCCCGCGCCCGCAGGAATGGCCGCAAGTACTCGCTCGGGTGCGAATTCTGGGAACCGCGCGACCAATGCGCCGGGGCCGGAGAACCCCATCAGAACCACTTTGGCTGTTGCCAGTTCTGGGTGATGGGAACCCTCTCCAAATTGTGCGAGCGCCGTGAACAGTGCGCGACCTAGTCCCCTCGATGGGTCAACGTTCATGTCCTCGTAGGATTTCGCTCGGCAATGGAATGCCAATAGCATCGCGAAGTCGTTCTGTTGCGCGAAGGCCTGCACGTCGGGGTCACCGTAGTACCGCAGCATGTCGCGGCCACGGTCGAAGATGACAAACACGCCACGCACTGGCCGCGATGGGTCGAGCAGGGTCAGTTCATAGGTGCAGTTCGACGCGATGTCTTCGTCGGCGTGAGGAGAGACCGAGGTTTGGAAGACAACACCCGGCGCGGCGGCCACCGCGTGACCGGCCAGCATTCCGAACACCGCCAACCCCAAGACCAGATGCTTCATCGGTGTGTGACAGTGTAGCCGCCAGCGGGTCTCCGTGTGCGGTCTCTCAGCCGTCCTTCTGCTTTGCCCGACTGGGTGTCGACGGCCCCGTCTCCGGACGCCATGCCCGCTCCATCCGCTGCACCGCGGCCACCAGCTTCTCCGGAACCACTTCGGCGTACCGCGCAGTCGTCTTCGGACTCGTGTGCCCGAGCAGCGCTTGCACGTCTGCGAGGTCGGTCCCTTCACAACCCAGCGTTCCCGAAACGCCGCCCGTCAGTTCGGTTGCAGTCCCTGCGGTCAGGTCCGTTCCGGTGCTTCCCGTCGGTGTCACTGAGCGCGGACCCCGGCAACCACAGACAACCCCAGACTCACGCGTCGAGTTCCGGGACGTGCGAGCACATGCGACCAGCATCACCGGATTGTTCATCATCGACAATCGCGACGGCCGGTGGACATCCGCGCAAACTGCTGAAGGTCATCGATGGGTGTGTCTTCCGGCCACGGCTCGGGGAGTTCGACCGTGACCGCAACGATGCGCGACCGGCTGGCGGCGCGCTGCGTAAGCCCGGGCCGACGCATGATGCGATTCTGAGCCCGCGAGAGCACCCGCAGGAGGCGCGCGCCGACCCACGCGAATCGTGACGGCTTCCTGTGGGTTCTGACGGTATGTGATGGGTTCTGCGAAGACGGGAGCGCCGGTTCAATCGACCGACGTGGGTCACGTGGAAACATGCCCACCTCTCCAAAGGACAGAGGAGTCGCGGTTTACGACTTCACAACTTCAGCACGTGGCCCCCCTCATATATGGTTGGGCTTCACTCAGTCAGCAGGAGGTTTCAGATGGCACAACGGCTGTTGGCGGTCCTCGTCGCTCTGATGCTTGTCGTTGGCGTGCAAGCGCAATCCAACCCTCGGCTCGGTACATGGCGGTTGAACGTCGGAAAGTCCACGTATCAGCACGGCCCCGCACCCAAGAGCGAGACGCGCACCTACACAGCGTGGGAGAAGGACGGCGTGAGCACCCGCGTCGACACGGTCGGTGCGGACGGCAAGACCGTCGTCACTTCCTTCTCCTCACATCTCGACGGCAAGCCTTACAACTACACCAGTCCGGTGGGCGACAAGATTGCCAACAAAGGGACCGATTGGCGAACGGTGGATGCCGTCGTCAGCAAAGCTGGGAAGACTATGCAGACAACTCACAGCGCGGTCTCGGCGGACGGGAAGACGCTGACGATGACGACCACCTACCCGGGCGATACCAAGACCGACGTGCGGCTCTACGACAAGCAATAGAAGGCACTGGCGCTGAAGCGGTGCGACCGCTTCAGACGCCTTTGAGTTCACCCCAACACAAGCGCCTCCTCGGTGGGAACCGGCACTCGCCAGAGTGTCGCGTCCGTCGGTTCGAGTCAAACATTCGCAGCATCCAGGGAGTTGACCATGCGGTCTAGACTGTTCGGGCGGTTCCTCGCTAGTGTCGCCGTGCTCGGCCTCTTGTCTGGCGCGTCCAGCGAAGCGGCTGTCGTCAAAGCCGGTTCGGCTCGCGCCACACACCACACGGGCACGAGAAGGGCGACGCGCACCACCGGCAGCACGCATCCCACGAAGGCTGGCTCCCCCCACAGGTCGCGCCGGGCCAAGGTCGCCGTGCCTCGCACCCGGAAAGGGAGAATTGCTCGCAGTGAAGAAGCCAAGCGTAGCTTCATGAAGCAGAGCGGCTACCCGCACGGGCGTCCAGGCTTTGTGGTCGACCACATTCGTCCACTTGCGTGCGGCGGTACCGATGCCGCAAGCAACATGCAGTGGCAACCCGTCACGGCCGCGAAAGCGAAGGACCGCCACGAACGCGCTGGTTGCTGAGGGTTCGCTGAGTCAATGCCTTGCATTCGAGCCGACGGGTCACGAGGACGGCTAAACGTCCTCGTGCCACGCTGACGAAGCCTACCGGTCCCCTTGTGCACGCGATGCGCTCGAAGAACGCGACGCGCCCAAGGACAATGAAGCCGCCGCCGTGTTCGCACGCCGGCGCGCATGGCGACTGGTGGACTGCATTGCCCACACCTGGAATTCCAGGGACCGGCTCCCGAACTGCAAGTGTCCCGACGGCGACGCCTGTTCGCATGTGGCGACGCTTCGAGCGGGCGCTGAAACCGGCTTGACGTGGGCAGGCCGCCCTGGACCGCGAGTGGTAACACGACCCACGCGCCGACCCACGCGAATCGTGACAGCTTCCGGTGGGTTCTGACGGGATGTGACGGGGTCTGAGGAAGGGGAGTGTCGGAGACCTCGCAAGAAACGCGTGGAATCTTGAAGAATCCTGCGAAGAAGTGGTGCGCCCAGCGGGACTCGAACCCACGACCCCCGGCTTAGAAGGCCGGTGCTCTATCCGGCTGAGCTATGGGCGCGCACGGAACCGACAGTTTACCAAGTCGCGGCACGACGCGCGTCCAAACTCGGTCCGGCTTACGATTCTGGCCATTGACGTTGGGCGACGGATGCGATTCGATCGCTCCTTACCCCAGTCTGGAGCCTCCATGACACGACAGACGCGACTTGGCAGCCTTACAGGGGCGTTGGGCCTGCCCGCCCTGATGCTCGCTTGTGCCGCCTCCGCCACCGCACAAACCGATACCAACGGGCGCGCCGTGCCGGTCGTGCGCGACGCCGCCGCATCCGACTTCCTTCCCGCGCTGCGCGACGTTCGTCCGATTCCGCCGCCCATCAACGGCATCCGCGTGCTGCCGCGCAAGACGCTGCCGGGACGCATCGAATCCCCGGCACCCGGCGGCCCCGTCGAGACCTTGCTACAGGACGCCACCGGTGGCGGCGTACTCGCGGCGGTCGGCGTCGGCTTCGACGGCGTGTCGAACGTGAACGGTGTGCTGCCGCCCGATCCGACCGGTGCGATCGGGCCGAATCACTTCGTGCAGGCGGTCAACCTGTCGTTCGCCATCTACAACCGCTCAGGGACGGTCCTCTACGGACCGGCGAACACGAACACGATCTGGAGCGGCTTCGGCGGCCCCTGCCAGTCCACCAACAGCGGCGATCCGGTCGTCCTCTACGACCGCGCGGCGGACCGCTTCCTCATCAGCCAGTTTGCGCTGCCGAATTACCCGTTGGGACCGTTCTATCAGTGCGTCGCGGTGTCGCAGACCGCGGACCCGACGGCCAGTTGGTACCGCTACGCGTTCCTCGTCAGCAACACCAAGATGAACGACTACCCGAAGCTGTCGGTGTGGCCGGACGGCTATTACATGTCGGTCAACCAGTTCAACCAGTCGACCCTCGACTGGGGCGGCGCGGGCGTCGTGGCTTTCGAACGCGACCGGATGCTCAATCCCGCGCTAGGCGTACCGCGGATGATCTACTTCGACCTGTTCTCGGTGAACGCGAACCTGGGGGGCATGCTGCCGTCCGACTGGGACGGTCCGACGGCGCCACCAGCCGGCGCGCCCAACGTGTTTGCCGAGATCGACGACGACGCGTGGGGCTACACGGGCGGACAGGACCAGATCTGGCTCTGGAAGTTCCAGACCACGTGGGGCAGCTCGCCCACCGCCACCTTCACCTCGCTGGCGACGCTGCCAACGGCGGCCTTCGACGCCAACCTCTGTGGCTACGCCCGTAACTGCATTCCGCAGCCCGGCACGACGGTGAAGCTCGACGCCCTGTCGGACCGTGCGATGTTCCGGCTCGCGTACCGGAATTTCGGCACGCACCAGAGTCTGGTGCTCAATCACACGGTGGACACCAACGGCTCGGATCTCGCCGGCATCCGCTGGTATGAACTGCGTAACAGCGGCTCGGGCTGGGGCATCCATCAGCAGTCCACCTTTGCACCGGCCGACGGCCAGAACCGCTGGCTTGGCAGCATTGCGATGAACGACAACGGGGCGATTGCGCTGGCCTATTCGGTGTCCGGTTCGTCGGTCAGCCCGTCGCTGCGCTTCACCTCGCGCAACCCCACCGACACGCTCGGCCAGATGACACAGCCGGAAACCACCATCGTCGCCGGCAGCGGCTACCAGTCGCATTCGGCCTCGCGCTGGGGCGACTACGCCCAGTTGACGCCGGACCCGGTGGACGGCAGCTCGCTCTGGTTCACGGGCGAGTACACCAACGCGATCAGCTCCGCGAGCTGGCGCACCCGCATCGCCAGGCTCGACCTCACCAGCGTCCCACCCCCGCCGGCGTCGTACTCGCACGTCGGCGACCTCGATCAGGCGACGGTGGCGGCGAGGAATGGATGGAAGGCGACGGTGACCGTCACGGTGCACGACGCGTCGCACGCGCCGGTGGCGAACGCCACGGTCAGTGCCACGTGGACCGGTGGCTATGCGGCCGGTGGCACCTGCCTGACGAACAGCTCGGGCCAGTGCGGCATGACGACCGGCAACATCACCAACAAGAAGCTGTCCACCACGCTGACGGTGACCGCCGTCAGTCATGCCAACTACTCGTATCAGGCGAGCGCCAATCACGACCCCGAGATCGACTCGACCGGGACGGTCATCACCGCCACGAAGCCCTGACCGGCCTCATGTTCGGAGCGCAGAGTCTTCGTCTCCTATCTCGGACCACAACGCGCTGCTGATGTGGGGTGACGAGAAAGTAGCGGGTTGAAGCGGCGGGTCGAGCCGGGCCGGTGCGTGTCGACGCACCAGCCCGGTTCCATCGCGAAGGGAGTCTTTAGCGGAAGCGGAAGCGAGCGGCGTGCGCCGAGCCGTCGGTCAGGGTGAACTCGAACTGACGACAGCTGCCCGCCCAGCCCTTCTCGGTTTTCCAGACGTACGAGTAGCGACCGGTCGTGACGTCGTACGACAGGCCGCTCGCGCCGGCGGTAGACGTCTGGTCCACCGTGTCCTGCGGCGCCCCGGTGTTGCAGGCCACTGGCCGCGACAGCGGCGACCCGCCAGCTAAGATGGCCAGCCCGAAGTTGCCACCAAGGCTGAACTTCACCGGCACCGCGGCACCGGCCTTCATCACGTTCTCCACCGGCATGCTGTCCACCGGTGCAAAGAAGCCGTTGAACGTAAAGCCGCCTGTGATGGCCTGCGCCGTCAGCGAAGCCTGCGCCGACTTGCCGCTGTCGCTGGCGGTGACGGTGTGCGGCCCCGGCAGGCTCGGTGTGCAGGAGGAGGCGAAGCAAGTGCCGTCAGGCGCGATGCTGAAGGCCGCCGAAGCGGTGACGTCACCGAGAGGGTTGTCCAGCACGTCGAAGGCCGCGACCGTGTAGGCCTGGCTCGTTCCCACATCGACCGTGGCGGTGGCCGGTGTCAGCGTGAGATGGTGCGGTGTGCCGGTCACCCAGGTGGTGGTGACGGGCGCTGCCGTCACCGCACCGCTGCCGATCGCAAAGATGTCGGTGCCCAGCGTCGTGCCGACGTAGGTGTAGGTCGCCTCGCCGTTCGCGTCGGTCACCAGCGGCACTGCCGCACCAGCGTTCGGCCCGCTGACGATCTGCACGCTCACGGGCGCTCCCGCCACGACGCCACCGCCGTTCTTCGTGGCGAGAATCGTGATGCTGCGAGCCGATCCGATCGGCGTGTTCGAGGCGGCAGGTGACGCCGCGAGCGCGGCCACCGCCAGCGCGGCTGGCGCAGCGGGACCAACGGCGACGACGTCGTACACGGCGTTGCCGCCGGAATCGGTCAGCAGGACAGCTGCCGGCTTCAGCGTGTCGCCGAAGTTGACGCCGCCGCCCAGTCCGGCAGACACCGCAATGTCGAACAGCACCGTGAGCGTTCCGCCGGGCTGCAACGTGAGCAACCCGGTCTGCATCGGAATCGCCTGTATCTGTCCGGGCGCCCAGGACGCCCGCTTCAGGTCGATGCCGAGGAGCGTGTCGGGCGTGAAGAAGCGCGCCAGCGAGATGCTCTGGTCGTAGAGCGTGTCCCTGATTTCGTTGTAGCCGTCAGCGTCGAGCAGGACGTGGCCCGGTGTCACCGGCGCCGCCAACTGGAGCCGTTGCGAGAACTTCGTCGTGTCGAAGGCGTAGATGCCGGCGCGTGCCACACCACCGTTCACCCCGAAGCTGCCGTCAAGCAACGCGTTCACACGGAACGTGCGGGCCGTGGCGCCAAGGTTGACGAACGTGCGGTAGGCAATGCCGCGCGCCGCCGCGGTGGTCAGCGAGTTGGTTCCGGCATAGGCGCCGGCACTCAGGCCGTTCTCGACTAACCGTCCGCGCGCATGCACCTGGGCGGCGCCGATATCGAAGATGTAGGTCGACGTGAGAGCCGGACCCTGGTTATTGAGCCAGGTGAAGTCGCGCTGTCCCTCCTGCACGAAGTCCTGGTTGATCGAGACGCAGCATTCATAACCGCCGGTGGCGGTCATGCGGGTGGCTGTGCCGAAGGCGATGCCGTCGAACGTGGTGCCGGACACGCGAACGCCGAGGGAGCCTGGGAGGTTCAGGTAGCCCGGGTTGCCGTTGGTGTAATACGCGTATTTGGTCAGGGGACTGGGCGCCCCGCTGGGGACGCTGAAGTTGAGGTTCGTCCCGGCCACCGGCTCGAACGTGATCCAGTAAGTACCCGCCGCCAGCACCGCCTCGAAGCCGCCGAAGTTTACCCAGGCTGGCGACCCAAAGTAGTTCGGAATGCCGGTGTAGGTCCTGGCGTAGATGCTGTTGGCGCTGAAGAGCGGTGGAGCGTTGGCTGCAGGGAGGCCGTTGGCTTCCTCGCGAATCCTGACGTTCATGCTGCCACCGAAGCTGAACGGCACCACCCACAGGTCGACGCCGGTGACGGTGGCTGCCTGGGGCAGGACGATGCGCGCGGCCAGGAACTGGAAGTTCAAGCCGCACGTGGGCTGTGGCGAGCAGTTGGTCGCGCTGGCCCCAAAGAGCCCGTAGCTGCCGATCGAGTTGGTTCCAGCCGACCCGGTGTCGACCAGATACGGTTGCGCCGCGGCGACCCCTGGCAGCAGCACGGCCAGCAGCAGGCCGATTACAAGACGAACAGACGAACGTGTGGCGCGCAGTGTCGAACACATATGACGGTTTCCTCCCACGAGGGCCAGTCGGAACAGACCGGTCCTTTGCATCGCATTGCGCGAAATCCCGCTCGAAACCGTCATGCGCCTGTTGAATTGACCGTAGGGTGATTGCGTCGGCCAGGTGCCGGTGGTACGTTTCCCCGACTCCCGCCATGGACCACGCGAGCGCCAGCGACCAGACGGACCTCAGCCGCGCCGACCTCGACGCGCTGTTCAACCTCACGTACGCGGAGCTGCGTCGTCTGGCGTCGGTGGTGAAGCGCGGCGACTCGTCACTCACCCTCAACCCCACTGCCCTGGTCCACGAAGCGTGGGTGAAGCTGTCGGCGTCGCCGTCCCTGCGCGCCACGTCCGCGCTGCACTTCAAGCGCATCGCCGCGCGCGCCATGCGCCAGGTGCTGGTCGAGGCTGCCCGCCGGCGTCAGACCTCGAAGCGGGGCAGCGGCGCCTGGTTGATCTCCTTCGACGAGAATGTCACCACGCCGCTGTCGACCGCGGATGACGTGCTGGCGCTCGACGACCTGCTGCGCGACCTGGCGCGCATGCAGCCGCGTCAGGCGGAACTGGTCGAGAGCCGGTTCTTCGGGGGGCTGGACGTGCAGGAGACGGCCACGCTGCTGAATGTGTCCGAGGCCACGGTGCTGCGCGACTGGCGCGCGGCCAAGGCGTGGCTCGGCGCCGAACTCCGTCGGCGCGGCTGAGGCCGGCGGTCCGCTGTCATGGATGCGCGCACCTGGCTCCTCGCGCAGCAACTGTTTCATGCCGCGGCAGAACTCACTGTCGAGGAACAGGCTGCCTTCGTCGCCGCCGCCGCAGCAGACGACCCGCCGCTCGCCCGTGAACTGGCGGCGATGCTCGAAGAGGACGGTCGTCCGCAAAGCCTGGTGCATGCAGGGCTCGAAACGGCGGCCCAGGGGGTGTTCGGACCCGCGGCGTGGGCCGAGGACGGCGCGTTCGGTCCTTACCGGCTGACGTCGCTGCTCGGCGAAGGCGGCATGGGTGTCGTCTACAAAGCCGAGCGCGCCGACCTCGGCAGCACCGCCGCGATCAAGATTCTGCGTGACGCCTGGCTCTCGCCCTCCCGGCGAACCCGCTTCGTCACCGAGCAGCGGACGCTGGCGCGCCTGCGCCATCCGGCCATTGCCACGCTCTACGACGCCGATGCCCTCGCCGACGGCACGCCGTGGTTCGCCATGGAGTACGTGGAGGGCGAACCGATTACCGCCTACTGCGTCGCACGCGTCGGCGACCTCCACCGCCGTCTCGCGCTGTTTCTGGAGGTGTGTGCGGCCGTGCAGTATGCGCACGAACAGCTGGTCGTGCATCGCGATCTCAAGCCGTCGAACATCCTGGTGAACGCAGACGGCCAGGTGAAGCTGCTCGACTTCGGCATTGCGCGGCAGCTTGACGAGCACGCGCGGCCTGCCGACCGCACGCTGACCGTACTGCGCGCGATGACGCCGGCCTACGCCTCGCCGCAGCAGATCCGCGGCGACGCCGCAGGTGTTGATACGGACGTCTACTCGCTCGGCGTCATCCTGTATGAACTGCTGACGGGACGGCTGCCATTCGACATGGCCGGTCTCGGTCCGGCGCAGGCCGAGCGGCTGGTCACCGAAGGCGAACCGGCCAGACCATCGGGGTTGAGTGACGCGCGCGCGACGGGCCGGGTCGGCCGGGCAGCGTGGGCCGACCTCGACGTGCTGTGCCTGACCGCCATGCACAGGGACGTGCAGCGGCGTTACCGTACGGTGGACGCGCTGATGCGCGATGTCGAGCATCTGCTGCGTGCCGAACCGCTCGAGGCGCGCCCCGACACGCTGGCGTACCGCACCAGCACGTTCGTGCGGCGCAACCGTCTGCCGCTGTCGATCGTGGCCTCGGCCACCGGCGCACTGGCCGGCGTGGTGGGTCTCTACACTTTCCGCCTGCGCCGCGCGCGCAACCACGCGATGGCCGAAGCCGGCCGTGCCCTGCGCATCCAGCAGTTCATGCTCCGGCTGTTCGAAGGTGGTGAGGCGGTCGCCGGCCCTGCCGAGGAACTCCGCGTCATCACCCTCATCGATCGCGGCGTGCTCGAAGCCAATGCCCTGACGCACGAACCGATGGTGCAGGCCGAGCTCTATCAGACGCTCGGTCATTTGTGCCAGAAGCTCGGGCAATTCGACCGTGCCGACACACTGTTCACGCAGGCGATATCGCTGCGCCGGTCGCTCTTCGGCGACGCGTCCAGCGAAGTCGTGGACACGATGGTGGCGCAGGCGGGACTCCTGACGGAGCAGGCGCGTTTCAACGACGCGCTGGTGCTGGCCACCGCCGCGGTCGACCTGGCCACGAGCGTCCTTCCAGCCGGGCATCCACTGCGCGCTGCCGCGACGAGAGTCCGCGGGCGCGTGCTGCAGGAGCGGGGCGAGTACGAGCTGGCGATTCCCGTTCTCGAGCGCGCTGTGGCGATGCTGGACGCGGACGATGACACCCTCGAACTGGCGGAGAGTCTGCACGAAGCGGCGAACGCGCACTTCTACGCCGGGCACCTGGACGCGTCCGAGGCGCTCAACCGACGAACCCTGGCGATCTACCAGCGCCTGCTGGGTGAAACGCATCCACACGTGGCGGACACCTTCGTCAACCTCGGCGCGATCGCGTTCGAGCGGGGCGACGACGAGACGTCTGAACGCCTGTTCCGCCAGGCCCTGACCGTCACCGAGGCGTGGTACGGCCCCCTGCACTTCAGGACCGCGGCCAATCTGGTGATGCTCGGGCGCACGCTGACGCGGCGCAACAAGCTGGATGAAGCCGGCGTCGCGCTGACGCGCGCCCTCGCCGGGCGAGAGCAGGCGCACGGCCCTGCGCACCCGGCCGTGGCGTCCGTGCTTAACGAACTCGGCACCATCGCGCGCAAGCAGGGGCGCCTCGGCGATGCGGAGCAGGCGTACTCGCGGATGGCCGGGATCTACCGGCAGGTGCACGGCGAACGCGGCCACTACCTGAACGGCATCGCGGCGTCCAACCTGGGCGGCCTGGCGCTGGCGAGAGGTGACGTGGGCGAGGGCCAGCGTCTGCTGCAGGACGCCATCGAGATCTTCACGGCGACGCAGGGACGCGACCATGTCAACACTGCCATCGCGCGCGTGAAACTGGCGGGCGCGTACAATGCCGGGCGCCGGTACGAGGAAGCGCGGCGCGAGGCGACCGAAGCGCAGGCAATTCTGGCGCGCACGATGGCGGCGGATGCCGTGTGGATGGTGGCAGTCGGTGCGGCGCTGACCACGGCGCGCCAGGCGCTCTCTGCGACGAGCGGTGGTGCGCCCGAGCCGGCTGCACACGGCTGAGCAGAACGCGCCGCTCAGGTTGTGTTCCCGGGTGCGTGATCAGCTCACGCCCGGCAACACGACCACGAGTATCCGCTGACCCTTCACGCCGGGTAGTGCGCGTGCACCCACGCCTCGAAGCGCGCGCACATCGCCTCCTCGCCGTCGCTCGAGTCGGCGAGCAGTTCTTCGCCGTGCACGATGCGGATGTGTGCGTCGAGACCGGGCAGTTCGCCGGCGGGTGCCGGTCGCGCCTCCGCCGCGCGCATACGGGCCGTTGCGTCGGCCCAGGCCTCGTCCACCGACGTGTTGCACTCGTCAGCCAGGTGGCGCGCGGTGAACCCTTCGCCAGTGAGCGTGCGCAGCATGGTGTCGTGGTCGACACTGTTGCCAGGCTCCCAGTAGTGCGTGCTGAGCGTCGGCCCGATGGCCGGATTGTCGGTCAGGTAGCCGTCGCGCTCGAGGAAGAAGGCGCGTGTCTGCGCCACCGCCATGTCCGCCAGAAGGTAGCCCTGGTAGGCAGCGGCCGACTCCTGGTTCAGCAGGTGCGGAATCGCGAGGAGTGGTCGCGGACTCTCCATACCGAGCACGCGACGCTCGGTCTGCCGCGCCAGTTGCAGCACCGCCTCCGGCGTGAGGGCCTCGTCCGTCATCTGGTAGAGCGCCGACTCGAAACACGGTACCACGGCCAGCATCCGCTTCTCGAACGCCAGCATCGGCTGCAGGCTCGCCACGCGAGCGTGGATGACCTCCTCCGGCATCGGGCGGCCGTCCACGTCGCACGCATAGCGCCGCAACCAGTCGGCATCGTCCAGCAGGCTGTCGCAGAACATCGACTGCGTTTCGGCGTACGCCATCGACGTCGGCGCGTATTCCTGGGAGAAGCAGGGCGACGATTGCACCACGTTGGCGAAGTGCGCGGCGTGGCCGCCTTCATGGAAGAGCGTGGCGATGGCGCGCGTGCCGCTGCCCACCTGGTCCGGTTTGGCTTCAGCGGTGAAGTTGATGTGGCCGGGAATCCATTCGCCGCGTGCGTTCACCCAGGCAGGGACCGGGCAGTGGCAGAAGCCGTTCTGGTACTTGCCGGGTCGGTCGAGCAGATCGAGTTGCAGCGTGGCGCCGCGGAAGCCGATGCCAAGGCGACGAAAGCTCTCGACCCAGCGGCGCAGTGCCGGCGCAAAGGTAAGGTACGGATCCATGCGGCGCACGATGTCGCCGGTGGTGAAGATGCGCAGGTTCCAGGGGAGCACCGCCGCGTCGCCGTGCCGCGCGCGAAGGTCGGTGAGGGTGCGGGCGTTGGCGGCGTCGGTCCGCTGGATGAAGTCGTCGAGCACGGCGAACAGTTGCGCCGTTGTCATGCGCTCGTTCTTGCGCAGCTTCATCTCGAAGAAGTCGGGATAGCCGAGGGCACGCGCGAAGCGGTTGCGCAGCCGCACCAAGTCGAGGAAGCCGTTGTCGAGCGCCCATTGTTCGAGGCCGCGGAACGCGTCGAACGAAGCGCGGCGCCTCTCCTCGACCGGGTTCGTCGCGAGGTTCGTGGCCAGCGATGCGAGCGTGGCATCCTCGACCTCACCCCGTTCGTTCACGTGCGTCGGCACGAAGGTGCGCCGCTTCGCGAAGAGTGCGGCCTCGGCGTCGACCAGTGCGTGCATCAGCTGACGGCCTTCGTCGCTCTCGATGACATTGGCCTCGAACAGCGCCTGCCATCCCTGCAGGCCGTGGCGCACCATGTTGCGCAGGGCGTCAGGAGGCAGCGCCTCCACCTGCGTCAGTTGCTCGCGGGTGGCGCGCAGCCGTGCGGGGTCCGAGACGAAGTCCTTGAACGCGCGTTCCGCCCGCGTGAACCCCTCGTCATCGGCACTCGTGCCCATGTAGGTGGTCCAGAAGAGATCTTCCTTCGTCTGGTGGATTGCGACGTACTCGAGGTTGAGCGCGTCGAAGAAGGCGCGTGCGTTCGCGAGTGTCATGCCCGCCAGTATGGATCGGCGCTTCCGGCATGGATCGCGGTCGGCCTTCGCGCGACGATTCTATTTCCCGCCGAGCGACTTGAGGTAGGCGAGGACCGCCTCTGCGTCGTCCTGCGTCATGCGGAACTGCGGCATCGGCTGACGCAGGAACCGGCCCGTGCGCGAGACGCCGGTCATCATCAGGTGAATGAACTGGGCGTCGTTGCCGGGTGGGGAACCGGCCAGGCGCGGGGCGACGATGGCCCACTCACCGACGGGGACGGTGGAGCGCATGCCAACCGGTCCGCCGTGCAGCCAGTTCGTCCGGTCGCGCACGCCGCGCTGGTCCACCGGCGAATGGCACCGCCAGCACTGCGCGAGGTCTTCGACGAGATAGCGGCCATGTTCGAGCGTGTCGTGGGTTGCGGATTTCGCTGCGTCCGGCGTGCCGGCGCCCTTGCCAGCCTCGGGCTGCTGCGCCTGCGCCGGGTTCACGACCGTACAGAACGCCACCGCTGACGCCAGGATCAGAGTCCGGAATCTGAGGGAAAACATGAGATGAGTGTCCCACGCGGCTGCCAGCGGAGCAATGCGCTTCTGCGAAGGTGGCGGCGCCTTTACGCTTGCTTTACCAGAGGCGTCTTCTTCACCGGCAGTTCCCGCACCCGCACGCCCGATGCGGCGTAGATGGCGTTGGTCAGAGCTGCCGCGGCGGGCGGTACGGCCGGCTCGCCGAGGCCACCGAGCAGGGCGTTCGAGCGAATGAACTCCACGCTCACCAGCGGCGCATCGACGATGCGAATCATCTGGTGATCGCGGAAGTTGCGCTCGACCACGCGGCCCTCCTTGATGGTGATTTCGCCGAGGAGCGCGGCCGACAGCGCGAAGACAATGCCGCCTTCGACCTGCGCCGTCGCCGTGTCGAGGTTCACCACGTCGCCGCAATCGACGGCGGCATACATGTGCAGCACCTTCAGGCGTCCAGCCGGCGACACCGAGACGTGCGCCACCTCGGCGACGATGGTGCCAAAGCTTTCGCAGAGGGCGATGCCGCGCCCTTCGCCGGCCGGCAGCGGCGTGCCCCACCCGGACATGGCCGCCACCTTCTCGAGCGCCGCCTTGAAGCGTGGCTGCTCGTTCAGCATCGCGCGGCGGAATTCGAACGGATCCTTGCCGGCCGCGTGCGCCATTTCGTCGATGAACGACTCCTTGAAGAAGCCGTGCTGCGAGTTCAACACCGAGCGCCACTGTCCGAGCCGGATCGGGTGCGCCGCATCCTTCGCGTCGGCCGACTTCTCCGGAATGGCGTACGGCATGAACACCGCTTCGCCATTGCCGCCGCCGGCGTAGAACGAACTGGCGGCGAGCGGCAGGCCGACGGCGTCCAGCGCGCCGGCATGACGCGACATGCCCGCCGGACGGTAGTAGTCGTGCTGCGTGTCGTTTTCGCGCGTCCAGATCATCTTCACCGGCGTCGGCGACACGGCCTTCGCAATGCGCACGCCGAGATCGACGTAGTCGAAGTTGAACGGTAGCCGGCGGCCGAAGCCGCCGCCGAGCAACTGGTTGTGGATCGTCACCTGATCGTTCTCGAAGCCGAGCGCCTTGGCTGCAGTCGAGCGGGCATTCAGCGGGTCCTGCACGCCGGTCCACACGTCGCAGTGGGTGCCGTCGACCCTGGCGGTGCACGAGATCGGTTCCATGCCGGCGTGGGCGAGGAACGGCACCTTGTAGTCGGCTGTCACCACCGTCGCAGCGGTGGACGGCATCGCCGGTGGGGCGCCGAGCGCGGCATCGAACGCCGCGAAGATCGTGTCGGTGGACACGCCGGCGTTGCCGCCGTCGTTGAACTCCGGCGTGAGAGCCGCCAGCGCCTTTCGCGCGCGCCAGAAACTGTCGGCCACGACGACCACGGCCTCTTCGAGCACGAGCACTGTCTTGACGCCGCGCATCGCTTCGGCCGGCTTCGTGTCGACGTGCACGACGCGCCCGCCCTGCACCGGCGCGAAGTCGACCGCCGCGTACAGCATGCCCGGCACAGTGACGTCGATGCCGTAGATCGCGCTGCCGTCCACCTTCGACGGGATGTCGAGGCGCGGCACCGACGTGCGGCGCAGGGTGAAGGTGTCGGGGTGCTTCAGCGCGGGACTCGTGGGAACCGGCAGCGCCGACGCGGCGCGGGCCAACTCGCCGAACGACGCGCTCCGGCCCGACGCGGCGTGCAGCACGCGGCCGCCCTTCGCCGTGCACTCGGCCACACTCACGCCGAATTGCTGCGCTCCAGCGGCCAGCAGCATTTCCTTTGCGGCGGCACCGGCCACGCGCATGCCGTACTCGCCCGTGCTGCGAACCGCGGTCGAGCCGCCGGTCACCTGGAAGCCGAACCACTGCGCAATCTTGAACGCGCCGTAGTCGACGCCGCGCGCCATCACCGCCGGGATGTACTCGCCGCCCACGGCGCGGATGATGTACCCGTTGGCGTACTCGTCGAGGGCCGGTGCCTCCTTGACGCGGACGAGGCTCCAGTCGGCCTCCATGTCCTCGGCGGCCATCATCGCCAGCGCGGTGGGCGTGCCCTGGCCCATCTCGCAGTGCGGGATGAGCACGGTGACGATGTTGTCCGGCGTGATGGTGATCCAGGTGGTGAGCTGGCCGTGCTCGCCGGCGTCAGCCGAAACCAGCGTGTGGCGGCCAGGTGCCAGGCTGAAGCCGGCGACGCCGAGCAGGAAGCCGCCGCCAGTGATCGTGCCGGCACCGATGAAGGCGCGTCGTGTCCACGTGTTCATGACGCGGCTCCTTCCGTCCGTGGGGGCGCGACCTGATGAATGGCCTTGCGGATGCGGGTGAACGTGCCGCAACGGCAGATGTTCGTCAGCGACGCATCGATCTCGTCGTCGGTCGGGTTCGGGCTCTGCAGCAGAAGTCCGGCCACCGCCATGATGACGCCCGACTGGCAGTAGCCGCACTGCGGCACTTGCAGGTCGACCCAGGCCTGCTGCACGGCGTGGAGGGTGCCGTTCTGCGCCAGCCCTTCGATGGTGGTGACCCGCTTGCCGACCGCCGCCGAGATGGGGAGCGTGCACGTGCGTACGGCGCGGCCATCGAGGTGAACCGTGCAGGCGCCGCATGCGGCGATGCCGCAGCCGAACTTGGTGCCGGTGAGCCCGAGCGTTTCGCGCAAGGCCCAGAGCAGTGGCATATCGGGTTCGACGTCGAGCAGGTGCTCGGTGCCGTTGACCGTGAGCGTGATGGCCATGAAAGTGACTCCTGTGAGGCGCAGTGTGTCACGCCTGTGGCACCGCTTCAACTGCAGTACTGTACGGGGTCATGCGCAAGCTGGTAATGCTGCTCGTGCTCTGCCTGTTGCTGCCTGAGCCGGCCTGGGCGAAGTGGACGCGCCTGTCGTCCGACCATTTCGTACTCGTGGGCGACGCCTCGGAGCGCGAACTCCGCACGATTGCGCAGCGACTCGAGCAGTTTCGCGAGGTGGTGGGCCGCGTCCTGGGCGCCGGCACCATCAGCTCGCCGGTGCCAACGCTGGTCGTGGTCTTCCAGAACGACCGCTCGTTCGCCGACTACCGGCCGGTCTTCCAGGGGAAGCCGGTGGCAGTGGGCGGCTACTTCCTCGGCGGTGAGGACGCCAACGTCATTGCCGTCAACGCCGCGCAGATCACCGAGAGCTACGGCGTGATCTTTCATGAGTTCGCGCACTTCATGCTCGGCAGCGCCGTCGGCAATACGCCGGTCTGGGTCAATGAGGGGTTGGCCGAGCTCTATCAGACCTTCGATACGGCGAACGGCGGCCGCACCGCGTTTATCGGCAAGCCGAGCCTGCAGAACCTGATGCTGTTGCGAACATCGAGGCAACTGATGACGACCGATCAGTTGCTGGCCGTGCAACACGACTCATCCCAGTACAACGAAGGTGACCGGCGCAGCCTGCTCTACGCGCAGTCGTGGGCGCTGGTGCACTACCTCACCTTCGGCAGCAGGGAACGCCAGGGGCAACTGGCGAAGTACCTGGCCGCGCTCCAGCAGGGCGTGGCGGACGACGAGGCGTTCACGCGCACCTTCGGCGCCAATCGCAGCCAGCTCGATGTCGAGCTCAGGAACTACGTCGGCAGTGCCTCGTTCCAGACGCTGCGCGTCGAGTTCGATGACCGCGTGTCGGCCGGCAGCCTGTCTCCGTCAGAGACGATGTCCGACAGCGAAGCAGCCGGATACCTCGGCGACCTGGTCGGACGTCTCGGCCGTGCGGACGAGGCCCGCGCCCTGCTGCAGAAGACCATCGACGCGAACCCGGACGCGTCGCGCGCGCTCGCGGCGCTCGGCATGATCGAGTTGCGCGCCGACCGCGTCGAGGCGGCGTTGCCGCTGCTCGAGCGGGCTGCGGCCCTCGCGCCCGGGACGGCCTCCATCCAGGCTGCCTACGGCCGCACGCTCACGCGTCGCGCCGCGCACGACGGCGTCGACGAAGCGGCGCTGTTCGCGAAAGCGCGCACCGCGCTCGCCCGCGCGCTCGAACTCGAACCGGACAACGTCTCGACCATCGTCACCCTGGCCGAGGTGGAGATGGCGACGGGGGCGAACCCGGCCCGCGCGCTCTCGTTGATGCAGCGCGCCGTAAAGGCGTCGCCGTCGCGTGAGGAGTACCGGCTGATGCTCGGACAGGCGATGGCGATGACCGGCGACTACCGCGGCGCGCAGAGCTATCTGGCCCTCCTTCTGGCGCGCGGCAGCAGCCCCGCGATACGCGAAGGGGCGCGCAGCACGATGGCGCGCATCGCGACGGCGCAGAACGTGGTTCGGGAACTCGCCGCCGCCGAGCTCGAGCCTCTCGATGCCAGCCCGTCCGCCGCGGCGTCATCGCCGGGCGCCAGGCGCGACGAGCCGCGCCGCGAGACGATGCAGCAGGGGGCGTATGTGCCGACGCTGCGTCCGCTGCACGCAGGCGAGTCGCAGGTGCTGGGTACCTTCTCGGCGGTGGACTGCCGTCAGGGAGCGATCGTGCTGCAGATCGACGCGGCGGCCGGACCGCTGCGCCTGGCGGTGAAGACGTTCGATGAGGTGGAGTTCCTCACCTATCGCCCGGATTCCCCCACCTCTGTGCCGTGCGGCGTCCAGCGTCCGGCCTACCGCGTGCTTGCTACCTTCCGCGTGGACGCGGCCCCGCTGGCCGGCGCCAACACGGCCAACCGCGCGGTTGCCATCGAACTGCTGCCCGACGGCTTTACCCCGCCCGCCGTGGTCCGGTGACGCCGCCGTCGCTCGACGCGCTGCGGCGGCACGGTGTGGCGCGGAGCCTGTTCCGCGAGACCACGCTGCAGTGTGCCCTGAACACCTTCGGCTTCGTGCAGGCCGATCCCATCCGGGCACCGGCCCGCGCGCAGGACCTGACGCTGCGGCACCGCGTGAAGGGCTACCGGGCCGGCGCGCTCGAGCAGCGCTACGCCGCCCTGCGCGTGGAAGAGGATTTCTTCATCAACTACGGCTTCGTGACGCCGGCGCTGCACGCGCTGATGCATCCGCGTGGCGTCGCTGGATGGCCCGCGGGCCGGCGCAGGAAGGCCAACGATCTGCTGGCGTTCGTGCGCGCCAGGGGCTCGGCACATCCGCGCGAGGTGGAGCAGCACTTCGCACATGGACGGGTGACCAACTACTGGGGTGGTTCGTCGAACGCCACGACCCACCTGCTCGACCAGATGCATTACGCGGGGCTGCTGCAGGTGGTGCGGCGCGAGTCAGGTGTCCGCGTCTATGGCGCGCGGGAACCGCAGGAGCAGCCGGCTGGTGCGGGCGCCGACGCCACTCTCGATGCCCTGGTCGATGTCCTGGTCGGAAAGTACGCGCCGCTGCCGGGGCAGACGTTGTCCATGCTCGTGCGCCGGCTCCGATTGGCGGTGCCGCAGCTGGGCGAGCGCATCGCTCCCGCCCTACACCGGGCGAAGGGGCGTCTTGCCCACGCTCGACTCGACGGCGTCGACTGGTATTGGCCCGCCGGCGAGCGGCCGGGCGAGAGTAACGTTGACGACGCCGTGCGCCTCCTCGCGCCGTTCGACCCCATCGTCTGGGACCGGCGCCGCTTCGAGCTGTTCTGGGGCTGGGCCTACCGCTTCGAAGCGTATACGCCAGTGGTGAAGCGCACGCTCGGGTACTACGCGTTGCCGATGCTGTGGCGCGACCGCGTGGTGGGGTGGGGCAATGTCAGCGTGGTCGAGGGGGTGCTGCGTGCCGAGGTGGGATACGTGAGCGGCCGTGCACCGTCCGCACGCGGGTTCGTGCGGGCGCTCGAGTCGGAGTTCGATCGGCTGCGGCGGTTTCTCGGCGCAAACTGACGCGTTCAGCGCAGGACTGTCGCGCCCGCCATCCCGGGCGCCAGCGTGCTGCCGTTCGCAATGAAGTAGAGCGAGCCGCGGGCATCAGTGGCGAACGATCGCTGGCCGCTGACGCCGATCGACACCGGATGGGCCTCGGCGAAGTAGCTCGAGACTGCGTCCTGCGTCGAGGCGTTGCACGTCATGGCGCCGGGCGTCACCATGGTGGCCGCGACATCCGCTCTGACGTTCATGATGTAGCCGCTCTTGCTGACACCGTTGGCCGCGACGTCCGGCGAGATGAAAAGCTGTGCCGATCCGGCGGCGGGTTTCGAGAGGTCGTCGAGCGACTGCGCGTAGCCCCCGCCACCACAGCTCGACGCATAGGTCGACTCCGCGGCGTTGATCGTGCGAAGCGAGCCGATGGCTGCCGATTCGAGGCTGGCGATACGCGCGCGAACGAGCGCGGGAACCGCGATGGCCGCGACGATGCCAATGATCGCCACCACAATCAACAATTCGATCAACGTAAAACCCTGATTCCGGCGACGTGTGGACATGGTTCGGCTGACTTCTCCGTCCCGTGTATCGGACGGAGGCCTGTCGGACGATATCCGACTTCCGAACTCCGACGGCGGGACGCTACGAGTTGATCTTCTTCGCGACTTCGTACAACCCGGGGACCCGGGCGTCGAGTTCCTGCATGAACGCCTCGTCGAATCCGAGCTTCGTGAACACCTCGTCCTCGAGGAGATCGACGTGCTCGGGCTCGCAGCCGCACCCGTAGCGATGCGCGAGGCGATTGGCGGCGTAGACGATGGCCGCGACGTGCAGGTGACCGTGCGCTTCGCCCGGATGGTGGTGCCAGGCAACCGGCATCTGGATTTCAGGGGCGAAGTCCCAGTGGGCAAGTGCCTGCTGGCCGATGGTGGCGTGCCGCGTCTGGATGACTGCGTTCAGGCGAGCCTCGGTCATTGTCGGAGGGATGGGCCGGTCTTCGTGCGCGAGCTTCAGGATGACGAACTTGCCGATGTCGTGCAGCAGGCCACACAGGAACGCCGCATCGGGATCCTCGTCGACGTGGTCGGCGACGAGCCATGAGATGTAGGCCGTGCCGACGCTGTGGTCCACCAGCAACCTGGCATTCGCGCCGTAGGTTCTCGGGTTACGCAGTTTCGAGGTGAGGCACGCGGCGGTGACGAGTTGGCGAACCGAGCGCGTGCCGACCCGCACGACGCCGTCGCTGAGCGTGGTGATGGTGGTGGCCGACGCGCTGAAGGCCGAGTTGGCAAGCCGGATTACGTTCGCGGCCAGAATTGGGTCTTTGCCGATGGCCTGGGTCAGCTTGACGGCCGACACGTCGGGGTCGCGCGCCAGGTTGGCGATCTCGATGGCGTTGGCGGGGATCATCGGCGTGTACGAGTCGAGCGACCGTTGCCATTCGCCCGAATCGAGCCAGGCCACCCAGGCCTGGGGTTGGACCGGCGCTTCCCACGCTGACGTTGTCATCCACCGCTCCGAAGGTGTACCCGCTGCGCGGCTGGGGAGCCCACCCGTTCACACCTGTTGACCGAGGAATCGGCATCGCCGGTATCCGGCTTGAGCCGCGGTCGGCCCGATTCGGCGACCTGGGGGTTCGCGGCTACCCCTGGCAGGTGACGGGACGCGCACCTGGATGCGTGATGCGTGGCGGCAGGGCCAGGCGCTCAGCGCCCCACGGACCACGGAGGCGTCCGATGGTGGTGGCGAGTTCGTCGCGCAGCAGGGTGCCGGTCTCGAGCACGCGCACCGGCAACACCGGGGTGAGGAAGTTGTCGCCACCGGTTGCGAGGAAGTCGGTGGTGACCACCGTGAGCAGCTCGGCGTCGCCGACTGGACGCCCCGATTCACGGCGCAGCGCCACAGCGACGTCTCCGGCTTCGCAGGTGACCGTGGCGTACACGCCGGACAGCACCACCATGCTGGCGCGCACTTTCATGTTCGCCGCCACCACCGTGCGCAGTTGCGCGCCGGTCAGCGCAATGGTGACCCGCTGGTTGTCGAACGGCAGCAGGTCGTACAGCCCGCCGAAGGTGAGCGGCCCTTCGCGCAGGTTGGCTCTCAGCCCGGCGCTGTTGGTGAGGGCGGCGTCGGCGCCAGGAACAATGGCGCGCATCCAGTCGGCCTGCAGGTCGCCGACCGGACTCTCCCTGACGTCCGAATAGGTCAGCGGCGCGGTCATCGCCGCGCCGAGCGGCTTCGACTTCAGCTGGTCGGCCGCAGCAACCGCCGGCTGCATCAGTGCCGCGATGCGAGCGGACGGCGTCACCACATGCCCTTCATACTGCGCCGGTGTCGCGTCGCTGGTGTCGGGAGCCGGGCAGCCGGCGATGCCGGCCGCCACCCAAGCGCACACATCCTGCGGCTGAAAAATCTGGTGCGCCTGCGTGCGGCCCGTCGCGCGGTCGACGATGAAGTCGATGCGGCCAAACGCGCGTCCCCGCGCGTAGGACTGGATGATCGGTACGCCGTTCACCTCGTGTGCAATCGGTTCGTGCCGGTGACCGGCGACGATCGCGTCGACGAGCCCAGTGGGTAACTGGCGCGCCAGGTCGAAGATCTCCGCGTTCGACTCGCACGACGTCAGGTCTTGCGGGTTCGCGGTCTGCGTGCACTTGCCGCCGGCGTGGGCGAGCGCGACGACGATGGTGGCACCTCGCTGGCGAAGCGCCAGCGCCTCGGCTTCCAGGGCCGGTGCGAGCGGCGCGATGGCGAGTCCCGACACGTTGGCGGCCACACTCAGGGCCAGCGCCGGCTCGGTCAGCAGGCCGACGATGCCGATGCGGACGCCGTTGATGGTGAGGATGGTGGACGGCGTGACATTCGGCCAGGCCGCAGGCTGCCTGGTGGTGGCGTCGAGGATGTTGGCCGCGAGCCAGGGAAAGCGCGCCTGCCGCAGGCGCGCCTTGAGGGCGCCTCGGGGATCGTCGCCCGGCGCCCGCGGCACTGAGGCGTCACCCTCGGGTCCGTAGTCGAATTCATGGTTGCCGATGGTGGCGGCGGCGTAGCCGAGCGCGTTGTAGGCGTCGACGACGGTTGACCCCTCGTTCAGATTCGATTCGAGCGTGCCCTGGAAGAGGTCGCCGGCGTCGAGCAGCAGCACCGCGCCGCCGTCTTTCGCCCGTGCGGCCCTGAGATTCGACAGGTAGCCGTCGAGCAGCGCCAGCCCGCCGCGGCCCTCCACCTCGAGCATGCCGCCGTGCAGGTCGTTGGTGCCGACAAGCGACAGGGTGAAGGTGTCGGTGGTGCGCGGCGCGCAGCCTGGCAGGCCGAGCAGCGGCGCCGCGGCCATCAGCACGGCCAGCCAGGTGCGCGTCATCGCTGCGCGGCGGCGCCTTCGCGTTCGCCCGCGCGAGCGCCACGCAGGACATTCTCCATGGCATGGTTCCCTTCGTGGCAGGCGTATTCGTAGATCAGGTCACTGGTGGCGACCCACGGATACTCGCCGGTCCAGGGACGGTCCCAGGTGTCAGGATCCTCGACAGTGAAGCGGTAGAGGAGGGTCTTCGCATCGAGCTTCGTGAAGCGCTCGACCAGGTGCAGCTTGTCGCTCGACCCCTGGAACTGCGTCTTGTCAGTGAAGTTGGTCGTGTCGACCACCAGCGTCTGGCCGTCCCAGCGGCCGATGGAGTCGCCGTTCCACCGGCGGATGTGCGGCGGCAGGTGGGTGCCGGCCAGGCGGATGACGCGGGCGTCGTGCACCATCTCGTTCAGGATGGTGACCGTGGTCGGTGTCTGCACGATCTGTTTGAGGTTGTTGTAGAAGTAGTTCGGCAGGGTCGGTGGTCCGGAGGTGGAGCCGAAGCCAAGCAGGCATCGCTCCGCGAGGGGACGGGCCTCGGGGTTGTCGAAGGCCGAGGGCGGACCGGCGCTGGCGGCCGATTCGTCGGCGCCTGGTGCGGCGGCGCGGCGGGCATAGGCCGCGTTGCGGTCACGGGCCGACGCCTTCATGACCGGAATGCGGCCGTCCGGCGGGTCGACCAGGATGGAGGTGCGGTACTCGCCGTTCACCTTGACGACCGTCGAACCCATGGCCACCCAGAACTGGTTGTAGCCGCCCACGACGCCGCCGCCGCCACGCCACATCTGTTCCAGATAGGAGGTGGTGGCAGACGTGTCGCCGCCAACCGGCGGGGCGGCGCGGTTGGGGTCGTCCGGGGCTGCGGCCGTCTCCTGCCGCTTGGCCTCGTACGCCTCCATGGCCCGGGCTTCCTCGGTGGTGAGCTTGGCGCGTCCTGTGAACTCGGCCGGCCGTTCGAGCGGCGTCATCGTGGCGACGTCGTAGGTGCCCTGCAGGTCGGGCACGTTCTGGCCGTGGGTGGGGGTGGATATCGCGAACGGCAGCGCGAAGGCCAGGGCCACCGCACATCCGCATGCCTTCCAGACTCGTTGCATCATGGGGGCTCCTTCGACGTCCAGATTCTACGGCGAAACCTCGCCGGGGCGACGTCAGAGCCATCCAACACTTTGGATAGGTCGGCCCTCGGCTTCAAATTCCCAGCCCGGAGGTCTGAGACATTTATGCAGCGGTCAGGCTCCCGCCGCCATACTTGAGAGCCGCGTAACGACGGACCGAGAAACTGTGCGAGGGGCCTGCGGGCACGTCGCCCGGAACCGGGTTGCGGCGGCGATGGTCGGCGACTACTCCCGGGAGGATTTTGAATGAAGATTGGTTCTATCAAGACTGCGCTGTTCGTAGCGCTGGCGACTCTTTGCCTGCTGCCGATGGCGGCCCAGGCGCAGAGCGCGTTTACGGGCACTGTCAAGGACACGTCTGGTGCTGTACTGCCGGGCGTGACGGTTGAAGCGGCTAGCGACGCACTCATCGAAAAGACCCGTTCCGTCGTTTCCGACGCGGACGGTGGTTATCGTCTGGTCGACCTGCGACCGGGCACATATTCCCTCACGTTCTCGCTCGAAGGATTCTCGTCGGTGAAGCGCGAGGGCATTGCGCTCTCGTCGGACTTCACGATGACGATCAACACCGAACTCAAGGTCGGCGCGCTCGAAGAGACGCTGACGGTGACCGGCGCCGCGCCGACGGTCGACGTGCAGAGCACGACGAAGTCGCAGGTGCTGAACCGCGAAACGCTGGACGCCATCCCGACGGGTCGCACCATCCAGGGCATGGGTCAGCTGATTACCGGCATTTCCCTGAACCAGCCGGACATCGGTGGGTCGAAGGCCATGCAGCAGACCTACATGTCGGGTCATGGTGCCGGTGCGTCGCAGACGACCGTGCAGGTGGATGGCCTGATGGTCAACGGCCTCGATGTCGACGGGGCGGTGCAGAACTACTTCAACAGCTCGATGTCGCAGGAAATGGTCTACACGACCTCCGGCGCGAGTGCTGATGTCTCGGGCGGCGGCGTGCGCCTGAACATGATCCCGCGCGACGGCGGCAACCTCGTCTCGGGCAGCCTGTTCCTCGGCTACCAGAACGAGTCGTTCCAGGGTAACAACGTCACCGACGACCTGATTGCCCGCGGCGTCCGCACGGCGGACGGCATCGGCAAGCTGGCCAATATCGAAGGCGCCTTCGGCGGCCCGATCAAAAAGGACAAGGTCTGGTACTTCGTGTCGGCCCGTAACTTCGCCCTCGACACGCTGCCGGCCAACACGTTCTACGGCCAGGCGGGTACTGGGAGCAACTTCGTCGCCCCGACCCCGACCAGCGAGAAGGCTGTCGACCCACAGAGCATCAAGTCGGTGCAGGCGCGCATCATCTGGCAGCTGTCGCAGAAGAACAAGCTGGCTGTCTACAACGACCGCATCCTGAAGAATCGCGGCTCCGCCATGACGGCCGGTTTCGATCCCCGCACCGCGGGCATCGTCTGGAACTCGCCGATCTACACGACCGGTTCCATCAAGTTCACCTCGACCGTGTCGAGCCGCATCTTCTTCGAAGGTGGCTTCTCGACCAACTACGAGCGCTACAACACCATCTACCAGGAGGGGCTGCGGAAGGAACGCGGCACTCCGGAGTGGTACTCGGTGATCAACCGCAGCGATACGGCCCGCGGCACCCAGTGGGGCACCGGCACCGGTGTCAACGGCATGTATCCGGACAGCCTCTCGCTGGCCGGTTCGCTCGCCTATGTGACCGGTTCGCACAACATCAAGGTGGGCGTCCAGGATCACTGGGGCAGCTACCGCAACACCCGTCAGGCGAACGGCGACCTCCGAGCGCAGTTCAACAATGGCGTGCCGTTCCAGGTGACCATCCTGAACACGCCCGTGGACTACACCGACAAGCTGAAGGCCGACCTGGGCATCTTCGCCCAGGATTCGTGGAACCTGAAGCGGCTGACCGTGAACTACGGCGCCCGCTGGGAGCTGTTCAAGCACGGCATCCCTGAAGAGCAGTCGGGCGCCGGCCGGTTCGTGCAGGCGCGCACGTTCGGCCCGATCGACATGCCGACCTGGAAGAGCATTTCGCCGCGCGTCGGCGTCGTGTACGACCTGTTCGGCAATCAGAAGACCGCGATCAAGGCGAGCTTCGGCAAGTACATGCAGCAGGGCACCGTCGGGTTCTCGCAGTCGCAGAACCCGCTCCTCCTCACCACCCAGACGGTGGCGTGGACGGACCTGAACGGCGACGGCAACCCGCAGGGTGAACTGAACTGCGTCTACCTGTCGGCGGGCTGCGAGATCAACGTGGCCGGTAACGCCACGACGGCGCGTCAGCTGCCGGCGAGCTTCGGCGTGGTGGCCCCGGTGGCCTACGCGCCGGACATCAAGCGCATGTACAACGTTGAGTCGACCGCCAGCATCCAGCACGAACTCTTCAACGGCGTGTCCGTGACCGCCGGCTGGTACCGTCGTGAATACTTCAACCTGCGCCGCCGCTTCAACACGGGTGTCTCGACGAGCGACTTCACGCCGTTCACCCTCTACAGCCCGATCGACGGCACGCCGATCACCTACAACAACATCAGCGCGGCGAAGGTGTCGCAGATTGCCACCAACCTGGTGGACCAGAACGCGCCTGACCGGACGATGAAGTACAACGGCTTCGAGTACAACTTCAACGCCCGCATCGGCAAGATCAACCTCTTCGGCGGCGGTATGTCGGAGCGGATTCTCACCAACACGTGCGACGACGGCTGGAATCCGAACCTGCTCCTGTACTGCAACCAGAACGAGACCGGCGTGCCGTTCCGCACGCAGTTCAAGGTGGCCGGGTCGGTGCCGTTGAAGTACGGCATCAACATCGGTCTGGCGTTCCAGAGCCTGCCGGGTTACGTGCAGGGTACGACCGCTCAGTACGCCCTCACCGGCGTCTCGGGTCCGTCGGGCATCACCACCAACAACCCGCCGGCGGGTCAGGGCACCGTGTGGCAGATCACCCGCACCTCCGCTTACACGGCGAGCAGCCCGTGCGTGGCGCAGGGCAAGTGCACGGCCGGTCAGCTGGTCGACCCGGGCATGACCCAGGCGTCGCTGAACGTGCCGCTCATCGCGCCGCAGACAGAGTTCGGCGACCGCATCAACCAGCTCGATATCAACTTCACGAAGAACATCAAGATCGGCCGTTTCAACATTCAGCCGAAGCTCGACATGTTCAACCTGTTGAACGTCGCGTCGGTCACCAGCGTGCTCGGCCTGAACTACGGCACGGCGGCCTACAACGTCCCGTCGGTCATCCTGAACCCGCGCACGATTCAGATTGGCGCGAACGTCAGGTTCTAGGCTCGCTTGCTTGAAGCATCTGGCTCGCCCGTCTGGCAGGCCAGGCGGGTCAGGCAGGTAGGGCAGGTAGGGCAGGTAAGAAGGACTGAGGGCGGCTTCTCTTCGGAGAGGCCGCCCTTTTTCTTTCCCGCCCTTCCCGCCCCTCCCGGCTGTTCCCGAGTGTGCTACCCTGTGCTTACCGTCGCAGGCGCGTTGCGTCGCGGCGCAAACAAAGGCCCATTAGCGACTCCACGCCTTCGATTCCGAAGGCACTCCAAATTGGTCGCGGCCGGGAGGTGCATGCATGGCAGACACCACCGGGAGCAGTCGATAGACGCTCCCAGCTGAGTGGGAAGGGCCGGTGGGAAACCACCGGCCTTTTTCTTTTGTACGCCGTCTCTTGCTCGTCGGCACCCCAGTCACTCCCGTCCGGCCCATGCTTTGCTTCGTCGCCCGCGGCGCACGGTTACGCGCACGGAGCGAAACGCATGACAGACATTCGATTCCAGAGTTTCGAGGACAGCGAGCTGGCCGACATCTGGTACGCGCTCGGCGGCGAGGCCGTGCGTCACTCGGACCATTTCAAGCCACTGATGGATGCGGTGGCGATCGAACTCCTGGCTCGACGCGGCGTCGGGCTGAGCCCGTGGCTCGAAGAGCGGTACCGCCGATTCCGCCTCGCCGACTCGCGCCAGGACGCGTGGGCGAACCTGGCGATCTCGCCCGAAGCACGGACGTCTGGCGAGGCCCCGTAACCGATGACCACGGCGGCCTGACGCGGTGGCAGGCGCGCCGGGTGCCGTTCGTTCGGCAACCGTGGCAGAATGCGGTCGTGATACGAAACGCGACACTGCTGCTTCTCGGTGCATTGATGACGACGGCGTGCGGCGCGCCGCCGGCGGAATCGACGGCACCGGCCGTGCCCGCTGCCGTGCCCGCTTCCGCGCCAGGCTCCACGTCTGGGTCCGCATCGGACCGCGCCGAGCCGCCGACGGCCATGGCTGCTGGCACGCCTGGCGACGTGCGTCGCGGCGACGCCTCCACTAACCTCGACACGACACCCGTCAGTGCCGCCGACTACGCGATGTACGCGGCCATCATGAGCGGTGCGTCAGCGATGCTCGCGAACCTGAGTCCGACCGACCGCGAGGCGCTGGCATTCGCACGGCAGGTGGATGCCGGCACCGCGAAGCCGTCGTCGAACCCGGCGCTGCTGGCGCAGGCGCTGGCGCTGCAGCAAAAGGACGTGGAGCTGGCAACGTTGCAGGGGATCGGCGCGCGCTACCTGCAGGTGAAGGCAAAGATCGAGGCGGTCATCGGGCCGAATGCGCACCCGGCGGCGAGCGCCGTCGAGAAGGAGAACCTGCGGTTCCTCGAGGCGCATCGCGCCTCCATCGAGCGCGTGCAGAAGATCCTGCGCAATCCGCTGTCGCGTCCGGCGAACCCCAGCTAGCGACGGCCGACTTACGCCAACCGACGCCTAGGCATTGGTTCAGTCGTCGCGCTCGCTGCGTCCGCGCGTCGCCTTCACCGTCGAGCGCTTCTTCTTCGTATCGATCCGCCGCTCTTTCGATGCCATGCTCGGCCGCGTCGCCCGCCGCTTCTTCGGGCGCTTCTCGGCTGCGGCCAGGAACGTCGCCAGCCGTGCGCGCGCCGCCTCGCGGTTCTGTGCCTGCGTGCGGTGCTCGCGACTGTCGATGAGCAGCACGTTGCCGGCAATCACGCGGCTGCCGGCCAGCACCATCAACCGCGCCTTCATCTCGTCCGGCAGTGTGGATGCGTCGACGTCGAAGCGCAGTTCCACCGCCGTGGCTACCTTGTTCACATTCTGACCACCGGGGCCGGAGGCGCGTACGAAACGCTCCTCCAGGCACCGCTCGTCCACACCCCAGCGACTGAGGTCGATCGTGTCCATGGGGCATCGTACGTTGAAATGGGAGGTTGGAGGATGGAGGATGAGGCTTGGAGGGTGGTGAGAGGCGCTGGCCGGCAGCCCCGAGGGGCCAGCGACCAGCGCCGAGTGACGAGTGACTAACGACTAATGACCCAAGTGCTGCCGCGTGGCCGAAGGCCGCGCGTTAGAACTTGAGGATGGCTCCGAGCTGGAACACGCGGCCCACGAGAATCGACGAGGGCTGCTTGTATGACGCGGTGCCGAAGTTCAGACCACGGATGGAATACACCGGCGAGACGTTCAACGCGTTGAAGAGGTCGAACTTCGGCTGCACGCTGATGCGGCCGATCTTGATCGTCTTCGATACGTTGAGGTCGAGCTGGTTGATGCGGTCGCCGAACTCGGTGTTGGGCGCGACGAGCGGCACGGACAACGACGAAACCGTCATGCCCGGGTCCACCAACTGGCCCGCTGCGCATTTGCCCTGGGCAACGCACGGGCTCGACGCGTTGTAGGCGGTCGTCGGCGTGATCAGCCACACCGTGCCCGCGCCGTTCGGCGTGTTCAGCTGAGCGGCGGAGGGCTGCCCGGTCGGGCCGGTGGGTCCACCTTCACCGCTCGAGAGCGCGCCGGTGCCGTACTTGTAGCCGGGCAAGCTCTGGAGCGAGAAGCCGACTTGAACGCCGTACACGATCGGGACCGAACCCGCGACCTTGAACTGCGTGCGGAACGGGATGCCGCTCTGGGTCTGGTCGCAGTAGAGCAGCAGGTTCGGGTTGGCCTTCTCGTCGCAGACCTGGGCGATGACGCGCTCGGTCATGCCGCCGCCGAACAGGTTCGCGCCATGCGGCAGCCGGGCATTGAAGTTGTACTCGAAGCCATTGAACGACATCTTGCGGTCACTGCCGGCGGTCCGGTCGACGTAGTTGATGGCGGACCGCTTGGCGAGGCTCACGTTGTTGTAGGTGATCGGCGACCCGTCGATTGGGCTGTAGAGGGTGAACGGGCTGTAGTCCGCGAAGGTTTGCAGCATGTTGTCGCGGCGGCGCAGGTTGTGGTAGTCACGGTGGTACCAGCCACCCGTGATCGAGACGCGGGGCAGCAATTCGTGCTGCACGCTCACGGCGGTTTCGACGTTGTACATCCGCTTGATGTCAGGATCGAAATTCGCGAGGCTGGCGACGCCGAAACCGGTCGGCAGCTGCGCCAGGTTGATCTCGCAGCCGGCCGTCTGGTAGACGCAGCCAAGTTCGCCTTGCGGAACGCCATCGAGGTTGGCGTCGGTCCACGCGACGTTCGCCGCCGTGAGCTGCAGCGGGTTGTAGCTCTCCGAGAATCCCGTCGAGCCGGCCTGCATGTACTTTCCGAAGCTGACCTTCACCGCCGTCTTCTGGTTGCCGAAGATGTCGTACACCGCGCCGGCGCGGGGCGCAATGCTGTTCCAGGTCGGCATGTCGATCGGCCCGAACTTCCGCGCTGCCGTGAATCGGCCCGCCGGTGCCTCTTCAAGCGGGATCCCGTGCGCGAAGTGCTCGAAGCGGGCACCGTAGTTCACGGTCAGGCGGTTGAACGTCCACGAGTCCTGGCCGAAGACGGCTGCGTCGGCGTGGAGCTGGTCATACCGTTCGTTGCGCGAGTTGAGGATGGCGGCCTGCGTGGCCACGCCGTTCAGGAAGATCGCCCGGATGTCGCCGTTCGAATCGTCCGTGCGGCGGTAGCTGCCCCACGAGTTCGATACACCAACTTTTATGTTGTGGGTGCCGGTGACGTATGACATCGACCCCGCGATCGAAAAGCGATCGGGGTAGCGGCCGTAGGTCTGGCTCAAGGCGTTCCACTGGGTGCCGAGCGCCGAGTCGGTCTTGTAGACCTGCGTGTACCACTCGGGTGTGCCGCGCTCCTTCTTCACGCCGTCCTGCATGAAGATGTTGTAGCGCTCGTAGTTGGTCGAGAAGCCACCCTCGACGAGCACACGGTTGGACACAGTGGATGCCACCTTGACCGACCCAGTTGTGTAGATGGGGGATGTCCACACGGCAGACCCGGTCGCCGGGTCCGTACCGGCCGTCATGTCCGAACCGCGGTTCTTCAGGATGCGATCGTTGTACGCGGACAGCTTGGTCTTCTGGCTCATCTGGTAGACGACTCGCGCCTGGAAGCTGTTGATGCTCTGCGGGTCGATTGCCCGCTCGGTACCAGGCGTCGGTGCCCGGTTGGGCAGCGCGGTGCCAGGAATGCCGACGAGCGTATCGGCCGGCAGCGTGTTCAGGTGGAACGTACGGGCTGAACTGAAGAACCAGACCTTGTCCTTCTTGATGGGGCCGCCCAGCGACCCTTCGACGTTGTAGAGCTTACCGATGCCGTCTGGCGTCTTGACGCCGCGCTTCCTCAAATCGTCCGTCAGGTTGCTCGACTGGAAGCTCTGGTTCTGGTAGCCGCCGAACACGGTGCCGTTGAACACGTTGCCGCCGTCTTTCGGGATCATGTTCAGGCGCACGCCGCCGCCCGACACGTCAGCGCCGGCGCCCGACGTCGTGTAGACCATCTCCTGGGCCATCGAGCTGTTGAAGTAGTTCTGCACCGCGCCGTCGCCGTCCAGCCCGTTCACCAGCAGGCCGTCGACCTGCACGGTGGTCTGGGAGGCGCCGAGTCCGTGTGTCGACATGTAGGTCTGCTGCATGGCCCGCGAACCGCCGACGTCGGGAATGTTCAGCGACACGCCGGTGATGAGCTGACCCATGCCCTGGATGGTGCGGCCGGTTGGAATGGCGTCGAGCGCTTCCCGGTTCAGCACCTGCGACTTCGTGGTGCTCTGCACGTCCACCGTCGGCGCCGCGCCGGTCACCGTCAGCGTTTCCTCGAGCGAACCGACCCGCAAGTCGGTGTTGATGGTCATCGTGAAATTGGCGGGCAGTTCGACCGCGTCCCGTTTCACCGACGAGAACCCTTCGAGCGAGAAGGTGAGCGTGTAGGTGCCGGGGCGAAGGTCGACCAGGCGGAACCCGCCGCTCTCATTGGTGATGACCGAGCGGGTCTTCTCGATGAGGACGGGGCTGGCGGCCTCGACCGTGACACCGGGCAGCACCGCACCCGAGGTGTCTTTCACGGTGCCGGTGAACGCGCTCTGCGCGTGGGCCGCAGCAGGCACGAGCAGGAGGAACACCGCCGCAGGTAGCGCTGACTTGAGGAGACGTGCGAACGCTCTGAACATTCCGCAATCCTTTCGATGGGACGTTGTCGATTCGATTCCGGGGTCCACCCGGCCGACCAAATGCACGTGCACGAACGCCGATGAGGAGAGCGGAGTGCCGACTAATAAGGAAGAGAGTATCGAACAGGTGCCCGGCCGCGCGGCCTAAATAAACCGTTGCGTCAGGTCGTCTAGCTCCCTGAATTCAGATAGATGGATTTTGGAGCAGCCCGGCCTACCGGGTGGTGGTGTGGGGATGAAACGCGCGGGAGTGACCGGGGGAGACGGCGACGCCGAGCGTGCGGCCGACCTGAGGTCGGCCGCTACCGGCCAACCCGTGCGGCCCTGAACAGCAGGTCGGCCGACGCGAGGATCATGCGGGTCAAGGCGACCGAGTAGCCGGCTGGTCGGGTCGCCACGAATCGACGGACCACCTCCGCGGCGGCAGCCGAGCGATGGCCGCGCAACATGGCGTCGAGCCAGCGTTTGGGCAGGAAGATATCGCCGGTGCGCTGTACCTCTTCGACGAGGGCGAGCCCGGGCGCGATCCAGTGGCGGGCGTGGTCGGCTCGCAGCGGATGATGCAGCCACCGCATGCCGTCGATGACCCACGGCTCCCGGGTGCGGTTCGCGGCGTCACTGACAGTCTGGAAGAACGACTCGCGTCGGGCCGCGTCCGACGAGAGCGCCGGCGCGACGAACGCCAGCGCCGCCCGGCGATCGTTGGCCTCGGTTCGAGACAACTGCGCGTCGACGAGCGCGTCGCCATCATCGCTGCGGACGGCGAGGTCGCAGGTCAGTGCGATCAACTCCGCGTCGCCGAGCGGCAGCCCCGGCAATGCGGCTTCGCCGGCCCACAACTGCCGCAGCCACTGCACCGTTGCCGGCGTGGAGGCGATGGACCGCAGGCACGCGAAGCAGGCGGCCGCGATGCTGGTTGACTCGGCGCCGTCGAGACGCGCCCGGAGCACCGCCTCGAGCGCCGGCGCCGCCTCGGTCCGCTCCGCGTCCGCGAGGAACGTCCATACGATTCGCTCGATGCAGGCGAGCAGGTGCTGGAGGTTCAGCTCGCTCGGCTCGCACGGCAGCACGCGCATGGCCAACGCCAGCAGCGCACGCGGTTGCACTTCCGCGTCGAGCATCCGGTCCCATAACGTCAACCACGCGCTGCCGCGCGTCAGTGCATCCGGCACCTCGGGCAGATGCTCCAACAGCCACTCACGGCTCTGCGCATCGAGCACGATGTCGCCGTAGCCGAGGCCATGGCCATTGGGCAGGATGAAGTCGGGCGAGAACTGTGCCGGTGTCAACCTGAGCGTCGCTTCACCGTCGAGCGTGAGCGCGATGTGCTCGACCGCGCCTTCGCGTCCCAGCGCCAGTTCCAGCCGCTGCGGCCAGCATGCGCGCGAGGTATCCCCGGCGACCGTGGTCACCGTGATGCTCGCTGCGTCCTCGCCCGAGCGGACCACCTGGATCTGTGGCCGGCCCGGCTCCTCGAGCCAGTCATGGCTCCAGGCCCGAATGTCGATCGATGTGTGTGTGGCCATGACCTCGAGCAACTCCGGCCACGCCGCGTTCCCGAAGCTGAACGTCGTCAGGTAGGCGCGTGCCGCGTCGCGAAAGGGCTCCTCGCCCATCATCCGCTCCAGTTGCCGCATGACGATGGGCGACTTGAGGTAGATGATCGCGCCGTAGAGTGAGCCGGCATCCGCGAGGTTGCCAAGCGCCTGGCGGACGGGGTGCGTGCCTTCGGTGCGGTCAACGTCGTAGGCCGCCGGGTAGTGCGCCTGCAGGAACTGCAGTTCGTGATCGAGCTCCCTGAACTGCGGCTGCACGATCTTTGCCGCCATCGCATTCGCGAACACCTCCTTCATCCACACATCGTCGAACCAGCGCATGGTGACGAGGTTGCCGAACCACATGTGCGCCGTCTCGTGGGCGATGACGTGCGCGCGGGCGAGCAACTGCTGTCGCGTAGCCGACTCGGTGAGCAGGACAACCGAGGCGTTGTAGAAGATGGCGCCCGGATGTTCCATGCCGCCGAACTGGAAGGCCGGCAGCAGCACGATATCGAGCTTGCCGAAGGGATAGGCGATGTCGGTGTATTCCTCCATCCAGCGCAGCGCGTCGATGTGGCCGTCGACGATGACATCGAGGTTCGCGGCAACGAGCCGCGCGTCGAGACCGACGTGGTAGACGCGGATGGCGCGGTCGCGGCGCACAAAGACCCGCTCGGTCAGCGCGCCAGCGGCGAAGGCGAACAGGTAGGTTGGAAGCGGTGCGGTGTCCGCGAACGCCACGCGGGTTCGCGGCGCCCCGGTGTCATCGACGTGCTCCGAACGGGTCTGGACGCGGCCATTGGCCACGGCGGTCCATTCAGTTGGCAGGTCGAGCGTCAGCGACCACACGCCTTTCAGATCAGGCTGATCGAAGCAAGGCAGCGCTTCGTGCGCGCGTGCCGGCACGAAGATCGTGTAGAGATGGTCGGCGCGGCGGTTCAGCGGGCCGTTGCCAGCGGTGAACCCGACATCGAGCGTGTTCGCGCCGTCCACCAGATGCTCCGTTGGAAGCACGATATGGCCATGCACCAACTGTGGCTCGACGGCGATGCCGTTCACGGCCAGGCGTGCAACCGAGCCCGAGGGGCCAGGTGCGAAGTCGAGCACAAGCGGCGTGTTGGCGCCGTACAGGCGGAAGGTGATGGAGACCCTGCCCGTCACTGGCGCACGTGGGTCGAGCGGCAGCGTCACCTGCAGCGCGTAGCGCAGGTCGCTTACCCGTTGCGCACGGTCAACTGCGAGGGCGAGTGCGATGCCGGGTTCAGGGCGCGTCATGACAGACGAAGTGCGACGCGTTGGCGCAGGAGGCGGCCAGCAGGGCGAGTCGTCGGGCACATGCGCCTACGAGCGGACGATCGGCCCTGGCAGGCGGCCGCCCGCATGCTTCACGCCCCACTCGACCATAGCGCGCATCATCGGACGCAGGTCTTCGCCTTTGGCCGTGAGCACGTACTCGACGCGTGGCGGATGCTCGCTGTAACGGTGGCTCTCGGCGATCCCCGCACGCACGAGGCGCTTGAGCCGTTCAGCGAGGGTGTTGGTGGGAATGCCTTCCTTCGACTCGGCGAACTCGGCGAAGCGGCGCTTGCCGCGCATCAGGTCCCTCACGACCAGCAGTGACCAGCGATCGCCCAGCACGTCGAGCGTACGCGACACCGGACACGCGGAGCGCCTGGGTCGAACCGTGCGTCGTGCGGCGGGTGCCGGCATGGTGCGCTCAGTCTACCAAAATCAGGAGAGGGAGGAGGTAGTCACTTGCGAAATGCAACTGACAGGCACTACAGTCATCGTGCCGATGAAGAACCTGTTCCGCGCCCTGCGCCCCTATGGCGCGTTCCTGTTCCTGCTGTGCCTCCCGTCTTCCCTGTTCGCTCAGGGGCGTCCGGCCGCGCCGGCCGCGGGCGAGGCACCGCCGCCCGTGGCGCCCGCAGTTGTGTCTCGAGACGCCGCCGGGCACGTCAGCGTGCGCGCCGTGCGGGTGACCGGCCCCATCCGCATCGACGGCAGGCTCGACGACGCGATGTACGCGTCGACCGAGTCAATCGGCGCCTTCCTGCAGCAGGAACCGAACGAAGGGCAGCCGGCGACTGAACGGACCGAGGCGTGGGTGTTCTTCGACGACACCAACATCTATGTGTCGGCGCGCAACTGGGACACGCACCCCGAGCGGATGGTTGCCAACGAGATGCGGCGCGATACGAACCAGTTGCGGCAGAACGACACGTTCTCAGTGTTGTTCGATACCTATCACGATCGGCGGAACGCGTTCCTCTTCTATGCCAACCCGATCGGCGGCTTTGCCGACAGCCAGATCACGGACGAGAACCCGCCCAACGTCGACTGGAACACCATCTGGGAGGTGAAGACCGGACGCTTCGACGGCGGCTGGACCATCGAGATGGCCATCCCGTTCAAGTCGCTGCGCTACGGCCCTGGCCGCGACCAGACCTGGGGCATCAACCTGCGCCGCGTCGTGCGCTGGAAGAACGAGTGGTCGCATCTCACGCAGATCCCGCGCGCACTCACAACGTTCCGCGGCATCCTCAAGGTGTCGTCGGCCGCGACGCTCGTCGGGCTGCAGGTGCCGCCGGGCCGTCCGACCGTCGAGGTGAAGCCGTACGCGATTTCGAGCGTGTCGAGCGACAACAGTGCAAGGCCGGTGCTGATGAACGATGTCGCCGCGCGCATTGGCGGCGACGTGAAGTACGGCATCACGCCGAACCTGACTGCCGACTTCACCGTTCGCACCGACTTCGCGCAGGTCGAGGTGGACGAGCAGCAGGTGAACCTCACGCGCTTCAACCTGTTCTTCCCGGAGAAGCGCGACTTCTTCCTCGAGGGCCAGGGCACGTTTGCCTTTGCCGGGCGCCAAAGCGCCGGGCTGGGCGCGGGTGCTGGCGACACGCCGTATCTCTTCTTCAGCCGCCGCATCGGTCTTGATGCCGGACGCTCGATTCCGATTCAGGCTGGCGGCCGCCTCACCGGCAAGGCGGGGAAGTTCTCGATTGGCGCCCTCAACGTGCAGACGGCCGACGACAACGCCGTGAACGTGCAGGCGGCGAACTTCTCGGTGCTGCGCGTCAAGCGCGACATCCTGCGCCGCAGCAGCATCGGCGGCATGTTCACGCATCGCTCGACGTTGGTCGGAAAGACCGGCAGCAACGACGGCTACGGGGTTGACGCCTCGTTCGGGTTCTTCCAGAACTTGCGCATGGACGGCTTCCTCGCACGCACGCGCACGGACGGCCGTGGCGGCGCCGACAGCAGCTACCGCGGGTTTGTCGACTACGCCGGCGACAGGTTCGCGATGCAGGCCGAGCGGCTCGAGGTGCAGAAGAACTTCAACCCGGAGATCGGCTTCGTGCGCCGTCTCGACATGCGCCGCAACTACGGCATGCTGCGCTATAGCCCGCGGCCGAAGACGGTGCCGCACGTGCGCCGCCTGACCTTTCAGGGCAGCTTGAACTACACGACGAACACCGCGAACCGGCTCGATACCCGGCAGGCCGTGCTGCAGGTGCAGACCGAGTTCACCAACAGCGACCTCGCTATCGTGTCGTTCACGCCGCAGTTCGAGCGGCTCGTCGTGCCGTTCGCCATAGCCACCGGTGTGCGCATTCCCGTCGGCGGTTACGACTACCACACCACGCGCGTCGAGTATCAAGGCGGGCAGCAGCGCAAGTTCTCGGGCACCCTGCTGTTCGAGAAGGGGACGTTCTATTCGGGCGACAAGACGTCGGTCGGCGTGAGCGCCGCGCGCGTGCAGGTAACGCCGCAGATGTCGCTCGAGCCAAGCCTGCAGATCGACTGGGTCGATCTGAAGGAAGGTGTGTTCACGGCGAAGGTACTGCGCAACCGTGCCACCTACACGCTGACGCCGCGCATCTATGTCAGCGGCATCGTCCAGTACAACTCGACCACCGCGTCGGTTGGCAGCAATCTCCGTTTCCGCTGGGAGTACCGGCCGGGCAGCGAGATCTTCGTCGTCTACACCGACGACTACGACACTGTCGACCGGGCCGGCGTGGACGCACTGCGCAACCGTGCGTTCGTGATCAAGGTGAACCGGCTGCTGCGGTTCTAGCGGCCGGGCGGGGCAGGGGCGGGGAGGCGGGGAATGGCGCCATAATCCTCCCTCATGCGCAGACCGCTCGCTGCCGCGTGGTTGTTCGCGGCCGATCGATTGCTTCTACATCTACCCCACCGTCTCGACCGATCAGGGCGACTTCAGCGACATGACACCGGACCGGGCGGAGCTGAATGCCGTCGCGCAGCAATTTGCGCGGTTCGGGCAGGTGTGCCGGCTGTTCGCGCCGAGCTATCGTCAGGCGACAACAGCAGGACTCCTGCGACGGCTCGCGAGAGGTGAGTCGCCGGCTTCGTCGGGGATCAACTTCGACGACGTGCGCGATGCCTGGCACTACTATCTCGAACACGACAACCGCGGGCGTGGTGTCGTCTTGATCGGGCACTCGCAAGGGGCTCGCATCGCCTCCTGGCTCCTTGCCAGCGACATCGAGGGCTCCCCGAGCCAGCACCCGATTGTCTCGGCAATTCTGCCCGGGGGAACGTCGAAGTTCCAAAGGGGAGAGACGTTGGCGGCACGTTCCGCACGATTCCCTTGTGCCACACGCCGAAGGACGTCGGATGTGCGATCGCGTTCTCGTCCTTCCGTGCCACCAGCCCGCCGCCTGCGAACACGCGCTTTGGGCGTGCGGCGTCACCCTCGATGGAGGTTGCCTGCACCAACCCGGCGGCGCTGGCTGGCGGAAGCGGCGCCCTGCAGGCCTACCTCGATGCGCACGGTGTGCTGATAGCGAGTGCGGCAGCGCCGCGGGACTGGGTGTCGTCAGGTCCGGCGATCACCGCGCCTTTCGTCAGCGTGCCAGGCCTGCTGACCGCAGCGTGCGCGACCAGCGAGAACGGTTCCTACCTCGAGATCTCGGTCCATGGTGAACCGGCCGACCCTCGCACGGACGACATCAGTGGCGACTACATCTCGCGAGGGCAGTTGCAGCGCGACTGGGGACTCCACCTCGTGGACATGAACATCGTGCAGGGGAACCTGATCGGCATCGTCGGGCGGCAGGCACACGAATTCGGGGCGAAGCAGTAGCGACGAAGGCGACACCAGGAGATTGAAGACAATGCGGGTCCACAGCTCGCGAAGGTCGGCCTTGGTCTGAGCCCCGTGGTCGATCAGCACGCGCGCCAGTTCGAGATAGCTCACCCCGCTCGAGGCATCGTCGCCATCCACGTGGTCGGCGAGCGTCATTGCCGACGCCACGTGCAGCCGGCGTCCCGCTGGCGTCCGGTCGAAGCGCTTCACGAGGAACGTGTGGTGGCGGCTGGCGAAGCGGCGCGCCATCGCCGCTGACACGCGCAACCCGCAGCGTGTCGACGAATACGAGAGGGCGGTCGCGACTGCGGCGGTTGTTGTCTCGTGGGTCGCAGGCATCGTCACCGACCAGACCTGACGACGGGTTCTGCTGGGGTAGAGCAGCGCGACCGTATAATCGGCCCACACGTGGCGCTCACACCCGGCACTCGACTCGGTCCCTACCAAATCCACTCGATCCTCGGCGCTGGCGGCATGGGCCAGGTATACCGAGCGCGCGACAACCGCCTGGATCGACTGGTGGCCATCAAGGTGCTGCCCGATGCCTTCGCCGCCGACCCCGACCGCCTCGCGCGCTTCGAGCGTGAAGCAAAGACGCTCGCCTCCCTGAATCACCCGCATATCGCCGCGATCTACGCGATCGAGAAATCTGCCGGCCAGTATGCGCTCGTGATGGAACTCATCGAGGGTGACGACCTCTCCGAACGCATTGCACGCGGAGCGATACCGCTCGACGAAGCCCTGCCGATCGCGCGACAGATCGCCGAAGCACTCGAGGCGGCGCACGAGCAGGGCATCATCCATCGCGACCTGAAGCCCGCCAACATCAAGCTGCGCCTCGACGGCACGGTGAAGGTGCTCGACTTCGGGCTGGCGAAAGCGGTTGAGGGGGCAGGTCAGGCAGGTGGGGCGGGTGAGGCAGGTCGCACGCTGGCCACGCTCACCTCGCCAGCCATGATGACGGGCGTCGGCGTCATCCTCGGCACCGCCGCCTACATGGCGCCGGAGCAGGCGCGGAGCAAAGCGGTGGACCGGCGCGCCGACATCTGGGCCTTCGGCTGTGTGCTCTACGAGATGCTCACCGGTATGCGGCTCTTCGGCGGTGACTCGGTTGCAGAAACACTGGGACTGATTTTCTCGCGCGAACCGGACCTGAACGCACTGCCGGCGGGCACACCTGAGCGTGTGCGGACGCTGATCGCGCGCTGCCTCGTGAAGGAGCCGCGGCAGCGATTGCGCGACATCGGCGAAGCGCGCGTCGCGCTCGATGGTGCGTCCGACAATCCAGCGATCAGGCCGGTCGCACAGCCTGGTCAGCCTGCGACGTCACAGAAGCGTTCCGGCTTGGTCGCCGCACTCGCGGTCGCTGCTGTGGCCATCGTCGCCCTGGCCGTACCCGCCGTGACGCACTTGCGCGAGACGCCAGCGCCGCGTCCGCAGGAGACGCGCCTGGAAATCAACACGCCAGTAACCGACAGTGCCACGTCGTTTGCGCTGTCACCCGACGGTCGCCAGGTCGTCTTCGCCGCCTCCGGAGATGGTGCACAGCGCTTGTGGTTGCGGTCGTTCGGCGCGACAGCGGCGCAACCGCTGGCCGGGACCGAGGGAGCCACGTACCCATTCTGGTCGCCGGACGGAAGGTCGATCGGGTTCTTCACTCCGTCTGCCTTGAAACGCCTGGACTTAGGCGGTGGCGCACCGCAGGTCGTGGCACCGGTCACCGTTGGAGCAGGCGGAACCTGGAGTGCGGACGGTGTCATCGTTTTCGCGCCAAACGGTGCGTCGTCGAAGTCGCCACTGATGAAGGTGCCCGCGGCCGGTGGGTCCACTGCGGCCGTCACGACGCTCGGCCCGAGGGATAGCGGGCATCGGTCGCCCTTCTTTCTCCCGGACGGCCGTCGGTTCCTGTACAACGTCGCCGGCGCTGCAGACGTTGCGGGCATCTATCTCGGCTCCCTCGACGGTAGCCAGCCGACGCGGCTGACGGCAGCTGGCAGCAACGGACTGTGGGTGCCTGACACCGGCCTGGCGACGCGCTCCGCGAGCGGCAGCGGGTGGTTGGTTTGGGTTCGGCTCGGCACTCGAACGTTGGTCGGTCAGCAGCTCGACCTGGAGCGGGCCACGCTGGTCGGCAATACCGCGACGCTGGCCGACGACGTCGTCGTCGAGACGATTTCAGGGTCGCAGCCTGTGGTGGCCGTATCTGTCGCGGGAACTGGGCTGGTTGCGTACCGGTCGGGGGCGCCGAGCCAGCGGCAGCTCACGTGGGTCGACCGGCGTGGGAACGCGCTTGGCATCATCGGTTCGTCAGATGTTGGCCTCAGGAACCCCCGAGTGTCTGCTGATAGCCAAAGGGTGGTCGTGGAGCGAGTTGGCACGCAGACGGATCTGTGGCTGGTAGATAGCGTTCGCGCGAGCCGGTTCACGTTTACGCCAAGCAACGACGGCTTTCCGGTATGGTCTCCCGACGACAGGCGTATTGCGTTCGAGTCGGGGCAGGCGGGGTCGCTCAATCTCTTTGTGAAGAGTGCGAGCGGCACGGGGCCCGACGAACTGTTGCTTGGGTCGAACCACACCCTTGTGCCTTTCAGTTGGTCCACCGACGGGCAATTTCTCGTCTACACCGACTACGACCCGCAAACGAACGCCGACCTCTGGATCCTGCCAATGGCCGGGCCTCGGACGCCGTCGGTACTTCTCAAGACGCCCTATCGGGAAACACAAGGCATGCTCTCGCCTGATGGCCGATGGGTCGCGTACACGTCGGACCAGTCCGGACAGAACGAGATCTACGTCCGACGATTTGTCCCGCCGGGGCCAGATCGCTCCACGAACAACGGCTCAGACGAGCAATGGCAGGTGTCGACCGCCGGTGGGATCTACCCCGCGTGGCGGCAGGACAGTCACGAGCTGTACTATCTCGATCCCGCCGGTGCGTTGAACGGCGTGCCGGTCGGCGGCTCGACGACCTTCGAGTCCGCTGTGCCAACCGCGCTGTTCACGGCGCGCATCTACGGCGGGGGTGTCGACACGCAGCAGGGGCGCAACTATGACGTGGCGAAGGACGGACGCTTTCTGGTCAATATGGTCGTTGGTAGCCCCACCACTCCGATTACCCTCATCCAGAACTGGAACCCCGAGGCGGCGAAGTAGTCGCCCGCCCTACCTGCCCACCAGCCCTTCCCGCCCCGCCAGCCCTGCGAGACCCACGTATAATCCCCGCACCGCCTGCACCCCTGCCGGCGCCACTCGAGGATTCCCCATGGCGAAACGACCCGCAGCAAAGAAGGCCGCGCGACGGCCCGCAGCCAGGCGACCGGCCCCGGCCCGCGCTGCCACGAAGCGATCGGCCCAGAAGCGATCGGCCAAGAAGCGCCCGGCCGCGAAGACGTCGGTGAAGAAGGCCGTCACCACCGCGCGCACCGGGCCCAAGCGGCGGCCACGCCCGACCTCGGCCGCGCGCACCTCGCCGCTGTTCGCGCCGCTGAAGGGCGCGGAACGCCGGAACATTGGCCATGTCCAACTCGAAGTGGGGCGCGCCGGCAAGGCGCGTGTGAAGCGGATGATCTATCCGCCCGGTTTCCACTGGGCCGAAGACATGAAGCCGGTGACAGGCACCGACCTCTGCATGCACGCGCATGTTGGCTTTCTCGCTCACGGCGAGATTCACATCGAGTACGCCGACGGCTGCATCGTCGAGTTCAAGGCGCCGCAGATCGTCGAGATCGCACCAGGGCACGACGGCTGGGTGGTCGGCAAGGAGCCGGTGGTGCTCATCGAGATCGACTTCGAGCGCGACACGGCCGCGGTGCTGGGCCTCATCACCCACTCGCACACGAAGTAGAGCGCCTTTCGATTCGGCAGCTACACACAGAGTTCCGTCGCAATTTTGGCGCAAGCAGAAGGGAAGCGTAATGACGACGGCGTCTGAGCCGGTGTATGTCACGTCGGGGTTGATTCGTCTCACGAAGCCGCAGCTGATTGGCACCATGACGGGCCTGCTGCTGGCGGCGTTGCTGGCCGCCATCGACCAGACCATCGTGGGGACCGCCGAGCCACGCATCATCGCGTCGCTCCAGGGGTTCGATCGCTATCCGTGGGTGGCGACCATCTACCTGCTGTCGTCCACGGTATCGGTGCCGATCTTCGCGAGCCTCTCGGACCGCTACGGACGCAAGCCGTTCTTCATGCTCGGCGCCACGCTGTTCGTCATTGCGTCGGCCTTGTGCGGCGCAGCAGGCGATCTCACCTTCCTGCCGTTCGACGGCATGGGGCAGTTGATCCTGTTCCGCGGCCTCCAGGGCATCGGCGGCGGCATGGTCACCGGCATCCTCTTCACCATCGTCGGCGACATCTTCTCGCCGATCGAACGCGGGAAGTACCAGGGGCTGTTCGCCGCGCTGTGGGGCATGGCGTCGATCTTCGGGCCGACGCTCGGCGGCTGGCTGACCGACAACTGGTCGTGGCGCGCCTGCTTCTACGTGAACCTGCCGGTGGGCGCCATCGCCATTGCCGCCATCCACTTCGAGTTTCCGCACATGAAGCCGCGCGGCTCGAGCCGTCAACTCGACTGGGCCGGCTTCGCCACACTCATCGGCACGGTTGTGCCGCTGCTGCTGGCACTCACCTGGGCGACGTCGTACGGGTGGGGCTCGACGCGTGTGGTGTCGCTGCTGGTCACGTCGGTGGTGATGCTGGGGCTGCTGCTCTACTCGGAGTCGAAGGCGGCTGAACCGATCATCCCGCTGGTCCTGTTCCGCGATCCGGTCATCGGCGTCTGCTCGGCTGCAGCCTTCGTCCTCGGCATGGGGATGTTCGGCACCATCATCTACCTGCCGCTGTTCATGCAGGGCGTGCTTGGTGTGTCAGCGACGCAGTCCGGCAACCTGCTGACGCCGCTGCTGATGGGCGTGGTGGTGAGCAGCATCATCGGTGGCCAGGCCATTTCGCGCACCGGGGAATACAAAGTGCAAGGCATCCTTGGCTCGGTGCTGATTGCCGGCGGGATGATCATGTTCGCGCGGATGGACGCCGACACCTCGCGGTTGTATGTGGCGGCCGCGATGATCGTGGCCGGCTTCGGCATGGGCCTGTTGCAGCCGGTCTATACGCTGGCCGTGCAGAACGTCGCCCCGCGCGAAGCCATGGGCGCCGCCACCTCGTCGACGATCTTCTTCCGGTCAATCGGCAGCACCGTGGGTGTGGCGGCGTTCGGCTCGGTGATGCTGACGCAGTATCACAACGAGTTCACGAAGGCGATGCCGTCAGGCGTGCCGCCGCAAGCGTTGCCCTTCTTCGAGAACCCACTCTTGCTGATGCAGGTGCGGCCGCAGCTCGAGCAGATGTTCGGCCGAGTGCCGAACGGGCTGCAGTTGCTGCAGACCCTGCTGCTCGACGTGAAGCTGGCACTGATGCACGGGCTGCAGGAGATCTTCTTCTGGAGCGCGGCGATCATGCTGGCGTCGATCCTGTTGCACCTCATGCTGAAGCGCGTGCCGCTGCGCGCGCGCACGGCATCGACCGAGGCCAAGGCGGCTGAGGCCGCCGCGTCGCTGCACTGATGCCGACGCCATGACCGACGAGGCACCGAAGCCGCACGTGCGGCGCAGGCGCTATGCGGGCACGCACCCGCGTGCCTTCCACGAGAAGTACAAGGAGCTGAACCCCGACCGCTACGCCGACGATGTGGCGAAGGTGGTGGCGGCGGGGAAGACGCCGGCCGGGATGCACCGGCCGATCATGGTGCGCGAGATCCTCGAGCGGCTCGCGCCGGTGCCCGGCAACCTGGCCGTCGACTGCACGCTCGGCTACGGCGGCCACGCGGCGGCCCTGCTCGACGCCGTGCTGCCTGGCGGACGGCTGCTGGCGCTCGACGTCGACCCGCTCGAACTGCCGAAGTCGGAAGCGCGCCTGCGGGCACGCGGGATCGCAGACGACGCCCTCATCGTGCGGCGCAGCAACTTCGCCGGGCTTGTGCGGGTACTCGCCGAAACGGGGCTGCCGCCGGCCGACGTGCTGCTCGCCGACCTCGGACAGTCGTCGATGCAGATCGACGACCCGGCGCGCGGCTTCAGCTACAAGCGTCCCGGACCGCTCGACCTGCGGATGAACCCGCAGCGTGGACAGCCGGCGTCGGCTCTGCTGGCGTCGCTGACCGCGCCGCGGCTGGCCCGGCTCCTCGAACTACATGCTGACCAGCCCGACGCGGAGGCGCTGGCGCATCACCTGATGGCGACGCAGGCCGAGTCGCCCATCCTCACCACCACTGCGCTCGCCGATGCAGTCCGGGAGGGGCTGTCGGGGAACCTGCGTCGGCGTGACGCGGAGGAGGCACTGGACCTTTCGATCCGGCGGGTCTTCCAGGCGCTGCGTATCGAGGTGAACGACGAGTTCGGCGCCCTCGACACCTTCCTGCGGCGCCTGCCCGACTGCGTGGCGCCGGGCGGCCGCGTCGCCATCCTCACGTTCCATTCGGGTGAGGACCGGCGGGTGAAACAGGCGTTCAAGGCAGGACTCGTGGCCGGCGTCTACTCATCCATTGCCGAAGACGTGGAACGCGCGAGCCCGGACGAGCGTCAATCCAATCCGCGGTCGTCCTCGGCCAAATTGCGGTGGGCCATCCGTACGTAACCATCCGGCCCCGCGGAGGGGCCGGTACGATTCGCCATCAAGGAGTGAGTTCGATGAAGAAGGTTCTGCTGACGGTTGCCCTGTTCGTGTGTTCGGCCGCGCTCTCGTTTGCGCAGGCGCCAGGCGTGGTCGGTGAGTGGGAGATGACGACGGTGTCGCCGGTGGGTGAGAACACCAACACCGTGGAGTTCAGGAAGGATGGCGACGCCATCAAGGCATTCGCCAAGAGCCCGCAGGGCGAGCGCGCCTACGACAGCACCGCCGTCGAGGGCGACAAGGTGACGCTGGTGATGACGATCGACTTCCAGGGTCAGCCGATGACCATCACCTACGTCGGTACCGTGACCGGCACCGACATCAACGGTGCGGCCGACTTCGGCGGCCTGGCGATGGGAAGCTTCTCGGCGAAGAAGAAAGCCGCCGAACCGACGAAGTAAGGGAGCTTACCCATGATTGGCCAGGTGCCGACCGCTCTGAAAGACGCGCCGGTCGGGCAGCTGCACCGCGCTGACCACGCCGTGATGGCTCGTGTCGAGCCCGATCGTGTGTGCGTCGATGCGGGGTGACGGCCAGCCATCGGCATCGAGCATCGGGTCGTTCCGGTGTCCGTACACCACCACGCGATCGCCTTGGTATGTGCCCGGGAATCCGCCATCGTTCCGGCCGAAGACCAGCGTGTCGCGCGTCTGCGCCTCGAGCGGCAGGCGTGTGTCGACGCCCGCGTGCACGTAGATGCCGTGCGGATCGTCATAGGTCAGGCGCAGCGTGTCGAAGAACTGCAGGTGGGCATCGGGCATGGCCTCGAAGAACATGTCGTAGGGCAGCTGCAGGGCATCGTCTTTGTAGAGCCCGGTACCCGCTCTCGCGGCGGCCGCCCGGAGCACGATCTCCGCATCGGCAGAGTAGCTGCCAATGGTCGGGAACCCCTTCATGCTGAGGAGCCACGAGTGCGCGGTGTGGTCCCTGTAGGAGCGCATCATCCAGTCTTCGTGGTTACCGCCCAGGCAGACGGTCGGCCCGGCATGCGTGCCGGCGAACTCCAGGATGGTGTCAACGCACTGCTTCGAGCCGGAGCCGCGGTCGATATAGTCGCCCAGGAACACCACCGTGTCCCCGGTGGACAGCGCCGAGCGCATGGCGTCGAGCAGGTCGCGGAGCGCCGGAAGATTTCCGTGGATGTCGCCGACGGCGAACGTGGCCATGTAGTTCAGGCATTCTAGGACAGGCGGTGGCTGTGCTGGACACGACAGGTGACACTTGGCCTCGGCCCCCGGGTACGTCGGTGCATTTCATTGAGCAAATGCGCGGGCCTGACTCGGCATGGATGCTGCGATCAGCAGGGGCGTGGGGGCTGGCGCCCCGTAGTCCCGGGGGGACATGACCATGATGAAGCGAATGATTCCGGCGGGTGCGGTGGTATTGGCGTTGAGCCTGGCCGGTGTGGTTGCCGACGCAGGACAGCGCGACAGCCAGGGGCGCGACCGCAATGGCCGCGAGAGCCGCGGCGACGCCCAGCGCGACAGCGGACGCCGCGACGACGGTCAGCAGCGGCGCTCGGAGGCGCCGCGTGAGGCGCCCGGCGGCCAGGCACCACGCGCCGAGGCGCAGCGCGACGCGCCGAGGGCAGAGACGCCGCGGGCCGACGCCAATCGCGGCAACCGCGATCAGGCCGTCCCTCGCGGTGACGTGCGTGGCGACGCTCGCCGCGACAACGGGCAGGATCGCGGACGCTACGAGGCGCCGCCCCCGCGCGACTACCGGTATGACAACCGCGGCAACGATCGGCGCGACGCCTATCGCTACGACGGTCGCTACGACGGCTACCGCAACGACCGCCGCTACGACGCCTATCGTTACTATCCCGCGCCACGTGTGCTCGGCCCAGGCCGTCGCCAGCGCTACTACGGTCCCGGCGGCAATTTCAGCGTCTATTTCGGTCTCGGCAATGGCTACCTCTACGGTTCGCCGTACTCGGGACGCGTTTACGGCTACGCTGGCCCGCGGTCTTACGGCTCGCGCATCTACTACGGCGACCTCCGCCTGCAGGTGCGGCCGCGAAATGCTGCGGTGTACGTCGACGGCTACTACGCGGGGATCGTCGACGACTTCGACGGCGTGTTCCAGCGGCTGACGCTCGAGGTTGGACCGCACGAGATCGAGCTCGACGCGCCCGGACTCGAACCGCAGGGGTTCGACGTCTACATCGACCCGGCGCAGACCGTCAGCCTGCGGACGGACCTGTATCCGTACTAACGAACGAAGAACGATCAACGACCATTGCCCGGAGGTCAGCGGCGGATGCCGCTGCCTCCACCGCGACACGCGCGCGCAGAACGCCACGCATCGGCCCCACCTCGATTCCCTCCTTCACGCCAAGTGCCGACTCCAGGCACGCGGGCACCGCTGCAGCACCGCATCGAACCGGCCCCGGTCACCCACCTGCCAGCCCGGCGCGGTGCCGGTCGGCGCATAGGGCTACACGTCGCGCGCACGGAACGGCTACGTTGGCTGACGCGGTCCTGCTAGAATCGCCAGCGTTCCGGAGGACAGGATGCGACGAGGACTCGGAGTGGGCGCAGGCGCCACGCGCGTGATGGCGGCGACCAGCGTGGCGGTGCTGCTGGCGAGCCTGACGGTGGTGCACGCCCAGCGGCGGGACGCCACACCGGTGGTGCCGGCCGCGAGAGACAGGAGTGCCGACGTGCGGCGGCGGACGCCCGAGCAGCGCCTGGAGCGGACGCGCTCGGCGATGCAGCGCGCGCTCTTCTCGAGCGACGATCAGCTTCCCGTGACGCTGATCGCCGACTTCAAGGCCGTCAACCGTGACCGCGACGTCGAGAGCACCAAAGTCTTCCCGGCCACCATCGTCGCCCCGTCGCTGAACGGCGGCGAGGACCGCCTCGCCGTGAACATCCGCACGCGGGGGCACTCGCGCCGCGCGACGGGCACGTGCACGTTCGCGCCGCTACGCATCGAGTTCACGGGCAAGATCGACGGCACGATCTTCGAGGGGCACAAGACGCTGAAGCTCGGCACCCATTGCCGCGACGTCGACTCGTACGAGCAGTACGTCTACCGCGAGTTCGCGGCCTACAAGATCTTCAACCGCATCACCACGCGCTCGTTCCGCGCCCGGCTGTCGACGACGACCTACGTCGACGTCTCGAACAACAAGCCGATCACGACGCGCGCCGGTCTCTTTCTCGAGGACGATGATGATGTGGCGAAGCGGCTGGACGGCGAGACCAGCGAATTGCAAAACCTGTCGTTCAGGCACGTCGACGGCGAGTCGATGACGCTGCTGTCGCTGTTCGCATACATGATCGGCAACACCGACATGTCACTGGCGAAGCTGCACAACATCGTCCTGGTGCGCGCCTCGAACGGCACAATCTACCCGGTGCCGTACGACTTCGATTACTCCGGCCTGGTCAACGCCCGCTACGCCGTGCCCGCCAAGGTGCTGAACCTGCCGACCGTGCGCGAGCGACTCTACCGCGGCCCGTGCCTCACTGAGCAAAACCTGGCGCCGTTCCTGACGCGGATGCGCGGCATGCGCGACGGGGTGATGGCGCTCTTCGACCAGGTTCCGAACCTTGATCAGGGCTACCGCAAGGATGCCAGGGGCTATCTCGACCAGTTTTTCAAAATCATCGAGAAGCCCGGCGACGCGAAGCGTGCATTCGTCGAGGGCTGCAAGCGCAGCACGATGTAGGACGTGGGAATCGATGTCAGATTTGTGTAGGGAGAACTCATGAAGCGAAGTGTGGTACTCGGTCTGCTCGTGGCGGTTGGGGCACTGTCGGTGGGGCTGGCTGGACAGCAGCAGCGGGCGACGCTGCCCGATCTGCAGAAGGTGAAGGACAATTTCTACATCATCGGCGCGTCGAGCCCGGTTGACCGCGGTCAGTTCACTGGCGGCAACGTGTCGGTGTTCATCACCGACGCCGGCGTCACGGTCGTGGACAGCAAGCTGGCGGGCTATGGGCCCGACATCATCGCGAAGATCAAGGCGGTGACCAGCAAGCCGATCACCACCCTCATCAACACGCACACGCACGGCGATCACACGGGCAGCAACGAAGGCTTCCCGGCCAGCGTGAACATCGTTGCGCATGAGAACACGAAGACGCTCATGGCGAAGATGGATGCGTTCAAGGGCGACAAGGCGCAGTTTCTGCCGAAGCAGACCTTCAAGGACAAGCTGACGCTTGGCAGCGGCAAGGACCGGATTGAACTGCAGTACTTCGGCAAGGGGCACACCGGCGGCGACACGATGGTGTACTTCCCGACCCTGAGAATCCTCGCCACCGGCGACCTGTGGGCGTGGAAGGATGCACCGCTGCTGGACCTGGCGAACGACGGCTCGGGCATCGAACTGCCGAAGACGCTGGCGAAGGCCATTGCGGCCTACAAGGACGTGGACACGATCATTCCGGGTCACACGCCGCCGTCGAAGCCGGCGGAACTGCAGGAGTACCAGCGCTACATGACCGACCTGGTGGCCGAAACGGAAGCCGCCGCCAAGGCCGGCAAGAGCGCCGCGGATGCCTTCACGGCCAGCACGGTCACGGCGAAGTACCCGGGCTTCAAGAACGACCGCCTCAAGGGCGCCATCGAGGCGATCTACAAGGAGCTGGGAAAGTAGGACAGGGGCAGGTCGGGCGGGACGGCCTTT
>JAYTXA010000044.1:0-142994 GCA_043743165.1 Acidobacteriota bacterium
CCGGTCATCAGGTTCAGGGCGAAACCGCCGATGGCGACCGGCACCAGATCGTGCGCGCCGACGAGCGAGACGCGGCGGAAGAAGCCCATGAGGCGCAGGTCGAAGAAGCCGACGATGCCCAGCAGCAGGGTGAGCCCGATGAAGTGCACGGTTTCGGCGATCGGCCAGATCCACAGGTTCAGGACAATGACCTTCGACAGCGCCGTGGCCTGGAGCCAGACGACCAGTCTATCCATCACGGTACGCCGATATACGCCATGAAGCGGCCGGCCGTGATGGCCGCCGCCCACAACACCATGGAGGCCAGCGCCAGCCGCCTCCCGTTCGCCGGGATGTGATCATCCAAGGCCGTCAGCGGGTTGTCGAGCACAATGCGCCTCGTCGCGAACGTCACCCACAGGGCCACGAAGATGAGGGCCAGCTTCACGTAGAAGATCCACTGCCCGGATTTGGTCGTCGCGTCGGCGATGAACAGCAGTATCCCGCTGAAGGCGTTCAGGACGAACGCCCACGCCATCAGCGGAAACAGCGGGGCGAGCCCGCCGACGCGGAGCTTGCGCCCGTATCCCAGCAGGCGCAGATCGACCACGGCGCTGGCCCCGACGACGATGCCGAGGCCGACCGTGTGGAGCGTGAGGATGGTTGGGTAGGCCCAGAGCGAGGGCGACTCGCGCACCACGGTGGCGAGCGCCGTCCCCTCGAGCCAGGCAGTCAGATTGGTCACAAGCCGTGTCGGGGACCGGCGGTCAGCGCGGCGGCTGCTGTGCTTCCGTCACCCGACCACCCGGGGTGATCGGGCTGCCGTCGGGATGGGTAATCTTCGCGCAGCACATGCCGTAGGAGCCTTCGGCTCGCGACGGCTGGCCAACCACTTTCACGATAGTGCCAGGTTTCAGCGTCTCGGTGGTCCACCCGGTGCGCGTCAGCGACGCGGCAGCGCCGAGCTCCACCTGCCACTCCACCTTTTTCTGGTTCACTTCTGATTCGAAATAGAGGAACGAGTGCGGGTTGCGGAGAAGGAGCTTGGTCACCGGGCCTTGTGCTTCCGCGGTCTTCGTCGCATCGTAGAACGGCGCGCTCGAATGATGGGCGATCAGCGGCACCGTGGCCACCGCCGCCACGGCGCCGGCGAGCGCATACGTAATAAATCGTCGAACGGTCATGTGTGACTCCTCAGTCGAGCGGCTGTCTTACTTGTACTTCTGCGGCATCATGCGCACGGGCGCGCGTGAGGTTTCCGGATCGCAGTCCCATGGGGAGATCTTGTAGCCCTGGCGTACTGGCAGCCAACGTGTCGTGTAGCCGGTCGGCTTCTTCAGGAACATCGGGTCTTCGACAGTAACCGTCACCTTCAGCTCGCTCCCTTCACGCCAGTACCGTTCGTGCACCTTCTTGAGTGTGGACGAAGGGATGCCGGTGTAGTCGTCGAAGCCGGTGATGTCGAAGTTGAAATGGTCGGTGTCGACCAGCAGCGCGTTGCCGTCGTAGCGTCCCACCGAGAAGCCCTGGAGGCTCCAGTCGGCGTTGGTGGGCTTGCGGCCGTCGAGCCACACGGTGCGGAGTTGATCGTCCTTCTCGTAGCGGAGCAGGACGCGATCGGGCCACTGCACCAATTCCATCGAGTACGGGTCGTATTGGATGGCTGGCGACGAGGCTGGCTGGCAGTCGTACTTGGGGGAGAGAGCCTCGTCGAACACCTTCTGGTAGGCGAGGGCGCGCTCGTTGAGTTCGGGGAAGTTGTCCTTGCCCCAGGGAACCGTCTCGCTGTTCACGGGGCGGGCGCGTGGCGTGCCGTCCCAGATGCCGCTCAGGTCGGGCTCCTTTCCCGGTATCGACGACCCCTGGGCATGAACGCTCCCGCCCATCGGCCATACGGTAGCGGCGGTCGCCATCAGTGCCGCGCACCAGAGCGAGAGTCCGATTCGTCGACTCCGGTTCCATGCCCTGCTCATCATCGTCATGCAAATCCCTCTAGTGATTGGCCGGCTCGACCGTCCAAAGTGCCGCTAATCCTACATCAGGGCGGCCACGCGCTCCCTGCCTCCTGTCTATTCACGCCGTTGCACGGCTGCTCCCGGGGGGCCTCACCCCTGCGACCTCATCGGCCGATAACCCCTCCGGTGGGACCTACCAGTGAAACCTTCGGCGAGCTCCTTCCTGGCCTCCGCTCGGACGAACGAGCCGCGCACATCCTCGTCGTCGACGACCTGCCCGCCAATACCCTGGTGCTCGAGGCATTGTTGACGCGCGATGGCTATCGCGTGACGACGGCCGGAAATGGGGAGGACGCGCTGGCGGCGGTCGCGAACGAGCGACCCGACCTGGTGCTGCTCGATATCCTCATGCCGAAGATCGACGGCTACGAAGTGTGCCGCCGTCTGAAGAACGACCCTGCCACCCGTCTCATCCCCGTCGTGCTCGTGACAGGCCTGACCGACACGGACAGCCGCATCCGTGGACTCGAGGTGGGCGCCGACGACTTCATGGCAAAGCCGTTCATCGTCCCCGAGATGCGGGCTCGCGTCGCCTCACTCCTGCGTATCAAGCGGTACACGGACGCGCTCGACTCGGCAGAGTCGGTGATTCTGAGCCTCGCGATGACCATCGAAGCGCGCGACCGCGCCACCGAAGGGCACTGCCAGCGCCTGGCCCAGTACGCCGTGTCCCTCGGCGAACGGCTCGGGTTGTTGCATGAAGACCTGGACACGCTGCGCGTCGGCGGCTACCTGCACGACATCGGCAAGGTGGGGATTCCGGACCGCATCCTCCTGAAGGACGGCCAGCTCACGACGGACGAATACGAGCTGATGAAGAACCACACGCTGATCGGCGACCACCTGTGTGCCGAGCTGCGGCTCCTGAAGCGTATTCGCCCCATCGTCCGCCATCATCACGAGCATCTGGACGGCAGCGGCTATCCCGACGGTCTGGCTGGCGACGCTGTGCCCCTGCTCGCGCAGGTCATGGGCATCGTCGATGTGTTCGACGCGCTCACGACGTCGCGCCCCTACAAGCCGGCGATGTCGGTCGAGCGCGCATGCGACGTGCTGAGTGACGAAGTGCGGCGCGGCTGGCGGCGTGGTGACCTGGTGGAGACCTTCATCGCCATGCTCGTCGACTGCGGCATGCTTCCCAGGGCTGCCGAACAGATCCCCGCATAAGCCTCCTTCTCCCGTCGCGTCCTACCAGCTGAGCGCGCGCGTCTCGCCGGTCAGCGTGGTCGTGGCTGTGCCGATGAAGTCGCTGTGGCACAGCAGCCAGCGATCGTTCTCGAGGACGGCGCTGACGTAGTCGATGCCGTCGGCCGTTTCCTTCTTGCCATCGGACTTGTAGGTCACTTCCCAGTGCACCGTGTACGCCGAGCACGCGTCGGTGTTCGGCTGCTGGCGTCCCGATGGGAAGCAGCCCTGGCGGACGAAGTTGAAGGTGGCTGGTGGCCGGCGCACGACGCGGGCCGCGGCGAAGTTCTGGATGAAGAGGCGGCGGTTCTGGTCCGTGTCGTTCGCCTCGTTCGTCCGCCCCTTGCCGCCGTCGCAGGTCGTCGAGAAGTTGTGCAGCACCTCGTTGGTGCTCTTCGTCGAATCCGAGAACAACAGCAGGAAGTCCTCGCCGACGCTCAGGATCTCGTTCTGCGAGTCGTGCACGCGCAGCGGGAAGCTGCCGGCGGTGGACTGCGTGTGCACCACGCCGCCTTCGGTGAACTTCTCCGTCACCTTCAGGCCAATCGTCACCGTGCTTGGCGTCCCACCGGAGATCGAGTTCGGCACCTTCCAGGTAAGCGTCGGTCCCGACGGCGTCAACGTGCCGGGTGCGGTCCACTCATAGGTGAGCGCCGCGTTCGATGTCTCGCTGTCGGTGACTGTGGCCAGCACCTGTACCGTCTCGTCGATGTCGGCGAAGCCGGACGGCTGATTGTTGCGTGAACCGATGCTGCGGAAGGCGCTGATGACCGGTGCGCGGTTCGCGCCGCTTGGCGCCACGAAGGTGAAGGCGTTGGCCAGCGTGCTCGTCTTGCCGCCCGTGCTGACCGTCACGTCCGCCGCGCCAGCGGTGGTGCGGACGCCGGTGACCGCCGCGATCGAGGTGCTGCCGGACACGATCACACCGGTCGCGACGACGCCGCCGATGGTGACAGTCGCATCGCTGCTGAAGCCGGTGCCGGTGATGGTGATGCTGTTCCCGCCGGTCGTGCTGCCGCTGGTGGGCGAGACCGACGAGACCTTCGGTGCCGAGCTGGTTGGCGCCGATGGGCTGTCCGAGCCGCACGCGACGACGAGAAATGGGATGACGGCGACGAGCGCCGTTCCGAGGGCATGCCGGAAGCGAGACAGGTTCATCACAGTTCGACGTTCATAGTAGCCCGACTACCGGACGGTTGGCGCCAGCGGCGGCGCCGCGCCGGTCGCGGGGTTGTAGCGCGGGTTCCTCGGGTTGTTCGTCCGATCGTGTGGGTCGAAGTCGGGCTCGCCGCGCGCGCTGTTCACCCATGCGGTGTAGATCAGATCGCGCAGCAGCGTGGCGGCATCGCCGGTCGTTGCGTAAACGAGTTCGCGTCCCTCCCGGCTGTCCCTTTTCTCGAATGCCTTCCGCTGTTCGAGCTGATAAACCCGCTCGAGGCGGGTGTGCGCGCGGTCGATATGCGCGAGGACTGCGGCGAACGGGTCAACCAGCACCGTCGGCGCGGCTGGGATGCGTGTCTGGATCTCGCGCTCGTGCAGGACGATCAGGTCGACGAACGTGTCCTCGAACAGCCAGTGGATGGCGCCGTCGCGCGTGTAGCTCTTCGGGTTGTCACCCACCCAGCCGTCGTGCTGGATAGTGCTGTGAAGCGGCTGCGCGCCGTCGGCGACGTAGTGGCTCATCCAACCGAGGTAGAACGCGGCGTCCTGCTCGATGAAGGTCGTGTCCTGATTCTGCGCCCGCAACGCCCGCCAGGTGCGGAAGGCCACCTTCAGCCGCTCGTAGCCCTCAACGACGGCGTACGGCAACGTGCCGGTGTAGTGGATGTTTGTGAGCGCCGCCGCGGCCGGATTGGACGCACGCAACCGCAGGTGCTCGTCGTAGACCGCCAGCATGAACTCGTCGCGGGAACGCGGGATTTGTTTCAGGAACTCGAACTGCTCCGTATACCAGACGTGATTCGGATCCTCGGCCGCCTTCGAGAACGGCTCCTGTGGTCCGCGCCACGAGTCGGCCAGCACCGAGCGGCTGCCAATCCAGTCGATCTGCCGAGCCAGGAACGGCGGCACATCCGCGGGAAGCGCGAGAATGGCGGCGCGGCTGACCACCCGGTGCCCGGTGGCGCCCCACGCCAACGTGCGCGAGGGCAGCGCGCAGGCGAGGAGCAGGGCGGCGGCCAGGGCCTTCTTCATGCCTGATTGTCGCCTCAACCCCGGGCCAATTTCCAATCGCTGGCCGCCGACACGCGCGGCGAAGAGCCGTCGGCCGCAGGCGCGGGTCGAACCCTACGGGAGGTTGTCGAGGTCTGCCAGATCCTTGTGACGGCCTGCCGCCCGCTTGTTGACCTTGAGGTCTTCGAGCGAGATAACCGGCACCGGCACGTCGTCCAGGACCATCAGCTGTGCGCGAGCGTGACAGTCGTCGTACCGCACACCGTCGATAGACGTCATGAGCTCGATGCGAAACGGCGGTACGCCGAAGCGGACGATGCTGTCCCGGTCGATGAAGAGCTGAGGCTGCAGAACGGGGAGGTCGAATCCGAACGCCCGGAGGGCGTCAAGTACCCGGCGGGCATTGTCCACGGTCGCTCGAACCCAGATATCCAGGTCGATTGTCGCTCTCGGATATCCATGCAGGCCGACCGCGTATCCGCCGACCAGCAGGTACTCAACGCGGTGAGCGTTGAGCGATCTCAAGAACTCTTTGAAGTCTTCCGTCAGTCGCGGCGAATCCATAGACCATCCGGCGCATGATCTCGATGGCCGACAGGCGCTCGTCGATCGAGCGGCTCCACCAGTACTCGCGATCGTCTGGCGTGTCGTGCAGCGACTGTATGGTCACGGCGGTGCGATCGACGACCGCAGACATCAGAGATGCGCTCACAGCGGCAGTATACAGGTCACCCGGCACCGAGGGGACTCGGCAGTAGCGTTCGATCGGACTTCTACAATGATGGCGTCAACCGAGCTGCTGCCCGTCCGGCGGCGGCGCGGCTGGCGAGAACTTGAGGCCCTCGCCCAGCAGCGTAATTCGTGCGACGAGATCTTCGTGCAGGCTGCGCGTCTGAGCCTGGCCGGCCAGGATGGCCGTCGCCAGGTCCAGATGCATGGAACTCATGTCCGTGCGCAACTCGTCGCGACAGCTATCGATCCGACCGACCAATTCGACGTGCATGCCGGCCATCTCGCCACGCAACTCGTCGCGAACGTCGTGCAGCTCGCCGCGCAGTTCGCCAACCTCGACTCTGACGCCCGAAATGTCCGCGCTCACTTCCTCGCGGAATTGCAGGATCTGCGTTGAGAGGGTTTGCACTTGCTGCGGCAATCCGGCCAGGCTGGCTACGGTTCTTTCAAGGAATTCCACGCGAATCTCGAGATCGTTCTGCGACATCGTGCGACTCCCGGGCACACCGGTCGTTCGTCATGAACGAGACGGTGACGCAAGCCACTGCCAACCCCGTACCGCCCCGCTTCGGGTGCGCCGCATCCCTATCACGCTGACGACGCTACCATCGTCGGCGGACGTCCACAACGTCTGACTTCGCAACGTCTGAACATCGGAACGTCAGAACGTCGCAATCGGGTTCAGCGGGAAACCCGTCCCTCCCAGCACCGGCACGGCGGCGGCGGTGAGCAGGAACTCCCAGCGCTTGCGCGCAGCAGCTTCCTTCGCCACCGCCTCCAGATCCATCACGTCGACGAGCGGCAGCCCCATGGCCACGATTGCCACCTGGTGAATCGGACGCGGGCTGCCCTGGACGCCTGACGGCTGGACGTCGGTGACGGCGTCGTCGCCGAGAAGTGCCACGTCCCGCTGCTTCAGCCACGGCAGCACGGACGCGTGGAAGCCGCCCGCACTGGCCGCCACGTTCCACGGCCCCTTCTCGGCGCGTTGAACCCAGCGCCCGGTGCGCAGGAACAGCGCGTCGCCGCTGCGAATCTTCAGGCCGGCGAACTTCTCCCAAGCTTCGAGGTCTGCGATGGTCACGGGCGTGCCCGGTTCAAGGTACGGCACCTTCTTCAGCAGCGGCATGTCGACGAGGATGCCGCGAGTCATGATGCCGCTCTTCTGGTTTTCGATGCCGTTCTGCGGACAACCGATCCCTTCCTTGATGTTCGAGCGGTCGAAGCCGTTGTAGATCTTTCCCTGGAACGAGTAGTGGCACAGCGAGTCGATGTGGGTGATGACCGAGCCGTGATACCAGATGGTGTACTGGTCCATGGCATGTCCTGCCGCGTCGAGCGTCATCGCCTGTCCGATTGGGCGCGGGCTGTCGGGGGCCGGAACTTTGTCGATGGTGTGTGCCAGCGAGACGGACACCCCGTCACGCGCCAGCTTCAGCGCCTCTTTCGCGACAGCTGGCGTCATCAGGTTCAGGGTGCCGCGCTGATCGTCCTTGCCCCAGCGTCCCCAATTCGACAGATCGGCCATCCATCGGTCGACCTGTTCAACGGTCACACCAGCCTGCTGTGCGGTCAGCGACGGCGTCAGGGAGAGGGCGACGAGCAACGCTGCGACATATCGAGACTTTCGCACTGGGGCCTCCTTGGTCATAATGGGGCGCATTTTACCTGCGGAGGAACTGAATGAATGTTTTTGGCTTCCGTCGGATCGCTGCGGCGATCCTGACGATGGCGGGGGTGGCGGCGCCGTTGTCCGCCCAGAGCATCACGGACGCGGATCTCGCGAAGGGGCTGTCGGATCCCACACGCTGGCTGGTGGTGTCCGGAACCTATGACGGGCAGCGTCTGAGCCCGCTGACGCAGATCACGCCGGCGAACGTCGGCCAACTGGCTCCTCAGTGGACGTTCCAGGCAGGCGTCACCGGGCAGTTCGAGGCGACGCCGGTGGTGCTGAACGGCATCCTTTACGTGACTGGCCCGCAGAACCACGCGTGGGCCATCGACGGCCGGACCGGAAAGCAGATCTGGCACTACCAGCGGCTGCTGCCGGCGGGCCTGAAGGTCTGCTGCGGTCCGGTGAACCGTGGATTTGCCATCTACGGCAACAAACTGTTCATGACGACGCTCGACGCGCATCTGCTGGCGCTCGACCCGAAGGACGGCAAGGTGCTGTGGGATGTCGAACTGGCCGACTTCAAGCTGGGTTACGCCAGCACCGTGGCGCCGCTCATCGTCAAGGGCAAGCTGATCGTCGGCATGGCCGGCGGTGAGTATGCCAACCGCGGGTTCATCGACTCCTATGACCCCGAAACCGGAAAGCGCAGCTGGCGCTTCTGGACCATTCCTGCTCCCGGTGAGCCGGGCAGCGAGACGTGGCCGGTCGACGTGCTCGAGCGCGGCGGTTCACCCACCTGGGTGACCGGCACCTACGACGCGGACCTCAACACCGTCTACTGGGGCACCGGCAATCCGAACCCCGACTGGGACGGCGACAGTCGCCCGGGCGACAACCTCTACGCGGCGTCGGTCGTGGCGCTCGACCCGGACACGGGCAAGCTGAAGTGGCACTTTCAGTACACGCCGCACGACACGCACGACTGGGATGCCAACCAGACGCCCGTGCTGGCCGACCTCACGATCGCCGGTCAGCCCCGCAAGGTGCTGATGCAGGCCAACCGCAACGGCTTCCTGTACGTGCTCGATCGGACGAACGGCAAGTTCATCAACGCCTGGGCCTTCGGCAACCAGAACTGGGCGTCGGGCTTTACTGCGGCTGGCCGTCCGATTGAAATCCCCGGCCACGTCCCGACCGTCGAGGGAACCGACACCTGCCCGGACTGGTACGGCAACACGAACTTCATGCCGCCGTCGTACGACAAGCAGCGCGGACTGTTCTTCGTCACGGTTCGTGAGACCTGCGCCAAGTTCATCAAGAAGGACACGCCGGATGCCAACGTCGGCGACCGCACGATGGGTGGGACGGTGGCTCCGGTCGGCCCGCGCACCGGCGCCCTACGCGCCATCGATCCGCTGACCGGCCAGCGAAAGTGGGAAGTGAAGTACGAGGGACCGGGCTGGGCGGGCGTGACCGCGACGGCGAGCGGCATCGTGTTCAGCTCCGACCACGACGGCACGTTCATGGCGGTGGACTCGGCGACTGGCAAGGTGCTCTACACCTACGAGACCGGCGGCAACGTCTTCGGACCGCCCACAACCTACATGATTGACGGCCGGCAGTGGGTGTTCCTGCCCTCGGGCCTGACCGCGACCGCGTTCGCGCTGCCGGTGACGCCGGCCGCGCGCTAGCATCCCCGGCGTGTGAGGGCCGGCATCGGCCGGCTCTCACACCACCTTCTGCCCGCCTTCCGTTTCAACCCCCGCCTCACCGACTGAACGCCCGCGCCCGACGTGCTGTCCCTCGGTTATTGCGCAGACCCTGATAGCTCAGCGTATCGGTGTACGACGCGGACGTCTGGAGTGCGGCGAGCTGCGCGGTGTGAATCCGAGGAACATGCAGAGGAGCAACAACATGGCGCGGATTGCCGGTGCACGCGGCGTGCCTTCCGGTGCCGAGAGTCGAGCGTCACCCAGCCAGCAGGTGATACATTACAGATGACAGCAGGAGGCATCGTGGCAAATCGAACAAGACCCACGCTCGAGAAGCGCGCCAAAGAGCGTGCGCGTCAGGAAAAGCGGAAGCAGAAAGATGAGCGCCGTGCGACGGCGAAGGTGACGAAGACCAATTCGCCCCGTGGCGAAGGCGAGGAAGATCCCGATATTGCCGGTATCGTGCCCGGCCCGCAGCCGATTCCGTGGGGAGACGAAGAGGAAGTGGGATGAGAGTGGCTGGCGCATCCCGCGTGGCAGACCCACTGCCGTAGCGCCACCATCGTCCCTGCAGACCAACCTTTGTGATCGAGTCGGGCGCCATGCGCGCCGCCGACGGTCACCAACGAGTTCGAAAACCCGACATCTCACACCGCCACCACGTGTGGCCGGTTCTCTCGATTGATGGTGCGCCGCGCGCGAACCGCGCGGCGTGCTGACTGATGCTTACGCCCGAGCGGGCGTGGCCGGCTCCGGCCGGGGTGCGCGTCCAGTTACTGGGCGCGGAGCAGCAGCACGGGAATCGTCACGAGGTGCCGCACCTTCGTGACCGTGGTGCCGAAGAGCACGTCCGCGATGAAGCGGTGACCATGGGTCGACATCGCGATGAGGTCGACGTGTGCCTCCTCCGCGACCCGAATCAGTTCATCGGCCGGATCACCTTTGGCGAGTTGCACGGTGACCGTCAGTCCCTCCGCCACCATTTCCGCTCCCACCTGTTCGAGATAGGCCCGGTCGGCCTTCATCTCTTCCGACTCGCGCAGGTTCAGCTGGTCGAAGTTGCGTGCGGCCCAGCCGTCGGCCACGTGCACCAGCAGCAGTTCTGCCCCGGTGAGATGGGCGAGTGCCCGCGTGTGCGCGAGGATGGTCGCATCGGCGGCGGAGTGTTCGAGTGCAACGAGGATGCGGCGATACATTGGCGGAGATTCTACACGCCGAGGAAGGTCTGGTAGAGCAACCAGACGTTCAAGGCCGCAATAACCACGGCGACGGTCCACGCAAGCAGCTTCACCCACAGCGGGTTCACGAACGCGCCCATCTTGGCCCGGTTGCTGGTGAAGGACACGAGCGGGAACACCGCAAAGGGCAGCTGCAGACTGAGGACGACCTGGCTCAGGATCAGCAGTGGACCCACGCCTCGCTCCCCGTAGAGCACGGTGACGATGATGGCGGGGATGATGGCGATGAGCCGCGTGACGAGGCGTCGCAGCCACGGGCGCATGCGGAGGTTGATGAACCCCTCCATCACGATCTGCCCGGCCAGCGTGCCGGTGAGCGTGGCGTTCTGCCCCGAGCAGAGCAGCGCCACCGCAAACAGCACGCTCGCCATCGTCGTGCCGAGGAGCGGCGAGAGGAGCTGATAGGCGTCGGAGATGTCGGCCACATCCTCGTGGCCGGTACCGTGGAAGGTGGCGGCCGCCATGATCAGGATGGCGGCATTGATGAAGAGCGCCGACATCAACGCCACCGCCGAGTCGATCGAGGCGAACCGGATCGCTTCGGCCTTACCCTCATGCGTGTCCAGATACTTGCGCGTCTGCACGATCGAGGAGTGCAGGTAGAGATTGTGCGGCATCACCGTCGCTCCCAAAATGCCGATGGCAATGTAAAGCATCTGGGGGTTGGTGAGCACTTCGGTTCGCGGGATGAAGCCGTTGGCCACGGCCCCCCACTCCGGCTGTGCGAACCAGAGTTCCACCGCGAACGACCCGGCAATGGCGAGGATGAGGCCGATGACCAGCGCTTCGACGTAGCGGAAGCCGCGGTTCTGGAGGTAGAGCACCACCAGCACGTCAAGTGCAGTAAGACACACGCCCCACACCAGCGGTAACCCGAACAGCAGGTTGAGGGCGATGGCGGCACCGACTACTTCGGCAAGGTCACAGGCAGCAATGGCGATTTCACACAGCAGCCAGAGCACCAGGGTTGTCCGGCGCGAGTAACTGTCGCGGCAGGCCTGAGCCAGGTCGCGGCCGCTGGCGATGCCGAGCCGGGCGGACAGCGCCTGCAGCAGGATCGCCATCAGGTTGGAAATCATGATCACGCTGAGGAGCGTGTAGCCGAAGCGTGCGCCGCCGGCGATGTCGGTGGCCCAGTTGCCGGGGTCCATGTAGCCGACCGCGACGAGGTAGCCCGGCCCGGCGAAGGCGATGAGCTTGCGCCAGAAGCCTGCGCCGTGCGGAATGGGCACCGACCCATGGACTTCGGGCAGGCTCTTCATCGGGGGAGTGGTGCGCCATCCCGACGGCTCCGGCGGCGCGGCTTTGGAATCAGGCAGCATTTTGAATAGTCAAAATGTAGATTGGGTAATGGCGAAAGTCAAAGCATTCCTATCGGAACCTTTTGGGTAGTTCCGACCCGTCGGGTAGCTGAGTTTCGCGCCTTTTTCGCAACCCTTGGGCCACACAGGCGTTTTTCACGCCTGAAACGAGCCGGCGCGTTATGGCATCGGGCTCGCCTCTACCGCGCTCATGCGTGAACTGGAGAGCCTGGGGAAGCGGAGCGTCCTGATCGACGATGCCGCGGTGTTGCTGGGGGTGTCGCGGCGTACGGTGTACTACCGCATCCGTCAGGGGCGCCTGGAGACGTTGCGAACGTTGGGTGGATCGCAGCGCGTGCTGCTGGGGTCGATCGAGCAACTGTTGCAGCAGCAGCGGAGGCTGCCGCCTCAGGTGGGGGCGGATGTGCTGGAGTCGCGGCTATAGGCCGAGGCGCTGGCGCTTCAAGTAGAGGCCCTTGCGCGAAATGCCGAGGGCTTTGGCGGCAGCTTCGACCTTGCCGTCGTGCTGGGTCAGGGCCAGCTTGATCATCTCCCGTTCGAGGGTGGCGACCGCGTGGTCGAGGCTGCCGGTGAGCCGCACGCTCAACTCGAGTCCGAGTTCGCGGCGTCTCAACTGCTCGGTTTCCTCTCGCATCGCTTTCGGCAACTGGTCGAGCGTCAGGGGTGCGTCCGTTTCCGCCGTGGCCACCATGCGGTTGATCTCGTTACTTAACTGCCTGATGTTCCCGGGCCACGGGTAAACGACGAGGTGTTCCATCAGGTCGTCGGCGACGCGAATGCGTCCCTTGTTGAGTTCGTGCGACCACTTCAGGGCGAAGTGCTGGGCGAGCGGTGGAATCTCCTCGCGTCGTTCACGGAGCGGCGGCAGTTCCAGCGGGATGACATTGAGGCGGTAGTACAGGTCTTCGCGGAAGCGTCCTTCCTGGACCAGCTTCTTCAGGTTCGCGTTGGTGGCGGCGACGATGCGGACGTTGACGCTGAAGGGTGACGTTTCGCCGAGCGGATTGATCTCGCCGGATTCGAGGAAGCGGAGCAACTTCGGCTGCAGGTCGAGGCCGAGCTCGCCCACTTCATCGAGGAACAGCGTGCCGTCCTTGGCTGCCCTGATGAGGCCAGGGTTGTCGCGGTCGGCACCGGTGAACGCGCCCCGCTTGAAGCCAAACAGATGGCTCTCGAGCAGTTCGCGCGGCACAGCCGTGCAGTTGAACGGGACAAACGGCTTCTTCGAGCGCTGGGAATAGCGATGCACTGCCCGCGCGACCACTTCCTTGCCGGTGCCGCTCTCGCCGGTGATGAGCACGGTGACGTTGGTGGGCGCCACCTTGCGCGCGTACAGCATCACCTCGCGCATCTTGCCTGCCACCACTGAGTCATCGTCTTCGGCGGGCAGTTCGTCGATTGGCCAGAGGGTGAGTCGCTCCTCGCGCTCGAGGCGCGCGCGTTCCAGGTCCTGTCCAGCGGCGATGACGAAACCGACGCTGTTCACCGCGGCGTGCGATTCGATGTCGGGCAGCGGCTGCAGTTGGAGTTCGATGTGGCGCTCGCGAGAAATGCCGACGGGAAAGGTGCGGAGCTCCGAGGGTGAGGTCAGCGCGCCCCAGGTAGCGAGCACTTCTTCACGATTGTCGGCGTCGCGCGCAATGGCCCTGGCGCCAACGAGGCAGTGAGTGTGTTGAAGGATTGAGATGAGTCCAGTCGCGACGAGTTCGGGGCGGCTGGAGTGCATGAGGAATGAACTGATCTCCTGCAAAGTGCTTCTTGCCTGGCTGACAGCTTCAATCGCGGAGAATTCAACCGACAACAGGCTCGCCGCGACGGATTCATTCAATTCCCGCTCAGCGAGCCTATTCGACACCGCGCGGCAGATCCGCACCGCGCGATCGAAGTGCGACTTTGCCGCCCCCAGTCGACCAGCGGCGACCAGACTCGAGGTCAGCGTCTGCTCATACAGGATTGCGAGATCCGGCGTCGCAAGAACTGGTGGTGCAACGGAGCCTCCCGGAAACTCAATCCCCGCGTCTGTACGAGCCTTACGCAGCAGCAGCCTCGCTGAGTCTTCGAGTATCGCGTCGCCGCTTCGCTGAGCTAGAGCAATTGCTTCTGCGAAGTAATCCTCCGCTCCAGGAAGGTTGCCAAGCCTCGTCAGCAATTCCGCCTTAGTTAGCAGGGAGTGACGATGAACATAGCGCCCGCTCCGAAGTGAAGCCCGGTCAGAGATCTCAACGTGATCAAGCAGTGCCAACCCCTCGTGGAGGCGCCCCTGAGCCATGTACACCCTTGCGATTGACTCGCTGATCGCATCGCTTCGATCTCCGTTTGGTCGGGAAGTAGCCAATGCTTGGTTGAGGTGTTCCAAGGACCGCTCGTAGTCTCCTGTGGTATGCAGCAGTCGGCCCATGTTTCCCAGGGCGCTGAACCTGACCGTGGCGGAACCGCTGTCGGCGCTCAGTCGAAGCGCTCTTTCGCCGTGTGCAAGCGCGGAGGGGATGTCGCACACAACCATGGCCAGCGCCATCCGAGTGGTAGCGGCCCACCCTTGGAGCCAAAGGTTTGGGTACCGCGTCAACAAGCCTTCGGCCAGAACGAGGTGTCGGCTGCTCTTAGCCAACAATCCGTGTTTGCCGTCGATGTCCGCGACCGCCAAGTGAACTGCAGCCGACAGGTTCGGATTCCCCAGGCAACTAACGTTCTTACGCAAGCGCACGACCATGGCCCTGCAGGACTCCGCCCCGATGCGATCAGCCGTGAGCGAGAGCATCCTCAGTTGAGTCCAACAAAGCTGTTCGGAGTCACCCGCACGTTCGGCAAGCGATTGCGATCTCTCGAGATGTCGCAATTCGCCGTCTGGGTCTCCGTCAGCTGAGTCGAGCCGAGAGAGGATGAACTCTCCCGTTGCCCGGTGCGCGTCTGTAAGCAGCCGAGAGCGGAGCGCTTGATCGACCAGTAGCCTTGCCGAAGAAGCGTCGCCGGTTACCTCGCAGAGCGCCGCCTTAAGAAGCGATGTGTCGACGTCCAACCGCGTCGTCTTAAGGGCCTCTAAGCGGCCCAACGCGGTAGCGAACTTGCCGCCTCTGTGTAATGCTCGCGCTTCGTCGAAGATGTCCATCTGCTCTCCTCGCCTGATCCGGATGAATTGTGTGCGGACTAGAGGAGCTTTTGAAGGGGATTTCCGGCTGGAGCCTAAATCTCTGTGCAAAGAGCGCTGCGGGCTATTGGGCAGCCTGCAGAGCGAGGTGGCCGGCGCTTAGTGGCGCTGGAGGCTCCACCGAATCCAATATCTCCGCGAGCAGCGTCTTGCACAATCTCTCATCCGCCGAGGAGAAGGGCTCAGGCGAGTAGAGGGATAGCACGCCAACTAACTGCTTGCCTGTTGCCACTGGGAGACACAGACAGTTCCGGAGCGCAGGACTAAATCGTGAAGCGATGTCGCCTAAATCAAGAGCAGCGTCTGAGTTGAGAATGGTTTGCCGGTTTGCGGCGACCCAACCACTGAGGCTCTGTCCTAGCGCTAAGCGATTGCCAGCGATAGTGTGACCTTGAGCTCCCGCCAAATGGTGGGCAACTAATTCGTCGCGCCCTTGGTCGTATCGATAGAACACTGCCATTGGCGCAGACAGTGCTGGGGCGAGTCGAAGCAGCAACGCTTCGCATTCGAGCGAGATCAGGCTTCCCTCGGCCAATACACCCGGCGTCGCCTTCAACGGCCTAGCACCGACGCGTGTGACGTCTCGCACTGGTGGCGAGTCTCGCGAGTCTTCCACCCCAGCTTCTCTTTGTGTCTCCGAAAGCCCGATGCTCCCGTACACGGACTCAAATGTCTGTACCACCCAAGGGTCGTACATCGTTCCTTTCCGCTCGTTCAGGATTGTTAGAGCCTCTTCATCGGAGAGGCGCCTGCGATACGGGCGATCGGATGTCAGGGCATCGAAGCAGTCAACCACCGACAAAATTCTCGCGCCGATGGGGATGTCCGTGCCTCGCAATCCATCGGGGTAGCCACTACCATCCCATGACTCGTGGTGATGTCGAACGATTGGAACCACTGGGTACGGGAAGTCAATTGCGGACAAGATGTCTGCGCCGACGCTTGCGTGAAGTTTCATCTTCTCGAACTCGGCGTCGGTGAGCCGGCCAGGCTTGTTGAGGATGTACTCCGGCACTGCAAGCTTACCCATGTCGTGCAGCAGTGCCGCGGCTTCCACCGCTTTCAACAGCGCGTCGTCGTGAACCCCGAGTGCCTTGGCTAGGCCCACGGCGTACTTCTGGACTCGCCTGATGTGACCGTGTGTGACCTGGTCCTTTGCGTCGACCGCCATCGCAAGCGTTTCGATCGTCGAAAGGTAGAGGCGGTTGACCTTCTCCACGTGACGGTTGGCGTCTTCCACTCTGTCCATTGAAATCTTGAAAGTGAAGTAGAGCACCAAGAGTAGCGGCACGATTACGCCGATGAATCGAAGGTCGACCTCTCGCGTTCCGACGACCAGCAGAACTGCGACGGAAGCGCCGCAGAAGTAGTTGAGCGAGATCCAGATGAAGTTCTGTCGCCACACCCTGAGAGCTGGGACTTGCTTCTCAAGAGAGATTGCGAAAGTGATGAGCCAACTGTTCAGCGTGAAGTAGGCGCCCGCGAAGACGACTAGGGCTGGCAGGATCTTATTGAGCGGTGCGGGGCCTTCGACTAGTGGACGAATTCCGGCTAACCAGAAGAACAGTTGCGCCGAGCACCATGCAGACACCGCCGGCGCTGACATGTTGAACAGAGCGCGGTAGGGTTCCTGCCTTCGCTTGAAGATCCAGAATGAGATTACGAGGCCGTCAAGGGCAACGACCAGGGTGCCGGCCGACGGGCCATATAGGAGGACCGCGGCGAAAACGAACGTCTCCGAGATCGAGATCGAGGCCGGCACGGAAGGCAGCTTCACCGTCGCCGAGCCGCTGATCAGTGTCAGCGCCGCGAGCAGAAACCACTGAATTCCAACGGGATGCTGGGTCAACTGGTGAACTGACCAGCTGACGACCAAAAACCCTGCGGCTATGACGGCAGCGACGTAGGCTCGGCCGTTTTTCGGTAAGAGCGGGGCTGACATCATTCCCGCTAGAGGTATCGGCCGGTTTAGTCCCAAACGATAATGCTGTTGTTCATGATCTGCTCCAAGTCGTGTGCGTGCAATTATTTAAGGTTATGAGGCTCGAGGAGATCTAGTTGCCCCACACGATGGACTGGGTCGCGTTACCCCAGACGACCGCGTCGGCGGCGTTGCCCCACACGATGGAGTTGCCCCAGACGATCGATTCGACGGCGTTGCCCCACACGATGGAATCTGCGGAGTTCCCCCACACGATCGAGTCGGCGCTGCTGCCCCACACGATGCTGTTGCCCCACACGATTGATTCGACCGCGTTGCCCCACACGATGGAGTTGCCCCAGACGATGGAGTTGCCCCAGACGATGGAGTTGCCCCAGACGATGGAGTTGCCCCAGACGATGGAGTTACCCCAGACGATGGAGTTACCCCAGATGACCGGGGCGCCGGCAGCGTTGCCCCACACGATCGAGTTCGCGATTGATGCGATGTAAGGAGCGATCTGTCTCGCGCCGGCACGGTCGGTGCTCACACCGCCTAGCTGAAAGCGCTCGTCGGCAATCTGTCCTGCACGCAGAGCCAATGTCGAGGCGGCCGATTGCCGGACGAAACGCACTGCGGCGAGTGCGTTGAGGTTGCCAGCCCCGCCGACAAGCAGTCCCTGTCTGGCGGTCGGGGAACTCGTTATTTGGAGCGCCGCTTTGACCGCGGCAGGCGACAGCCTCGGCTTCTCATCCAGCAGCAACGCCACTGCGCCGCTCGTCACCCCCGCCGCCATGCTGGTGCCCGACAGCGCCATGTAGGCATTGGCCCCAGCGCCGGCCACATGCCGCTCCGGATACTGGGTCGCAAGGTAGGAACCGGGGGCTTCGGCCGACACCAGCCGGCTGCCAGGCGCAACCAGGTCCGGCTTGATGACCAGGTCGAACAGCGTCGGCCCCTTCGAGCTGTACTTGGCTACGGTGTCGTCGGACCTCCGCGCCGTGTCGTGCATGTCGACGGCGCCAACCGTTAGTGCCGCCGGGTCATTGCCGGGCGACGTCACGCTGCCGAACACCAGCGCCCCGGCCTGCGTCACGCCGTAGTTACCGGCGGCGGCGACGACAACGATCCCCGCCTCGACCGCGCGTTCTACGGCTTCGCACAGTGGGTCGTCCCGGTAGGACTGCACCACCGGCGCGCCCAGCGACAGGTTGATGATCCTGATGTTGTACGTCGCCTGATTGTCGATGGCCCAGTCGATGGCATCGATCACGTCGCTGGCCCGGCCCGCGCCCTGGGCGTCCAGCACGCGAAGGTTGAGGAGCCGCGCCGACGGGGCGACACCGCTGTACGAGGCCGTGTCCGCGCTGGTGCCCGCTCCGCCGGCGATGAGCGCCCCGACGTGTGTGCCATGGCCGTAGGCATCGGAGCCGTTGCCTCCGGTGAAGTCTTTCGTGAAGACTACGCGATTGCGGAGGGCAGCGTGGCGCGTGTCGATGCCCGAGTCGATCAGCGCGACGCCAATGCCCGCACCGGCGAGTGGCCGGATATTCGCGACGCCGGCCCAGACCTGATCGGCGCCGATGCTCTCGGTGACGAGGCTGGATGAGCGGACCGCGGCGTCGGCAGACAGATGGTCGACGGACTCGTCCCGCGACAGCGCGTCGAGCTGTCCGGCGTTCACGTTCAGTACGGCCCCTGACCGCAGGTACCGTCGCACCCGCAGGTTGTACCGGCGCGTCAGCGCGTCAACCTCGGCCCGGTTGCCATGCACGATCACATCGATCGACTGGGAACCGGCCGCCAGCGTCCGCTCGAGATCCGCTCCGAGCCGCGCCCGGTGCGCGGCCTCGGCCGGTGCGCACAGCCAGGTCGTGGACGCGAGCGTCAGGGCCAGTGCAGACCGCCTGACGAATCGAAGGCTAGCCATCGGATGCTCCAGTGAACTCACACAGCGTTAGGCGACGTCGGGGGTCCCATCTCTGCGCGCTGTTCCTTCGCTCGGGTACGACCGATAACCTGAACGCCGAAACCGGCGCGCGAGAGATTTCCAACGCCATTTACAAGCGCACGGGCAGTGCCACGGCGGACCTGCGGTAGGGGAAGGCTCCTAAGTCAATTATTTTCAGCGTGTTAGTGGCTAATGTCCGGGAGGAGCGCAGGAGCGGGTGTCGGCGGGCGCCGGACAAACCCTTGGCCTTGGCCGGGTGAGCGCGGCAATTTCTGCGACTTTGCACGGAAAAACGCTTGCGAGCCAATTTTTGGCGAGCTTTTTGTCCGGCCAATGGGTTAGCCCAAGGGTCTGTTTCTGGCCTCGCCCGCGAGTTCGACGCGTATCAGCCATGGCGGCCGGTGCGATTTGCACCTGCCGAACCTGTCGTTCGGGCCACCTTCGTCGTCGGTCATACAATGTGGCGATGCGACTGACCGGTGTGCTTGCCCCGCTGCCAACTCCCTTCGATGAGTCGGGCGCGCTCGATGTGACGCGACTGCGCGCCGCCCTCCCGCGCTGGATAGCCAGTCCGCTCACCGGCTTCGTCGTGCTCGGTACCAACGGCGAAGCCGGCCTGTTGAATGAACACGAGTCCGACACGGTGATCGCTGAGACGCGGGCGTGCGTGCCGTCGGGCCGGACGCTGCTGGCCGGAACCGCCCGCGAGTCGACCCGCGAAGCCATCGCCGCCGCGCTTCGAGCCGCCGAACTCGGCGTGGACGGCGTGCTTGTGCGCACGCCCTGCTTCTTCAAGACCCAGATGACGCCAGCGGCATTCGAGCGTCACTATCTGGCGATTGCCGACGCCTCACCCGTTCCCGTGCTGCTCTACAACTTCACAGCCGCTACCGGCGTCAACCTGCAGGCAGACACCGTCGGTCGCCTCGCGGCTCACCCAAACATTGTTGGAATCAAAGAGTCGGGTAGCGACATCGCGCAGATCTCAGATCTCGTCGACGTGGCGCCGCCAGGCTTTGCGGTGCTCGCGGGCTCGGCCTCGACGCTGCAGGCCGCGTTGTCAGCCGGTGTGTCGGGGGGAATCCTCGCGCTCGGGGCCCTGCTGCCCGAGGCCTGTGTCCGCCTGTTCAGTCTGATGCACGCCGGCACGCCGCAGGAGGCGCGCCGGCTACAACGCCAATTGCTGCCGCTGGCGCGACTCATTTCTACCGGACATGGTGTTCCGGGTCTGAAGGCGGCGCTTCTGCTCGCCGGCATCGACGCCGGCTATCCGCGCCTGCCGCTGGCGCCTGCTCCCGAGACGGTCGTCGACGCCCTCCGGACGGCCCTTCACGCTTTCGAGGACGTATTCGCATGAGCCTGTTGCCCGACGTCGATCGCATCCTGCTCGGACCCGGCCCGAGCCTTACCGCGCCGCGCGTCATGCGCGCGATGGCGGCCCCGACCCTCAGCCACCTCGATCCCCTCATGCTTGCGCTGCTCGACGATGTGCGAGTTCGGTTGCTGCGCGTGTTTCGTGCGCCGGAAGGGTCGTTTGCCTTCGCAGTGTCGGGCACCGGCACGGCAGGGATGGAAGCGACGGTGGCGAACCTGGTCGAACCGGGCACCCGTGTCCTGGTGATCGTGTCCGGCTACTTCGGCGACCGGCTCGCCCAGATGTGCGAGCGCTACGGCGCCAGCGTCACGCGCCTCGACGTCGCGTGGGGACGCGCCTGCGACCCCGCAGCACTGCGGACGGCCCTGGCCAACGGCCCGATCGACATCGTGGCGATGGTGCACGCCGAGACGTCGACGGGTGCGCTGAATCCGGTGCGCGAACTCGCGGCCATTGCTCGCGAGCACGATGCGCTGGTGCTGGTCGACGCCGTCACCTCGCTGGGCGGGCATCCGCTCGAGGTTGGCGCGTGGGGCATCGACGCCTGCTACAGCTGTACGCAGAAGTGTCTGGGGGCGCCGTCAGGCCTGGCGCCGGTCGTCTTCGGGCCGCGCGCGCTCGAGCGCCGCGTGAAGTGCCGCAGCTTCTACTTCGACCTGCAACTGCTCGAGGACTACTGGGTGCGCCGCAAGTACCACCACACGATGTCGTCGACGCTCGTCTACGCCCTTGATGAAGCGCTGGCGATTGTCGAGGAAGAGGGGCTCGACGCGCGGTGGACCCGCCACCAGCAGAATCACCTCGCGCTGGTCGAGGCCCTGGCGCCAGTCGGCCTGTCCGTGCTGCCGCCGGAAGGCGAGCGCCTCTGGACCTTGAACGCCGTGCGCGTGCCCGACGGTGTCGACGAGGCCGCAGTCCGGAAGTATCTGCTCGACACCTTCAACATCGAGATCGGCGCTGGTCTTGGCCCGCTTGCCGGCACGGTCTGGCGCGTCGGCCTGATGGGCGCAAGTTCCTCGCCCCGGCTGGTCGTGCTGCTCGTGGCGGCTCTCCAGGCGGCCCTCGCACACCAGGGGCGAACGGTTCGTGGGTGAGACGGTGTCACGTCCGCTGGTGCTGGCATGATCAAGCGGCTCGGGCGCTGGGCACTCGGCGCGGCGGCGATGGCCTTCGCCTGCGTGGCGTACGCGTATCTGACGCTGCCCGATGTGCGTGCACTGGCCACAGAGAACCCGACGTCCACCGCGTTCACAGAGCTGCGCGCGCGTGAGGCGCGCGCCGACGGCAAGACGCCGAGGCACGTGCAGCGCTGGATCGCATATCGCCGGATCGCGCCCGCACTCACGAAGGCCGTGCTGGTCGCAGAGGACGCGGCCTTCTGGCAGCACGACGGGGTCGACTACGACGAGTTGCAGAAGTCGATCGAAGTCGATTGGGCTCGCGGCGAACTGACCCGCGGCGCCAGCACGATCACGCAGCAACTGGCGAAGAACCTCTACCTCTCGCCATCGAAGAACCCGCTGCGGAAGTTCCGCGAGCTGATCATCGCGCGGCGACTCGAAGCCGAGTTGTCGAAGCAGCGGATCCTCGAGCTCTATCTCAACGTCATCGAGTGGGGCGACGGCATCTACGGCGCCGATGCCGCGGCGCAGGCCTACTTCCACAAGTCGGCGGCGGCACTTGGTCCGAGTGAAGCGGCACTTATGGCTGGCGCGATCATCAACCCGCGCCTGCTGAACCCACTCACGCCTACCCGCCGGCTCAATCGCCGGCAGCAGATCATCCTTCGCCGTATGGGTGAGATCGAGCCGCCCGTGACGCGCGCCTCAGCCGACGACCTTGCCAAAGATGCGCGTCAGGACGAGCAGAAATAAGCCGAACCAGAGCCTTGCTCAGCTTGACGCCGTGAACCGCGGTCGCTACCTTGAACACAGGGTAACGGACGCATGCTCAACTACACCGACCGGCTGACGTTGCTCATGCGAGACGTCGTGTCGCGAGTCCCGGAGTTGTCCTTCATTGACATGGACGCGGTGCTCGTCTTCGCGCGTTTCGGGCGCCTGCGAACCGATGGTGCGTTTGCCACCTGTCACTCCCTCGGCCTGCCCTCCAGTGAACCCGGCTACTACTTCTGGCGCGACCGCGTTACCGGACAGGTCACGCGGCGATCGGAGTGGTTCGTCACGAAGTCTCCCGTGGTGTCGCTCAACGGGCGGCGCATGAACTACCTGATCTCGTTCGCGTTACCGCGCTTCTGCGATCAGTCGCTGGATCACTCGAGGAAGGAACGGTTCTACCGACGGTCCAGCGACGCGTGGATCGCGAAGCTCGACACGGTCGTGCACGAGCTCTACCACATCGGCCCGGACCAGAGCGGCATTCGCCGCATCGAACGCTCGGACGGCACCTACTCGGCGCATTGTCACGGGCCCGCCTTCTTCGAGCAGGTGGCGGAGATGGTGACGGCATACCTCGACACGCGCCCCGATCCATCCGCCTACGATTTCCTGCAGCACGACTTCGCGGCGTTGAGCGTCGCGCACGCCGGTGTGACAGCCACCAGCTTTCGGCGCTTTCCGTCCTACCCGCAGCGCTACATCGAGCGGTTGACGGTGCAGCCCCCCTGCGACGCCGCCCTTGTCGCGATCGACGTCGAACCGTGGAAGACGCGACAGACGCGTGAGCACTACACCGAAGCCGACCTGCACGTCCGGCAATTCCTGCTCGACACCTCACGCCGCTGTCCGACGATCCCGGCGCCGCGCGCCGCCTAGTCCGTCTCGATCCGGCGGATTCCCACCAGCCGACGCGACCAGTAGGGCAGCGTCAGATACTCCACCCGCACGACCCCGCGAGAACTCGGCGCATGCACGAATGCGTCACCGCCGAGCGCAATCCCCACGTGCGATGCGCCGGGCGCGGTCGTCGAGAAGAAGATCAAGTCGCCGGGACGTTGTTGGCCAGGGGCGACGTCCGCACCCATCAGGAACTGTTCGCGCGTCTCGCGAGGCAGGACGGTGCCCGCACGGTTGAAGACGTACTGCGTGAATCCGCTGCAGTCGAACCCGCGCGGGTCGGAGCCGCCGTTCAGGTACGACGTCCCGCGCAGCTCGAGGGCGGCGCGCACGACGAGGTCGGCGACGATCGGTGTCGGCGCGACAGCGGGAGGCTCGACCGCGGCAGGGGCGTCCCCAGCGGGCCTCACCGGATGAGCGACAACCGGTGGTTCGGCACGGGCTGGCATCGGAAAGGGCCGCGGGGCCGCACCTCCCGACGCGCAGGCAGCGGCACCCATCGAAAGGGCAATCGCCCCAAGCAGGGCAGCCCCCTTCTGAATCCGAGCAGACATCGGCGTGATTGTACTGGGAGCGCGCCGGTCGGAACAGTCGCTAAATACCTGCAATGCGATGTGTTTACGGGCGTCACCGCCTTGACACCCCGACAACGGTCGGGCAGAATTCCCCTACGAGATCGAGCGGAGCGGAAGGCGGAGTCGAGACGAAGCGGTTATGGAACAGACGCTTCTCCTGAACGCGTCGTATGAACCCCTCAAGATCGTCGACTGGCAAAAAGCGGTAACGCTGTGGTGCCAGCGAAAGGTCGAGGTTATCTCTGTGTACGACAGAGAGATCAGGGGTGTGTCGATCAGCTTCAAGCTGCCCTCCGTGATCCGCCTCCTACGCTACATCAAGGTGAAGCGCCGGTTCGACTACGTGCCGTTCTCTCGCGCGAACATCTACGCGCGCGACGACCACCGCTGCCAGTATTGCGGTGTCCTCTTCCCGACCAGCGAACTCACCTTCGATCACGTCGTGCCGGTGGCGCACGGCGGCCGCAAGGACTGGGAGAACATTGTCAGCTGCTGCGTGCAGTGCAACCGGAGCAAAGGCGGCCGAACGCCGGCACAGGCCGGCATGCAGTTGCTGCGGGCGCCGAGGCGGCCGGACTCCACACCCGCCATCCGGATTACAGTAGGTCTGCGCAACGCGCCTGACAGCTGGCGCGATTACCTGTATTGGAACGCCGAACTGGACGACACCTAGTGCGTAGCGCCGCACCGGGCTCGTCGGTTCTCCCACGCGATGCCTAGCTCCACAACCTCCTCCGTCACGCCGGCGCACACCATCGCGAGCGGCCGTATCACCCTTCATGGCGCGCACTTCGTTGTCGGCCCGACGCTGCCAGTCGTCCACATCGGGACGTCGGCCGCACGCGTCGTCTTCGCCTCGGCGGACGAACTCGGCCTGATCGTGCCCGGCGCCGACGCGGGTCTGCTCCCGGTGCGCCTCGACGGCGCTGAGGGACTCCCGGTCGTCGATGTCGGTTCGCCCATCGCGGCGGGTCTTCACCAGGTGGACAACCCGGCGTGCGACGCGCTCGGGAACCTGTATGTCACGTACAGCGGCACTCGCGGGCAGCATGTTCCGGTCTCCATCTTCAGGGTGACGCTGGCGGGCACTCGCGAGAGCTTCTCGTCGGCCGTCATCAATCCCACCAGCATGGCGTTCTCTGCGGACGGGACGCTGTTCGTGTCGAGCCGCTTTGAAGGGGCGGTCTATCGCCTGACTGACGATGGCAGCGCGGAGGTGTTCGCGTCGGACCTCGGGATCGCCTGTGGGCTGGCGTTTGCGCCGGATGGCACCCTGTTCGTTGGCGACCGATCCGGCACCGTGTTCGAGGTGGCGCGAAGCGGCAGTGCCCGGACATTCGCGACCCTGCCTCCCAGCGTGGCGGCATTTCATCTGGCGCTCGGTCCCGACGGTCTGTACGCCACGGCTCCCACGCTCTCTGCCAGTGATGTCATCTACCGCATCTCTTTTACTGGCGAGGTGTCGGTGTTCCACCGCGGGTTCGGTCGCCCGCAAGGACTCGCCTTTTCGCCCGATGGCACGCTCTACGTTGTCGAAGCGCTGGCGGGTGTGAGCGGCCTGTACCGGGTGCCGGTCGATAGCGCGCCCGAACTGATGGTCAGCGGAGCGAAACTCGTTGGCGTGGCGTTCGACCCCGCTGGCGAGGTCATTCTCTGTTCCTCCGACACCGCCTATCGCTTTGCGTCGCCCCTGCCCCCACGAGCCCTTTAGGTACACGCCGGCCCTCATATGTCGCAGTTGCTGCAGCGCAAGCCGATCGCCGCACTCGTGTCCGAGACGGAAGGACAATCCGGCCTCAAGCGCGTGATGGGGGCTGGCGATCTTGTGATGCTGGCCATCGGCGCGGTCATCGGCGCCGGCATCTTCTCCTCGATTGGCACCGCCGCCGCAGGGGAGACGCTGCCGACGGGTGAGATCGTGCGCTACGGCGCGGGGCCGGCTCTGGTCCTGTCCTTTATCCTGCTCGGGCTGGTCTGCGGACTGGCGGCCCTGTGTTACGCGGAGCTCGCGGCTATGATTCCGCAGGCTGGCAGCGCCTACGCCTACTCGTATGCGACGCTGGGCGAACTGGTCGCCTGGATCATCGGCTGGGACCTGATCCTGGAATACGCCGTTGGCAACATCGCGGTCGCCATTGCCTGGAGCGGATACTTCAACTCTCTGCTCACCGGCGTCGGGGTCGACCTTCCCGCGTTCCTGACGCACGGCTATCGCACGGCGCTCCTCAGCTCGGACCCTGCCGTTCACGCCCTGTTGCAGACGGCACCGCACATCGCGGGTATCCCCATCCTGCTGAACGTGCCGGCCTTTACCATCGTGATGCTGATCACGTGGCTGCTCTACATCGGGGTGCAGGAGAGCGTCCGCGCCAACAACATCATGGTGGCGGTGAAGCTGCTGGTGCTCGGCGTGTTCGTCGCCGTGGGCGCCGTGCACATCGACACCGCCAACTTCGTTCCGTTCGCACCAAACGGGTGGCGGGGCATCCATCAGGGCGCCGCCATTGTCTTTTTCGCGTATATCGGCTTCGACGCGATCTCGACCGCTGCGGAAGAAACGAAGAACCCGCAGCGCAACATGCCGATCGGCATCCTGGCGGGGTTGGCGATCTGCACGGTGATCTATGTCGTGGTCGGACTCGTGGCAACCGGCCTCGTGCCGTACCAGCAACTGAAAGCGGCCGACCCGCTTGCACAGGCGCTGCAGCTGGCCGGACTCACCACTGCCGGGTGGTTCGTGTCGCTCGGTGCCGTCGTGTCGCTCACCGCAGTCCTTCTGGTGTTCCAATACGGACAGCCGCGCATCTTTTTCGCGATGGCGCGCGACGGACTGCTTCCAGGCTGGGCCGCCAGGATCCACCCGAAGTACCGCACGCCTCACATCACGACCGTCGTCACCGGCATCGCAGTGGCGGTCGGAGCGCTCGTGCTGGACGAGAACGAAATCTACGACCTCACGAACATCGGCACCTTGTCGGCGTTCGCCATCGTCTGCATCGGCGTCTTCGTACTCAGGAAGACCGAGCCCGAGCGCGAGCGTCCGTTCCGCGTTCCGTTCCTACCGTTCGTGTCGATCGCTGGCGCCGCCGCCTGCGTCTACGTGATGTTCGGCCTGCCAACGCACGCCTGGGAACGCTTCGGGATCTGGCTGGTCATCGGCCTCGCCATCTACATCGGCTACGGCTACCGGCACAGCCGCCTGCGTGCGGCGAACCGCATTGCGGGCTGAGCTGACGCACGGGCTGTTACCGGGAGCCCGGGTGTAGAATCAGGGTTTTGGCAATCCCGCATTTTCCCGGCAGAGGCAGCATGGCGCACGACTGGATCGCGGTTCGCGGCGCGCGTGTCCACAACCTGAAGAACATCGACGTCGACCTGCCCCGGCACAAGCTGGTGGTCATCACCGGTCTCTCGGGTTCGGGCAAGTCGTCACTCGCCTTCGACACCATCTACGCCGAAGGGCAGCGACGCTACGTCGAGTCGCTCTCTGCGTATGCGCGCCAGTTTCTCGAGCAGATGGAGAAGCCCGACGTCGACCTGATCGACGGCCTCTCCCCCGCGATTTCGATCGAGCAGAAGACGACGGGCTCCAATCCGCGCTCGACCGTCGGGACGGTCACTGAAATCTACGACTACCTGCGCCTGCTCTTCGCGAGCATCGGCGTCCCGCATTGTCCGAATTGCGGCAAGGAAATCTCCAGCCAGTCGCTCGAACGCATCGTCGACATGGTGATGCTCTATCCGCAGGACTCGCGCATCAACGTGCTGGCGCCAATCGTCCGCGGTCGCAAGGGCGAGTTCAAGAAGGAGCTCGCGCACCTGCGCGGGCGTGGGTTCACGAAGGCGCGCATCGACGGCCAATTTCGCGCACTCGAGGAAGACATCACGCTGGACCGTCGGCGCAACCACACCATCGAAGTGGTCGTCGATCGCCTCATCGTGCGGGGCGGCGTGGAGCGCCGGCTGACCGAGTCGGTCGAGACCGCCCTGAAGCTCGCCGAGGACATCGTCGTCATCAATGCTTTCGAGCAAGGCGACCGGTTGTTCTCGCGCCGGCTGGCCTGCGTCGATTGCGGCATCAGTGTGCCTGAGATGACGCCGCGGGCGTTCTCGTTCAATTCGCCGCACGGCGCCTGCCCGGACTGCCAGGGGCTGGGAGCGCTGGTCGACTTCGATCCACGCCGCCTCGTGCCGGACGAGTCGGTGGCGCTGGCCGACGGGGCGATCCTGCCGTGGGCAAAGGGCGACCGGAAGCTGGTTCGCGAAGCGCTGCAGTCGCTGCACAGGGACTTCGCGATCGATCTGTCCTTGCCGTTCGGCAAGCTGCCGAAGAAGCTGCGCGACGTGCTGATGACGGGCACAGCCAAGGGCGCGCCGGTGAAATTCGAAGGACTGTTGCCGAACCTGCGGCGCCGTTATGAGGACGGCACCTGGTCGGAGCAGGCCGAACTCGAACCGTATCGCTCCCTGAGACCCTGTTCCACCTGCGGCGGCCGTCGCCTCAGGCCGGAAAGCCTTGGCGTGCGAGTGAAGGGGCACAACATCGCGGATTACGTCGACCTGCCGATCTCCGAGGCGCTGGCCGCGTTCGAGACCCTGCGCCTCACCGACCGTGAGGCGATCATCGCCGAGCGGATCCTGCGCGAGATTCAGGACCGCGTGCGGTTCCTCCACGACGTCGGCGTCGGCTATCTCACCCTTGGGCGAAGTGCCGCCACGCTGTCAGGTGGGGAAGGGCAGCGCATCCGCCTGGCGACGCAAATCGGCGCCAACCTCACCGGCGTACTCTACGTGCTCGACGAGCCGTCGATCGGACTGCACCAGCGCGACAACCGCAAGCTGCTGAACACGCTCGCGCGGCTTCGCGACCTTGGAAATACCGTGATCGTCGTGGAGCACGACGAAGAGACGATCCGCACCGCCGACTGGGTGATCGACCTCGGCCCCGGCGCGGGTGAGCACGGTGGCCAGGTGATCTTCCAGGGGACCGCTGCGGCGTTGATGAATGATCCCGCCTCGATCACGGGTGCCTACCTGACGGGGGCGCGGTCGATTCCGACGCCGGCATCGCGCCGGACGCCTCGGGGCGAGATCGTCATCCGGGGCGCGCGGGAGAACAATCTCAAGAACATCGACGTGCGGTTCCCGCTGGGCGTCTTCACGGCGGTGACCGGTGTCAGCGGTTCGGGCAAATCAACGCTGGTGAACGATATCCTCTACCGGTCGCTGGCGCGAAGCATCTACCGGGCTGCCGACGAGCCTGGCGCGCACGACCGCATCGAGGGAATCGGGCTGGTCGACAAGGTCATCGAGATCGACCAGTCGCCGATTGGCAGAACGCCGCGGTCGAATCCCGCGACCTACACGGGACTCTTCACGTTCATCCGCGACCTGTTCGCGATGATGCCCGAGGCAAAGCAGCGCGGCTTCAAGCCTGGGCGCTTCTCGTTCAACGTGAAGGGCGGCCGGTGTGAGGGATGCCAGGGCGACGGCGTCATGGCCATCGAGATGCACTTCCTGCCCAATGTCTATGTGACCTGCGAGCAGTGCAAGGGGCGCCGCTACAACCGCGAGACGCTCGACATCACCTATCGCGGCATGTCGATCGCCGACGTGCTTGAGCTGACGGTCGATCAGGCGCTCCCGCTGCTCGAGAACTTTCCGGCCATCGCCGTCAAGCTTCGCACCCTCCAGGCCGTCGGGCTTGGCTATGTCGCCCTCGGCCAGTCGGCCACCACGCTCTCAGGCGGCGAAGCGCAGCGCGTGAAGTTGTCGAAGGAACTGTCGCGCCGCGGCACCGGAAGCACGCTCTACATCCTTGATGAGCCGACCACCGGCCTGCACTTCGAAGATACGAGGAAGCTGCTCGACGTTCTCAGCCGGCTGGTGGACCAGGGGAACACGGTTGTGGTTATCGAGCACAACCTCGACGTTATCCGGACCGCCGATCACGTCATCGATCTCGGTCCGGAAGGTGGCGCCGGCGGCGGGAGAATCATCGCGGAAGGCGCGCCCGAAGAGGTTGCGCGGCACGACGCCTCGGCGACGGGTCGCTACTTGGCCGAGCTGCTTTCTGCACAGGCCGGCCAGACTCTGCGCAGCCAGGCCGGCTGAGCCGTGTGGTAGGATGGCCACGCTTTGAGCGCGGCCGCCTGTGGTCGATGGGCCACAGGCGGCCCTTTGGATGAGGCGAACATCACAGTGAAAGTATCGATAAACATTCGATGATTCGCACAATGACAAGACCGGTCCTGTGACAACGGGTCAGGCATCGCGTTTGCTCAGCTGGTCTGTGCATGTCCCCGCTCGCTGAGAGAACAATGGACGCACAGCGCACACTCCGCCGCGCAATTTCCTGTGTTGGAATCGGCCTTCATTCCGGCAACAAGGTTCAGTTGTCCCTGAAGCCGGCATCGGTCGACTTCGGCATCCGCTTCCGGCGGACGGACCTTGGTGACCACGAGGTGCCGGCAAATGTGCAGCACCTGGGCGGTATCCAGCTCGCAACGGCCCTTTCGCGCAATGCCGTCTCGGTGGAAACGGTCGAGCACCTGCTGGCGGCCCTCGTCAGCATGCGCATCGACAATGTGCTCATCGAGCTCAACTCTCCCGAAGTGCCAATCATGGACGGCAGCGCGGCGCCGTTCGTGTATCTCATTCAGGAAGCCGGCATCAAGCCGCAGGCGTCGGCGCGGAAGTACCTGAAGATCGTCCGCCCGATCGCTCTGTCACGCGGCGACAAGCGCATCGCGCTCTATCCGTCCGACCACTTCAAGGTCACGTACAGCATCAGCTTCGACCACCCACTGCTGCGCCATCAGGCGCGCACGTTGCGCATCACCGAGGAAAGCTTCATCGAGGAGATTGCGCCCGCGCGCACCTTCACCTTCCTGAAGGACGTGGAGATGCTGCGGCAGAACGGACTGGCCCTGGGCGGGTCGCTCGACAACGCGATCGTGCTCGGCGAAACCGGCGTGTTGAACAACGCGCTGCGGTTCGAGGACGAGTTCGTGCGGCACAAGATCCTGGATGCCGTCGGCGACCTGGCGCTGGTGGGATATCCGGTGGTCGGCCACTTGGTCGCGCATCGGGCGGGCCATGCGCTGCACACCGAGTTCGCCGCGAAGATTCTCGAAGAGACCGACTGCTGGCAGCTGGTGGATAGCCTGTCGGACGCACACGTCCCGGCATCCGAGGCGGTGTCCGCGGTCGCTCCCGGCTTCGCCAGGTAGACGTCGGTCGGGTGTCCCCGACCGCTCAGCATCCCTTCACAGCACCCACAACGGCTGTGCCGTTGTGGCCGACCCGCACTTCTCGAACCACTCCACGCCTTCGCTCACCAGATCGAACTTCAGCAGGTATCGCCCGGGTTCCGGAAGTTCCTTGAGCCTGACATCGAGTTCGGTGACACCACCGCCTTCGAGTGGACGCGGCAGGTCAGCGCGGGCGAAGTCGAGGTTGATCAGGGAGCCGTCCTGACGGCAGAGTTGTGCGCCGAGGCGGACCAGCCGGCGCCCCTGCGCACCATCGTTCGGGAAGGTACGCCGACTCAGGTTGCGGACGCGGGCTCGCACGGTGAGCGGACGCTTCCGCGCACCGATGAGCGGCAGTCCGAACATCGACTTCACCTCGATGAGCGCACGGGGCGTCGCGCCGGGAATGGCGTTGCCGAGATTGCTGTCGTCCCAGGTCTCGCGCCGAATCGCTTCGTACTCGGCAGTGCCAGGCACGAACCGGCGTGAATAGGCGTCTTCCGGGTGGTCGGTGATTTCCCAGCAGAGGCGATCGACGCCAATCTCCTGGGCCAGGAGCCGGGCCTGCGCCATCTCCTCGGCGCTGTCGTTCCACTTGAAGAGGATGTAGCGCCAATTGAGGTACGGCAGGTCGCGGCCTGACGTGCGCTTCTCGTCCGCCATCGCCCTGAGGTTCCGCATCGCCACGTCCAGCTTGCCGCGCTGGCGGTACTGCTCGTAGCTGGCCTGCGTGGCGCCATCGACCGAGAACGTCACTTCATCGATGCCGGAGTGGACCAGCCGCCGTGCCTGCTCCTCCGACAGCGCCAGTCCGTTGGTGCTGGTGTACAGGTAGATATGGGGGAAGTTCGACTTGATGTACTCGCACATCTCGACGGCGCGCTTGTGCAGGAACGCCTCGCCGTAGTTGAAGAAGTCGATGCGTCCGAGAGACGGGCCGGCTTCGTCGAGTACGCGCTTGAACAGCTCGAAGTCGAGCATGCCGGCCTGCCTGGTGCGGGTGATGCCGGTCTCAGGCGCGCAGCAGGCCTGGGCGCACGAGATGTTGCAGGCAGCCGTGCACTCGATGTACATCCGGTTCGGGTATGGCCCGGCGTCCACCGGGCGCACCACCGGCACCTGCTCCTTCTTGAGGGGCAACTTCAGGGGGCAGTCGCCACAGAACTTCGAGCCGCCGTCATTCAGGTCGGTGCGCAGCGCCGTAATCACCGGACCGGTCCACGCATCGCGTACCGAACCGGTGCGGGCATCGCCCAGCACGCGCTTGCCGTAGGGGTCGGCGCAGCCGCAGACGAAGCGGCCGTCGCACAGCATGACCATGATCTGCCACGGCCAGGTGCACTGGAACCGTGTGGCGAGGAAATTCAGGGACACGCGGCTACTTCCTCGCGAGCTTCTTCATGTACGCCTCGAGCTTGTCGTTCTCGTAACGCACCGTGTTCAGGAACAGGCTTTCGACGAAGTAGGCCCGACGCTCGTCCTCGTCCATCTGATCGATGAGGTGATGGATCTCCTTCACCATGTCGTCGAACGTCCGTTCCAGCGCCAGCCGCGCCGTCACTTCCCGATAGAGCAACTCCATCATGGCGAGCAGGTCGCCATCGAGCGGCAGGTCCGAACCCGTGGTGGTCTTGATGGTCCGCATGCTATGCCCCGAAGCTGCTCAGCGCGGTCGCCTCGTCCGAGTGGATCTTGACGAAGTTCTGAGTCCCGGTCATGGTCAGCATGGTCTCGACCCGCTTCTGGACGCCCGAGAGCTTCAGCTGACCGCCAAGGCCAGACACCGTGCGGTAGAGGTCCATGAAGCACCCGATCGTCGCGCTGTCGACGTAGGTGACCGGCCCGAGGTCGATGAGGATGTTGCGTGTCCCGCCTGTGATGAGTGCGGTGACCACGCCGGAGAATTCGGCCAGCATCGGATACATCATCCGGGTGTCGCCCACGCGGACGATGGCAACGTTGCCTGCCTGCTCGGTTTTCACGTTCATCGATATGCTCCAGTGCGTGAGCGGCCATCCGGTGAGGAGCCACTCGGGCTGTAGTCGTCGCCGCGCAGCCGGCGAATCTGGCGCGCCAGCTCGTTCCGTCCGCGGTTGATCCGCGACTTCACGGTCCCTTCGGGTAGTTTCAGCCGCTCGGCAATCTCCTGGTAGGACAACTCCTGGATGTCGCGCATCACGACCGCCGTGCGGAGCGAGTCGGGCAGGGCGGCGAGGGCTTCACGCAGCAGGGAGATGCGATCGCGCTGCTCGAGGGCGGCAATCGGCCCCGGCTCGGCCGCCGCCGGCGCGAGTTCGTTGGCATCCACGTCGCGGTCGATGGTCTGACGCTCCTTGCGGACGCTGCGGTAATGGTCGATGCAGAGGTTGCGGCTGACGCTGACCAGCCACGTCTGGAAGTTGGCGCGCCGGTCGAAGGTGCCAAGTGACTTGAAGATCTTGATGAAGATGTCCTGCGTCAGATCCTCGGCTTCATCGTGCTTGCCGACGAACTTATACGCGACATTGAATACCCGCCGCCAATGCAGGCGGACGATGCGCTCCCAGGCGGCCTGGTCTCCGCGTAGGCATCGCTGGATGAGGGCTTCGATATCGTCCGGCGATGCGGTGTGATCGGCAGACATGGGTGGCTTGCGCGGGAAGACGGGATGATATCAGGTGGTATAGTCGTTCGTCGATTCGTGACTGGATTCTATCGCGCAAACCACCACCTTGTGTGCGACGGTGTCGAGCTGGAGGCCGTTGCCTCTGCCGAGGGCACGCCGCTCTACATCTACAGCGCCGCGCTCCTGCGGGAGCGGTTTGCCGCGCTGGATGACGCGTTCGACGGCTACCCCCATGCCCTGCACTACGCCCTCAAGGCCAACTCCAACCTCGCCATCGGACGGCTGCTGCGGCGGCTTGGCAGCGCCGCTGACGCTAATTCCATCTGGGAAATCGACGTCGCGCGGCGCATGGGGTTCGCGCCGCAGCAGATCGTCTTCACGGGCGTCGGGAAGTCGCCGGCGGAGCTCGAACAGGCGGTTCCGCTCGGTCTGAAGGCGATCAACGTCGAATCGGCGGGTGAACTGACCCGCATCGAGGCCATCGCCCAGCGCCTGGGCCATCCGGCCCGCGTCGCGGTGCGCATCAACCCCGACATCGACGCCAGGAGTCATCCGCACATATCGACGGGTTTGAAAATCAACAAGTTCGGCGTGCCGGTCGACGCGGCCCGCGAACTGTTCGCCACCCTGCGGGGGCGTCCCTTCCTGAAGCTCGTGGCGGTGCACGTGCACATCGGCTCGCAGGTGACCAGTCTCGAGCCGCTTCGCGGGGCGGCACAGTTCGTCGCCGGAATGGCGGTCGAACTCGGACGCGCCGGTATCCACCTCGAATACCTCGACGTCGGCGGCGGACTCGGTATCTCGTATGACGGCGGGCCGGTGCTCGACCCGCGCGAATATGTACAGGCCATCGTCGAAGCCGTTCGCCCGACAGGCCTGCCGATCGTGATCGAGCCGGGTCGCTCGATTGTCGGCCCTACCGGGGCGCTGCTGGCGAGAGTCATCGACCTGAAGCCACGCAACGCGATCAGCGAGTTCGCAATCATCGACGCGGGCATGACGGAACTCATGCGACCGGCCCTATACGGCGCGTTTCACCGCATCGAGCGCGTCCTCACGTCCGACGAAGAGCCGCGCGACTATGAGATTGTCGGGCCCGTTTGCGAGAGCAGCGACGTGGTGGGGCGTGACCGCTCGCTGGCACCGCTGGCGATAGGCGACCTGCTTGCCATTCGCGACGCTGGCGCCTACGGGGCGGCCATGGCGTCGAACTACAACCGCCGGCCGCTCCCGGCCGAGGTGCTGGTCGACCACGGTAAGTGGGAGGTCGTCCGCCGCAGGCAGACGATCGACGATATGCTGCAGCTCGAATCTGCCGCCGAACCGGCTGCTACCCTCTAGGCAATGGCCGGACATCTCATCGCCTTCGAGGGGCTCGACCAGAGCGGCAAGCAGACCCAGGCCGAACGGCTGCGTGACCGGCTGACCGCCCTCGGGCTGCGGGTGCGGCTGGCGTCGTTTCCCGACTACACCACCCACATCGGGGCCGAACTGGGACGCGCCCTGGCCGGCGAACGCGACTACAGCGCCGAGGTGATGCAGCTCCTCTACGTGGCCAACCGCTACGAGTGGAAAAGCGAACTCCAGCGCGCACTCGACGACGGCTGGTTCATCGTCTGCGACCGGTACCTGGCATCGAGCGTGGCGTACGGGGAAGCGTTCGGCCTCGATGCGGGGTGGCTGATGGAGATTCAGCGCTTCCTGCCGCCGCCGTCGCTCACCATCATGCTCGACATCGCGCCGCAGACGGCCGTGACCAGGAAGTCGGCCGACCGCGACCGCTACGAACGCGATCTCGCCCTGCAGCTGCGTGTGCGCAAGAGTTACCTCCGCCTGGCGTCAGGCAGCGGCTGGGTGCTCCTCGACGGCGAACGCGCCAAGGACGTCGTCGCGGCCGACGTGTTCACCCACGTGGCGTCTCGACTCGCGCTGCCGTAAGCGCGACAACCTTCAGCACCCCCGCCTCCTTCAGCGCAGCGGCGCACGCATCGAGCGTAGCGCCGGTCGTTCTCACGTCATCGACCAGCAGCACGGTGGTTCCGCGCAGGGCAGCCGCGCTGCGGGCCGGCCGGAAGGCCGACGCGACATTCGCGCGTCTCTCTTCAGCGGGCAGCGCCGTCTGTGTGCTGGTCTCGCGCGTGCGGATCAGTGCGTGCGCAACGGGCAATCCCAGATGTCCCGCCAGGTCGGCGGCCTGGTTGAAGCCGCGGCTGCGGCGTCTGGAGCCGTGGAGAGGCACCGGAATGACCGCGCTGCTGCCGGCCACGATCGTTGCGCCAGCCGTGCGCATCCGCTCCGCCAGCGGCCGCGCGAGCGAGCGGTGGCCACCGTACTTGAACGCGTGGATGATCGCGCGCAGGGCGCCGTCGTGCACCCCGATGGCACGTGCCTGATCGACAACTGGGGGATGACGCAGGCAGTCCTGACAGACCGACAGGGTGGTGTGTGCAGCGGCAGGCAGGGCGCCTCCGCAGGCATGGCACACTGGTGGCGGAAGGGGCGCAAGGTTGGACCAGCACGTCTCGCAGACACAGCCACGAGTCGGATGGGGGAGAGCAGAGCCGCACGCCGCGCAGACGGGCGCGAGGAGGACGGCGATCAGCGCGTCGAGCCAGGCCTGCATCACGTCAGGCTGTGGCTCGGGCTACTCGACGACCACTTCTTCTTCCGTAGGCTTCCGTTCTTCCGCGTCGCCCCAGAGGCGCTCGAGCCCGTAGAATGCGCGCGTCTCGGGCATGAACACGTGGACGATGAAGTCGAAGTAGTCGAGCAGGATCCATTCGGAGCGGTCGTAGCCCTCGACGTGCGAGGGCTTTTCTCCTTCCGCGGCCAGGGCGTCGACGATGCCGTCCGCGATCGCGCGGACCTGCCGGCTGTTGGTGCCCGAGCAGATCAGGAAGAAGTCGGTGAAGCCGTTGGCCGTGCGCAAATCGAGCACGACCATTTCGTTGGCCTGCTTGTCGTCAGCCGCCTTCACCGCAAGGGTGATCTGCTTCGGGAGTCGTGTCTCGGTCTTGCTTGTCTCAGTCTTGGCCATGCAACCTGCCTGCCGCGGAATTCGCGCTGGGGGACGATCGGCGTCTGTCATGCAGCGGCGAGCTATAAAGTCCGTGCTGCTCAATGTGTTGACCCACATGAGAATCGACCATGCCATCGATGGAGTCGCCTGACGCCAGGCGGCTCCGGATCGCGGTGGATGAGACATCCGCTGTCGGAGCATCGATCAGAAAAATCGACGGTGTCTCTGGAAACGTCATGCCTGCAGTGGCCATGACCATGCGTGCCGCCAGCGCCGGAATCTGGTCCGGCATCGTCGTCACGGAGTAACCCGGTCTCGACACGACGGCAAAGTGTGCGCTGTCGAGTATCCGGGGATAGTCGCGCCAGGCGGTGATCTGCTCGAAGGCATCCGCCCCGATCAGGAAGAACAGTTCGGTGGGCAGATGCGCGCGCTCGTGGAACCTGCGCAGCGTCACCGCCGTGTACGAGGGAGCTTCGTGGCGGAGCTCGACGTCGGACACGCGCCAGTCCGCGCGGCCGGCCACTGCCAGCGCGACCATCGCGAAGCGGTGGAAGGCGGATGTCAGCGGCCTTGGCCGGTGCGGCGGCACATTGGCCGGGATGACCAGCACCTGCGTCAGGCCCAGCGCACGGTGCGCGGCTGTGGCCAGGTCCAGGTGACCCATGTGGATCGGATCGAACGTCCCGCCAAGCAGGCCGATGCGACGAACGCTCATTCAGTGAAGAAGGCGTCGGCCTTCGCCGCGAGCACCTCGGCGGCCGCCTCGGCCTCGCGCGCAGCGACGAGTTCGCGCCAGATGGCTTCGAGCAGCGGCGGCAGCCCGACCCCGGTGACGCCGGAAATCCTGAAGAACGGCAGTCCCAGTTCCTGCGCGCGGCGTTCGACCGACTGAGCGCGCTCCTCGTCGTCGAGTGCGTCGATCTTGTTGGCGCAGATCAGCTGCGGTTTGGCAGCCAGGTCCGGCGCGAACAGCTCGAGTTCCCGACGAATGATGTCCATGTCCAATACCGGGTCGCGTCCTGAACCGCTCGAGACGTCCACAAGGTGCACGAGGACTTTGGTGCGCTCGAGGTGCCGCAGGAACTGATGGCCAAGGCCGGTGCCAAGGTGCGCGCCCTCAATGAGGCCAGGCACGTCGGCCACCACGAAGCTGCGGTCATCGCTCAGTCCGACCACGCCGAGGTTCGGCGTGAGCGTGGTAAATGGGTAGTCGGCAATCTTGGGCTTCGCGGCGGAGATGCGCGAGATGAGCGTGGACTTGCCAGCGTTCGGAAAGCCGACCAGGCCGACATCGGCCAGCAGCTTGAGCTCGAGCCGCAGCCACCGCTCTTCGCCATCTTCGCCCGGCTGCACCTTGCGCGGCGCGCGGTTGGTCGAGGTCGCGAAGTGAGCGTTGCCGAGGCCGCCGCGTCCTCCCCTGGCCACGGTGACCATGTCGTCGAGCTTGGACAGGTCGGCGAGCAGACGCGGTGGAATCTCCGGGGAGCCGGTGTGGTCGTACACGAGCGTGCCGATCGGCACCTTCAGGGTCAGGTCGCTGCCGTCTTTGCCCGTCCGGTTGGAGCCTTCGCCGTTTCCGCCCCTGGGCGCATCGAACTCGGGGTGAAAGCGGAAATTAATGAGGGTGTTGATGTGGGCACTGGCGACGATGTGGACCGAGCCGCCATGGCCGCCGTCGCCGCCGCTGGGGCCGCCACGCGGTACGTACTTCTCTCGGCGGAACGCCAGGCAACCACGGCCACCGTGACCGGCCGTGACGTGAATATCTACTTCGTCAACAAACATCAGGACATTTGGTCATCTGGTCATCAGCCATTGTGCCAACAGCAAAGCACGCCGGGCCGTCCGCAAGGGAGGGCGAGCGGTTGGTGCAGCTGTGGCGGATGGCCGGATGCCGAACGGCCAAATAGCGTGCGTATTCAGGCCTGCTCGAGCGGCAGGATGCTGATGAGGCGGCCCTTGGCGCCGTGATCCTCGAAGCGCACCTTGCCGTCGATCTTCGCAAAGATGGTGTCGTCCTTCCCGCGGCCAGCATTCAGGCCCGGGTTGAAGCGACGACCACGCTGACGGACGATGATCGTCCCGCCGGTCACGAAGTTGCCGTCGTGCGCCTTGACGCCGAGGCGCTGCGAGTTGGAGTCCCGACCGTTGCGGGAGCTTCCCTGACCTTTCTTATGAGCCATGACTGGAACCTAGAGGACGATGTCCTTGATGCGAATGCGCGTGAGGATTGAGCGGTGACCCTTGGTCCGGCGCATACCCTTGCGGCGCTTCTTCTTGAACACGCGGATCTTCGGACCGCGCGCTTCACCTTCCACGACAGCCAGAACCTTGGCGTTCGCCACGAACGGCGCACCCGCCACCACTTCACCGCCGTCTTTTTCGACGAGCAGCACCTGGTCCAGCGTCAGTTCTTCGCCGGGTTCTCCCGCTGTGCCATCCATAAGTGCGACGGCTCCGGGAGTCACCTTCAGCTGACGGCCGCTGGTCTGAACGATTGCGTACATATTCGGCACCTGTGCAAAGGGGGTAGTGTACAACCGATCTGCTGGAATGGGAAGGGTTTCTTGCTGAAACGCGGGGCACTGAGACGTCGTTCAGCAGTCGAGACTAGCGGAAGTCCTGGCTCACGTTCACTTCATTGCCGTTCTTGAAGATCCCGCAGCCCACCTGTCCGTACCTACCGATCATGATCTGGTAGTGCGAGCCGCCTGCGCCCTCGGCCCACATCTGTGCGAGCCCCTGGCGGATGACCTCGTTCACCCCGTAGCCTTTCCAGAGTAGCAGCTGGTTCTCGGCTCTGGAAATACCGCCGCCGTTGGTCATCTGGAAGAACTGATGCGGCACGCCGACGCGACCGTCGTGCTCGGCCGCCTGCGCCGCGAACGCGTCCAGATCGGCGGCGCGGTCGAGAGGGTTGAGGCCGATCGTCACGCGGTAGCGGTTGATCTCCTCCGTGCAGAACGACACGCTGGCGTCGAGGTTGGCGGACGACGCCGCGGTGGTAGTGCCGGCCGCGGATGGAGCCGTCGGCGTCGCGGCGCATGCCAGCGTGACCGCGCTCAGCGCCGCGACGGAGGCCAGCCTGGTGAGGCGGGCGATACGAGAGGCGAGCGTGGTGTTTCGCATGGTCAGACTCCGGAACGCCGATGTGCCACTCGGCACCGCACGCCCCGTGTCGACGCAAGCCGTGAACCCGCTCGGTTCGTCGCGTTCAGGTGGCTGCACACACACGTGTTATCGGCTGACGGGGGGAGCAGCCGCAGACTGAGACGTGTGTCGGGCGCGGTCAGTGTAGCGCTGGTACGCCGGCGCAAGCAATCCTGTAAAGGCGCTTACTTGAGAAGAACCCGAGTGCCCCGGATTTTCTGGCTGCTCAGGGTGCTCAGGAAGTTTGGCACCAGACGGTCCATCAGTTCGAAGTAGGAGGAGAGCGCGGGCGTCGTCTGCTGTGCGTTGTACAGCACTTCTTCGCGATAACTCTCCGAGTACAGCGTCGCGCCAGAACGCCCGTCGATGAAGATCAACTTCGGCCGAAGGATAAAGCCCTTCCGCTCGAGATACGTACGAGTGGGCATGACGCGGCGCCGACCGAAGGAGTCGTACTGCTCGACGTCGCGCGAGACGAATCCCGACCGCGACTGCGGAGTAAACAGCACGGTGCCCGTGACGATGAGCGGGTTCTGGTATTCCTCGCCGATTCGCTTCCAGTAGGCCGTGTTGGCGAAGAGCCGCTCGTATGGCTCTAGATCCTTTTCTTCCCGGATGCGCTGCGGCAGCGCCATACCCTGGCTGCCGCGATCGGCCACGGTCGTCGGACGCGGGCCGCTCGAATCGGACGCATCGCCCCGATCGCCGCTACGCCCCTGCTCCTGCGCAATCTCTATCAACGGCATCGGGTCGGCGTCGATGACACGAAGCCCCGACTTCGATCGCAGCTGGCTGCGAAGCAGGCGTACCGTTTCCTGGTTCGTGTCGACGTCTTCGGTGCCGCCCGCGACGAAGCCGGCGATGAGCACCCGCTGGAACGGCGTGACATCCAGCTTTGGCTGGATCGGCGTCTCGATCGGGATCTCGAACGAGACCGGCCCGCACGCGATGAACGTGGCGACACCGGCCGCGGCAAGCGTGCCGAGCCAGCGACTACGGCGTGTCCTTCTTGTCGGCCCCGGTCCGGTCATTGATTTCCTTGAACAGTTCGTAGTTCTGACGAATCTGCACGTTGTTCGGATCGATCTCGAGCGCCTTCTCGTACGCCTGCCTTGCTTTGTCCAGTTGCCCCTCGTGCTCATAGGCCACGGCGAGGTTGTTCAGGGCGGGCGCATACGTCGGGTCGATTTCGATAGCGCGTTCCCATCGGTAGATGGCCTCACGCCAAAGTCCGCGCTGGGCGACGTCGATACCGAAGGTCACCTGCGATTTGGCATCACTGCGCGGGTCGGCGAACGCGGAGGTGCCGATAAGCGCGGCGGACAGCGTGCAGGCGAGCAGACGCGTGTGCATGGTGGGCCGGATGGGACTCACTATATCGACTCGAATCTGGGTGAAGCAAGGCAATTGGCGCGCATCAGACAGCTCGGTTCAGCAAGCGATGTGCCATGGGAAGCGCGCGAAATCGCTGCAATCTTGCACAAAATCTGGGACGCCGGCTTACGAAATGTCGTTGCAGTGTCACTAAGCGTGAGCGAAGCGAACGCTATACTGGACGCGGTCGGGCTCCGCGAGTGACAGCGGCGGCTTGACGTTGCGCGTACGCGCCCGAGCCGTCGGGAGACACGCATGTCCACGACGGTCGATTTCATTGCCCTGTCGCTCCTGCCTGTCTGGCGGTGGCGCGCCGTAGCCGAGCAGTTGCTCGCCGGCCAGCATCCCATCGATATCCTGCGTGCCCAGTGCGCCGACGGCGAGCACGGCCGGGCTCGGCCTCCGCGGTGGGCCGACGCGGGCCGCTGCGGCGAGCGGGCCGCCCAGGCCGTGCGCGACGGTGTCGAGAGTGGTCTCGCGGCTGTCACGATCCGCGATGCTGCCTATCCGTCCGCGTTGCTGGACATTCCTGATCCGCCGCCGGTGCTCTGGGTGTCGGGTCAGACCGATGTCCTGTCCCGCCTGGCGGTCGCCATCGTCGGGTCGCGCGCGGGGTCGTCGTACGCGCTGAGCGTAGCCGAACGCCTCGGTGCCGACCTCGCGGCGCGAGGAGTGGTGGTCGTCAGCGGACTGGCCCGAGGCGTCGACTCGGCGGCCCATCAGGGCGCCCTGGCGGTCGGTGGCATCACGGTCGCGGTGCTAGGATGCGGAGCCGACGTGGTCTATCCGCCCGAACACGACGGGCTGGCCGCCGCCATTTGCGTGCGCGGGGCCCTCGTCAGCGAATTGCCGCCGCGTACGGCGCCACGCCCCGGATTCTTTCCGAGGCGGAACCGGATCATCAGCGGACTGGCGCGCGCGGTCGTGGTCATCGAAGCCGGCGACAAGAGCGGCTCGCTCATTACGGCACGGATGGCCCTCGAGCAGGGGCGGGACGTACTGGCGGTGCCGGGCAATGTGCTGAGCGGACGCAACCGCGGCGGGCACGCCCTGCTCAGGGACGGTGCGCGGCTCGTGGAGAGCGCCGACGACATCCTCGACGAACTCGGTCTGGCATCGACCGTTCAGGTTGGTCGCGGCCCGGGTATCCCAGAAACGGATCCGGTGCTCGCGGCGCTCGTGCCTGGTGAGGCGGCAGATTTGGGCGAAATCTCAGCGAGAACCAGGCTTGGGGCGTCCCAACTGCTGCCCCGGTTGCTTGAACTCGAACTTCACGGCACGGTCCGGCGCGAGCCGGGCGGCCGTTTCATCCGTTCTGACAGAACGTGCTAGGGTGACAGGGCAGATGGCAAAGACACTCGTGATCGTCGAGTCGCCGGCGAAAGCCAGGACGATTCAGCGGTTCCTGGACAGCAAGGAATTCGACATCCAGGCCAGTTTCGGACATGTTCGCGACCTTCCGGAGTCGGCGGACGAGATTCCTGACGAGATCAGGAAGAAGAAGTGGGGCCGGCTCGGCGTCGACACCGACAACGACTTCAAGCCCTACTACGTCGTCCCGAACGACAAGCGGAAGCATGTGGCCGCGCTCAAAGCGGCGTTGAAGGGCGCCAGCGAGGTCTTCCTGGCAACCGACCCTGACCGCGAAGGTGAATCGATCAGTTGGCACCTCAAGGAGGTGCTCCAGCCGAAGGTTCCCGTGAAGCGCATCGTGTTTCACGAGATCACGGAGTCGGCCATCCTCGAGGCGGTCAAGGACGCACACGACGTCAACGAAAACCTGGTCCGGGCGCAGGAGAGCCGCCGCATTCTCGACCGCCTGTACGGCTACACGCTGTCGCCCGTCCTCTGGAAGAAGGTGCAGACCGGCCTCAGCGCCGGCCGCGTCCAGAGTGTCGCCGTCCGCCTGATCGTGGACCGCGAGGAAGAGCGCCGCGCCTTCACCACCGCCATCTACTGGGACCTCGAGGCTCGCCTCGCCGGTGATGGACGCGAGTTCAACGCGACGCTGGCGCGCCTGGGCGCCGAGCGTGTGGCTAGTGGCAAGGACTTCGACGCCAACGGCAGGTTCGTGGGAAAGAACGCTCGCGTGCTCGCCGGCGACGCTGCGGAGGCGCTTGTCATGGCGCTCCGCGCGAACCTTCCCTGGACCGTCACGTCGGTGGAGGAGAAGCCGGGCGTCGAACGGCCGGCGCCGCCGTTCACCACATCAACGCTGACGCAGGAGGCGAGCCGCAAGCTCGGGTTCTCCGCCAGCCGCACCATGCAGGCGGCGCAGTCGTTGTTTCAGGACGGTCACATTTCCTATCACCGCACTGACTCGACGACGCTGAGCGACAAGGCGCTGGGTGAGTCGGCCTCAGCCATCCGCGAGATGTTCGGCGACGCGTACTATTCCAGCCCGCGGCGCTACGCGACCAAGGTCAAGAACGCCCAGGAAGCGCACGAAGCCATTCGTCCCGCGAACTTCACGGCAACGCCGCTGACCGCTGGCCTCCACGGTGATGACTTCCGGCTCTACGAACTGATCTGGAAGCGCACGATGGCGTCCCAGATGGTGGATGCCCGTGTGCTGCGGACCACCGTCGAGATCACCGGCACCGGCACCAACGGCGAACCGGCCATCTTCACGGCGTCTGGCAAGGCCATCGAGTTCGCCGGCTTCCGGCGCGCGTATGTCGAAGGCAGTGACGACCCGGCCGCGGAGCTCGAAGATCAGGAAACCGTGCTCCCGAAGCTGACCGTCGGCGCCCGCGTCACCGCACCTGCACTGCAGGCGCAGACGCCCGGTAGCCTGGCGCTGTCGGCGCTCGAGTCGAAGAAGCACGAGACGACGCCGCCCGCGCGCTACACCGAAGCGTCGCTGATCAAGAAGCTCGAAGACGAGGGCATTGGCCGCCCGTCCACCTACGCCGCCACCATCGGCACGATCGAGCGCCGCGGCTACATGTTCCGCCAGGGCAAGGCGCTGGTGCCGAGCTATACCGCGTTCGCCGTCACGCGGTTGCTCGGCGCGCACTTCAGCGACCTGGTCGACATCAAGTTTACCGCGATGATGGAGGACGATCTCGACGAGATCTCCCGCGGCGAGCGCGAGTGGCGTCACTTCATCGAGGAGTTCTATCGCGGCGACGCGAACCACCGCGGTCTCGAGGTGGCGGCGAAGCAGGCGGAGGAACTGGCCGACTATCCGCTCATCGATGTGGGTGTCGACCCTGACTCTGGCGAACCAATTCGCGTCCGCATCGGCCGCTTCGGCGCGTTCCTCCAGCTTGGGGAGGGGGGCACGGGCAAGACCGGGTCGCTGCCGCCGAACATCGCGCCTGCCGACCTGACGGTCGAGGAAGCGATGCGCCTCATCCGGGCAAAGGCCGAGGGGCCGCGCCTGCTCGGTGTCGACTCGAAGACGGCGCAGAACGTCTACGCCATCCACGGGCGCTTTGGCGCCTACGTACAGCTGGGCGAATCGCCGGAGAAGGGGTCGAAGGCCAAGCCGAAGCGCTCGTCGCTCGTCGGCGGCATGACCGAGTCGTCGGTCACCCTCGAGGAAGCGCTCCGCCTCCTGCAACTACCGAGGGAACTTGGGGCGCATCCTGAGAGCGGTGATGTGGTGCTAGCCGGTCTTGGTCGCTTCGGTCCCTACGTCAAACACGGCGACGACTTCCGGTCGCTCGAGAGCGACGAGGAGCTCTTCACCGTCGACCTCGCGCGTGCCCTGCAGCTCTTTGCTGAACCGAAGAAGTCGCGGCGGCGCCAGGCCAGCAAGACCGTGATCGCCACGATTGCCCGTAGCGAAGGCACGCCGCTCCAGGTGCTCGAGGGACGGTTCGGACCGTATGTCACCGACGGCGAGACGAACGCGTCGCTGCCGAAGGGGACCGACGCGGCGACGCTCACGCTGGCCGCCGCGAACGATCTGCTTGAGGCCCGGCGCTCCGCTCCGCCCCGCCCCGGTCGTGGTCGCGTAGCGACCCGTGGGAAGAAGAAGGCCCCTGGCGAGACGACGGTCAAGGCCAAGGCCGCAAAGCCGAAGGCGGCGAAGGCGGCAAAGCCGAAGGCCAGAACCGCAGCGAAACCAGGCGCCAGGAAGCCTCGCAAGGTTGCCGCGTCATCATGATCCGCATCGTTGGTGGCGGTCTCGCTGGATGTGAGGCTGCATGGCAGGTCGCGTCAGCGGGCCTGCCAGTTACGCTGTACGAGATGCGTCCGGTGCGTGGCACCGCCGTGCACAAGACCGACCGGCTGGCCGAGCTGGTGTGCAGCAACTCGTTTCGCGGCGACAAGGTCGACAACGCGGTCGGTCTTCTCAAGGAGGAGATGCGGCGCCTCGGCTCGCTGGTGCTGCGTGCCGCGGAAGCGAGCCGTGTGCCGGCGGGCGCGGCCCTTGCCGTCGACCGCGAACGCTTCGCCGATGCCATCACCACAGCGATCGCCACACACCCGCTGATTACCATCGTGCGCCAGGAGGTGTTGTCACTCCCGGCCGCCTCGGCCGACGAACCACTCATCGTGGCGACCGGACCGCTGACAAGCGAGGTCTTGTCTGGCGACATCGCCCGGCTGGTTGGCAGCAGTCAGCTGTATTTCTACGACGCTATCAGCCCGATCGTGCTCGCCGAGTCGATCGACCGCACGAAGGTCTTCCGGCAATCGCGTTGGGACCGCAGTCTCAGGGGCACCACGGCTCCGGGCGCCGCGGAGGCTGGCGTCGCGGCTGAGGGGGCTCCTCCCACGCCGGACCCCGCCGGTGACAGCGGTCCGGCCGTCGGCTGCGGCATCGACGATGGACAGGGCGACTACCTGAACTGCCCGCTGAACAAGGATGAGTACCTGCGCTTCTACGACGCGCTGACGCACGCCGAGTCGGCGACGGTGCACGACTTCGACAAGGAGCGGTTCTTCGAGGGGTGCCTGCCGATCGAGGTGATGGCGCATCGCGGTGTCGACACGCTGCGCTTCGGGCCGATGAAACCGGTTGGCCTCACCGATCCGCGCACGGGTCGCTTTCCCTACGCGGCTGTACAGCTGCGTCAGGACAACCTGGCCGCCGATCATTTCAGCCTCGTCGGGTTCCAGACGCAGTTGAAGTGGGGCGAACAGGCGCGTGTGCTGCGGCTGATACCCGGTCTCGAGCAGGCCGAGTTCGTGCGCTACGGCATGGTGCACCGCAACACCTACGTCAACGGTCCGACGGTGCTCTCGGAGACCTGGCAGTTGAGGCAGCATCCGGCCATCTTCTTTGCCGGCCAGATGTCGGGTGTCGAGGGCTACGTCGAGTCGGCCGCATCGGGTCTGCTGGCCGGGCTGAATGCCGCCGCGCTCGCCCGCGGACGTGCGACGTCGGCACCGCCGCGCACCACCGCCATCGGCGCCCTGGCCTATTACGCCTCGCATGCCGATCCGGCGCACTACGAGCCGTCGAACATCACGTTCGGCATCATGGAACCGCTGGTGAAGCCGCCGCGCAGCAAGATGGAACGGAAGCTGGCGATGGCAAGTCGCGCGCTCGACGCGCTCGCGGACTGGATGCGGGACAGGGCGGAATGATCGGGCACCTGAAGGCGTTCCTCAGGTTCCTCGCGCTCAACCGCAACCTGTCGCCGCACACGGTGCGGGCCTACGACAGCGACCTTACGCAGTTCATCGGTCACGTCGCCGCCGCAGCCGACCTGAAGAAACGCGACCTCGAACCGGACGCGCTCGACCGCGACGCCATCCGCGCCTTCCTCGCGCACCTCCACGACGACGGGCAGTCGCGTGCGACCGCCGCTCGCAAACTCGCCGCCATCCGCACTTTTTCCCGCTACCTTCGACGTGAAGGCATCATCGACTCGGACGCAGGGTCGCTGATCGCGACGCCGAAGCGCGAGGTGCGCATGCCGGCGCACCTGTCCGAAGGCGAAATGGCGCGGATGCTCGATGCGCCGGACGATGAACAGCCGCTCGGCCGCCGCGACCACGCCATCCTCGAGTTGTTCTATGCGTCGGGACTGCGCCTGAGTGAACTCGCCGGGCTCGACATCGACGCCGTGAACTTGAGCGGACGCATGGTACGCGTGCTCGGAAAGGGTGGGAAGCAGCGTCTGGTGCCGTTCAACGGTGCATCGGCGAAAGCGATTCGCGCCTGGCTGCAGGACCGCGAACAGTGCGTCAGGAACCGGGGCACTGACGAGCGTGTCATCGGCTCACGCGCCCGCGACCAGCGCCGGCAGGCCGGCCGCAGCCGCCGGGAACCACTGTTCGTGAACTATCGTGGCGGGCGGTTGACGGTGCGCAGCATCGATCGACTGGTGCGCAAGTACGCCGCTGTGACCGAGCGGGACGGCGTCAGCGCGCACGCGCTGCGCCACTCCTTCGCGACGCACCTGCTCCAGCGCGGCGCCGACCTGCGCACCATTCAGGAACTGCTCGGACACTCCCGGCTGAGCACCACGCAGCGCTACACCCACGTGAACGCCGCGCAGTTGCTCGCGGTCTACAAGAAGGCGCACCCGAGGGCCAGCGCCGACACTCGCAGCGGGCACGACCGGACGACGGAGCCGAAGAAGACCGACGGCTGAGACGCGGTGCGAGCCAGCCTCTACGACGCGGCGGCGATTGGCGAGTCGGCGTGGTTCAACGGTGCCGCGCGGCGGCCCCGCGGGAACTCGATGCCTAGCGTCTTGATCTTGTAGTTCATCACGCGCGGCGAGATCGACAACAACTCCGCCGCATCCTTCTGCACCCAGTTCGACATCTTGAGCGCCTCGATCAAGGCGAAACGCTCCACATCGTCCAGCGGAATGCCGGTCGGCGGGATGCGGACGACCGTCGCCTGCTCGCGCGAGCTGCCGGGTGTCGGCGCCTCGCCGAGCCGCAGATCGTCGACGGCGATGGCGCGCCCTTCGGCGAGCAACATCGCGCGTTCGATGGTGTTCTCGAGCTCGCGGATGTTGCCAGGCCAGTTGTAGCGCATCAGGAGCTTCTGCGCGTCAGGCTCCAGCCCTTCGATCTTCTTCTTCAATTCGCCGGAGAACTTGCGAATGAACGAGTGTGCGAGCGGCACGATGTCGTCCTTGCGTTCCCGCAGCGGCGGCATCTCGATCGACACCACGTTCAGGCGGTAGTAGAGGTCCTCGCGGAACAGCCCCGCCTGCACCATCGCTGGCAGGTCGCGGTTGGTCGCCGCGATCAGGCGCACGTCGACACGCAGCGTGCGCGTGCCGCCCAGGCGCTCGAACTCGTGCTCCTGCAGGACGCGCAGGATCTTGGCCTGCGTGCTCGGGCTCATGTCGCCGATCTCGTCCAGGAACAGCGTGCCGCCGTCGGCCTGTTCGAAGCGGCCGATGCGCTGCTTGTCGGCACCGGTGAAGGCGCCCTTCTCGTGACCGAACAGTTCGGACTCGAGCAGATTCTCCTGCAGCGCGGCGCAGTTCACCTTCACGAAGTTCCGCGAGTTGCGCAGCGAGTTGTGATGCGTGGCACCGGCAATCAGTTCCTTGCCCGTGCCGGTTTCGCCGCGAATCAGCACCGTCGTGTTGCTCTTCGCCACCTTCTTGACGATGTCGAGCACACGCTGCAGGGCCGCACTCGAGCCGACGATCTTGTCGAACTCGTAGATATCCTGCTGCGTGCCGCGGAGGTAGTCGAGTTCATGCTTCAGGCGCTTCATCTCGAGCGCCTTCTCGATCTTGACCTCCATCTCCTCGATCTCGAACGGCTTCTGCACGTAGTCGAAGGCGCCGATCTTCATCGCCTCGACCGCGGTGTTCACCGTGCCGAACGCGGTCATCAGGATGACGGCGGTCGACGGATGCAGGGCGCGCGTCGTACGCAGCACGTCCATGCCGTCGCTGCCGCCCATCTTCAGGTCGCTCAGCACGATATCGAAGTGGCTGTCGTGCAGGCGCTCGATCGCGGCATTGCCGTTGGAGGCTTCCTCGACCTCGTGTCCCGCCTCCGACAGGCCGCGCGCCAGCCCGCGGCGCAGCGCATCGTGATCGTCTGCAATGAGTATTCGGCCCATGACCCGTCGCCTCTTCTCTATTTGAACCAGCTCGATTTGGACGAGACCGGCAGTGTCACTCTGAACCGCGCGCCGCACCCTGGTTCACTGCTGAGATCGATGCGTCCGTCGTGTGCGTCGACGATCTTCCGCACGATGGGCAGGCCAAGGCCGGAGCCCGTGATCTTGGTCGTGAAGAAGGGGTTGAAGATGCGGTCGCTCAGGTGCGCCGGGACACCCGGGCCGTCATCGATGACGTCGACGACGATGATCGGCGTTGGCTCCGGGGCATCGGCGGCAAATCCGGGGTCCTGTGCGAGCGATTCGAGCGAGGCGCGGAGCACGACGAGCCCGGTCCCGTTCATCGCCTCGAAGGCATTGGTCAGCAGGTTGGAGAACACCTGACAGAGCTGGTTGTCGTCACCGTCCATCAGCGGCAAGCCGCGAGCAACGTCCACGTCGATGCGGATGTCACCACGCGGCACCTTGCTCTCGGCGTTGACCACCGACTGTTTCAGGACGTTGGCCATGTCCGTTTGCTCGACCTGCAGCCGGATGGGACGCACGAACTCGAGCATCTCGACGACGATGGCGTTGGCCAACTTGGCTTCGCTGAGGATGTCGGCCAGTAGCGACTGGGCATCCGGCGAGTCCTGCACCTGGCGGCGAAGCAGGCCCGCCATCACCTCGATGCCGGCCAGCGGGTTCTTCAGTTCGTGCGCGATGCCCGCGGCCATTTCGCCGAGTGAGACGAGGCGGTCGCGCAGGCGCTCGCGTTCTTCCAGTTGTTCGACGTGCGTGAGGTCCTTGAAGAACAGCACCGCCCCGATGGCCGCGCCCGCCTCGTCCCGCACCTGCGAGAGGGTGAAGCCAATGACCCGATCCAGCTCCTTGAGCCGAAGTTCCGCGCGGTTCGGCAGCGTCGTCAAATCGAAGGCGCCCGAGAGGACGCGCACGAGGTCGGGCCACTGGTGGAATGCGTCGCCGAACCGGCTGCCGAGGGTGGCGTCTTCGGGCGCAATGGCGAAGATGCGACAGGCCTCGTCGTTGATTAGCGCCAGCCGGCCGTCGCGGTGGATGGCGATGACGCCGTTCCGCATGCTGCTGACGAGATGCCGGAAGAAACGGTCATCGGGCGACGCGCCCGGACCTGCAGCGGCGCCCCTGGCCGCGGGGGCGGTCGAGGTACGGCGGGTGCGAGGCGCGACGGTGGAAGGCGGTCGTGTTGAGGGCATACCCTTCAGCTCAGGAGCAGAGGGGCAAGGGATGTACCCGTCCCTCGAGTCAGAAATCGCGCTGAAACCCTCACAAATTGCGAGCGGAGCGCAGGGAGGCTGACGGGCAGTCTAACAGAAATGTAATCGACTGACGGATTCGTGATCAGTCGGTGTTTGCGGCAGGATCGGGGGCGGATTGCAAATCTTCCCAGCGCTGCATCAGTTCGTTAACCTTCCACATCAGCGCCTGGTGATCGTCGGCCGCCTTCTGGGCGGCGGCACGGTCGTCGTAGAACCCTGGAGCGGCCATGCGGGACTCGAGGTCGCGGATGGCGATCTCGGTTTCCGCGATGCGCCCTTCGAGGCGTTCGACCTCCGCCTTGCGCGCCTGTCCGGCTTTCTGCTTTTTCCTGACCTCGGCTTCGATCCGCTTCTTCTCGTCGCGGCTGGGCGGCGCGGTCGCAACCGGCGCCTCGGTCCTGGTGGCCGCGTTCCTGGCGGGGGCCGGAGGTTGGGGCTTTCGTGCCGGGGCCTTCGGCGACGGGAGTTTCGGCGGCGCGGCCGTCGCTCCGGCGGCGGGCGCCTCCGGGTGCTCCTTGTGCCACAGGAACTCGCGATACGTGCCAGGGTAGGCCAGCACGCCGCCGTTGCCGACCTCGATCACCTTGGTGGCGAGGCGCTCGACGAAGTAGCGGTCGTGCGACACGAAGATCAGCGTGCCGCCGTAGTCGACCAGCGCGTCGAGCAGGACTTCCTTCGAATCCAGGTCAAGGTGGTTCGTCGGTTCGTCCAGCAATAGCGTGTTCGACGGACGAAGCAGCATACGCGCCACGGCCAGGCGCGTCCGCTCGCCCCCCGAGAGCACCTTCACTCGCTTGTAGATATCGTCGCCAGAGAACAGGAACCCGCCAAGGATGTTCCTGATCATCGGCACCATGTGCATGGGCGAACCGGACGACAGCGTGTCGTGCACGGTCGGGTTCGGGTCCATGCGTGTCGCCTCGTCCTGCGCGAAGTACTGCATGACGAGGTTGTGGCCCGGGACGTACTCGCCCGAGTCGGGTGATTCCTCCCCCGACAGCATGCGCATCAGCGTCGACTTCCCAGCGCCGTTGTGTCCGACGAGCGCGATGCGGTCGCCACGCTCGATGTGCAGATTCAGGTCGTCGAAGACCACCAGTTCGCCGTAGGTCTTCCGCACGTGTTTCAACTCGAGGACGGTGCGGCCACTCTTCTCGCGGACGGGGAACGTGAAGTGGATCTTCTTGCGCTCGGCCGGCACCTCGATCGGCACCACCTTCTCGAGCATCTTGATGCGGCTCTGCACCTGCGCGGCCTTCGTGGCCTGGTAGCGGAACCGATCGACGAACATCTTCACGCGCGCCACTTCCTCGTCCTGCTCGCGCTTCGCCTTGCGCATCGCCTCGATCCGCGCATCGTGCGCCACGAGGTAGTCGCTGTAGTTACCGACGTAGTCGGTCAGCGTGCGGAGCGTGAGGTCGGCGATCCGCGTGACGACGGCGTCGAGGAAGTAGCGGTCGTGCGAGACGAGGATGACCGCGTGCGGGTAGGCGTTCAGGTACTCTTCGAGCCAGTTGCGCGCTTCGAGGTCGAGGTGATTGGTCGGTTCGTCGAGGAGCAGCAGGTTTGGCTGCGTGAGCAGCAACTTCGCAAGCGCAATGCGCATCTGCCAGCCGCCGGAGAAGGTTTCGGTCTGGCGCTCGACGTCCTCGCGCGAGAAGCCGAGCCCCTGCAGCACCGTCGCGGTCTTCAACTCGATCGTATAGCCGTCGCCGAGGCGGAACCGATCCTGGAGGTCGCTGTAGCGGCCGAGCATGGCCTCGTGCTCTGTCTCGGGGATGGACGGGTCGCCCAGTCGGTCCTCGAGGACGTGCATCTCGGCCTTCATCGCGAGCAGATCGGCGAAGGCGCCGCTCGCCTCCTCGAAGACCGACTTGCCGGCGTGGTTCAGTCCGTCCTGCGGCAGGTAACCGACGGTCAGCGCCGACGGCTTGAGGACGGCGCCGGAGTCCGGCTCCTCGAACCCGGCCATCATCTTCAGCAGCGTGGTCTTGCCGGCCCCATTGGGCCCGCAGAGGCCGACGCGTTCGCGCGCCGTGATCTGCCACGTCACGCGGTCGAACAGAACGCGACCGCCGAAGGTCTTGGTGAGATCGGACAGCTGAATCATGGAAACGGCGAACTCGGGAGTCTGGCGCCGGGCGTCGCCCGCTGGGCCAGGGGTGGGCTGGTCGAAGCAGCGACCGGGGTGGTGCGGGTGATGGGCGGCCGGCTATTCGCCGAGTGCCTTCGCTACGGCAGCCAGCACCTGCGGCACCCGGAACGGCTTGGTCAGGTATCCCGATACACCGAGGTTGACGGCTTCGATGGCGGCCGACTCGGTGGAGTAGCCCGTGATGATGATCACCGGCAGGTCCGCCTTGTAGCGCTTGGCTTCGCGAATGACGCTCAGGCCGTCGATGCCCGGCATCTTCAGATCGGCGATGAGCAGATCGTACGGTTGCAGGCGCATCCGTTCGAGCGCGGTGCGCCCATCCGGAGCCACATCCACGTCGTATTCGGCCAGCGCCAGCGTCTTGGCCATCAGGTCCCTGATGCTCGCCTCGTCATCGACGACGAGAATGCGAGGCCTGGTGTTGATGCTGGTGCGTTCCGGCATGGCCGGCGATTCCAGCGCCGGCGCCGTGGCACGTGTGGCCGGATGCGAGTGCTGGCTGTCGAGCCAGGCATCGATGTCGCTCTTCCGGAAGCGCCACTGCCGTCCGACACGGACAGCGGGAATCTTGCCGGCCTTGATAAGCCGGTAGACTGTCCGCAGATTGACCTGGAGGTACTCCAGAACTTCTTCGGTTGTCAGGAAGGTTTCGTCAATCATGGTCAGGCGATCGGCAACTCCACCGTGAACACGGCGCCACCGTCAGGGTGGTTCCCCGCAGAAATGCGGCCCCCATGCTCCCGGACGATGCCGTAGGCGAGTGAGAGGCCCAAGCCTGTACCCTGCCCTACGTCCCTGGTTGTGTAGAACGGTTCGAAGATGCGCGGAAGCGTATCATCGCTGATGCCCGCGCCGGTATCCCGAACCGTTGCGACCAGCCACCCGTTCTCGCCATTCCCGGTCCAGATCTCGATTCGCCCTGGCGCGCCTGTCGCGACGATCGCCTGCTCCGCGTTCATCAGGATGTTCAAAAACACCTGATGGAGCAGGAGCGGGTCGGCCTGAACCTGTGGAAGATGCTGGTCATAGTTTCGCACGACTTCGATGTGTCGCGACCGGCACGATGCCTTCCGGAGGGCCAGTACCTTCTGCAGGATCCCGTTCAAGCCGGCCTTGCGGCGCTGCACGCGGCCCGATCCGGCGAACACCAGCAGGCTGCGGACGATGCGCGCGGCCCGATCCGCATCACGGTAGATCGTCCGGATTTCATGGCGGATAGCCTCTGGAAACGCTCCGGTGGTGCGAAGCAACTCGAGGTGCCCCATCACGCTTTGCAGCGGATTGTTGAGTTCGTGCGCAATGCCAGCCACGAAGTGCCCGAGCGCCACGAGCTTCTCCGACTGGATGAGGCGGTCGCGCATCTGGTCGCGTTCGCGCAGTGCCATGACCGGCAGCATGTCGCGCGCCACGATGACGCGGCCGGAGTGACGACCATCCGAACCGGACAGGTCCGTGACCGTGACTACGTAGTGCCCGATGAACCCGGGGTTGCTGAATTCATGCACGGCCGGACCCGAGAGCGGGTAGGTCAGGGTGTCGAGCCAGCCGGCCAACTCCGCCGTGACGTGTTCGCGCAACGGCTGCATTTTCAGGGCGTCGGCTCCGATCCCGACGGCGTCGGCGAACGCCGGGTTCGCGCGGACGATGCGCCCCTCGTGATCGGTCACGACGATCAGGTGCGCAATCGAGGCAAACAACTGCTCGAGTTCCCGCCTCGACTTCAGGACGACATCGAGCAACTGCATCGTCTCGACTGCGCTCGACAACTGCCGCCCCAGTTCGTCGGCGCGGTTCAGCAGCGCGATGTCGTCGCCCGCCTCGATACGCACCCCTTCGAACACGAGCGTGCCCAGGGCGCGGCGGCATCCGCGCAGCGGCACAGTGACGATGCTGGTGGCTTCGGTGCGGCGGCTGGCGAGGCCGGCGCGCAGCGTCCGCAACGCCGTCGCGGCCGGTGCCAGTGCATCGTCGGCCCGGACGGGGTCGGCGGCCATCGCATAACCGTGGTCCGACGAGGCGAGCGGCACGAGCGAACGCGAGTCGCGTTCGTAGATCCAGACGGTGGTGCGGTCGGCAGCAAACAGGTTGGTAGCTGCCTCGCACAGCGGCTCCAGCGCGCCCGGAAGGTCGAGGCTGGAGGACAGCCGCACCGAGAACGCATCGAGGAGCGCGCGCACATCGTGCTCGAAGTCTTCGTGCTGCCTGAGGCGCGCGAGCTCGAGCGCGAGCAGGAACCCCGCCGGCACATCGCTGCGTTCGAGGCCGGCCAGGTCGAGCAGCGCGCCGAGCGGCATGCCGATGACGAGCAGACCGACCCGTTGCGTATCCTTCAGCAGCGGCAGCAACACGGCACGCTCGGCCCCGAGCCGCTCGTGCAGCAGTGGCATCGTCAACGCGAGGCCGGTCACGGTAAGGGCCCGGCGCGTGCCGAACGATTCGCCGATGAGTGCGGCTTCGTCGCCGCGGGGGCGCCATGCCGCGGTAGGCAGGTTCTCGACGCCGCTGCCCGACGTTGCCTGCAGCAGGCCGCTGGCCGGATGCTGCTCGAAGAGCAGCGACGAGGTGCCGCCGGTCACCTGCAGCGCCTGCTGATGCAGCAGGGACAGCGCGGCATGCCGGCTTCCACCTTCAGCGAGCAACGTCAGGAGTGAATGTGCGGCCACGCGGGCGGCGCTGCTGGTTGGCTCCATAGGGGGCGAGTTCCAGAATTCTATCCGACCTAAGCCCAGCCTTTTCAACGACCTGCTGTTAAGATCGCGCCACCAGCCCAGCGTACAGGCCGAATCGTGGCCCATGCCGTCTAAGCCCATAAGAAGAGAGGGCGTTCCGCGCAGCGCATGACGTCGACCGATGAAGAACTCGTTGCCCGCTCGATGGGTGGCGATCAGGACAGCTTCAATCAGCTCATCCTCAGGTGGGAACGGCCGATCTATGCCCTTGCCTATCGGACGATTGGCCGCGAGGAAGACGCGCGGGACGTGTGCCAGGAGACGTTCCTGCGCGCCTATCGAGCCCTGCCGAAGTTCCGCCGCGAAGCGAAGTTCTCGTCCTGGATCTACCGCATTGCGCTGAATCTCTGTCGTGACTGGGCGCGCAAGGAACGGCGCACGCCGGTCGTCCAGGCGCCCGAGGACATGGACCTGATCGAGATGGCCGCTGCGGTCGGACCGTCGGAGTCGATCGAGGATCTCGTGGCGCGAAAGGACCTGACCGCTCGCGTGGAACTGGCCATGGCCCGACTTCCCGACGAACAACGCACGGCCATCGTCCTCAAGGAGTACCACGGGCTGACGTTCCAGGAGATCGCGGACCTCCAGGGGTGTCCGCTCAGCACCGTCAAGACACGGCTCTATCAAGGACTGTCGGTGCTGCGGCGCGAGTTTGCCCGCAGCCCCGGCCGAGTGGCCTGACACCATGAACGACACACGTTGCACATTCGACGGTCGCCGGGACGAAGTCCTCGTGGCGTACCTCTACGACGATATCGAGCCGCTCGAGCGCCAGGCGTTCGAGGCGCACCTGCCAACCTGCATGGTCTGCCGCACCGAACTGCATGCGCTGTCGGATGTGCGCGACGGACTTGCGGCCTGGGCGACGCCCGAGGTGCTCGACGGTGTGGGTGGTACCGGGCCCCGCTCGGCGCTCCGCATCGTCAATCCCGGGCAACCCCGGGTGTCCAGCGGCTGGCGCACGTTCGCCGACGCGCCGGTGTGGCTGCAGGCGGCTGCGGCAATGCTGGTGGTGGCGGCGTCGCTCGGCCTTGCCAACATCAACCTCACCTTCTCGCGCAGCGCCGGACTCAGCGTAAGCACCGGCTGGTTACGGCCCGCGCCGCCGACCGTCGCGCCCGCGGCGGCACCCGTCGTGACGGCCTCGGCGCCGGCGCCCGAGCCGTGGCAGGCCGACCTGACGGCGCTCGAGCAGAAGGTGATGGCGGCGGTGACGACGCAGCTTGCGTCGGCGCCGGCGCCCGCCGATGACGCCGCACTGCTGGCCCGTGTCCGAAGCCTCGTGCAGGAGAGCGAACGTCGCCAACAGCGCGAACTGGCGCTGCGGGTGGCCGAGGTTGCGCGCGACAGCATTGTGCAGCGTCAGGCCGACCTCGTGAAGATCGACCGGAGCCTGGGTCTCATCCAGCGCAACACGGGGGTCGAGGTGATGCGGACGCAGCAGCAGTTGAACACGCTGGCGCAGCGCGTGTCGCAGCAGCGATGAATGGCGTAGGGTCTCGCGAGGCCGGCCACGCGCCGGCACGTGTTGAAGGCAAAGGGCAGAAGAGAGTCATGCGCAGAGTACTGATGACCACGATGGTGATGCTGGTGGCCGTGGCGGCCGCGGCCGGCGCGCAGGATGTCGGGCGCACGCCAGTAGTCAGTCGGGCCGATGCCGCACGGGCCCAGCAGGTGCGTGCGGCGCGCTACCAGATCGGCCAGATGGAGCGGTTGCTCGAGGGGGCGGTGGAGCACGGCGCGACGTCGATGCGCGACCGCCTGCAGGCCGTCATGCCTGCGGACATGCTGCTCACCGAGAACGCGCGCGCCAGGGGGTTCCGCCTCGATGGCTACGGCGTGTTCTTCGATGTGGAAGTGCCCGACCTTGGCGGCTCCCTGGCCTGGAGCCTTCGCACGCTCGACCAGAACGACCTCGGGCTCGACGCCGCGCTCCAGACCCTGCGTCAGGCGGCCGGAAACGACGTGAACCTGCAGCAGGCGCTCAAGCGGGTGGAGCTGCAGATGTCGCCGATGGGCACATCGGTACCGGCCCAGCCTGGCAGCGCTACGGCCGTGCAGGCCGGCGGATCCGCCCCGATCACCACGGTTGCCCGGTCCACCGAGAATGATCCGGTGCTGGCGAATCCCGATGAGGCCTACCGCATCGAAATAAGTGAGGCGCTCATCGACGCGATGCTGGAACACAGCCGGGGTCTGAACATCGGTGCGGATGAACGATTGACCGTCGCCGCCAGGCGCAGCGACGACCGACCACGGCTCGGCATCGACACCGATGCGCGGACGGTGGTGCTGAGCGTGCGGGGCGCCGACCTCGCCGCCTTTCTCGGCGGGCAGTTGAGCGCGCAGGATGCTCGCGGTCGTGTCGAAGTCCGGGTGTTCTAGAATGTCGGCATGCGCGCCACACTCTGCCTGATTGTCCTGCTGGCTGTGTCCGGCACGGCCTGCAGTCCCGACATCGACCTGAAGGCCTCGCTCCAGGTCGCCGACGTCTCCACCGGCTGGGCCGATCTCGGCGTAGTGAACGGCCAGAACAAGATCGTGCCCTCCATCACCTTCACGCTGAAGAACGTCGGCTCGACGTCGATCACCACGCTGCAGTCGAACGTGATCTTCCGCCGCGTCGGCGAGGACACCGAGTGGGGGGCCGGCTTCCTCCGCATCACCGGTTCCGAAGGGTTCGCGGCGGGCGCGTCATCGAAGACGCAGACCGTGCGCTCGACGCTGGGCTACACCAGTTCGGAGACCCGCGCCCAGATGATGGCCAACAAGCAGTGGGTTGACGCACGGGCGCAGGTCTTCGCCAAGTACGGCTCCACGCAGTGGATGCTGCTCGGCGAATACCCGGTCGAACGTCGCCTGATCCAGAAGTAGATTCAGCGAGCCCGCGTGCCGACCGACTCCACCACCTCCCTCGAGCGACGGCTCGGTCCCCTCGATGCGGCGGCCATCGTTGTGTCGAACGTCATCGGCGGCGGCATCTTCTTCGCTCCGATCATTGTTGCCGGGCTCGTCCCGAGCGCCCGCGGCATCATCTTCGTCTGGTTCCTCGGCGGGGCGCTGGCCTTTGCCGGTGCCATGGCGTACGCCGAGCTCGCGGCGCTGCGCCCTCGGGCCGGCGGCGAGTACGTGTACCTGCGGGAGGCGTTCGGGCCGCTTGCCGGATTTCTGAGCGGCTGGACGTCGTTCGTGGCCGGATTCTCCGGCGCTATCGCCGCCAGCGCCGTCGCGCTCGCCGAGTACATCGGGCGCTTCGCGCCGATCGCGGGCGACGGCACGCCGCTTCTCACCATCCCGCTCCCGCTGGTGCCGATCGTCGTGTCGCCCAAGGCGGTCGTCGCCCTTGCCGCCATCTTGCTCATTACCCTGGTGCACCTGCGGGGACTCGGCCCTGGTCGACTCGTGCAGAACGTCCTGGCGGGCGCGAAGGTGTCGGCCATCCTCGTGTTCCTGGCGCTGGCGTTCGGCGCCGGGCACGGTCAGTTCTCGCAAGTGACGGCTGGAGGCGCGGCCTCGGCAAGCGGCATCTTGCTGGCGCTGGTGCCCGTGATGTTCACGTACTCGGGCTGGAACGCGGCGGCCTACGTGGCCGAGGAGGTGCGGTCGCCCGAACGTAACGTGCCGCTGGCGCTCGGTGTCGGCACGCTGGCGGTCGTCATCATTTATCTGGGGCTGAACGCCGCCTATCTCTATGCTCTGCCGGCCGACGCGCTCGCGGCGGTGAAGGGGACGCTCATCGATACCGTTGCCGAGCGGCTGTTCGGCTTCACCGTCGGCAACGTCATCGCCGCGTTCACCATCGTGAGCATTGCCGCCAGCATCAGCGCCATGGTGCTGGCCGGACCGCGCGTCTACTTCGCGATGGGGCGCGACGGCCTCTTCACTGAAGCGTCGGGTCGCGTGCATCCGCGCTTCCGCGCGCCGGTGAGCGCCATCGCGACACAGGCGGTGTGGAGCGGCATCCTCGTGCTCTGCGGCTCGCTGTCGCAGCTGGTGAGCTACACAGGGTTCGCGGTGGTGCTGTTTTCGGGAATTGCGGTCGCGGCGCTCTTCGTGCTGCGCGCGAAAGATGGAGCGGTCGAACGACCCTTCCGTGCGTGGGGCTATCCGCTGGCGCCGGCGGTGTTCGTGCTGGCGAGCGCGGCGATGGTGGGGAACGAGATCTGGCGGAACCCCCGGCCCTCGATCGCCGGACTTGCGATCATCGCACTGGGGATTCCGCTCTACGTCTGGCTGCGGCGCTCGAAGTCGTAGCGTCGCCGTGCTCGGTGACGGCTCGGCGCGTTCCAGGTCGCCCTTGTAGGTGATGGTGCGGTCGGGAATCACCCGCACTTCGAACGAGAGCGGCTCGTAGCCATCCAGCCGCACCTCGATCCGGTGCGGGCCAGCCTCGAGACGCAACTGCTGGAAGATGCCGTCGTAGTCGTCGACCGAACCGGCAAAGTAGCCGTCGACGTAGACCTCCGCCTGCCGTGGAGACACTTTCAGCTTCAGCGCGCCGTCGGAGCCATAACCGTAGTACGAGCTGCCTCGCTGGTACGGGTCGTACCAGCCGGCGTCCCACGGGTCGTAGTAGCCGTAGTAGCCGCCGAGGCCCAGCCCTCCCCAGCCCCATGGGTAGAGGCCGCTATAGTAGCCGCCGCGATCGACGATGACCGTGCGGGGGCGATCGCCGTCGCGCCGTTCGACCGCTGTGCCCGTGACCGGGCGGTCGCCCCGCGGACGCGAGGTGGTACCGCCATCACCGGACGCGCGACCCGAATCGCCTCCGCTGCCGCTGCGGGTACGAGTATCGCCGCCACCCGAACTGCCGCCCGAACTGCCGCCCGACCGTGTGCCGCCGCCGCTGGCCGTGCCACCTCCAGCACCTGAACCGCCACCTGAGTCCGAACCGCCACGCGGTACGGCCTGGCCGCCGCCACCGGAATCGCCGCCGCCGCGGCGTGAATGCTGCTCGAGCATTGGCGCATGCGCGCCGGGCGACCCGGACAGCACCGATTCAATGCCTGGGCTCGAACGGGGCAGGAGGGACGCGGGCAGAGCCGGCCTGGCGGAGACGGAACCGGGCGTGAGGACGAGAAGTACAGTGGCCACGGCGCCGCCGAGCGAACTCAGCGTAGGCGTTGCCGGACGACCGACGGAGATTCGTGATTTGGCAGTCATGGACATTGCTCCGACCGAGGAAACTGCAACCGGTCTGCCAGCCTCATCCAGCTGAAATGGGCCTGTTTCGCCGCGCCGCACGGCTCGACTCGCCGTGCTGTCCTTGTGCGAGTCCACCGCGCGTCCCGTTTTCTTGACACCCTGATCTCCGGGCCGATACAGTCAGAAAATCGCCATGTTCCACAGCACAACCATCCTTGCCGTACGCCACCGCGGTCGGTCGGTCCTGGCCGGCGACGGCCAGGTGACGTTCGGTCAGACGGTCATGAAGCAGAGCGCGAAGAAGATTCGCCGGCTCTACAACGACCGTATTCTGGCGGGCTTCGCCGGATCCGCGGCGGACTCGTTCGCGCTGTTCGCACGCTTCGAGTCGAAGCTCGAACAGTATCGGGGCAATCTCGAGCGTTCGGTCGTGGAACTCGCCAAGGATTGGCGCAGCGATCGCATCCTGCGACGGCTCGAGGCGATGCTGATCGTGCTCGACGCCAATTCGACGTTCCTGCTCTCAGGCACCGGCGACCTCATCGAACCGGATGACGGCATCGTCGCCATCGGCTCGGGCGGCCCGTATGCGCTCTCGGCGGCGCGCGCCCTGGCGGCCAATACGGACCTCGACGCCCGGACGATCGCGCAGAAGTCGATGCAGATTGCCGGCGAGATCTGCATCTACACGAACACCAACATCGCGCTCGAAGAGCTGTAGCGCGTGCCGATCCTGTTGCCGGAGAACTCCTGTTCGTCCACCGATACGCTGACGCCGCGCCAGATCGTGGCCGAACTCGACAAGCATGTGATTGGGCAGGCGGCGGCGAAGCGCGCCGTGGCGATCGCCCTGCGCAATCGGACACGCCGACAGAAGCTGTCGCCAGAGCTGGCCGAGGAGATCGCCCCCAAGAACATCCTCATGATCGGTCCGACCGGCGTCGGCAAGACCGAGATCGCCCGCCGCCTCGCGCGGCTGGCGCAGTCGCCGTTCATCAAGGTCGAAGCCTCGAAGTTCACCGAGGTCGGCTACGTCGGCCGCGACGTCGAGTCGATGGTGCGTGACCTGGTCGAACTCGGCGTCGAGATGATCCGCACCGAGCGGCTCGAGGAGGTGCGCGGCAAGGCGCGCCAGCAGGCCGAGGAGCGGGTACTCGACCTGCTGCTGCCGCCCGCTCGTCCGCTCACGCCAGCTGAAGAGGCGTCGGGGCGCGAGCAGGGTTCGCACACCCGCGACTGGTTCCGCGAACAGCTGCGCGATGGCCGCCTCGACCACCGGGTCGTCGAGGTGGAGGTGCGCGAGAAGTCGTTTCCTGCGCTCGAGATCATTTCCGGGTCGTCGGCCGAGGAAGTTGGCCAGAACTTGAACGACACCATGCAGGGGTTCTTTCAGGGCGGTGGCCGCTCGAAGAAGCGGAAGATGAAGCTGCCCGAGGCACTCGCATACCTCGTGCAGGAAGAGGAGCAGAAGCTGATCGACATGGAGAGCGTCGCCCGGGCGGCGATCGAGCGCGTGCAGCAGTCGGGCATCATCTTCGTCGACGAGATCGACAAGATCGCGGGGCGCGAAGGCGGGCACGGGCCGGAGATCAGCCGCGAGGGTGTGCAGCGCGACATCCTGCCGATTGTCGAAGGCACCACGGTGAACACCAAGCACGGCATGGTGCGCACCGATCACATCCTCTTCATTGCCGCCGGCGCCTTCCACGTGTCGAAGCCGTCCGACCTGATCCCGGAACTTCAGGGACGCTTCCCGATTCGGGTGGAACTCGAGGCGCTCGGCAAGGAGGAGTTCGTCCGCATCCTGACCGAGCCGCGCAACGCCCTGGTGAAGCAGTACACCGCCCTGATGGGCACGGAAGGGATCACGCTGTCCTTCACTGATGAGGCCATCCACAGGGTCGCCGACTTCGCCAGCATGGTGAACGAACGCACCGAGAACATCGGCGCTCGCCGCCTGCACACGGTGATGGAGAGGCTGCTCGACGAGATCTCGTTCGAGGGACCCGACCTTCCCGAGAAACAGGTGGTCATCGACGACGCCTACGTGTTGCGCATGCTCGCCGACATCGTCAAGAACGAAGACCTCTCCCGGTACATCCTGTGACCTGCCCTCGCCTGCGTCCGGCGCTGCTGGCGCTCGGGGCCGCCGCGGCCATCGCCTCGGCTTGCGGCAAGAAGGGGCCACCCCTGCCACCGCTCGTCCTGCTGCCGAATCCTCCGGGTGAGATCGCCGCGGTCCGACGCGGGGAGCGGGTCGACCTGTCGTTCATCGTGCCCAACGCCAACACCGACCGCAGCACGCCGGCTGATCTCGAGCGGGTTGACGTCTATGCGTGGACCGTCCCCGGCGCCGTGAGTGGCGACGACATCGTGCGTCGCGGCACGCGCATCGCCAGCGTGGCCGTGAACGCGCTGGCGGATCCGGACGAGCCAGCGCCAAAGACACCGGCGCCAAAGGGCCAGGGCGTCGAGCAGAAAGCCGCGGTCACTGTCAGCGATACGGTGCCTGCCGGCTCCGACCCCTCGGTCTACCGCACGTACGTCGCCGTTGGCATCAGCGCGCGCGGGCGCCGCGGCGCACTGTCGCGCAACGTGGCGGTGCCGCTCGTGCCGCCGCCTGCCGCCCCAGCGCAGCTCGCCGTGAGCTACGACGAGAAAGCGATTGCCGTGACGTGGGCTGCCGTTGCGGCCGCCGACACGCCGATCGCCTACAGCGTCTATCGCGTCGGGACGGCAGCGGTGGCGCTCACGCCGACACCTGTGGCCGACACCAGGATTGCCGACACCGCCATCGAGTGGGAACAGGAACGGTGCTACGAGGTGCGTGCGGTGGCGACGATCGAGAGCGTGCGCATCGAGAGCGCCGCTTCGCCGCAGCGCTGTGTCACGCTGCACGACACGTTCGCGCCGGCGCGGCCCGAGGGGCTGGTCGGCGTCGGCTCGGAGGGGGCAGTGAGCCTGATCTGGACGGCGAATGCCGACGCGGATCTGGCCGGGTACCTGGTGCTGCGCGCCGTTGCCCCGATGACGCAACTCGCGCCGATCACCACCGCGCCGATCATTGACACCAATTTCAGGGACACAGTGGCGGGCGGGTCGCGCGTCACCTACGCGGTGCAGGCGGTCGACAAGGCCGGCAACCGCAGCGCGGCGTCGGCCCCGATTTCGGAGACAGCACGGTAACGGCAGGAGTCGCGGGAGCGCCCATGGAACGACTGTATCGAGTGTCACGCGCCGGCGAGCTGTTCTACGCCGTCGAGCAGGACGGCGTGCTGCGGCGGGCGCTGCCGACGGGTGCCGGCATCTACAACGGATTCGAGCCTGGCCCAGCCGTGGATGGCGGTCTCGGCGCGGTTACCGTCCATGCGCCGACCCGGCCGTCGAAGATCGTCTGCGTCGGTTTGAATTACAAGGACCACGCGGCCGAGATGAAGAAGGTGATTCCGCCCGAGCCGATGCTGTTCCTCAAGCCGCCGAGCACGGTGCTCGACCCGGGCGAGGCCATCCTTATCCCGCCGGGCGTCGGCGCGGTGCACTACGAATCGGAACTGGCGCTGGTCATCGGCACGCGCGCGCACCGCGTCAGCGCGGCGAACGCCTGGGACCACATCCTCGGCGTCACCTGCCTGAACGACGTGACGGCGCGCGACATCCAGAACAAGGAAACCCAGTACACCCGGGCCAAGGGCTTCGACACGTTCGCCCCGTTCGGCCCCTGCATCGAGCTCGGCGGAACCCGCGGCCCGCGTACGGTCGAGGGGTTTGTGAACGGCGAACGCCGCCAGCACTCGAGCACGAGCAACCTCATCTTCTCGATCGAATTCCTGGTCGAATACATCACCTTCGTGATGACGCTCGAGCCGGGCGACATCATCTCGACCGGTACGCCGTCGGGCGTCGGCCCGATCGTTGCGGGCGATACAGTCACTGTGCGTGTGGACGGCGTCGGCGACCTGAGCAACCCGGTCCGGGCGGAACACGCACACTGAATCGCGAATCTGAAATTGCCAATCGCCAGTCGCCAGTCGCCAGTCGCCAATCTGCATTCTGCAATCGGCATTTCCGTTGAGGTCTCCATGAAGCTGTTCATCGATTCGGGCAACCTGAAAGACATCGAAGCGCTCTGTGCCATCGGCATCATCGACGGCGTCACCACGAATCCGTCGTTGCTGGCGAAGGAGACCGGCGACTACAAGGAGAACCTCAAGAAGATCTGCGCCATCGTGCAGGGGCCGGTCAGTGGCGAAGTGATTTCCGCCGAGTTCGACGGGATGATGCGCGAGGGGCACGAGATCGCCGGCCTCGACGATCACATGGTGGTCAAGCTGCCGCTGACGCGCAACGGCGTCAAGGCGTGCAAGGCGCTATCGGACGAGGGCATTCGCGTGAACGTCACCCTCGTGTTCTCCGCCGCGCAGGCGCTGCTGGCCGCCAAGGCCGGCGCCACGTTCGTCAGCCCGTTCGTGGGGCGTCTCGACGATATCGGCCAGAACGGCATGGAGCTGGTCCGCGAGATTGTGCAGATGTACGACAACTACGCCTTCACCACCGAAGTACTGGTTGCCAGTTGCCGCAACCCGATCCACGTCGTCGATGCCGCGAAGATGGGCGCCGACATCTGCACCTGCCCGCCGTCGCTCATCGACCAGCTCTTCAACCACCCGCTCACCACCAGTGGACTCGAGCGGTTCCTGAAGGACTGGGACAAGGCCTACCCGTCAGGCAAGTAAACCATCCCGACCGAGAGCGAGCCGTCGACCATGGACCCCACACGCATCCTCGCCGACCTCGAACGCCGCGCCGAACTGGGCGGCGGAGAGGAACGCATGCGCCGCCAGCACGAGGCGGGCAAGCTCACCGCACGTGAACGGATCGACTGCCTGTTCGATCCGGGGACGTTCGAGGAAGTCGACAAACTGGTCACCCACCGTTGCCTCGATTTCGGCATGGCCGACCAGCTCATTCCCGGCGACGGCGTGGTGGCGGGGCACGGCCTCGTCGATGGGCGGCAGGTGTTTGCCTTCGCGCAGGACTTCACGGTGTTCGGCGGGTCGCTGTCGGAGACCAACGCCGCGAAGATCTGTAAGGTGATGGACCTGGCGATGAAGCTCGGCTCGCCGGTGGTCGGCTTGAACGACTCGGGCGGCGCACGCATCCAGGAAGGGGTGGTGTCGCTCGGCGGCTACGCCGACATCTTCCTGCGCAACACGCTGGCCTCGGGCGTCGTGCCGCAGATCTCGGCGATCATGGGCCCGTGCGCCGGCGGCGCGGTCTACTCGCCCGCCATCACCGACTTCAACGTGATGGTCAAGCACACCAGCTACATGTTCGTCACCGGTCCCGACGTCATCCGGACCGTGACGCACGAAGAGGTGACGAAGGAGGAGCTCGGCGGGGCGATGACCCACAACGCGAAGAGCGGCGTGGCGCACTTTGCCGTCGAAGACGACCGCGAATGCATCGCGCTCATCCGCGATCTGCTCTCGTTCCTGCCGTCGAACAACGTCGACGACCCACCGCGCCACGCGCCGGCCGCCGACCCGGACCGCGAGATCGAGGCACTCGATTCGATGGTGCCGGCGTCGCCGAACCAGCCGTACGACATGCTGGACCTGATTCACGCGGTCACCGACGACGGCTACTTCCTCGAGGTCCACCAGCACTATGCGCGGAACATCGTCGTCGGCTTCGCCCGCATCGACGGCCGCCCGGTGGGGATCGTGGCGAACCAGCCGGCCGTGCTTGCCGGCACGCTCGACATCGACGCGTCGGTAAAGGCGGCACGCTTCGTCCGCTTCTGCGACGCCTTCAACATCCCGCTCGTCACCTTCGAGGACGTCCCCGGCTTCCTGCCCGGCACCGTCCAGGAGTTCGGCGGCATCATCAGGCACGGCGCCAAGCTGCTGTATGCCTACGCGGAGGCGACGGTGCCGAAGGTGACCGTCATTACCCGCAAGGCTTACGGCGGCGCCTACTGCGTAATGGCGAGTAAGCACATCCGCACCGATTTCAACTACGCGTGGCCGACCGCCGAACTGGCGGTGATGGGGCCGGAGGGCGCGGTCAACATCCTCTACAAGCGGGAGCTCGAGGCTGCGGCCGACGCGATTGCCGCGCGCGCCGAGAAGGTGTCCGAGTTCCGCGAGAAGTTTGCGAATCCGTACGTCGCCGCCTCGCGCGGTTTCGTCGACGAAGTGATTCGCCCGCGTGACACGCGGCGCAAGCTGATTGCCGCCCTCCGGAACCTCGAGAACAAGCGCGATCGGAATCCGCCGAAGAAGCACGGCAATATCCCGCTCTGACGCCGCACCGCCGGGTGGGCCGGACCGGGCTGCCAGATGGCCCATTCGAGCGTAAGTCCCGGTGCTAGAATATTTAACAGCTCACACGTTCATACGAACCCGTGCGAAAGATCCTCATCGCCAACCGCGGCGAAATTGCCGTCCGGCTCATCCGTGCCTGTCGCGAGATGCACATCTCGCCGGTCGCGATCTATTCCGAGTGCGACCGCCGTGCGCTGCATGTCCGTTATGCCGACGAAGCGTACCCGATCGGTCCGAGCGCGCCGCGTGAGAGCTACCTGCGTATCGATGCGATCATCGACGTGGCGCTGCGCTGCGGTGCTGACGCGGTGCATCCCGGCTACGGCTTCCTCGCCGAGAACGAAGCGTTCGCCGCTGCGGTCCGCCGTGCCGGGCTGATCTACATCGGGCCCAGCGCCGAAGCCGTGGCGCTCATGGGCAGCAAGACCGCCGCGCGAGACGTGGCCGTGCGTGCCGGTGTGCCGGTGGTCCCGGGCACGGCCGATCCGCTCGCCGCCGACACACCCGACGCCGATCTGCTGCGCATCGCCGATGACATCGGCTATCCGCTGCTGGTGAAGGCCGTCGCGGGCGGAGGCGGCAAGGGCATGCGCACGGTGACGAGCCGTGCCGACCTGCTGACCTCGGTGAGCGCGGCCCGCTCCGAAGCCGGCACCGCCTTCGGCGATCCATCAGTGTTCCTCGAGCGGCGCATCACGCACGCCCGCCACATCGAGGTGCAGTTGCTGGCCGACCACCACGGCACGGTGCTCCCGTTCGTCGAACGCGAGTGCTCCATCCAGCGGCGCCACCAGAAAGTGGTCGAGGAGTCGCCGTCGCTCGCTGTCACGCCCGAGTTGCGCCGTCGCATCACCTCGGCCGCGGCTGCCGTGGCCAGGGCGGCGGGTTACACCAACGCGGGCACGATCGAGTTCCTGCTCGACCAGAACGGCCGCTTCTACTTTCTCGAGATGAATACCCGCCTCCAGGTCGAGCATCCCGTCACCGAGATGGTGACCGGCATCGACCTGGTGCACTGGCAGATCCGTATCGCTCGCGGTGAAGCGCTGACGATCGACCCGGCGCGTGCGCTGGAGCCTCGCGGTCACGCCATCGAGTGCCGCATCTACGCCGAAGATCCGGACAATAACTTCCTGCCGTCGCCCGGGCGCATCCAGCAACTGCGCGTGCCGGCCGGCCCTGGCATCCGCGATGACAGCGGCGCGACCGCCGGCCTCGACGTGCCGATCTTCTACGACCCGATGATTTCGAAGCTCGTGGCCTGGGCCGAGGATCGGCCGACTGCGGTTGCACGCATGACGCGCGCCCTTGGCGAGTATGTCGTGACGGGCATCAAGACTACGGTGCCGTTCTTCATCTGGCTGTTCCAGCAGCCCGAGTTCCACGCCAGTGCCTTCCACACCACGTATCTCGACGAACTCCTGACCGAACGCAGCGGCCGTCCCTTCGTCGAGTTCACCGCGGCTGACGAGGAACTGGTCGCGGTGGCCGCGGCGCTGCAGGTGGCGCTGTCGCCGCGCGTCGTGATGTCTGGACGGCCGAGTGCCACCGCCTCCGAATCCGCGTCAGCGGCGGGCGGCCGCTGGAAGACGCGCGCGCGCCACGAAGGGCTGCGGTAAGCCGTGCAATACGACGTCGCGGTGAACGGCACGCTGAAGCAGGTGACGGTGGTCAGGCGCGACGGCTACCTGGTCGTGTCGCTCGGTGAGCGCCAGTGGGTGGTCGATGCCGCCCAGGTGGAAGGGCATACCCTCTCGCTCCTGCTCGAGGACGTCACTGGCGGCGTGGCGCCGCGCGGCGCTGCCGTTTCCAGCCGGGAAATCACGATCGCCACCGACCCGCTGAACGGACAGTTCATCTTCGGGGCCGGCCCGGTGCGGCTCCCGGTGAACCTCAATGCCAGGCGTACGTGGGCGCGCCGCGACGGGGACGCCGCAACCGCATCCGGCCCCCAGCGTCTCGTTGCGCCGATGCCCGGCAAGGTTCTGCGGTTGCTTGGCGCGCCTGGTGACACGGTCGTCCAGCGTCAGCCGGTCATCGTCATCGAGGCGATGAAGATGGAAAACGAACTGCGTGCCTCGTGCGACGGTACGCTGACCGAGGTGTTCGTGCAGGAAGGGCAGTCGGTCGAGGCCGGTACATTGCTCGCGATTATCTCGCCCGCCTAAGCACGTGGCCTTGCTGACACGCGCCCGCATCCGCACGCTGCTCCGCTACGCCGGCCTTGCCGTTGTCAGCACCGTGGTGCTCCTGGCGATCGCGATCTTCGTCTCGCTTCGCATCGACCTCGGTCCGTCCATCCGCGCGCTCGCCGAACGCGAAGGCTCGAAGCAGATCCAGCGGCCGCTGCACATCGGCCGCCTGATGATCCGGGTGGCCCGCGGCCGGGTCGAAGTCAACGACGTGCGTATCGAGGGCGTGAAGCCGGAAGACCGGCCCTTCTTCGAAGCGAAGCTGCTGTCCGTGTCGCTCGACTGGAGCCGGATCGTCCAGCGCCGCCCCGAGGTCATCATCACGTCGGCCGAACTCGTCGACTGGCGGATGCTCGTCGAGAAGTGGCCCGGCACCGACAGCTTCATCCGGATGCGCCGCAGCAGCAACACCGCCCCGCCTGGCCCGCGCCGCTTCGTCTCGACGTTGCGCTACCTGCGTGCCTATCGCGGGCAGTTCACCTACGAGGATCACGAGACGCCCTGGGGCATCGTCGCCCCGAACATGGACATCACCATCACCAACAGCCGTGGCTACAACGGTGACGCCACCTTCACGGGCGGGCTGGTGACCATCCAGAACTACGTGCCGATGTGGACCGACTTCGACGCCCACTTCGCCGTCGACGGCTCGACGATTCGCATGGACCGCATCGACATGCGCACCGACGGCGCGGTGAGCAGCGCGAAGGGTGAGATCGACGTCAATGCCTGGCCGGAGATGACCTACGCGGTGAAATCGCGCCTGCAGTTCCAGCGGATGCGGGAGCTGTTCTTCAAGGACGAACCGTGGCTGCTCACCGGAGACGGCAACTTCGACGGCCAGTTTCACCTGTACAAGGGCGGCTACGACCTCACCGGCGGCTTCACCTCCGACGTCGCCGGCCTCTACGACTACCGGTTCCCCGAACTGAACGGCTCGCTGCACTGGAGCCGGAACTTCTTCAAGGTGATGAACGCGGGGTCGAGGTTCGCGGGCGGACGTGCGCGCTTCTCGTTCGACGTGGCGCCGCTGAATGACCCCATCAAGCCCACCGGACGCTTCGACGCCGAGTACGAGAACCTCGACGTCGCCGAGTTGAGCGACTTCTATGCGCTCGCCGGCGTACGCTTCGACGGCCGCGCCAGTGGACGCAACCTGCTCGAGTGGCCGATGGGCCGCTTCCGCGAACATCGCGGCAACGGCCACGTCGTCCTCACGCCGCCTGCCGGCACAACACCCATGGTGGCCTCGCTCGATGGGGTGCGTGCCGCCGACCCGAATCACTCGCGCCACGCGTGGGGGCCGTTCCTGCCCACGCCGCTCCCGGCGCACCTGCCGGTTGCCGGCACGGTGACCTACACGTTCGGGCCTGACACGGTCGCCGTCAGCGGCGGAGAATTCGCCACCGAGAAGACCTACGTGTCGTTCCAGGGGCGCACGCGCTGGACCGAGGACGCGAACGTCGGCTTCCACGTGACGAGCGCCGACTGGCAGGAGAGCGATCAGGTGCTTGCCGGCATCCTCACCAACTTCGGCTCGAGAACCGGCACCGTGGCGCTCGGCGGCCGTGGCGCGTTCGATGGCGGCCTGACGGGTCCGTTCCGCAAGCCGCGCATCGAGGGCGAGTTCATGGCCGAGGACATGCGCGCCTGGGACACGCTCTGGGGCGACGGCACCGCGCATATCGTCGTCGAGAACAGCTACGTGACGGTGACGGACGGACTCATCCGCAAGGACGGGTCGGAGATCCGCGCCGAAGGGCTCTACTCGCTCGGCTATCCGAGAAGCGACCACGGCGAAGAGCTGAACGCGCGCTTCCGCATCAGCAATCGCGATCTCGACAGCCTGCGCCATGCGTTCGAGCTCGACGACTGGCCGGTGTCCGGCAAACTAGGCGGCGAGTTCCACCTGACGGGCAATTACCTGACGCCGTTCGGCTTCGGTGCCATGACGCTGGACGACGGCGTCGCGTACGACGAGCCGTTCCAGAAGGCGAGCGCCAACCTGAGGTTCGACGGCAAGGGCGTGCGGCTGGACACCGTGCAACTCGCGAAGGCCACCGGCAGCGTCACAGCCACGGCCTACGTCGGTTGGGACGGCACCTACTCGTTCAACGCCGACGGCCGTCGCATCCCGGCCGAACGGGTCACGATGCTCGAGTACCCGACGGTGCAGCCGTCGGGGCTCATCGACTTCACCGCCGCGGGCAACGGCATCTTCGACTTCCCGCGCTACGACGTGCGCTTCCGCATGAACAACCTGGCCGTGGCCCAGGAGCCGGTCGGGCTCCTCACTGGCACGATGGCGCTGCGCGGTACGGACGTCAACGTCGAGCTCGAAGCCTCGTCGGAGAAGCTGGCGCTTACGGGCACGGGGCGCTGGTCGCTCGATCCCGGCTACGACGCCGACCTCACCTTCCGCTTCCACGACAGCCCGCTCGATCCCTACGCGCGCCTGTTCATGCCGACGCTGTCGCCCTCGACGACCGCCGTGGCCAGCGGCACGATCCGCGTCAGCGGTCCGCTGCAACGCGTGAAAGAGGTGCGGGTCGAGGCGACGGTCGACCGCCTCGAGATGGCGCTGTTCGACTACGGCATCCGCATCCCGCGCCCCATCCGCCTGGCGATGGACAAGCAGGTGGTCACGGTCGAGGACTTCCAGCTGGTCGGCGACCAGACTCAGTTGTCGATCGGCGGTTCGGTGTCGCTCGGCGAGCAACGCGTGGCGCTGCGCGCCAACGGCGACGCCAACCTCGGCATCCTGCAGGGGTTCATGCGCGACGTCCGCGGCGCCGGCCGCGCCACGCTGACGGCCGCCATCGACGGCCCGATGTACGCGCCAGTGTTCAGCGGCAGCGCCATCATCGCCGACGGCCGCGTGCGCCACTTCTCGCTGCCCAACTCACTCGACTCGATCAACGGCGCCATCCGCTTCGACCCGCGCGGCATCCGCCTGGACGACATCACCGCCACCATGGGCGGCGGCCGCGTGCAGTTCGGCGGCCGCATTGCACTCGACGGCTACGCGCCAGGCGACCTGAACGTGACGGTGCGCGGCGAGGATATGCACCTCCGCTATCCCGAGGGCATTCGCTCGACCGTCGATGCCGACCTGGCGCTGCGCGGCAACGTGCAGGCGCTCACGCTCGGCGGCGTCGTGCGGGTGAAGCAGGCCATCTGGACGCGCCGGATCGATCCGGGCGGTGGCCTGCTCGACTTCGGTTCGGGCCGGTCGGCCACCGACCTGGCGCCGACGCCGGCGACGAGCACCATTCCGCTGCGCTTCGATCTCGAGGTGGTGGTGCCGTCGAGCCTGCGGGTCGAGAACAACCTGGCCCGGCTCGTGGCCAGCGCCGACCTCCAGTTGCGCGGCACCTACGACCGCCCGGTGCTGTTCGGGCGTGCCGAGGTTGACCGCGGCGAAGTGACGTTCGAGGGACGCCGCTACCTGGTGACTCGCGGCAACATCGACTTCACCAACCCGTCGCGCATCGAGCCGTTCTTCGACGTCGAGGCGCAGACGCGTGTCCGCATTCCCGGGCAGACCTATCAGGTGATTGTGCGCGCCGTCGGCACACTGGATCGTTTGCAACCGGAGTTGAGTTCCGATCCGCCGCTGCCGGCCGCCGACGTCCTGGCGCTGCTGTTCAGTGACGTCCGCAGGCAGCAGGGCCCCGGCGATGCCGAACTGCGGGCGCTACAGAATCCGAACGAGCGCCAGCGCGACATCCTGACGACGCGAGCGACGCAGTTGCTCGCCAATCCGGTCGCGTCGGAGGTGGGCCGTGTCGTCGAGCAGACCTTCGGTGTCGATACCTTCCAGGTGACGCCGTCGCTGATCGATCCGTATAACCAATCGACGGCGCGCGTGAACCCGTCGGCGCGCGTCACCATCGGCAAGCGCATCTCCGACCGCGTCTACCTCACCTTCTCGCGCAGTCTGAGCACCTCGCTGAACGACCAGATCCTGCTGCTCGAGTACGACGAGAGCGACCGGTTGTCGTGGATCCTGTCGCGTAACGAGGACTCGACCTACGCGATCGAAGTTCGTGTGAGGCACGCGTTCTGATGGCGCGTCGAGACATGATCGCGGTTATCAGCGTCGCCTGTGCGCTGGTGTTCGCACCGGCGGTGCGAGCCGACGTCGCGGACTACCTGGGCAAGCCGATCACGGCCGTGTCGGTGGCGGTAGAGGGGCGAGCGGTATCCGACGCGCGCTTGCTCCCGCTCATTGAAACCGCTGCGGGACAGACGCTCGGCATGCGGGCCGTTCGCGAGTCGATTTCGCACCTGTTCAGCCTTGGCGTCTACGAGGACGTTCGGGTGCGGGCCTCCGCCTCCGGCGCCGGTGTCGCCCTCGTCTACGAGCTGGTCCCACTGCGTCCGGTTGCGTCGATCGGTTTCAGCGGCGGAGACGGGCCAGGCATCGACGAGGGGCGGTTGCGCCAGTTGGTCGTCGACCGCTTCGGGCGCACGCCGCGGGCCGCCCGCGCGCCGGAGATGGCGCGGGCCGTCGAAGACGCGTTGCACGATGTCGGCTATCTGCGTGCACGCGTCGCGCCGCGGGCCGACGTGGAGCACGGCCGTGAGCGCACCACCCTCAGGTTCGCCATCGATGCCGGTCCGCGCGCGCGTCTTGGCGCGGTGACGGTGGAAGGCACGCCCGGCGTCCCGCCGGTTGAACTCCTGGAACGACTCGAGGTTGCGACAGGGCAGCCGTGGGAGCGCGAACGGATCGCGGGGCGTATCGAGCGCTACCTGCAGGCTCAGCGCCGCCGTGGCTACTACGAGGCGAGGCTGTCGGCCTCGTCCACCGTTGCCGACGATGGCCGATCGGTCACCCTCCGTCTGACGGCCCTGCAGGGTCCCATCGTCCGTGTGGTCTTTGCCGGCGACATCGTGCCCGAAGGCAGGCGCGAGGAACTGGTGCCGGTGGCCCGTGAAGGCTCGTCCGACGAAGATCTGCTCGAGGATTCGAGCAACCGCATCGAGGAGTTCTTCCGGGCACAGGGCTACCGCGACGCGTCCGCTCCGCACACACGTCAGGAAGCCGATGGACAGCTGGTCGTCACGTTCACCGTAGCAAAGGGCGCGCAGTACCGCGTCGGATCGGTCGAGATGTCCGGGAGCACGGCCGTCACGGCCGCGGAGCTCGCGGGGCGACTGCGCGTGCGAGCCGGACAGCCGTTCTCCGCCGCGGCGCTCGATGCCGACCTGACGCAGCTCGAGGAGGCCTACCGCCGCATCGGTTTCGCGTCGGCGCGCGCCGCTGCCACGACCGAGCCGCAACCGGCCGCGGGCGACCCGCACGTGCCGGTAGCCATTCGCATCCAGATCGCCGAGAACCTGCAGACTGTCGTCAACTCGGTGCGCGTCGAAGGGAACGCCGGCGTGCCCGAGGGCGAACTCGCGAGTGTGTTCGGCCTCGGGCCCGGGCAGCCGTACTCCGTCGGGCGCCTCGCGGTCGATCGCGATGCACTGGAACTGAAGTACGCCAACCTCGGCTTCCAGAGTGCCACCGTCGAAACGCGTCCCGGGATCAGTGCCGACTCACGCCGCGCCGATGTTGTGTTCATCGTGCGCGAAGGTCCGCGCACCTTCGTCGATCACGTGCTCATCGTCGGCAACACGCGCACCAAGACCGCCACGGTCGAGCGCGAGTTGCGCCTGAAAGCTGGAGACCCGATCGGGCTCGAGGCGATCAGCGAGAGCCAGCGGCGTCTGGCCGCCCTTGGGCTGTTCCGCCGCGCGCGCATCACGCAACTCGGACGGGGCGACGAGACTCAGCGCGACCTGCTGGTGACCATCGAGGAGGCGCCGCTCACGACGATTGGGTGGGGCGGCGGCTTCGAGGTGCGCCCCCGCGTCGTTCGTACGGACGACGTCGCGACCGAGAAGCTCGAGTTCGCGCCGCGCGCGTCGTTCGAGGTTGGACGCCGGAACCTCTTCGGCACGAACCGCTCGGTGAACGTCTTCACCAGCGCCAGCCTGCACCCGCGCGATTCACCGGTGTTCGCCAACCAGGTTCAGGCGGTCGGCACCGACACCGGCGGCTGGGGGTTCCCCGAGTACCGCGTGCTTGGACAGTTCCGGCAGCCGCGTGTGCTCGGATCGAATGCCGACTTCCGTGTGACTGGCACCGTGGAGCAGCAGATCCGGTCCAGCTTCAACTTTTCGCGTCGCAGCACCGCGGCGGAACTGGCCATCCGGCTGCCGCGCAATATCAGCGCGAGCGGCGGCTATCAGATTCAGCGTACGCGCGTGTTCAACCAGAACGTCGAAGAGTCGCAGCAGCGCGACATCGACCGGTTGTTTCCGAAGGTGCGCCTGTCGTCATTCCTCGGCTCGATCATTCGCGACACACGCAACGATCCGGTCGACCCGACCGCCGGTCAGTACCTGAGCGCCAACGGTCAACTGGCCGGCCGGGCGATCGGCTCCGAAGTCGGCTTTCTGAAGTCGTTCTTCACCGTGCAGGCATTCCGGACCCTGCCCGGGCAGCGCGGCGTGGTGGTGGCGGCAAGCACGCGGCTCGGCGCGGCCGTCGGCTTTCCAAGCGCGGCCGGCTCGCGCGATCTTCCGGCGAGCGAGCGCTTCTTCGCCGGCGGCGACACCACCGTGCGCGGCTTCGCGCTCGATCGGCTCGGCGTGCGGCACGATCCGGCACGCGAGGCCGACACCATCGACAGCGCCGGGTTCCCGCTCGGCGGCAACGCTCTGGTGCTGTTCAACGGCGAACTGCGCGTGCCTGTGCGGAACGGTGTGAAGCTCGTGACGTTTGCCGACGTCGGCAACGTCTTCAAGACAGTGTCCGAGGTGAGCGGCCGCGATCTGCGCACGGCACTGGGCCTCGGCTTCCGCTACAAGTCGCCGGTCGGCCCGATTCGCTTCGACCTTGGCTTCAAGGTGCCGCGACGCAGCGACGAATCGCGCGTCGAATGGTTCATCACGTTCGGGGAAGCGTTTTGAGGACCGGGGCCATGTCGTGGCAACGTCTGCCGGCAGGGATGCGTCACGGCCTGCGTGCCTGCCTGATCGCCGCGGTCGTGTGTGCCGGCGTGTCGCGTGCCTGGGCGGCGCAAGGCGAGGTGATCGACCGCGTGCTCGCCGTGGCTGGCGGAGAGGTGATTACCCTCAGCGACGTGCGCGCGGCGCGGGAACTTGGCCGCGTCGATGCCGGGACGGCCGTCGACCCGGTGCGTGCCGTGCTCTCGCAACTCACCGATCGCGCCCTGGTGCTGGCCGAGGTCAATCGCTTCGCACCGCCGGAGCCGACGGCCGCGGTCCTCGACGAGGCGCTCGATTCGGTGACGGCGCGCTTCGCCTCGGCGTCGGCGTTCGATGCGGTGCTGGTGCGTCTCGGCATCGACCGCTCGTTCGTGCGGGAACTGCTCCGCGAAGACCTGAGGATTCGTGCCTACCTCGATCAGCGCTTCACGGCCGATACCCCTGCCGAGCAGCGAACGCTGGTGGACGGGTGGGTTGCGGGCTTGCGCCGGCGGTCGGATGTGGTCGATCTCTACCAGCCGGAGGTCAGCGCCCGAACGCCAAATACTGCGCCACCTGGAGGACGTTGAACCCGGCGTGGCTCACGACCGGGGCGCCGACTGAACGTCGCCTCAGATAGACCGCACCCCAGAACGCACCGAGCGCCGCCGTGGCCACGACGGCGTCCGCGCCCTGCACGAAGTGCCCGGCGCCGAACGCGGCGCTGGTGACGACCAGGCCGACCCGCGGCCCGCCCAGCCAGCGCTCGAAGCGTCGCAGCAGGAACGCACGCTGCACTTCCTCTCGAATGCCGCCGGCGATGATCAGGACGACCGCGAACAGGGCGGCGTCCTTCGGCGTGCGCACCAGATCCTGCAGCGGGTTGTGCGGCACGGTGTGCAGCCACGGCGCAATGGCCTGCAGCACCAGCATCAGCACCACCGCGATCGCGAACGCCACGATGATGAGCGGCACGCCGGCCCAGGCTTCAGCGCCCACGGGTTGATTGCCGAAGAGCACCTCGCGAGGGCTTTCTCCCCTGGCACGCAGGAAGAAGACGATCAGGCCAATCAGAACAACCGAGTCGAGGAGCGAAATGGCGGCGACGTAGCCGAGGCTGAAAGCTCCGCTAGCCTGGGGCCGCACGCCGAAGGCGGCAAACGTGGCGGCGAGTGCGACCTGCGTCGGATAGTCGGAGCAGATCAGCACCTCCAGGAGCGCCGTTGCCCGTTCCGCCAGCGTTGGCGTGGGGGCAGACACCGGAGATGCCGACGTGGCGTCACCGGGGTCCGGCGCGTGCGCGTCCATGGTGTCCAAGCCTACCGCAGCCTAGCCGCGCGGAACGCGGATGGTGATCGCCTGCGACAGTCGGACCGAGACGGTGGCGCCTCGTCCCAGCCGCACGTTTTCCCCTCGGGTCGACATCACCACCGCGCCGCCGGCACCTGCGCCTACCCCGGTACCGATGGCTGCGCCCTTCTTCCCACCGATGATGCCGCCAACGATGGCGCCACCGAGCGCGCCGCCACCAACCTTCGCCGCATCCTTGCCCTTCGTAGCTCTGGCCGTCCGTGACACGGACGAGGTCTCGATGCGGTAGCGCTCGCTGTCGTCGGTGCGGGTCAGCGCATGAAAGCGGAACGCGATGTGCGCGAGCCCCTTTACTTTCCCGGCCCGCTCCACGTCGGTCACCGACCCGGCGACGACACTCCCAAGCGGGATCGCCCCGATGCCGTTCACGGACACCGTTTTCGCCAGGTGCGCACGCACAGGCCCCTCGATGCTGCTCGTATCCGACGCGACCGGCGTGTCGAGGACGAGCGACAGCTCGGTCCCGGCGGGCACCGTCACCTCGTCGAACGTCGGCGCCGCAGATGCCGCCTGGGGTGCGGCGGTGGCCGCACCGCCCGAGGATGCCAGGGCCGAGGCAGGCATCGACGCCGGCTGGCCCGTCTTTGCCGGTGCTCCGGATGACATGGTGGGCTGCGCGGCGCCGCCTGCGGGGGCGGGGGTGGCGCTCACGGCCGGCGCGCCGGGCGACGTGGCAGGAGGCTCGGCCACCATGGTTCCCGAACCGGCCGAACCCGCGAGATCCCGCGGTTGTCCCGACGCGGTCCCGGGCTGAGACTGGTTACAGGCACCGGCCGCGACGCTCAAAACCAGCACAACAATTGCAAAGTGGCGCATAGCAAATCTCCTGCTGGGACGATACCGCACCGCGGTATCTGACGGTAGAGGTTTCGTATCAACAACTTACAGTGGAAGGTCCTGCGGTTGCGCGCGAGTGCCGCGTAAGCGCACAATGTAAAAATGACACTGCTTGGCGAGACCACCACCACACCCACCGCCGTTGCCGAGCGGGTACTGATCGTCGAAGACGATACGTCGGCCCGTGTCGGCCTCGAACAACTTGTCCGGAGCTGGGGCTTCCTTGCGGAGTCTGCCGGCGACGGCGAGGAAGGACTCGAGAAGGTCACCTCGTTCCGTCCCGCCATCGTCATCACCGATCTGGTGATGCCTCGGCTCGACGGGCTCGGTCTGCTTCGCGCGCTGCAGGCGCAGGGGGCGGATGTCACCACGCTGCTGCTGACCGCTCAGGGCACCGTCGAGACTGCCGTCGAGGCCATGAAGGAGGGGGCGTACGACTACCTCACCAAGCCGGTCGACATTCAGCGGCTGAAAATCCTGCTGGACAAGATCGTGGAGCGGCTCGAGACGTTGCGCGAGGTGAAGGCGCTGCGGCGGCAACTGCGCGAGCACGGGACCTTCGGCACCATGATCGGCAACAGTTCCGAGATGCGCAAGATTTACTCGGTGATCGAGCAAGCCGCGCCGACCAGTGCGTCGGTGCTGATCACCGGTGAGTCGGGCACAGGCAAGGAACTGGTCGCCCAGACCATCCATCAGCTCAGTCCTCGGGCGGCGTTCCCCTTCGTGGCCATCAACTGCGCGGCCATTCCCGAGACTCTGCTCGAGAGTGAAATCTTCGGGCACGAGAAGGGCGCCTTCACCGGCGCCTCCGATCGACGCCAGGGCTGCTTCGAACTGGCGGACCGCGGCACGCTGTTCCTGGACGAGATCGGCGAGATGACCCCGTCCACGCAGGTGAAGCTGCTGCGTGTGTTGCAGGAGCGGCGCTTCCGGCGCCTGGGCGGACGCAACGAGCAGTCGGTGGACGTGCGCGTCATCGCCGCCACCAACATCGACCCGATCGATGCGGTGGCGAAGGGAAAGCTTCGCGAAGATCTGTTCTATCGCCTCAATGTCTTTGCGCTGTCCCTGCCGCCGCTGCGTGACCGCAAGGACGATCTGCCGCTGCTCATCCAGGCCTTCGTCACCGAGTTCAACATGCGTAACCAGAAGTCGGTGGCCGGGGTAGACCATCAGGTCATGCGGATGCTCGAGCAGTACAACTGGCCGGGCAACGTGCGCGAACTGCGCAACGTCATCGAGCGGGCGACCATTCTCTCGCAGGGGGCGTTCATCGAAGCGCGGCATCTGCCGCCGTCATTGCTGCACGAGCCGCTGCCGCAGCACCAGCCGCAGGTGGCGCTGGCGCCGGGGACGACCGTCGAGGAAGCCGAACGGCGGCTGATCATGATGACGCTCGAACATACGCGCGACAACAAGACCCGCGCCGCCGAAATCCTCGGCATCAGCCTGAAGACGCTGCACAACAAGCTGAACAAGCTGCGGTTGCGTCCCAAGCGGAACGACGACTGAGAAGCGTGGACGGGTAGGATCACACCATGCGTCTGGGCATCAAGGGGAAGCAGGTCCTCGGCGTCACGATCATCGTCGGCGCCGTTGTGGTCGTGCTGAGTCTGATGCACCTGGCGCGCCTGGCGCAGGTGAGCCTCGACGAGAGTCGCGCCCGCGCCGAGTTGCTGGCCAACGCGATCTATCACCGCGCGCGTGAAGTGGTGGTGGACCAGCCCGATGCGTACGCGGCCCTGCACGCCGACACCGGGCTGCGCTCGCTGCTCGAGGCCAGCCTCTACGACAACAACGTCACGTTTGCCGCCATCGTCGACGCCCGGGGCGTCGCAGTGGCGCATGGGGATCGGTCGCAGGAGGGGCTGCCGGTACCAGTGGCGGCCGACCTCAGCGAACTTCTCACGCGGTCGTCGTTCTATCAGCTCAGTGCGATCTACCGCGACCAGGGGCGGAACCTCGACTTCGCGCAGCCGCTGCTGCTCGACGACCGGCCGATCGGGTCGATTCACATCGGCGTCTCGACGCTGCTGATCCGGCGCGACCTGAACCGATCGCTGGGACCGGCGATCGTGACGGCGCTGCTGGCGCTCGGCGTGGCGGTGTTCGGGGCGACCATCCTCGCGCAGTTGCTCCTGCGGCCCATTCACGTGATCCGGAGCGGCCTGACGCGCCTCGGCAAGGGTGAGGCGGGTGTGCAGCTCGATCTGCCACAGGCCGACGAGTTCGGCGAACTCGGAACATTCTTCAACACCGTCAGCGCGCAGCTCGCGGCGGACCGCTCGCAGATGGCGGGCCAGGTGGCGCATCTCGAGTCGGCGGTCGAGCACCTCGAAGATGCGGTGGCGATTGTTGGGCCAGACGGCCGTCTGCTGTTCGCCAACCCCGCGATGCGCGTGCTCGTGCCGCCAGCGGCCGTGGGCGCCGCGCTCGAGGCGCTCGTCGCGGCCGACCATCCGCTGCGCCGCATCGCCGAAGATACGCTCAGCACGCGGCAGTCGCGCGGGCCGACGTCCGTCACCTTCGCCGACCTGAAGGGCGAGACCGTCGAGCGGCTGCTGCTGGCGCACCCCGTGAACGACGCCGGCGGCGGACTGGTTGGTGTGATGCTCATCGCGCGCAACGTCGAGTACCTCGGTCAGGTGGAATCGACGATTCGCTATTCGCGGAAGCTGGCCGCGCTCGGCCGGCTCTCAGCCGGCGTCGCGCACGAGGTGAAGAACCCGCTCAACGCGATGATGATCCACCTCGAACTGCTCCGGCAGCATGTGGCGCCTTCGGCGCTGGCGTCGGCGAGGGGAGCAGGTCGGGGTCCGCTGGGCATCGAGACGCCGGTGAGCGGACCGCCGCCAGAGGCGCTGCAGCATATAGAGGTGATCGCCCGCGAGATCCGCAGGCTCGACGAGGTGGTGCAGGGCTTCCTGAAGTTCACGCGTCCTGAAGACATGAAGCTGCAGCCGGTGGACATTGGCGACATCATCGGCGACGTCGTGCCGATCGTCACTCCCGAGGCTGAGCAGCGCGGCGTGCACATCGTGGTGGATGCCAGCTCGGCACCGGAGGTGAATGGCGACCCCTCGATGCTGCGGCAAGCCATCCTCAACCTGGCGTTGAACGCCTGTCAGGCAATGCCCAACGGCGGCACGTTGCGCCTCGGCTGCGAGTCGGGGCGGGGACGCAAGGTGAAGGTAACGGTGACGGACACCGGCGTCGGTATCAAGCCCGAGCATCTCCAGCGCATCTTCGACCTGTACTTCACGACCAAGGAGCGCGGCAGCGGCATCGGGCTGTCGATGGTCTACCGCACCGTGCAGATGCACGACGGCGAGATTGAAGTACAGTCAACACCAGGCAAGGGCACAACGTTTACCGTGCTGTTGCCGCAGGCCTAGTGAGAAGCGCAATGCACCGACGCACGACGGCGGAACGGCGGGCTCATGGCGCTGGAGATCGGCGCCCTGGGCCGTTCCTGAAGCTCGGTTCGGTGGTGCTCGCCAGCCTCTCCGTTGTCTCGTGTGCGCACGCTACGGCGACCGCTGTCGTGGAACTGCCGCCGCTCGAAATGCCCGAGCCGCCGCCGCGCGTGGTTGAGGTCATCGAGCCCGAGCCCCTACCGGTAGCTGCGCTGCCCGAGGAGCCGCGCACCAACGTACGCTCGCGGCCGGCCCAGGCTGCTCGCCAGGACCTGCCTCGCCAGGAACCGCCGAAGACCGACCCCGTGGTGGCCGAAACGCCCAAGCCCGCCGAGGATGCCCCGAAGGCGCCGCCGACCACCCTGCAGACCACGCCGACGCAGCGCGAAGGGGAAGTGGAGCGACGTATCCGCATCCTCGTCGCGCAGGCGCGCAACGATCTGAACCGAGTGAATTACCAGGCGCTCAACACCGACGCCCGCAACCAGTACGAGATGGCGAAGCGCTTTGCCACGCAGGCCGAAGAGGCCGCGCGGACGCGAAACCTCATGTTCGCCACAAACCTTGCCGACAAAGCCGCCGGTCTGGCTGCCCAACTCCTCGGTCGATAGCGCCCGTTCCGGGTGCGGTGGCATGTCATTTCTTACCCACCGTGCAGCGCAGCCGTTCAACCAAATAACACCCTGATCGACACCCGCAGCGGCGGCCCTGCCGTTTCAGGCCGAAATTGCGAGGCGGTCCTATGGCACTGCCATTGCTCGACTGAAGGTCAACCTCGTTCCTCCTGCACTCTGCGGGAGGGCACCCAACCTTCCAACACACCTGCCCTACCAGGGGAGGCGGTCGAACAGACCAGCCTCCCACCCGCCTTTCGGTTTTCCACACATATCCACATCTTGCGACTGCCCTAAAAGAAATGCACAACATGTGGTAGATGCTCGCTTGACAACGAGGTAACGCGGGCGCATATTGAAACGCCTGACGCAAGAAAAGAGACGCGCGTGACGGGAGCTTCCCAGCTTCCTGAAGCGAGCGGCTTGCGGACGGTTCGCGAAGCAGATTCGGTCAACACCGCAGCTTCATCAATTATCGCCAACAAGTCGATCGGACCCCCGGGGCAGGGGTGCTCGATTGCTTGATCCGGGGGACCCCCCGGTGCAAACGGAGCAGGACTATGAAAGAAGGCGCTGCCTACCAGGCTGCAGCAGCCGGACAGCAGACAGTGGAATCGAGCGGGTCGTCGTCAGTGGCGCCCTTCATCGAGTCCGACAAGCCCAAAGCCAAGAAGGTTGCCGCCGCGGCGCCAGGCCTGGCGTTCCCCCGCTTCTTCACCGAAGCCGGCGTGGACCCGTTCGACGAGGTCGAGTGGGAACTGCGCTCCGCGGTGATCGGCAATGAAAAGGGCGAGGTCGTCTTCGAGCAGCGCGACGTCGAGATTCCGAAGGCGTGGTCGCAGCAGGCCACGAACATCGTGGTGTCGAAGTACTTCCGCGGCCAGATGGACGCGCCCGAGCGCGAGCGCAGCGTCAAGCAGCTGATCGGCCGCGTCGTGACGACCATCACCGAGTGGGCGCGCGGCCACCGCTACTTCGCCACCGACGAAGACCTGCAGGCGTTCAGCGACGACCTGAAGCACATCCTCGTCTACCAGAAGGCGGCCTTCAACAGCCCCGTCTGGTTCAACTGCGGCTTCGAGACCCAGCCCCAGTGCTCGGCCTGCTTCATCAACTCGGTGCAGGACACGATGGACTCGATCCTGACGCTGGCCCGCACCGAGGGCATGCTGTTCAAGTTCGGCTCCGGCACGGGCACCAACCTGTCCCCGATCCGTTCCTCGAAGGAACTGCTCGCTGGCGGCGGCACGGCGTCCGGCCCGGTGTCGTTCATGAAGGGCTACGACGCCTTCGCGGGCGTGATCAAGTCGGGCGGCAAGACGCGCCGCGCCGCGAAGATGGTCATCCTCAACGCGGACCATCCGGATATCGTCGACTTCATCAACTGCAAGGTGGAAGAGGAGAAGAAGGCGTGGGCGCTGATCGATGCCGGCTATGACGGCTCGTTCACGGGCCAGGCCTACTCGTCGGTCTTCTTCCAGAACTCGAACAACAGCGTGCGCGTGACCGACGACTTCATGCGTGCGGTGCTCGACGACTCCACCTGGGAAACCCGGGCGGTCAGGGACGGCGCCGTGGTCGACACCTACCGTGCGGCCGACCTGATGCGGCTCATCTCGGAGGGCACGCACGTCTGCGGCGACCCGGGCATGCAGTTCGACACCACGATCAACGAGTGGCACACCTGCCCGAACTCGGACCGGATTCACGGCAGCAACCCGTGCTCCGAGTACATGTTCCTGAACGACTCGGCCTGCAACCTCGCCTCGATCAACCTGATGAAGTTCGTCAAGGACGATGGCGAGTTCGACACGGTGGCCTACAAGGCCGCCATCCGCACGCTGATCACCGCGCAGGAGATCATCGTCGACAACGCGAGCTATCCATCGGCAGACATCGGCAAGAACAGCCACGCCTACCGTCCGCTCGGTCTCGGCTACGCGAACCTTGGCGCGCTGCTGATGTCGCGCGGCCTGCCCTACGACAGCGACACCGGCCGCGACTATGCCGCGGCGCTGACGGCGCTGATGACGGGCGAGGCCTATGCCCAGTCGGCCCGCGTCGCGCGCGACCACGGCGGTCCGTTCGCCGGCTACGAGAAGAACCGCGAGCCGTTCCTGCGCGTCATGCGCAAGCATCGCGACTCGATGCGCGACGTGAACGCACGCAACGTCCCGACCGATCTCTACGCGGCGGCGAAGACCTCGTGGGACGACGCGGTGGAACTGGGCGAGCTGCACGGCTACCGCAACGCGCAGGCGACCGTGCTGGCGCCGACCGGCACCATCGGCTTCATGATGGACTGCGACACCACCGGCGTCGAACCCGACATCGCGCTGGTGAAGTACAAGAAGCTCGTCGGCGGCGGCATGATGAAGATCGTCAACCAGACGGTCCCGATGGCGCTGCGCAAGCTTGGCTACACCCAGCCGCAGGTGGACGCCATCATCGAGCACATCGATCAGCAGGAGACGATCGAGGGTGCACCCGGGCTGAAGGCCGCGCACTTGCCGGTGTTCGACTGTGCCTTCAAGGCGGCCAAGGGCCAGCGCTCCATCCAGTACATGGGCCACATCAAGATGATGGGCGCGACGCAGCCGTTCATCTCCGGCGCGATCAGCAAGACCGTGAACGTCCCGAAGGATGCGACGGTCGAAGACATCATGCAGGCCTACATCCAGTCGTGGAAGATCGGCGCCAAGGCGATTTCGATCTACCGCGATGGCAGCAAGCGCACGCAGCCGCTCAACACGTCGCGCGACAAGTCTGCCAGCGACACGGTCGCACAGGCCGCCGCCGCGCTGGTCACGCAGCCGATCCGTCGCAAGCTGCCGGATGAGCGCCACGCGCTGACCCACAAGTTCGACATCCAGGGGCACGAGGGTTACATCACAGTCGGTCTCTTCGAGGACGGCCAGCCTGGAGAAATCTTCCTGGTGATGGCGAAGGAAGGCTCGACGATTTCGGGCTTCGCCGACGCGTTCGCGCAGGCCATCTCCTACGCCCTGCAGTACGGCGTGCCGCTGGCGTCGCTGGTCGACAAGTTCAGCCACGTGCGCTTCGAGCCGAGCGGCATGACGCGCAACCCGGAAATCCGCTTCGCCAAGTCGATCGTCGACTACATCTTCCGCTGGCTCGCGTCGAAGTTCCTCTCGCCGGAAGCGCAGTTCCATGCCGGCGTGAACGGTCGCGACCTCGACGAGATCAAGGCGGCGGCGGCTCCGTCGGCGCCGGCCGCGGTGGGCGCACCGGCCATCTCCGCTCCTGCGGTCACGGCCGCCACGGCCACGCCGTTCTCGACGATTCAGAACCAGGAGGATGCACCGCCGTGCTCCACCTGTGGCTCGATCATGATCCGTAGCGGCGCGTGCTACAAGTGCATGAACTGCGGCAACACCTCAGGGTGCGCGTAGTGTTCTGACGTCGAACGTAGCTGCGGACCTTCAGGTCGGCGACAGACGAGACGAGAAAGGGGCGGCCTCCTGCAAGGGGCCGCCCTTTTCTTTTTTCCAGGTATGCCGCCCCTGCGGGGCTTTGAGATCTGGCCCACCTGTCACACACTGAGCAGCGTGCGACTGGTGACATGGACAATCGCTGTCGTTCTCGGCCTCGCGTGGGTAACGCCGGCAGCGCAGGCCGGTGACGATTTCTGCCCGGCGAGGCCAGGCCAAACCACGCCGCCGTGCGTGCTGGCGCCCGGAACGGTGATGCTCGAAACCGCGCTCGGCACATTCATCGACGAGCGTACGCCGCTGAGACGGACCCGCCAGAACATCGTTGCCGACACGGTGGTGCGTCTCGGCCTCCCAGGCCACGTCGAGGCGGAGGTGGGGTGGGCGCCGCTCACCTACCTGACGGTGAACAACCTGGCGGAAGGCAGTCGCATGCGGGCACACGGTACCGGCGACACGCGCGTGAGCCTTCTCTACGGTCTGTTGGGCGCCGACGGTCCTGCGGCCATCGAGGTCGGGGTGTCCCTCCCAACTGGGCACGCGCCGGTCGGCTCCCAGCGCTGGACCGCACAGACCAGGCTACCCCTCACGCTCCCGTCCATCCGGCACGTCGGCTTCGCCCTCACACCGGAAGTGGATGCCGCAGCGAACGACGAGGGCGACGGCCACCACGCGTCGGTCGGCGCTGCCGGCGGCATGGCCGTCCCGCTTTCGGCCTCAGTCCAACTGGATGCCGACGTCGCGATGTTCACGGCGCTACAACCCGTGCACCGAAGCACGACTCGCACCGCTGGCGTGGCGGTCGCCTGGCATTTCCAGAGGCTGAGTCAGTTGGACGTCGGCGGCACGGTCATGCTGTCCCGTCGAGAGCCGGGGCTCCAGCTCTACGCCGGGTGGGCCCACCGTTTCTGAGCACCGCCAGCGTCAGCGACCTCGGCCCGAGCTGGATGCAGGGCGTCCACCAGGAAGAGGTTCACAAGCAGGATAAGATGGCGGCGCTCGCCGGGACTCATCCGCCGGGCCGGCCGGGAGGGAGAGCCAGGTGGTCACGAACGCCATGACGCAATCGGATGAACGGTCCGAGACGGACGACCTGAACTTCGCCGACGTGCGCCGGCGCGTGGGGGCGATCTTCGTCGGCTCGATCGGCAACCTGGTCGAGTGGTACGACTTCTACGCCTATTCCGCGTTCGCGCTCTACTTCGCCAGCTCGTTCTTCCCGGGCAGCGACCCAGTGGTGCAGCAGTTGAACGCGGCCATCCTCTTCGCGATCGGTTTCGTCGTGCGTCCGATCGGTGGCTGGCTGTTCGGACACCTCGCCGATTCGCAGGGACGCCGCCGTTCGCTCATGCTGTCGGTGCTGCTCATGTGCTTCGGCTCGCTCATGATCGCGGTCACGCCCACCTACGCGTCGATTGGCGTCGCGGCGCCGGTGATGCTTGGCCTCGCCCGACTGCTGCAGGGGCTGAGCCTCGGCGGGGAGTACGGCACCAGCGCCACCTACCTGAGTGAAGTCGCCGACGAGAAACACCGCGGCTTCTACTCGAGCTTCCAGTACGTCACTCTGATCGGCGGTCAGCTCTGCGCCATCGTCGTGCTGATGCTGCTGCAGCAGGTGTTCCTCACGCCGGAGCAATTGAAGGCGTGGGGCTGGCGCATTCCGTTCGTTGTCGGTGCCCTGCTGGCGCTGGTGGCCATCGCCATGCGGCGTAACCTCCACGAGACCGACGACTTCGTGGCGGCCAGGAAACGAGGGCCGCGCCGCGAGAGTTCGCTGAAGGCGCTGATGCGCTATCCGCGCGAGGTGCTGGTGGTGGTCGGCCTCACCATGGGCGGCACGACCGCGTTCTACACCTACACCACCTACATGCAGAAGTTCCTGAAGCTGTCGGTCGGCCTCACCGACAACCAGACGACGCTGGTGACCGCCGGGTCGCTCGTCTTCGCGCTGATCCTGCAGCCGATCTACGGCGCCCTGTCAGACCGCATCGGGCGCAAGCCGCTCCTGATCTGGTTCGGCGTGACCGGCACCCTGTTCACCATCCCCATTTTGTTCACGCTGCAGTCGACGAAGAGCGGCTTCGTGGCCTTCCTGCTAATCGCCGCGGCGTGGCTGATCGTTGCCGGCTACACGTCGATCAACGCCGTGGTGAAGGCGGAGCTGTTTCCCACGCATGTGCGTGCCACGGGCGTCGGCCTGCCGTATGCCGTCACGGTCTCCATCTTCGGCGGCACCGCCGAGTCGATCGCGCTCTGGTTCAAGTCGATTGGTCACGAAACCTGGTTCTACTTCTACCTCACCGCGGTCATCGCCGTGTCGCTGCTCGTCTATGTGTCCATGCGCGACACGAAGCACGAGTCGGCAATGGGCCGGCACGAGTAACCTTTCAGACAGGATCCTGCCAATGCCCGCGCCGTCCTCCATTGCCACGCTTCGCACTGCCCTCAACGCCGATCGCCGGACGCTTCGCGCCGCCGTCGACCGCGTGCCCGCGTCGCTCCGAACCGTGAAGCCCGCACCCGATCGCTGGTCGGTCGCTGAGGTGCTGGAACACCTGTCGATTGTGGAGCGCGGCGCGCTGCTGCGGGTGCGTGCGCTCATCCAGGAAGCGCCGGCCGCGGACGCGACGCCGACGTTGACGGCGATCGACCGCGACTTCCTCAAGAACCGGACGCGGCGGATCATGGCGCCGGACCGCATCCAGCCGACCGGCACGGTGACCGTCGAGGCCGCGCTGGCGGCACTCGACAGTTCACGCGAGGAACTGATGGCCGCGCTCGACGGGGCTGAGGCCTGCGACCTGTCGAAGGTGACGCAGCCGCACCCGGCGCTCGGCCCGCTCGACGGCTACCAGTGGATTGCCATCATCGGCGGCCATGAGATGCGGCACGCGCTGCAAATCGACGAGATCGGCGCCGCCCTCCTGGGCCACGCCTGACGTCCGATCGAGTAGCCGCCGCGCCGGCTGAAGCCGGACACTACGACGAGCCGAAAACGGCGGTAGGATCGAACGATGGCTCGTCTGGCCCGTTATACCTGGGTGGTGCTCTTCTACAATCTCGCGGTGATCGTCTGGGGTGCGTACGTGCGAGCCACCGGGTCGGGCGCCGGGTGCGGCGCGCACTGGCCGCTGTGCAACGGCGAGGTGCTGGTCCGGCCGCAGACGGTCGAGATGCTCATCGAGTTCTCGCACCGCGCCACCAGCGGACTCGCACTGGTCTCGGTGGTGGTGCTGTTCTTCTGGGCGCGGCGTCTCACGCCGCCCGGCCATCCGCTGCGGTTGGGCGCCAACCTCTCGCTCGGGTTCATGCTCTCCGAAGCGGCGCTCGGGGCAGGGCTGGTGCTCTTCCAGTTGGTGGCCAACGACGCCAGCGCCGCGCGCGCCGTTGCTGTGGCGGCGCACCTGCTGAACACCTTCCTCCTGCTGGCAGCGCTCACCCTCAGTGTGTTCTGGGCGTCGGGCGGAGCCGCACTCGTACCTGCCGCGTCGCCACAGGCGAGGAATCGCCTGGTTCTCGGAGCCGCGGCGCTGCTGCTGGTGAGCGTCGCCGGCGCCGTCACCGCGCTGGGCGACACGCTGTTTCCGTCTGGCTCACTGGCGGAAGGGTTGAGCGCCGACCTCTCGACCACCTCGCATTTCCTGATCAGGCTTCGCACCATTCACCCGATTCTGGCGGTGATGGTGGCGCTCTACCTCATGACGAGCGTGTGGCAGATCGCCAGCGGCGTGCTGCGTTCGCGGTCAATGGCCCGCCTGGTGACATGGCTGCTCGTGGCGCAGTTGGTGGCCGGCGTGCTGAACGTGATGCTGCTGGCGCCAGTGTGGCTGCAACTCGCGCACCTGCTGCTGGCCGACGCCGTGTGGGTGGCCTACGTGTTCCTCGGCGCCGAGACCCTGGCCGCGTCGCACCCCGCGACAGCGGTGTCTTACGCATCACCGCTGCGCGCGTAAGCGCTCGCCACGGACCTCAGCTGCGAAGCTCGTCAGTCGGTGATTGCACAAATTTGATTAGCGACGCGGCGTTGCGATCATTAGAGTCGGTGCTTCGCTCGACGGATGCGGCGCGTTGCGGCAGCCGATCGAACGACATGGGGGCTTGAATGAAGACACGTCTCGTTCGCAGTGTCAGTGTGGTGGCCGCATGTGCGGTCACGGTTCTCGCCGTTGCCGTGTTCATGGGTCCGCGCGCGCAGGCCGCGAACGACGACAATGACGAATCGAAGGTCCGCCGCGGCTTCGAGACGGCGCCGGTGCCCTTGAACCTCGCGCACAAGAACCGTGCGCTGGTCGGCCTCGGCAGCTATATCGTGAACAACGTCGGCGAGTGCAATGGTTGTCACTCGGCGGGACCTCAGACCCAGTTCACTCGTGGGGGAAATCCGTACATGGGGCAGCCGGAACAGGTGAACCAGGCGACGTATCTTGGCGGCGGACGCGACTTCGGTGAATTCCCCGGACCTGGCGGTCCACACATCGTGTCGCGCAACCTCACCCCCGACGCGTCAGGGCTTCCCATCGGCGGCGATACCTTCCAGGAGTTCGAGCAGACCATTCGAACTGGCCATGATCCAGACCAGCTACACCCGAACCTTCCGTTCCCATTCCGCGGCGATCTGCTGCAGATCATGCCGTGGCCGGCGTACCGCAACATGACGGACCGCGACCTGCGCGCGATCTACGAGTACCTGAGCGCCATTCCCTGCGTGGCCACCACCGGGCACTCCTGCACCTAGACGTTGTCGACATGTACGTAGTGTTCGGCCTCAGCCGGACCGGTTAGTCCGCCTGAAGGCGGACACTACGCACATGTGATCGCGGTGGAGCTCCGGTCGCTACTCCGAATACGGGCAGGCCACGAACCGGCCGTCGCGCAGCTCGAGCGGCGGCACAGCGTCTGCGCAGCTCTCGCGCGCAATGGGGCAGCGGGTGCGGAACGGGCAGCCTGACGGTTTGTTCATAGGCGACGGGATGTCGCCGACAAGCTTCGCCTGTCGCGTGCGTCGTGCACTCGGGTCGGGCCGTGGCGCCGACGCGAGCAGCGCCCGCGAGTACGGGTGCAGCGGCGACTGGTAGATGGTGTCGGCGTCGCCGGTCTCGACGATGTGGCCAAGATACATCACGGCAATGCGGTTCGAAATGTGCCGCACCACCGAGAGGTCGTGCGCAATGAACAGGTAGGAGAGCCCGAACTCCTCCTGCAGATCCTGCATCAGGTTGATCACCTGCGCCTGCACCGACACGTCGAGCGCACTGACCGGCTCGTCGGCGATCACCAGCTTCGGGTTGGTCGAGAGTGCGCGGGCAATGCCGATGCGCTGCCGCTGGCCACCCGAGAACTCGTGCGGATAACGGTTCCCCTGTTCCGCTGACAGGCCCACCTTCTGCAGCAGCCACGCCACGCGCTCGGCCTGTTCGCTCTTCGACGCCTTCGAGTGAATGGCGAGCGGCTCGCCAACAATCTGGTTCACTGTCTTGCGCGGGTTGAGCGAGGCGTACGGATCCTGGAAGACCATCTGGATCTCGGAGCGGTACGGCCGCATCGCCGACCGGCCAAGCGCCGCCAGGTCAACGGTACCGCCAGCCGCGTGATACAGGATTTTCCCAGACACCTCGACGCCGTAGGCCATGGCGCCCAGGATGTTCACCACCGCGCGCCCCACCGTCGTCTTGCCACAGCCCGATTCGCCGACGAGGCCGAGTGTTTCGCCGCGGCCGATAGTGAACGAGATGTTGTCGACCGCGCGCACCTCGCCGACGCGGCGCAGCAGCACGCCGCCCGTGACCGGGAAGCGCACGGTCAGGTTTTCGACGTCGAGGATGATGTCCTGCGGTGTGCCCATGTCAGCGTGGCTGCGGATAGAGATGGCAGCGGACGAAGTGATCCGGTTCCATTTCGACCAGTGCGGGCTCGATGTCCGGGCAGGGCTCGAAGCGCTGCGGGCAGCGCGTGACGAACTTGCAGCCCACCGGCATGTCGAGGATGCTCGGCACGGTGCCGGGAATGACGTTCAGGCGCCTGGCACGCACGCCATCGACTCGCGGGATCGAGCCAAGCAGACCCTGGGTGTACGGGTGCAACGGGTTCTCGAACAGCCGTTCGACCGGCGCCACTTCCTGAATCTTGCCGCCGTACATCACGGCCACCCGGTCGCACGTTTCAGCGACGACCGACAGGTTGTGCGTGATCAACAGGATGGCGGCGCCCGGACGCCGTTCCTTCAGCTCCAGCATCAGCTCGAGAATCTGGGCCTGGATGGTGACGTCGAGCGCGGTGGTCGGTTCGTCCGCGATCAGCAGGTCCGGATTCAGCACCAGCGCCATGGCAATCATCACGCGCTGGCGCATACCGCCCGACAAGTGATGTGGGTACTGCGTCATGCGACGCGCGGCGTCGGGAATGCCCACCTCTGTGAGCATGGCGATGGCGCGCCGGTTCGCTTCCTCCTGCGATACCGCCTCGTGCTGCAGAATCACCTCGGTGATCTGCATCCCGATGGTGAACACCGGGTTCAGCGAGGTCATCGGCTCCTGGAAGATCATGCTGATCTCGCTGCCGCGGACCTTGCGGATGTCTTCCCACGAGAGCGCAAGCAGGTTGCGCCCCTTGAACTGGATCTCGCCGCCGACGATGCGGCCGGGTGGGGTGGGGATGAGGCGAAGCACGCTGAGCGCGGTGACACTCTTCCCGGAGCCCGACTCGCCGACGAGCCCGAGCACTTCGCCGGCGCGGATATCGAGGTCGACGCCGTCCACGGCCTTGGCAACACCGGCTTCGGTGTCGAACCAGGTGCGCAGGCCGCGAATGGAGAGCAGCGTGGACGGAGCGGTCGGCTGGGTCATCGGAGGCGTGAGTACTCCCGCGGGTCGAACGCTTCGCGCACTGCCTCGCCGATGAACACCACGAGCAGCAGCGTGAGGAACAGGATGCCGTTCGGATAGAACACCAGCCACCACTTCGACAGGTTTTCCATCCCCTGGCCGATCAGCTCGCCCCAGCTCGGCGTCGGCGCCGGAAGTCCGAAGCCAAGGAAGTCGAGCGCCACCAGCGAGCCGATGTTCGCGACGATGACGAACGGCGCGAACGAGACGACCGGGGTCAGCGCATTCGGCAGGATGTGGTTGAAGATGATGCCCGCATCGGACACGCCTGCGGTCATGGCGGCGCCGACATAGTCCTTCACCTTCTCGCGGTAGAACTCGCCGCGCACGTAGTAGGTGATGCCCATCCAGTTGAACGCGGACAGGATGACGACCAGCAGCCAGAACGACGGCTGCATCAGCTGGGAATGACCCGGCAGGTAGACCGGCACCACCACCGAGCTGATGATGATGATGGTGTAGAGGAACGGCAGCGACGACCAGATCTCTATGCCGCGCTGCCCGAGCATGTCGAGCTTGCCGCCGAAGTAGCCGAGCATGGCGCCGATCGCGATGCCGAGCCCCTCGCCGACGAGCGTGACGACAATCGCGAACGTCATCGAGATATTGAAGCCGTAGGCCAGGCGCACCAGGACGTCGCGACCGCGGTCGTCGGTGCCCATCAGGTGCGACCACGACGGTGGGTTGGGCGGACTGCCGGAGTCGTCGAGCAGCGCCTCGTTCGGGCCGAACGGGTAGAGCGGCATCAGCACCCAGTTGCCCGAATCCTGCGTGGCGAATGCGGTCTTCAGCTCGCGGTAGTCGGCTTCGCCGATCGTCGTGAGTCCGAATTCGGCGGCCGCGTGGTACGACGCGATGGGGAAGAAGAAGCTGCCGTTGTAGTGGACGAGTAGAGCCTTGTTGTTGGCGATCAGCGGCAGCGCGAACGAAAGCAGGTAGACGCCGGCCACGAGCAGGAACGAGTAGTAGCCCCGCTTCAGGCGCCGGAACTTCTTCAGGCGCTTCGTGAGAATCGACTCGGACTGGCTCATTGGAAGCGGATACGCGGATCGACCAGCGCGTAGATGATGTCCGACAGGATGTTGCCGATGAGCATCAGGAGGCTGCCGATGACGAGGATGCCGAGCGCCACCGGATAGTCGCGCTGCAGGATAGCGGTGTAGCCCAGGTAGCCCATGCCGTCGATGTTGAACACCCGCTCGATGAGGAACGAGCCGGCGAGGATGAGGCTGATGGAGTGGCCGAGCCCGGTGACCAGCGGGATGAGCGAGTTACGCAGCGCGTGCACGAAGATGACGCGCCGCTCACTCAGTCCCTTGGCGAACGCCGTGCGCACGTAGTCCTGCCCAAGGTTCTCCATCAGCGAGTTCTTGGTGAGGATCGTTTCGGTGGCGAAGGCGCCGACCATGTAGCAGAACACCGGCAGTGCCATGTGGTGCAGCTGCCCCGTGATCTTGCCCCACGTGCTGAGGTACTCCCAGTTGTCTGGCCGGAATCCGCCGAGCGGGAACAGCGCCCAGAAGCTGCCGCCGCCGAACAGCACCAGCATCGCCGTGCCGAGGGCCCACCCGGGTACCGCATAGCCGAGGAACACGATGACGCTGGTGAAGAAGTCGAAGCGCGAGCCGTGCCGCACCGCCTTCATCACGCCAAGCGGAATGCACACCAGGTAGCTCAGCACGAAGCCGGTGAGCCCAAGGAAGATCGAGATCGGGAAGCGCGACTTGATCACGTCCCACACCGGGTCCTGGTAGATGTAGGACGTGCCGAGGTCGAGGTGCACGACGTTCCACAGCCATTTGCCGTAGCGCACGTAGACCGGCTTGTCGAAGCCGTAGTAGCGCCGGATCTCCTCGATCTGCTCCTCGGGCAGCGCGTTGCTGCCGCGGCCGCTCACCGAGATGCCACCGCCACTGCCGCCGCCCCCGGTCATCGCCGCCATCTGGTAGCGCATGATCTGCCGCTCGACCGGACCGCCCGGGACGAACTGCATCACCACGAAGACCGCCATGGTGATCCCGATGAAGGTCGGGATGATCAGCAGGAACCGGCGAATGAAGTACGCCGTCATTTCGCGGTGGCCGCCGCCTTCTCACGCTCGCCGTACTGCGGCCAGTAGCGCGCTTCGGTGTCGCCGACGGGGAGCTTTGCCGAGTTGTCGCCCATCGCCTTGCGAAGCGCGGCATCCTTCTCGGGGTCCACCCACCAGAGCGACGGGATGTCGCGGTAGTCGCCGACGCGCGTCAGGTAGCCGGGAGGCATGCCGAACTTGTTCCAGTAGGCAATGCGGTGGAACGGCGCGTCCCAGCTGAGGAGGTAGTGGTACTGGCTGGCGACGATGCCGTCCACTTCCTGGATGAGGGCGATGCGCTTCTTCTGGTCGTACTCCACGTCGTACTGCTTGAGCAGTGCATCGACGCGCGCGTTCTTGAAGCCGGTGATGTTGTTGTTGGAGTCCTGGTCGGCGAGTTCGGACCCGAACGACGTCTCCGGGTTCGGGAAGAGCAGGGCGCCCCAGGCCATGCTGACCATGCCGTAGTTGCGGTCCATCACCAGCTTGAAGAGCGTTTCCGGGGTGACGAGCCGCAGGTTCAGCGCGATGCCGACCTTGCGCAGATCCTCCTGGTAGACCGTCATCCAGGTTTCGTTCCCCTTGTTGCCGTAGAGCAGCTCGAGGGTGAGCGGCTGGCCGTTCTTCACGAGCCGTCCCTGTGCGTCGCGGTCCTTCCAGCCGGCTTCGGCGAGCAGCGCGAGCGCCTCCTGCTGGTTGTAGAGGTTCTTCGGGTTGTTCGGGTTCTCGTAGATGCCGCCGGCGTAGTAGGAGTGCAGCGGCACGTACTCGTTGAAGAACAGCCGCTTGATGAGCTCGTCGCGGTTCATCAGGAGCGTCAGCCCCTTGCGCACGCGGATGTCGTCGAACGGCGCCTTGCGGGTGTTGAAGGCGAGGCCGCCGAAGCCGCTCGGCGCGTCGTTGTAGATCTTCCGTTTCTGGATGAGGCCGCGCTGCACGCGGTCGAAGTTCATCTCCTCGACCCACTCACGCGAGACGTTCACGTAGTAATCGTCGATGTCGCCCTTCTTGAACATCTCGAAGGCGAGCTTCTGGTCGCGTACGACCACTTCGCGGATCTCGTCGAAGTTGTTGACGCCGACGTTGCGGCGGTACTTCTCGGCCCAGTAATCGGTGCGCCGGCGGATCGAGACGCTCTTGCCCTTCTGGATGTCGGCCTCGTCCACCCTATAGGCGCCGGAGCCGGGCAGCAGCTTGAAGTTGTAATCCTTCAGGTAGCCCGCGCCGTCAACCGTCTTCAGCACGTGAGCGGGGAAGATCGACATGCCCGAGAAGTAGAGGAAGTTGCGCCAGTTGAGCGCCTTGCTCTTCACCGAGACGATGTACGTGCTTTCGGCGACCGGCTTCTCGAACTTCCCGAACGTCATCTGGTTGCTCGGGTCCTGCAGCCCCTTGTCCATCCTGAACACCCAGCTCGCCACCACGTCCTCCGCGGTGACCGGCTGGCCATCGGCCCAGCGGGCGTTCGGGTTGATGCGGAAGCGGTAGGTGGTCTTGTCGGCGGAAATCTGCCAGTGGGTGGCGAGGACCGGGATGTAGTCGAGCGTGGTCGGATGAATCGTCAGCAGCGACTCGTAGACCATCGGCCCGATCATGTAGTTCAGGGCCGAGTTCGACTCCGGGCCTTCCATGCGGAGGGTGCCGGGGAAGTCGGAGACGTATTCCTTGAGGACGCCGCCTTTCACTGCGCGCGGATCGCCGATGAGGTCGAAGCTCGTGTTCGTCTCCCAACCGTCCCCGGTGAAGCCCTTGCCGCCCTGTTCGGCGGGGACTGAGGCATCGGCGCCCGCGTCGGCGTCGACGAAGACCGGATAGGCGTTCTTGTCGGTGCTGACCGGAGCGCTCGGCTGGGCTGCGGTGGCAGCTGGCGCCTGCTGCGCGGGCTGGTTGCCGCCGCACGCGCTGGCGGCGAACGCGGCGACCACGGCCGTCAAAGTGATGAGTGCACGTCGCACGGTAGTATCCCTTTCGAAAGAACGAGTTCGGGCAAGCCCGATGGCTCAATCTTACGGGAAACCAGCGGACGCCGTCTCCGCCACCACTGTATGGGTCTGCGTGCCGATCCCTTCCACCGAGCAGACCGCCTTGTCGCCGGCCCGCATCCAGCGCGGCTCGGCCCGCTCGATGTTGGTACCGGCCGGGCTGCCGCCCGAAATGATGTCGCCAGGGCTGAGCGTCAGGATGTTCGAGGCGTAGTGCAGCAGCTCATAGAAGTTGTGCGCCATCCGGTTGGTATTGGAGTCCTGCATCACCTCGCCGTTGAGCGTGAAGGTGTGGCGCGTGTTGAGCGGGTCGGTCAGATATTCCTTCGGGACCACCACCGGCCCGAACGGGCCGAACGTATCGTGGCTCTTCTGCAGCAGCCAGTCCGACCCGCCCATCTTGCGGTCGCCACGACCGCCCCGGTCCGAGACGTCGATCTGGATCGTGTAGCCGAAGACGTGATCCGGCGCGGCCGCAATCGGCACGTACTTCGATCTCTTGCCGATGACGATCGCGAACTCGCATTCGAAGTCGATGTTGGTGCGTCCGCGCGGAATCACGATCGGGTCGTTGGCCCCGGACATCACCGTCGGCGACTTCAGGAAGATGTAGGGGTTCTCGGGCCGGGGGTCGTCCGGGGTGCGCTCCCAGATGCCGGGGGCCGACACCGCCGTCACAGCCGCCTCGGGCCGCGCCCCAGTCCGGGCGGCCTGCGCTGCGATGCCGGCCGTGTGCTCGGTGTAGTTGCCGCCGGCGTTGAGGATGAGGCCGGGACGCACGGGAGGCAGCGGCCGCACGGTCTCCATCGCGAACACGAACGCCGGCGCCCCCTCCGCGGGGACCGCTTTGGCCAGCGCCACAAGGCGCGGCTTCCAGGCGTCGTACGCGCTGATGAGGGCGTTCACGTCGGCCGGCGCGGCGAGCGCGGCCGTGCCGGTGTTGCCCTTCTCGAAGGCGGCATTGGCCCGGGCCAAATCGACGACCTGCGCGTCACGCAGGACAAGGCCGACGAAGGTTTGGCCGCCCGCCTCGAACATCCCGAGCTTGTAGGGCACCTCGGGACCATCCTTCGCGGCCAGGGAGGCGGCGCCTCCCGCCGGCACATTCGACGCCTGAGTGCAGGCGCTCACGCTCAGCGCCAAGGCCAACGCCACAATTCCGCCACGCACGAATCGTCGATGCATCATGGTTCTCCCGTCACAGTGGCCCCTTGCCGCCCGGGCACGTCGGTGCCGCGCATTTTACGGAAATCTGATGCGGCGCGATACCGGAACCTCCAGTCGGTCCTGGCGCGTGCCGGAGGCCGACCGCGCGTGTAGAATCTGCTGCCATGCCGATGAACATGCGTCTGGTCTTCCAGGGAATGCTGTTGTTCCTGCTCTCGCTGCTCACGGGATTGCTGCTGGTGGCGGCGCCGCCGTTCGTGGCAAACCCGCGCGGGTTGCTCGCCGGCCACCTCGAGGCCGCTATGAACGGGATGTTTGTCGTCCTGGTGGGCCTGTTCTTCGACCGGCTCCCGCTGACGCCGGCACGTTCGCGCCTGTGCCGCGCGACGCTGCTCTACGGCACGTATGCCAACTGGCTGTTCACCTCGCTGGCCGGCATTCTGGGCACCAGCCAGGCCACACCACTCGCGGGCGCTGGTCACGCGGGTAGTGCCGTGGCCGAGCAGGCAGTCTTGATTGGGCTCGTCAGCGTAGCCTTCAGTACCGTCATTGCGGTCGTGCTGCTGCTGGTTGGAATTCGCGCGGCCATGGCCATTCCCACTCCCGAACCGCGCTGAGCGAGGCGCCCGCCTGCCCCGAGCAGGCGCTATCATCGCGTCATGACGGGTCCACAGGCGGCAGCGCCGGTAACGATCATCGTGGCGTCCAGCGCCACCGATTTTGCAGACGGGCGGTCGCTGTTCGAGGAATACGCGGCCCAGCTCGGTGGGGACCTCTGCTTCCAGGGGTTCAGCGCGGGGCTCGGGCGCCGGCTTGCCGAGGCGTCGATGGCGGCAGGCCTGGAACTTGGCTATCGACGGATGGTGCTCGACACGCTCGCTACAATGACTGCGGCACGCGCGCTCTACGAGCAGCTCGGGTTCACGGACCGCACGGCCTGCTATGACAACCCTACGCCGGGTGTCTCGTATCTCGAGCGAACCCTCTGATGCAGGCACCATGCTCACGCAGCTGAACTGGTACTGGACCGTCGTGGCGCTCACCGCGCCCATGATGGCCGGGCTGCTGGTTGCGTGGGGCATCTGGCTCACCGGGCAACCCATCCTCGGCAACATCGCGGGCAGCATCGTGATCTTCGGGGCGGCGGTCGGGTTCATCATGCGTGAGCATGCCGAGCTCGACATCCTTGTCCAGGCCTGCATCGAGCAGGGGACCACCTGTTGGCCCACTCCGAGCGCCTTCACGCGGTTCGCGCTCTACGCCTTCATCGGGCTGGCACAGGTGATTGTGCTGTTCACGACCAGCGTGAGCGTGGAAACCCGTCAGCGCCGCAAGCGTTACGCGCCGGAGTGGCGATGAGGCCCGTGCCGTGAAGGATTTTTGTGTCTGCGTCCAAGTCGCCGCAGCACCTGCGCACGTCTGGACCGTGATGAGCGACATCGAGCGGTGGCACGAGTGGACGCCCACGGTTCGGAGCATACGGCGTACGAACGCCGGCCCGTTCCGCATCGGCGCGCGTGCCCGCGTCTACCAGCCGAAGCTGCCACCGGCCGACTGGATCGTGACGGCGCTCGACGAGGGGCGTGCGTTCACATGGGAGAGCCGCGCCCCCGGCATCCGCGTGGTTGCGCGGCACCTCGTGGAAGCGAGTGCCGAGGGGAGCCGCGTCACGCTCTCCATCAAGTACAGCGGCCTCATCGGCAACCTGTTCGGGCGGCTGACAGCCGGCATCAATCGCCGCTACATCGCCCTCGAAGCCGACGGCCTGAAACGCCGCGCTGAGGCACACGCTGCCAGTGCTTGACGCGCTGCAGGCGTCGTGGCTGGCGCGGGCCGTCAACGAGTCGCAATTGGCGACCGCGTCGCTGAGCGCGCTACACCTGATCGGTTTCACGCTGATCATGGGCGGCGTCGTGCTCTGCAGCTTGCATCTGCTCGGTGTGCTGCTTTCCGAGCAACCCACCGCTGCCATCACGCGCTCTGCGACGCGCGCGATGATCGCCGGGCTCTGCCTCAGCGCCGTGACGGGCGGACTGCTCGTCCTGCCACGTGTCCACGGCGCGACCATGAACCCGTTCTTCCGCGTGAAGATGCTGCTGATCGCCATCGGCGTGCTGCTGCAGGTGTTGGTGGTGGCGCCGCTGGCGGCGCGTGCGCACGCGCGTATATGGACGCTCCGGCTGTCCGGCCTGGCGAGCCTCGTCGTGTGGGCAGGTGTGGCGCTGGCCGCCTGCGCCTTCATCCTGCTGGAGTAGGCGATGCTCGAAACGCTCAGGGCGCTCGAGGCGACACAAGTGGGCACGCTGGTCCGCGAGTCGCTCTACGGCTTTCCGATCCTGGTAGGCCTCCACATTCTGGGCCTCACACTGTCGGTCGGCATGATGCTGTGGTTCGACCTCCGGTTGCTCGGCGTCGCCTTGACGTCGGCGCGGGTGACGCACGTGTATCGCCGCCTCATCCCGTGGGCGACCGTCGGATTCGTCGTGATGGCGGTAACCGGTGCGTTGCTGTTCACCGGCTACGCGGCATCGGCGTGGGTCAACCCGTACTTCCGGGTGAAGGCGGCCGGCCTCGTGCTGGCTGGTCTCAATGCGCTGGTGTATCACCGCTCGACCGAGCGCGGTATCGCCGGATGGGACGCCGACGTTCGACCGCCGCGGGCCGCGCGTCTTGCCGGCGCCGTATCGCTGCTGGCCTGGGCCATCGTGATCCTCTGCGGACGGATGATGGCCTACACGATGTACTGACCAGCCTCCGCCAAGGCTACGGCCTGGGCGCCAGCACGAGAATGTCGGAGGCCAGCGTCACCGTGAGCTGGTCGAGTGCTGCCACGCGTGACGAGGTGCTGAACCGTTCGCCGCGGTAGGTGCCGCGCAGCAGGTTGTGCAGCGCTTCACGTCCGAGCGCATGCTGCCGGCGCGTCACGCTCCGTGCCACGACCTCGAAGTGCGCCTCGTGCTCGGCCATCAGTTGCATCGTCCGGTCGCGCGCCAGCGCGTCGCCCTGCACCAGCTCGCGCAACTCGATCAGATCGTCGGCGGCCGGTATGGCCACGACCAGCCGGCCGGGTGCCGTCAGCACGCGACGGCACTCCGCGGGGTTGCGCCGCGCGTGCACCGACAGCACCATATCTACCTGCCCGTCCAGCAGCGGCAAACGCCGGTCGGCATTGGCCACCACCCAGGTCAGCGACGGGAAGCGTCGTGCCGCGTGTGCGGCGGCTGCAGTGGACAGGTCGATGCCGATGCCGAGCATGGCGCGCTGTTCGGCGAACAGCCCGAGGGTTTCCCCCGAGCCCGACCCGAGATCGACGACGACCGGGGTTTGCGGCAGGTTTTCCACCGCACAGCCCGCTGCGATCACCGCATCGATGACGCCGCGGCCAACGCCTGCGGCAATGAGCGCGGCGCGTGCCTCGACCGCCTCGCGGCTGTCACCGGCGTCGAGCGACTTGCGATCCTGGGGTTGCAGCAGGTTGATGTAACCGCTGCGTGCGATGTCGTGGGTGTGTGCGCGAGGACAGACAAGCGCGCGGTCCCGTCGCCGTAAGGGCTCGTAACAGCCGCGAACGGGACAGGACAGCAGAGGCGACGGGAGGGGCACTACCGCTTCTGGTAGACCGACGTCTTCCCGCTCTTGTCGAACGAGACGATGTCGTACTTGTCCTTCTGGCCGCTCGGCACTTCCATGCCGGGCGAACCCATCGGCATGCCCGGAACGGCGATGCCGGCGATGGCCGGCTTGTCCTTCAGCATCTTGAGCACGGCGTCGGCCGGCACGTGCCCTTCAACGACGTAGCCGTTGACCAGGCCGGTGTGGCACGACGCGGCCGACTGCGGCACGCCGTTGTCGCGTTTCACCTTGTCGATGTCCTCGACGTCAACCGACTTCACCTCGAAGCCGTTCGCCTGCATGTGCTCGATCCACTTCGAGCAGCAGCCGCAGGTGGCCGACTTGTAGACAGTCATCTGGGGCTTGGCCGACTGCGCGGCTGTCCAGACGTTTCCGGCCCACACCAGGCCGATGGCCAGCGCGAGCGTGACGAACGAACGACGGATGATGGCGGAAGTTCCGAGAGTCATAGTCTTCACTCTACACCTCTGCTACTTGAGGTTCACGACCGAAAGTGCCGCTCGAACCGAGTCTTCGTCCTGTTGCGAACTGGCGCCGCTGGCCGCGATGGCTCCCACGGTGAAGCCGCCTCGCACGATGGGCAGCGCGCCCTGCAGGAAGCGGAAGCGGCCGCCGGTCGACTCGTTCATCGCCTGCGTCACCGGGCTGGTCTGCCGCGCCACGAGCGCCGCGCTCGGCTGGCCGTAGATGGCGGACAGCATCGCTTTGCCGATGGCCGTATCGGGCGTGGCGGCGCCGGCTCCGGGCATGCGGGCCACGGCGATGAGGTCGCCGCGCTGATCGACCACCGCGAAGCTCAGACGGTAGTTCTTCGTCGCGGCTTCCTTTTGTGCCGCCTCGATGAGCGTAAGGGCGTCCTGCAGCGTGACGCGGGGCGTGTCCTGCGCGGTGATGGCCGGCGCGCCACTCCAGAGTATCGCGGCCACGGCCGCCACACCCGCCGCGCGGCGCCAGTGGTTCGGAAGATGGGTGTTGGACATGGGCATCCTCAGAACGCGGCGAGCGCCACGCGCACCGCGTCCTCGTCCTGCTGCGACGAGGCGCCGCTGCAGCCCATGGCGCCGATGGTGGCGTTGTTCTTCTGAATGGGCAGTGCGCCCTGGACCGGGTACAGCCGTCCTTGCGCCGCGGTGTTGAAGTTCTGGAACATCGGCGTGCTGCCGAACTGCACCATCTCGCCGCTGGCGCGGCCGAAGGTGGCTGAGGTCAGCGCTTTCCCGCGGGCCACGTCGGTGGTGTAGTAGCGCGCGCCGTCCATGCGCGTCACGGCCACCAGATCGCCGCGGGAATCGACCACGACGCAGCTCAGCTTGACGCTGAGTTTATCGGCTGCCGCCTTGGCCAGTTCCATGGCCTTCAGCGCCTGAGCCAGGGTGGGGCCGGGCGTGGGGGCGGGTGGCGCTGCGGCGGCCGGTGCCGCGGGTGCGGCGGGCTGCTGGGCGAGCGCCGGTCCGGCCACGACCAGAGCGGTGACGACCGCGGCGGCGGTCAGGACAATGAGTTTCATGAAGGCTCCGTAGGAGGCAGTGGATGGGTCTTTCGGGAATCTTTATGCTGCTGGTCAGTCTACCGCAGCGTGCGGCCGCGTCAGCGTCGGCGTTGCCGCGTGTCGTCGGCCACCGCGCTGCCCACCAGGAAGAACGCCAGCACGGCCCGGCCGATCTGCGGTGCCAGCCCCGACTCGAGGTGCGCCGCGGTGTGGACCTCGAGGGCCTGAAGTGCAAGCATCGCGCTGATGGCCACCGCGAGTCCGCCTGGCATGCGCACGCGCACGAACGCCGCCGCGAGGATGAGCAGCAACCCGACGAGCGCGATAAGCGCCTCGGCCCACAGTTCGATGCGCGCGCCGCGCACCACGTCGGCGATGGCCCAGACGGCGGAGTAGGCACCGTACGCGAACATCCCGAGGGTGGCCAGCGTCAGCACGCCCTAATATTTGCACAGGTCCGCACGCGCGTTGCTGCAGCACAATGAGCGCATGCCGTCCTGTTCTCGCTTGCGGTATCTGGAGTCGCACCCGCGCACGTCGGGAACCTGGCCGGCCGATCGCCCTCCGCTCGGCACGCTCGTCCTCCTGCATGCCTTTCCGCTGAGTGCCCGGCTGTGGGAACCGCAGTACGCGCTCGCCGACGCGGGATGGCGCGTGGTGATGCCGCAGTTGCGCGGGTTCGACTGCACGACACCCGACGGGGCAGACGTCCATTCGGTTGACGACTACGCCAATGACGTCGCCGACCTGATGCAAACGCTCGAGCTCGAGCGTGCGGTGATCGGCGGTCTGTCGCTCGGTGGCTACGTGGCGTTCGCACTCTACAGGCAGGCACCGGCCTTGTTTCAGGCGCTCATCCTGGCCGACACGCGCGCAGAGGCCGATTCGGCAGAGGCACGCATCAATCGCACGCGGCTCATCGACGTGGTGCGCACACGAGGCGCCGCTGCCGTTGCCGACGAGATGGTGCCAAAGCTGCTCGGCGCGACAAGTCAGTCGGCAAGGCCGGAGCTCTTGGACCGGGTGCGGTCGCTCATCCTCGGCAACCCACCGTCGGCCATCGAAGGCGCGTTGACCGCCATGATGGCGCGGCCCGATTCGACGATGCTGCTGCCGTCCATCACTGTGCCGACCCTGGTCGTTGTTGGCGATGAGGATCTGCTGACACCGCGCGCATTGAGTACGGCGATGGCGTCGCTGCTGCCTATCGCCGAGCTGGCGGTGCTGCCACAGGCGGGGCACCTCTCCAATCTCGAGCAACCGGACGCGTTCAATGCCGCACTGCTGCGCTTTCTCGACCGTCTATAGTGCGTAGAGGTCCGCGGACGTGACGCGGGCACACGAAGGAGGAACGGGACGGTGCAGATTTCAACGAGCAGGATCAAGCTGGGCTGGCGTCTGCAGCTGCCGGTCGTGCTGCTGGCGTTGTCGATGGCCGGCGGCGGGCTGCGCGCACAGGACGCCGGAGCTGACACGCGCCGCGAGCGGTTCGACGCGATCCTTGATGCGAACGTGCGCGACGGCTTCGTCTACTACCGCGCGCTGAAGAGCGAACGCGCACGCCTCGACGGATACATCGCGTCGCTGGCCAACGTGCGCCTCGATACCGCGTCGCCGCAGGAACAGGTGGCGTTCTGGCTGAACGGTTACAACGCGCTCGTCCTGCGCACGGTCATCGACCACTATCCGATCACGCCGCACACGAAGGACTATCCCGCCAACAGCGTGCGCCAGATCCCAGGGGCATTTGAACGCGAGACGCACAGGCTCGCCGGCCGTACGCTGACGCTCGATCAGATCGAGCAGACGGTGCTGCCGCAGTTCCACGATCCGCGTGTCTTCTTCGCGCTCGGGCGCGGCGCCGTTGGCAGTGGCCGCCTGCGCAGCGAAGCCTACACGCCGGAGAAGATCGAACAGCAACTGGCCGAGACCGCCGCCGAGTGCGCCAGCCACGCGCAGTGCGTCCAGGTGGACGCGGCCGGCAACGTCATGAAGGTCAGCTCCATCTTCTCGTGGCGTCGCGAGCAGTTCGTGGCCGCCTACGCCGAACGTGCGAAGACCGGCTTCGCCGAGCGCAGCCCTGTCGAGCGGGCCGTGCTCGCATATATCGATCCCCGGATGCTGACGGCCGAGCGCGATTTCCTCGCAAAGAACACCTTCCGCCTGGAGTACCAGCCGTTCGACTGGACGCTGAATGACCTCACCGGCCGCGGCGGTCGTTAGGTCTGCCGTCCACCCATCTACAATGGCCGGACCATGGATCTTCAACTGACAGACAAGGTGGCTATCATCACCGGCGGCAGCCGCGGCCTCGGCCTGGCGAGCGCGACCGCGCTGGCCGCTGAAGGGTGCCGCGTCGCCATCTGCGCACGTGGTGAAGCGGCCTTGCACGCCGCCGCCACGACGCTGCGTACCGTGGCCGGAGGCGACGATCGCATCGTGCCGATCGTCGCGGATGTGTCGTCCGCGACGGACGTCGAACGGATTGTGCGCCAGACGGTCGAGACCTTCGGCCGCCTCGACATCCTCGTGAACAACGTCGGTCTCGCCCGCGGCTCGACCATCGTCGACACGCTGGACACCGAGTGGCAGGAAGCGTTCGACCAGACGTTGTTCCCGGCCATCCGGATGTCGCGCCTGGCCGTGCCGCACATGCGGAAGCAGGGAGGCGGCGCCGTGGTGATGATTGCGTCGATCTGGGGGCGCGAGTCGGGCGGCCGCATGACCTACAACGCCGTGAAGGCGGCCGAGATCAGCCTCGCGAAGTCGATGGCGCAGCAGCTCGCGCGCGACAACATCCGCGTCAACAGCGTGGCGCCGGGTTCTATCTCGTTTCCCGGCGGCTCGTGGCACAAGCGCCAGCAGGACGACCCGAAGGGCATCGCCGACTTCGTGATGCGGGAGCTGCCGTTCGGCCGCTTCGGCCGCGCCGACGAGGTCGGCAACGTCGTCGCCTTCCTCGCCTCGCCGTGTGCGAGCTGGGTGAGCGGCGCCAGCGTGACGGTGGACGGCTGTCAGTCGAAGTCGAATATCTGAAGCAGCGAACCGCCCACTCGGGCCGTCGGGCTCAGGCGTGCGTACGGACGATCATCTCGTTCATCCACGTCTCGGCCTCTTCAAAGCTGTTGAACCGGTAGACGCCTCGAGGCACCAGAAAACGGGTCGCGCGCAGCGCCGACGCGGTACGCGTGAACGCACCCCGGTCCGAAAGCCCTCCCCCCGAGAGAGACCGATGCCCAACTGTTCGCATGCCGTGATTATGTCGCGACGCGTCTGATGACCGCTGGCGTTTCTGCCTCACGGCTTCAAGCCCGCCGTCCAGTTCACGGTTACCTCGAGCGGTTGTCGCTGTCGTCGACGATGGTGTTGACCAGGAACTTCTGCCCGTGCGCCGCCACCTCGAAGTTGTGGGGCTGAGCGGGCGCGCTGCCTTGCGTGTGGAGCGGAAAGAGTGCCTGCGGCGTGCCCGCTTCGAGCGCACCACCGCGCTCGGTCATCGGCACGGCCATCAACCCCTCCGGCCCTTCGTAATACAGTTCCCGCCCATCGTCGCGCCACACCGGCCCGAAGCCGCCACGCGCCGACACCTGGATCCGGGCGCCCGGACCGTCGAAGGGCTGCGCGAACACTTCGGCGCCTGATGGGAGATTGAGCGTATATGCCAGCCAGCGGTTGTGGGGCGACACGCGCGGGCGCGTCGCCGAAAACTGGCCCCCGACCAGCAGGCGGCGTTCGGCGCTGCCGACACGCTGAACCCAGACTTCCTGGGGGACCTTCACCGACGTGAAGAGGAGATAGCGGCCATCCCTGGTGACATCATCGAACACCGCGAACGGGCCGGGGTGCTCGAACGCCGACGGCGCCGTCTCACCAAGCGCGAGCGTGCGAAGACTGAACTCCTCCTTCGCGCGATCTGTGAAGTACACGTGGCGACCGTCAAGGGCCCACAAGGGGCGCATTGGCGAGCCCTCGTAGCTGAGGCGCGTTCCGTCAGGACGGAGCCCATCGAACAGCCAGAGGGCCCGCGTCGCGGCGTCCAGCGGACGCATGTTCGCGACGACACGACGCTCGTCTGGCGCGAGCGCGAAATCGGGAAGCACCGCCCGTGGGGTCGCCGTCGCCACCGCTCGCCCGCTGCGGTCCAGCCACATCAGTTGCGACACAAGTGGTGGCTGCCGATCGACAATTAACACGCCACTCGACGACACGGCAAACCCTGGACGGCCATTTGTGTTTCCGGCTGGTAGTTGATCCCGAATCGGCTGCGGCGCGCCCAGGAGTGTCAGCCGCGCAGGGTCAAACGGCTGGGCGACGAGCGTGCGTGGCTGGGCGGTCGTGGACAGGAGCCACCCGGCGGCGTATGCCGCGCCGCCGCTACTCTCTGCGATTCGGGTACGGGCCGGGTCGTCAATCGCGGTCGCCCAGACGGTGCCCCGCGTTTGTCCCTCGGCTAGCACCAGAAACAGCACGTGCCGGCCATCCGGAAGAAACCACGGCCAGCCGTGCGTGACTTCCTTCGCCGCCACGTCGAGCGTCGTCACCGGCGTCGGCGTGCCGCCCGTGTCGGGCACCTGCTGGAGTCCACCGGTCGGCGCGGCAAAGACGATCACGCCGCGGGCACTCCAGGTTCCTCCGAGAAATCCAGCGCCGGGCACGTCGCAGAGCCGCCGCGGGGCGCTCCCATCGAGCGCCACGCGATAGAGTCCGCCCTCCCTCGCAAAGCCGAGCGAGCGCCCATCGGGAGCCCAGAACGGACTCGTCGCCCGGTCCGTGCCCGTGACCAATTGCGCCCCGGTCGCGTCGAGACGTCGCAAGAAGAGATGCGCGAGGCCGTCCGCGCCGGTGGCGCCAAAGACCAGCGTCTGGCCGTCTGGCGCCACGCTGGGTGACCCCGCCCCTGCCCCCACTACGAGCCTCGTGCCAGCTGGCGCGGCCACGCTGAAGCGCACGGGCGTGTCGGCCGGCCTCGGCGCCTGGCGCCAGTATCGGGTCGTGGGAACGGCGAGCGCGGCCATGCCGACGACGGCCGCCGCGGCAACTAACCAGGCGACGCGGCTGCGTGACTCTACCGATGTGGCCAGGGACGGCGTCTCCGGCGCCGCCGTCTCGAACGCGCCGTCGAGCGCGAGACGCACACTCTGCATGTCGCCGAGACGTTGCTTCGCATCCCGCTGCAGGCACGACCGCAACACCTGCCGGACCCGCGCCGGGATGTCCGCCGGCAGTAGCTCCCACGCCGGGTCGGTCTTCAACACGTTCGCGAGCGTGTCGGAGACATCCTCGCCGGCAAAGGCACGCTGCCCCGTGAGCATCTCGAACAGCACCGCGCCGAACCCCCAGATGTCGGCGCGCTTGTCGACCGCTCGCCCCTTCGCCTGCTCCGGCGCCATGTAGGCGGCAGTACCGAGGATGACGCCGGCGCCGGTCATCAACGCGGGTGACGTCAGCGTCGGTGATATCGAGGCACTGGCAGGAGCCTGGAGCCCGGAGCCGGGAGCCCCCTCGATCGCTTTCGCCAGCCCGAAGTCGAGCACCTTCACCGAGCCGTCGTCGCGCACCTTGATGTTCGCGGGCTTGAGGTCGCGATGAATGATCCCTTGCTCATGCGCGGCTTCGAGGGCTTCGGCGATTTGTCGCGCAATGGGCAATGCCTCGTCGAGCGGCAAGCCGCGTCGGCCCGGCTTCTGGCTTTGGGCTCTTGGCTCTGGGCCCGTCGCGCTGTCACGCGGTATGCCTGAAGCCGGAAGCCCGGAGCCGGGAGCCTGTTCGATCACTTCCTGCAGCGTCAGCCCCTCGACAAGTTCCATCACGAGGGCATGCTGGCCGGCGGATTTCTCGAAGCCGTAGATCGCGGCGATGCGTGGGTGATTCAGGGACGCCAGGGTCTTCGCTTCACGCTCGAAACGGGCGAGGCGGTCGGCGTCCGCGGCGAAGGCCTCCGGCAACACCTTGATCGCCACTTGGCGGCCCAGGGTGGTGTCGGTGGCGCGGTAGACGGCGCCCATTCCTCCTTCACCGATTTGTGCAGAGATCTCGTAGACGCCGAGTCGAGTGCCGGGAGCTATAGCCAATGGTGGCGTGAATTATACGGCTGTCAGCTCACGCGACTTCGACAAGGGTTTCGCCCCGGTCGAGGGCGAGCACGATGGCAGGGAGTTCCGATTCCACGCGGGTGAGCAGGACGCCACGACGGGAGTTCCCCAGTCGGAGCCACACGACCGCGGGACCGGACTGCAGCAGCCGCCGAACGGCGAAGTCCGCATCCTTGGTGATAATCACAGCGCCTGTGTCGGCCGCGTGCTTCCAGATGGCCTCGTCGGGCGCCGCCGCAAGGCCACGGTCGGCCACGTGTTCGGCTCGATGGCCCAACGCTTCGAGCCGACGGGCCAATGCCGGCGGCAACTGAGCGTCGACCAGAAACTGCACTAGGCGCTCCGCAGTATGGGGTGGTCGTTCTGCAGTGCGGCAAATTCCAAGACAGCAGTGATGTCGTCGGGCTCCAGATAGGGGTAGTCCTCGAGGATTTCGTCGCGAGTTGCACCGGCGGCCAGGAGGTCCAGCACATCCCGCACGCGAATGCGCAGGCCGCGGATGCACGGGCGCCCGCCGCATACAGCCGGGTCAACGGTAATCCGGTCAACCATCGTGCTCATCGTCCCTCCCACGGCGACTCACCCGCCGTCCGAGCATTCTAGCCCGCTCACCGTGCCGGGTGAACGAGCCAACTATGCGGTCTGTTGAGGAAAGCGCCGTTGAGCACGGTGGCCAGTGCACATCGCGCCGGAGATCTGGCCAAGGCTGACCCATGGGTCATGGCGTACGCGTCTTCGCTTCCTCGTCCACGTCCTTCTCCCACGCCCGCAGCAGGGGCATGAACCGCGCCAGGCGCTCGGCATCGTGCGCGAACGCTTCTGGGAGGATCTTGATGGCGAGATCGCGATCAAGCTTGGTGTCGCGCGCACGGAAGACCTGTCCCATGCCGCCTTCGCCGAGCTTCGCGAGCAACAGATACGGACCGAACTGCTGACCGATCACGACGCCTCGCGTCCCGCGGCGCCTGTGACGGATGGCCGGAACTCGCGCACGCCAGGCACGACGCGAGCGGGGGACGGGCCGCCGGCGCCAGCAGTGACAATCTCGAACACGCCGACGGGGGAGGCTGTTGTGGGAAGCACGCGTGGAGGTGCACATTATTGACGAGCTCACACGTGGTGGCAAGCGGTTCCGCAGATGCTCGACCGGCCCGCTGCACGCACCATCGAGCCGAGCGTAGCCGCGCACCTTCAGGTGCGCTGAACCAGGCGCCGACCTGAGGTCGGCAGCTACGCACACCTGGAAAGCGCTCTAAGCAACCGACGTTCGGCGATGCCCAGTCTTCAGGATTCGTCGGGGCCAGCACCGCGAGCGCGGACCGTCGCCTCCAGTGCCGGCAGCGCAGCCACATCCTTCGCGCGATTGGTGGAGCGTGTGCGCGATGATCCGTTCGAGGGGCAGCGCGCGTTCAGCGGGCGTAAGCGCGAAGTCGTCCACGGCGAAGTCCGGCGGCGAGGCGCTGGGTCGGTGTCAACGCGAGGGCACGCAAGGCGTGATACAGATCCGACACGTCGGAATCAGGATAGCGTGCGGCGATCTGGTGGGCCCGACGCCACAGGCGCTCCGACTCGTATGCCCAGGCACGCTGGGCTGGCGTCAGGCTCTCGAGCACCTGGTCCTGTGGCTGCGATTCGGGCCGCATGCTCCCATGATACGGCCCCTCAGCGCTGGCACGAGGACGCGCATCAGGCAGGCACATCGAGACTGCGCGCCGCAAACTCGAGCACCGCTCGGACCTGGTCACGTGTGACCGGGAACTGCTCCATCACCTCGTCGATGGACATACCATCTTCCAGATTCTCGAAGACGATCGCCACAGGCGTGCGCGTGCTCTTGAAGACCCACGCGCCGCTGACCTTGCCGGGGATGCTCTCTACAGCCGGGCACTGGGACCAATCGAGCAGAGCCATTGGCGGAAACCCTCCGAGTTCAGCGTAGAGGATTTTCCACGATGGCGTCACGCGTGTCTGGCTTGATACAGCAGTCACGATCCGGGGAGCGACGTTACCGCTTCAACCCCGCCTGCCAGTTCAGCACGACTGTCGCCGACGGCTGGCGCTCGCCGACCGGCACGCCGATCAGCACCCGTTGACCATCCGGCGTCGTCACACGGTTTCCTCGCGGGAATTCACCCAGAAGTCGCGGCGTGCCGACGCGAAGCGTGGGCGTCGTGGTGACGTCCACCGACCACCGCGTCCTGTCCGCTGTGAAGTACGCCAGCGCCTTCCCGTCCGGTTCCCACCGCGGAGCCCCGTTGACGCCGTTCGGCGAGACCCTCACCTTACCGCTTCCCGTCCCGGACGCCTCCGGAGAAACTGGATCGAACGGCCGTACATACACCTCATTCGAGCCCGATTCATCCGAGGTGTACGCCACAAACCGCCCATCGGGAGAGAAGCGGGCGGCGAACTCCTCTGCGTCGGTGCGCAGATACGGTACCGCCTTCCTCTCGCCGCCCGGCCCAGCGTTGACCGGCAGCACCCAGACGTCGTGGCCTTTTGCCGTTGACACGGAGAACAGCAGGAATCTTCCATCCTGCGACCAATCTAGTGGAGTCTTCTCCTCGCCGGTCTTGAGCAGCAACTCGTCGCGTCCGGCACCGTCGGCGGCTCGCACATACAGATTGCCGGGACCCTCACGGTCCGATGCGAAGGCGATCCGCTTCCCATCCGGCGACCACACCGGGGCGTAGTCGATTGTCGGATCCGTGGTGAGCCGCATCTCCGAGCCTTGCGCCAGGTCCACAACCCAAATGTCGTCTCGAGCGCCTGGCTCGCTCCGGTTCGCCGCCAGGCGCGTCCCATCCGGCGAAATCCTCATGTTGCCTAAGGTGCGTCCCACACGCCCCACCGTCCCCAGCGTCTTCCCCTGCCGGTCGAACCATGTGAGCTGCACGTTGCTTCCGGATCCGCTGAGATAGACCAGTGCGCCTTCCCGCGACGCAGAGAAACTGCCCAGACTCAGTAGGTCCTCCCCCACTGGAACGGCATCGCCCGCGAGAGCCAGCGTTCCGGCATCGAAGCCTTGCGCCATGAGCGTGTCGTCGCGGACAAACAGGATGTGGCCGGGGCCACCACCTGCACCCGGCACATGAGCGACGGCCGACAAATCGGGCAGCACGCGCGTGCCCGTCTGCTGGTCCGGCTTGGCGTCCAATGACCCGAGGTAGATGCCTGACTCCAGACCGGCGTCTCGAGCGAAGAGGAAGTGTCGCCCGTCGGGCAGCAGTGTCGGGGACCTGTGATTGAACTCCTGGCCCGGCTTGAGCGACGTAATCGACGTGACCGCCCCGCCACCGGCCGGACAGGCCTGGATACCGAGGCTGGCGGACGTGCCAAACACAATCCTGCTATCTGCGGTCAGGAAGCCGCCGCGCACGTCGGCATTCAGATCACAGATCGCCTGCGCAGGTCCTCCCGTCACGGTGATCTTTCGGAGCTTGCCACCAGCCGAAAACACCAACGTCCGGCTATCCGGCAACCAGAACAGTCCATCCGTGCTGCCTTCCGTGCCCGCCAGCGGCCGCGCCTGCAGCGCGTCCAGGGCGCGCACCCACAGGCGGCGCTGCGTGTCTCCGCCGCCTGTCGCGCTGAACGCAATCAGGCGACCATCTGGCGAGATGCGAATAGCCGTTCCGAACCGCGCATCCGCTGGAGCCAGCACCTCGAACCGCGAGAGCTCCGGCGTCGGCCTTTCCGGCTGCCGAAGATAGAGCCCCCCCGCGAACGCGGCGACGATCGTCATCAAAGCAGCCACCACCCACGGCAGCGCGCGCGTCAACGAAGGGCGGGCGGTGCGTAGCACAGTCGCTGTCGATGGTGGCGCGAAGGCAGGTACGGTTCCCGTCCCCGAGGTCGCGTGCTCGCTCAACATGTATCGCGCAACCGCGATGTCGCCGATGCGTGCCTTCCGGTCCTTCTCGAGACACCGCTGGATGAGCGTGACGATGTGGGGAGGGACGTCGGAGGGAAGTGCCGCCCAGTTCGGCGTCGTCTTCACGACCGCGGCAATCATCTCGGTGACGTCTTCGCCATCGAAGGCGCGTGCGCCGGTCAGCATCTCGTAGAGCACGACGCCAAACGCCCAGATGTCGGTGCGCTTGTCCACGGGCCGCCCGCGCGCCTGCTCGGGCGACATGTAGGCCGCAGTGCCTAAGATGACACCGACCCCTGTCATGAGTGCAGGGGAGGTGAGGGTCGGGGACGTGAGGGCGGGTAAGGCTGGTGAGCCAGGTTGGCCTGGTTGACGCCCGTCACTACCGACCCGACCTGCCCCACCCGCCTGACCCGCCCCTTCGATCGCTTTCGCGAGGCCGAAGTCGAGCACCTTCACCGTGCCGTCGTCGCGCACCTTGATGTTCGCGGGCTTCAGATCGCGGTGGACGATCCCCTGCTCGTGCGCCGCTTCGAGTGCTTCGGCGATTTGCTTCGCGATGGGGAGCGCCTCATCGAGCGGCAGCGGTCCGCGCGCGATGCGATCCGACAGGTCGTCGCCCTCCACCAGTTCCATCACGAGCGCGTGCTGGCCGGCGGATTTTTCGAAGCCGTAGATCGCCGCTATGTGCGGGTGATTCAGGGACGCGAGGGTCTTCGCCTCACGCTCGAAGCGCGCGAGACGGTCGGGGTCGGCGGCGAACGCCTCCGGCAGCACCTTGATGGCGACCTGACGGTTCAGGCTGGTGTCGGTGGCGCGATAGACCGCCCCCATGCCGCCTTCACCGATCTGGGCCGTGATGTCGTAGACGCCGAGTCGAGTGCCGGGTGCGATCGCCATGGAGACGCGGAGTATATCTGACGGCTGAGCTGCGGGGTCGGTCACGTCAGTTCGGCACACGCGAGCCTCGTCGAGTGCTCCGCCACCCGGCAGACAGAAAGGTTCCGGTTAATCGCCCTGACGATCTGATAATGAACGGCATGAAGGTTGTGGGCACCCGTCAGGCCGATATCTCGCCGAAGGCGGACCAGGCCGCGATGGCGAGGACGACGGCTCTGCTTCGCGGCACTGCGCGGCTTGTGCCTCGCGGTGTCTATCGATTCTCGAGTTTCGAAGAGGCCGATGCGTGGATGACCCAGATGACGCTGCGTACGCTCGAGCGCCGGAGCCCGAAGACCTCGTCCGCATCTGTCGCGCCCTGAACGAAGCCGGGGCGAAGTACGTCCTCATTGGCGGCTTCGCGGTGATTGCGCACGGCGGCAGCCGGTTCACGAAGGACATCGATCTGCTGGTTGACGCGGCGCCTGACAACATCGCGCGCGTGAAGACGGCGCTACGCATTCTTGCGGATAACGCCGCGGCGGACCTGGCCGACAGCGACGTCGCCGAGCACACCGTTGTCAGGGTTGTCGATGAAGTCGTCGTCGACCTGATGGGGAAGGCGTGCGGTCTGACGTTCGGGGACGTATCCGCGGATATGGAACGACACGATTTCGGCGGTGTCCTCGTGCCGGTGGCCAGCCCATCGGCCCTCATCCGAACGAAGGACACCTACCGTCCGCAGGATGCGATCGATCGTGCGTTTCTCAGCGCCTTGCTGGAACGCCGACAGCGCAACTAGTCCTTCGGATTGTTCCTCGAGCGCCGAGGGTCTTCGTTCATGCACCCATGCCGCGGCGCCGAGTTACGCGAGAACCCCGCAGGGGACGATGCGCGTGCCGATGGCCAGCGTCGCTACTTCGTCAGCCCCGCGTCCCAGCGCAGCGTCACTTCGAGCGGGGCGTTGTCGCTGCCGTCGACGATGGTGTTGACCAGGAACTTCTGCCCGTGGGCCGCCACCTCGAAGTTGTGGGGCTGGTTGGTCACGTCGCCTGGGGTCCGGAGGTTAAAGAGCGCCTGCGGCGTCCCCGCTTCGAGCGCGCCGGCGCGCTCGGTCATCGATACGGCCATGAGTCCCGTCGGGCCTTCGTAGTACAGCTCCCGCCCATCGTCGCGCCACACCGGCCCCATGCCGCCCTTCACCGACACCTGGATCCGGTCCCCCGGCCGGTCGAATGGCTGCGCGAACACCTCGAGCCCTCCCGGGAGAGAGAGCGTGTAGGCCAGCCAGCGACTGTCGGGCGACACGCGCGGCCGGGTCGCGGCAAATGGACTCTGAACCAGTGCCCGGCGCTCGGCGCTACCGACGCGCTGGATCCAGATCTCGCGGGGTTCGGACGACGACTTGAAGGCGACATACCGGCCATCCCGCGTGACATCCTCGAAATGCATGAACGGACCCGGCTGCTCAAAGTCGGTGGGCGCCGTGGCACCCAGAGCGAGTGTGCGCAGCGCGAAATTCCGGCCAATCCCCACGTCCGTGAAATAGAGGTGCCGACCGTCGGCGGCCCACACAGGGCGTGTGGGTGCGCCCTCGTAGGTGAGGCGGGTCCCGTCTGGACGCAGCCCATCGAACAACCAGAGGGCGCGCGTCGCGGCGTCGAGCGGGCGCAGGTCCGCGACGATGCGACGCTCATCCGGCGCGAGCGCGAAGTCGATAAGCGCGCCCCGGGGTGTCACCGCCGACAGCGCGCGCCCGCTGCGGTCCACCCACTCCAGCTGCGAGACGAGCGGTGGCGGCCGATCGACGACCAGCACCCCGCTCGACGAGACGGCAAAACTCGGAAACCCGTTTGTGGTGGCGCCGGCGAGTCCGTCACGAACCGGCTGCGGCGCGCCGCTGAGCGTCAGGCGCGCAGGGTCGAACGGCTGGGCGACGAGTGCGCGTGGCGAGGCCGTGGTATACAACAACCAGCCGCCGTCGTAGGCGGCACCGCCCTGGCTGTCCGCCAGACGGGTGCGAGCCGGATCGTCGATGGCGGTTGCCCAGATGGTGCCTCGTACTCGCCCAGCCATCGCCAGAAAGAGGACATGCCGGCCATCCGGAAGAAACCACGGCCAGACGTGCGCAGCTTCCTTTTCCTCGGCGTTGAGTGTCGTCACGGGGGTCGGCGACCCGCCCGCGTCCGGCACCTGCTGGAGTCCGCCGGTCGCTGAGGCGAAGACGATTACCCCCCGCGGGCTCCACGTGCCGCCACGGAAGCCGCTGGCGGGCACGGCGCACAGCCGGCTCGGCGCACTGCCGTCGAGCGCCACGCGATAGAGCCCGCCCTCCTTTGCGAAGCCCAGCGACCGGCTATCGGGGGCCCAGAAGGGTGCCGACGCGCCACTCGTCCCTGCAACCGGCAGCGCCACGGTCGCGTCCAGACGCCGCACGAAGAGATGCTGCACGCCGTCCGCCCCCGTCTCGATCAGGGCGACGGCCTGCCCGTCGGGCGCCACGCTGAACCCCCCCGCTCTCGTTGACTCCACGACGCGCCTGCCGCCAGCGGGCGCGGCGATGCTGAAGCGCACTGCGTGCCAGCTGCCAGCGGCCTCTCGCGCAGATGCCGAAGCGCCGGCAGGGCGAGCGCCCCGGCTGCGACGATGGCGACCACAGCCACCGCCCACGCGAGCGTGGTGCCGCGGAACGGAGCGCGGAGCGCCGCGTCAGTCTGCGGCACGGCCGTCTCGAACGCGCCCTCGAGCGCGAGACGCACGTCGCGCATGTCACCGACGCGCTGCTTCGCGTCCTTGCGCAGGCACAGGCGCAGCACCTGGCTGACGCGAGCGGGCACTGTCGGCGGCAGCGCATCGAAATCAGGCTCGCGCTGAAGAATCCGCGAGAGCGTCATCGACACGTCTTCGTCGCCGAACGCGCGCGTCCCGGTCAACATCTCGAACAGCACGACGCCGAACGCCCAGATATCGGCGCGTCGGTCCACGGCCTTCCCACGCGCCTGCTCGGGGCTCATGTAGGCCGCGGTTCCGAGGATGACCCCCACACCGGTCATGAGCGCCGGCGAGGTGAGCGTGGCCAGCGTGCGACCGGCCTCACCCGCCCCACCTGCCTGACCTGCCCCCTCAACCGCTTTCGCGAGGCCGAAGTCGAGCACCTTCACCGTGCCGTCGTCGCGCACCTTGATGTTCGCGGGCTTCAAATCGCGATGGATGATCCCCTGTTCGTGCGCGGCTTCAAGGGCTTCGGCGATCTGACGTGCGATGGGGAGTGCCTCGTCCAGGGGCAGGCCGGCCGGCCTCGCCGAAGCGCCGGGAGCGCGAAGGCGGGCGATCCGCTCCGAGAGATCGTCCCCCTCGACGAGTTCCATCACGAGCGCCGTGATGCCGTTGCTCTCTTCGAGCCCGTAGATGGCCGCGATGTGGGGATGGTTCAGTGAGGCGAGGGTTTTGGCTTCCCGCGTGAACCGCGCCAGGCGCTCGGCATCGTGTGCGAACGCCTCCGGGAGGATCTTGATGGCGACGTCGCGATCGAGCCTGGTATCGCGCGCCCGGAACACCTGTCCCATGCCGCCTTCGCCGATCTGGGCCGTGATGTCGTAGACGCCGAGTCGGGTGCCGGGTGCGATCGCCATGGAGACGCGGAGTATATCTGACGGCTGAGCTGCGGGGTCGATCACGTCAGTTCGGCGTCGAGGAGGCGGTCCGTCGGGCGCGGCGCGCGGTCAGCGGGATGGCCGCTGAACCAGGGCGTCGAACGCCGACACGAGGTCGCTTTGACTCAGTGCCTCCTCGAGCAGGTGCAGCGTGCGGCGCACGCGAGCCTCGTCGAGTGCTCCGCCATGGCGTCGCCACAGTGCACGCGCATCTTCGACATCCTTCGGTCGCCCCGCAAGCAGCTTGGCGATCAGCAGGTCGGTGGGGTCGATGACGGGAACGGTTGTGGTGCCGATACCGGTCATGATGGCCCGGTCAAGAAACTCGTCCTCGAGTCCCGACCCAGCCAGCACGATATCCAGCGGCATCCCCGTCGCCGCGTGGACGAACGGCATGACTCTGGTACGTCGCACGAATTCAGGGTCGGCAACGCGGAGCACGAATCCTGCACCCTGCATGTCTTCCGCAAACAGTTCGGGCGCTTCCGGGTCCAGCGCGAGCGTGACGTCAACATCGGCGCTGAGTCTGGGAACGCCGTAGACGATGACCGCCTGGGCGCCGAACACATACCACCGGCCCCATCGAGCGAGGACCGGTTGCAGCGCGGTCAGCAGTTCAAGCGCGGCGGGTTGGAGAGGCACGCTGGAAGAGTTGGGCAAGACGCGCGTGCTCGCGCACGTCGTCCTCGCGGAGCCGCGTATCGGGCCACTCGGGATTCTGCAGGAGCATCTGTCGGCGAAGTTCATCCGCGATGCGGAAGCCCTCGAGGGGACCAAGGCGCTCGATGCGCGCGGCCCAGTAGGCATCCTTGCTCTCGCGGACCGCGGCCCAGTCGCGCCCGACAAACGCCTGAATGTCGCGGGTGATCACGCAGGCATTGTAGCCGTTCGGCGCGAGCTCCTGCCGTCGGTCGCCTGCATCGGCCGACTGGCGGCAGCTACACGTGCCGGGGCGACGCGCCCCCGCCCGCAAGGCTCAGGGGAACTCGAACGGCGTCGCTCGCGACGATGTCGCTGGCCTTCGATCGAGCGCGCCGGCGGGCAGCAGCGCGTCGATCTCGGCGGGGGACAACAACAGCCAGGACGGGGTCTCTCCACGAAGACGACGAAGGGCCTCGATATCGCTCTGCGTCGTGGGCACGTCTCGCTCCAGATCGAGCGGCGTCTGGTTAGAGGGCTGTTTCGAGCTCACGCCATTTGTCTCCAAGACCCGCGCGTTCGAAATATCCCCGCACTTCCTCGCGATCGACGCCGTCCAGTCGAACCAGATAGCCGACATCCGCCAGGTCCTGCCAGGTGCGCTCCGGTGCCTCGGCCATCGCACGCACCTTCATCGCGATCAGATGCTCTGGTCTGGGCACGCCAATTGGCGTGCCTCCGGGCCCCCGCATTTGCCGGACGCCGGCGAATACGCGCTCGGCTGTCTCGCCACGCACATACATGAAGTCGACGCGGCCCCGCGCTGGCTCCGGATGACGATGATCCGAATAGCCAGCAGAGCGATGCAGCGTCTGGAAGCCGTTCGACTCCATCTGCGCGACGAGGCTGTCCTGTGCCGCAGCCTCCGTGACGATGTCCAGGTCCAGCGTCAGGCGAGGATGGCCGTAGGCCGCGAGCGCAACGCCGCCGATCACGGCCGAGCGATAGCCCTGCGCTCCGAGGAACGATTGCGCCGCATGAAGCTCGCGCGCGAAGTCCACGTGCCATTCTGCCACGAGGCCGCGGCAGGCGCCGAGGCGCCCGCTGCACCGCCCGGGATGACAATCCCGCCGACTGTGGAATGATGCGGGGCAACTGCCGGCAGGAGCGGCCGGCCTGGAGGTTCCAGAATGCGAAGTCCCCGTCGAGCGCGAAAGGCTGGCCCGTCCGCCTCGTGGTGGGTGGCACTGGCTGTCGCGGCATTGAGCTGCACGATCGGGATGATGACGACGCTCGTGAGCGTCCGCGCCCAGCAGCCGCCGCCAGGGCCGCGATGGGTGACCGCCTGGAGCACGTCACACCAGGTGCTTGCGGCTCCAATCATCTCGAACGCCACCGTCCGCTTCGTGGCACGCGTCACGATTCCCGGCGACACGATCCGGCTTCGGTTCGACAACACGCTCGGGACCGAACCGCTGCGTATCGACCGCGCCTTCGTGGGACACCGGCTGCGCGGGGCCCTGCTGGCAGCAGGATCCAATCGACCACTCACGTTCGGCGGGGCGGGTCAAATCACCATCGCTCCCGGTGCGACCGCCTGGAGTGATCCGGTCCCACTGCCCGTGCTGGCACAGCAGGATCTGGCGGTCAGCCTCTACATTCCCGGCCAGCGGGTCGCGCCCACCCAACACACCGGCGCCGTCGTCACCTCCTACCGCACGGCCGACGGCAGTGGCGATGCGACGGCGGACGAGAGCGCAGCACCCTTTACCGGGACGGTCACGAGCCTGTGGTGGCTCAAGTCGATCGAGGTACAGGCCAGTCTGTCGTCGGGCGCGATTGCCGCATTCGGCGACTCGATCACCGACGGCACCTGCACGACGCTCGATGCGCACGACCGATGGGAAGACCTCCTGTCGGTGCGGCTTGGGCTCGAGCACGACGCGGCCGTTCGCGCCGGCCTCGGCGCAGGCGAGCGGTGGCGCGCCGTCCTCAACGAGGGCATCGGCGGAAACACGCTCACGCGCGAAGGGTTGGACCCCGCTCCGGACAGCCCGACCGGGCTGGAGCGCCTGGAGAGAGACGTCCTCTCGCATCACGGCGTCGACACGGTCGTGGTGTTCATGGGCACCAACGACATCCGGCGCGGGGCGTCCGCGAGCCAGGTGATTGCGGCGATGACCAGCATTGCCCGGCGCGTACGCGCCGCGGGGATGCGGGTGGTCGGCGTCACCATCATCCCGCGTCACAATGTCGCAGCGGCCGAAGGGAATTCCGGGTGGGATGCGGGCAAGACGCGCATCCGGAGCGAGGTGAACGCCTGGATCCGCGGCCGCGCCGCGTTCGATGCGGTGATCGACTTCGACCGGATCGTCGCCGACGCGTCGAACCCCGACCTGATCCGCCCGGCTTTCAACTGCGGCGACGGTATCCACCCGAGCCCGCGCGGATATTTCGAGATGGGATCCGCGCTGGACCTCGCGCTGTTCGCCCCCCGCTGACAGCTTCTGACGCCGCTCACCGCGCGCGGCGTTGCTACTGCGTCGAGGGCTGGGTTCTCAGTCGATCAAAAGGCGATGCCGAGGTTGATGATACGGATGGTCGGGATGATCGTCGGATAGCTTTCGTCAGCCCCGACGAGCCGCTTCAATCCGAAGCCGAGGCCGACGTATAAGTTCTCGCGCTTTCCGAGCAGCCAGCTCCAGTTGGTGTCGAGGCCGACACCCACGCGGGCACTATTGCTGCCGCCTTTCGTGAGCCCCGCCTTCAGACCGAGCGCAAATCCTCGGAGCGGCCGGCCGCCCGGGTAGTAGCGCACGAATACGTCCCCGTTCACGTAGCGGTCGTCATCGTCGCTGAACCCGTCGTTGCCGCCCCAATCGAATGTCGACGCGCCGGCGCCGGCGGTCACCGACTCCGACACCTGGCGTTCGAATTCCGCGTTGAACCAGCCAACCAGGAGCCCGAAGGGATTGGCCGATACCACCTGGCGAGGTGCAGCCGGTGACCCTGGCTGCTGCGCGCCGGCAGTCGTTGGGGCCAGCGTGAGCAGTGCCGCGACCAGACTTGCGAAGACGATGCGGGACATCATGATGACCTCCTGTGAACGGCCCTCGAGTGAACACCACGAGTATGGCATCGACGTTCAACGTGACCGCTGCGATGCGACGTGGGACAGTACCACTGTCGTTCGTCGGCGCCGCACGATATTCATCCGTTCAGCAAAGACGGTTGGTTCAGCGGGGGGGGGAGACAATGGCCCGAATGCCGGCGGCCGTTCGACTGGGCGACGCCAACTGGCTCGCACCGGGCCACGCGGTGTCGGTTGACCATGTCAGTTAGCTAAGGCTACGATGCGTGGATGAAACGCACGCGACAAGTCAACGTGCACCAGGCAAAGACCGAGTTGTCGAAGCTGCTGCTCGAGGTCGAGCGCGGCGGTCAGGTGGTGATTGCGCGCGGAGGCACGCCGGTAGCGAAGCTGGTGCCGTTTCCCGCGCCAGCGGCGAAGACGCTGCGCACCGACACCTGGATGGGGCGGATCCGCATGGCCGCCGATTTCGATGCCCCAATGACCGACGAGGAGCTGCGGGAGTGGGGCGGGTGAAGCTGCTGCTCGACACACACTGCTGGCTCTGGCTGAAGTTCGACTCGAGCCGCCTGCCGTCGTCGCTGCGACGCCGCATTGCCCGTCGTCCAGACGATCTGGTGTTGTCGAGCGCGTCGGTGATGGAACTGGTCATCAAGCAGGCCACCGGCAAGCTCTCGCTCGGCGCTGGAGGGACCGCGCAGTTCGTGGCGGAACTACTGGAGGACGGCGTCCAGCCGCTCGATGCCACCATCGACCACATGCTGTGCCTCGGGAGCTTGCCGGCCCTCCATCGCGACCCCTTCGATCGTCTCCTTGTCGCTCAGGCCCTGGTCGAGGGACTCAGCGTCGTGAGCGCCGACCCGCTGGTGCTGGCCTACGACGTCAAATCGATCGATGCGCGCAAGTAGACGGATCCGCGAGCCGACTGCCCCTCACACGCAGCGCTGACGACCCCGCCTTGCGGTGCGCCCGCGATCAGGCGCGAAGCACCAGCGTGGCGAACTCGAGAAAGTCGTCCAGGCGCTCCGCAACGATGCGCTGAACGATCGCGAGGTCGAGTTTCTGATACTCGTGGATGGCGACATTCCGGAAGCCGACCATCTTCTTCAGACGATCGGCGAGCGCGGCGGGAACCACGCCAGCCGCTTCCAGCAGCGCGAACCCATCGCGTGAGTCCTGCGGAATGCCAAGGCGACGGACGCGCACCAAGTGCATCGCGGCATCGATGCTGGTTTCGCACGCGCGCTGCAGGTTGAGAATGATGGCATCCTGCCGGGTCTGATTCGCGAGCAGGTTCTGGTCGTCGCCCGCATGCTCTTCGCGGACCCGCCGCACGGCACGCTCGATGGCCGCGGCTTTGTTGAGCAGGACGTCATCGGCCATAGACGGTGCCTTCTTCCGCGATGCGCTGGAGGATGCCGCGGCGTTCCTCGTTCAGGCGGACGTAGGCGCTGAACACCCGGTCCTCGAACTCGCCGCGCGCGACCGCGTTCCCTTCGTAGAGCACCGTTCCTGTCGTCACCACCTGCATCGCCATGACGGTTGACGCGGCGGTCAGGTCCACGAGATCGACGTCACGGTGGAGGAGCATCGCCAGCTCTTCCTGGACGTCGAACCGTACATCGGGCGAGAGGCGGACTGACGCAAGGACGGCGACGTCGACGTCACTCTCCGCCCGATCGGACGCGTCAGCCGACGAGCCGAAGCGGTACACGGCAATTGGCTCGCCCAGCCGTTGCGTCAGGGCAGAGACAACTATCCGGTCTTCATGCTGGCGATGCGGTGTCATCGGGAGTCCGGCCTGATTCTATCCCGCCGCGTCCCTGAGAGCGGCGCGAGAACTGCGCGACGACTACGGCACCGGTCGTGGAAGTGCTGGCGGCGCCGCGGCTTCGGAGCAATCGATTGGCGCGCATACTGAGGCCATGAGCGTCGCAGCCTTGGGTCGCCGAGGCCGTGCGCGCGTCGCGCACGACGGCCGCCGGATATCCGATTTCGGGATGTGCAGGCGAGCGGAGTCGAACGCTTGGCCGGAATGGGCGGCGAGGCTGCTCGGGGAGGGTAGACGATGACGCGAGAGGAGATCGACCGGAGGCTCATCGAGCATCGCGCGGCCTTCGCGCGCCGGGCGCCTGACGCACTGGCCGCTGGCCACGCACCAGGCGGCACGTTTCAAAGTCCGTCCGCCGGTCTCGTGCACGGACGAGAGGCTATCCTCGAGGTGTACCGCTTCTGGTACGCCGCGTTTCCGGACTTCCTCCTCACCTGGGAGTCGCCCATCATCGAGCCGCCCAGGGCGGCTGTGTTCTGGACGTTCGAGGGGGTCACCGCGGGGCCGTTCTTCGGCGAGGTCAAGACGGGCACGCGGGTGAAGTTCCAGGGTGCCGCGGAATACGAATTCGGCGACGAGGGCATTCTGTCCGTTCGCCACATCTTCGATTTCTCGAGCGTCCTCGTCGCGACCGGCGTCCTGAAGGTGAAGCCGGCGGGCTGATGATCGGCGGGGGAGTAGCCGAGGGCTCTAACTCGACGCGCTGGAACGGACCTGAAAAGACCACCAGGTATCCGGTCGCTTCGCGTCGGGCGAGGGTGTTGCTCCCGGGGGCTGCAGCGCCTGCACCTCCGGGTTCTGGAGTTTTTTCACTCTGGCGGCCCACGCCGCGTCGAGCGTGACGGGGTCCGTCACCCGGTTGAGGACGACGGGATACACGGTTCCGTTCAGGCGCAGCCGGCCCGGGTGGTCGGCGCCGACATGCTGGCACCAGTACTTGCGTGTTCCAGCCGAGCAGCTCAGGAAGAGGTCGCCGGACGGCGTGGCCATGCAGTTCAAGTTCACGGAGTGCGGCAGCGACCCGGCGCTGATCTGAATCTGGCACAGCGACACGTCGTTCGCGAACCGCCAGTCCTGCACCGGTTGCCGGTGTACCTGGCCGCGCAAGATGAAGCCCGGAACGCCTCCACAGGGGCACGCCAGGGCCCAGTAGCCGCCGCCGATGACGGCAGCCGCGAGAGCGACCGCGGCGAATCCAAGAAGGCCTTTTCTGATCGCACGTGACCGCCGACCAGTGGTCTGTGACTCTGCGCCCATTGCAGCTTCTTCCTTGTGTGGTGGGGACGGAACAAGCGCCCGACGTTGGACCAGAACCCGAGGACCATATCACGCCGCACGCTGTCAGCGGTTCCTGTTCTTCAGGACGACGCAGCAGGCTGCGCCGATCACGCTGCTGCTCAACTGGAAGGGACAGGCTGTTGGGACCAGACGACCTGCCACGCCGGGTGGGCGCCGTGCCGGGGCTACGGCCAGCTATACTTCCGCCGTGCCGATACGGTTCGATTCGGTCGACGCCGTGCGCCGCGTCCTGCAGGCGCACCAACATGTGCTGGCGGCGTACGTGTTCGGATCCCGCGCTGGCGGAGAGCCGCGGCCCGACTCTGACGTCGACATCGGCGTGCTGTTCGATAGTCCTCAACCGCTCGAGGCGACGCTGCGGCTCGAGAGTGCGCTGCAGGATGTGACCGCTGAGAGGGTCGATCTCGTCGATGTGGGACGCGCCGGTGCCTTCCTCGCCCTGGCCATCGTCTGCGGGGAACGGATCTTCGCGCTCATCGGAGACGGACGGTGAGCCCCGACCAGATCAATCCGATCGTGGTAGCAGACAAGCTCGAGCCGCTTCTGGAGACGCCGCAGGACAAGAGCGCGACGGACCCAGTCGTTTCCGTCCGCATCACAGCGAATCCAGGTCTCGACAGACGGGGGCGCTAATCCACAGTGGGCCGGCGACGGGCGCGAACTGTTCTACATGAGCACCGATGATCGGCTGATGCGGGTGACGCTCGCGTTTAAGGCTGATGCGATCGAGCCTGGCCCGCCGGAGCCGCTCTTCAGCAAGCCCGCGGGCTCAACGCTGGTCCACGCCGACGGGCAGCGGTTCCTGTTCTTCACGACGACGCAGCAGGCTGCGCCGATCACGCTGCTGCTGAATTGGAAGGGACAGGCTGCAGCGACCAGGTGACGTGCGGCTCCGGCGACCGTCAGAAAGCATCATGAATTCCAGGGCAAGCCAATCAACTGAGAAGGACACGTATGCACGCTCGCTCTGCTGCCGCCTGTGCAACCTCGCTGCTTCTGCTGTTATGGCAATCGGGAACCTTCTCGCAAGCCCCGTCGTTCGATCTGGTGATTAAAGGCGGCCGCGTCGTTGATGGCACCGGGAGCCCGTGGTTCGCGTCTGATGTCGGCATCAAGGGCGACCGAATCACGGCCCTTGCGCCCAACATCGACGCAGCTGGCGCTCCAATACTCGATGCGACCGGCCTGGTGGTTTCTCCGGGCTTCATCGACGTGCACGCTCACGCTGACGCCGGGCTGAGTCCCGGTTCTCCGCAGGGGCCCGACCCGCTCCGTCGATCCGACGGCCAGGACCTGATTGGCAACCCGGCCGCCGAGAACAACATTCGGCAGGGCGTGACCACCGTTATTTCGGGTCCCGACGGCTTCGGCACACCGCGCGTGGACGCGTTTCTCGCAAGCGTCACGGCCGCCCACCCAGCCGTCAATCTCGGAGCGTTCGTCGGGCACAACGCCGTTCGGGCGGAGGTCGTTGGCATGGACGATCGAGCGGCGACGGAGGCAGAGCTCCAGCGCATGAAGGATCTGGTTCGATCGGCGATGCAGGCTGGTGCGTTCGGCCTCAGCACGGGTCTGTTCTACGTTCCTGGCAGCTATGCGCCCCTTCAGGAGATCATTGACCTTGCGCGCGTCGCCGGTGAGTACGGAGGAATCCACCAGTCACACGTGCGCGATGAGGGCGCCCGCGTCGTCGACAGCGTGCGGGACACCATCGCGATTGGCGAGAACGGGCACTTGCCGACCCAGGTTACGCACCACAAGACGATGGGCAAGGCCAATTGGGGGCGGACAGCAGAGACTCTCCGACTGATCGATGAGGCGAGGGCACGCGGCGTTGACGCGACGGTTGACGTCTACCCGTACACAGCGGCCAGCACTTCGATCCAGGCGGGACTGCTGCCACCCTGGGCTCAAGAGGGAGGCCGGGAGGCGATTCTCAACAGATTGAAGGATGAGTCGGCGCTGCGGCGACTTCTCAAAGAGGTCGCGTCGGCAATCGAGAACGACTTCGGGGGAGGAAGTCCCTCGAACGTTGTGCTCGCCTCTTGCGACTTCGACCCTGGTCTCGCCGGCAAGAGCCTCGCCGACATTCTTCGAGAGCGGCGCAGACCCGTGGCCAATGACACTGCCGCAGATCTGGTCGTCGAGATTGTCCAGAGGGGCGGCTGCAGCGCCGTCTTCCACGCGATCAGCGAAGACGATCTTGTGCGCGTCATGAAGCATCCGGCCTCGATGATTGCGTCCGACGCGACGGTTATTCCAATTCTCGGCATGGGCGTGCCGCACCCGCGCGCGTATGGGACATTTGCGCGTGTGCTCGCCGTGTACGTTCGCGAGAAGAAGGTGCTGACACTCGAGGAGGCCGTCCGCAAGATGGCTGGATTCCCCGCTCAGCGCATCGGCCTCACGGACCGCGGCATCATCAGGCCAGGCATGAAAGCGGACTTGATAGTCTTCAACCCGGCTACGGTTGTGGATCGAGCGACGTTCGAGAAGCCACACCAATATGCCGAGGGCGTGTCCGACGTCATCGTGAATGGGCATCGGACTTTGAAACGTGGGCAGATGACAGGCGACCGAGCCGGAATGGCGCTTCGACACGCACAGGTTCAGTGAATCCCATGAAGCGACGTGACTTTCTTGCCAGTGCTGCCGCGCTCTAGGCCGACGAAAAGATTGCTTATGTCGACACTTGGTACGCTTACTATGGTCGCTTCGAGATCGACGAGCGCCAATCTCAAGTGCGGCACTTCATTGAGGGCTCGTTATTCGCCTTCGAGACCGGCGCTACGCTCGTTCGGACGTTGAATCTGGAAAACGACCTATTGACGCTGAGAACCGTCGATCTTCTGAAGGGCCCTGATGGCGACACGTTCAATCGGCTAACCTGGACCCGGCTCTGAGCGTAGTAGTCACGGTCATCGGTGATGCTTTAGAACCCGCGCCGCGCCTGACAACGGCATGCACCCACCCGAGACGCGCCGCGGCTCGATTCATCGCTCCGGCGTGATGCGGGGGGTCGGCTTCCCGTCCCACGTGAACCGATACCGCCCTGCCCGCCGGACGTTGGTCACGAGCGCCGGCCTGAAGCACGCCACGCACGTCCCCCTGGCGTGCCGCACGCTCGGGTAGATCACGCCGAGCGATCCCGATTCGAGCAACTGCTCGGCGAGCCGGTACGATTCGACGTAGCTGTCGGGGTTCAGCCAGCGTCGCACGCCTCGCGCGTGCCGCACATCGTGGAAGCTCGCGCTGAAATCCGCGAGGTAGTCGTCGTAGGTCACCGAGTCCTCGTACCGCCCGATCTCGGCAAGCTGCACGGTCTTGTGGAAGCCGACCTCCGCCTTGGACGTCGCGATGTCGAACGCCGCATACCAGGCCCCCCGGTCCGGGCCGCTGAAGCGGGCGCCGAGCGGGTGCGCGTGACAGAACGTCGCGTTGATCACGTTCGCGTTCGGCACGCCGGACACGAGCTCGTCGATCCCGATGCCGGGCAGCAGGTGATGCGCCGCAAGCACACGGTCGTTCGTGGCGCCGTCCAGCTCGAATATTCCCTGCAGATGCGCATCGTCGTCTGCAATGCGGCCGAGCACGCTCTCGGCACGCGGCAGGTGCCGCGAGGGTACGAGGCGGTGCGTGTCGTGCTGGCGGACCAGCGTGACGGACGGAAGCCGCATCAGCCGGCGCGGCGGGCGTCGAGCAAACGCCGGACGACCTGCATGGCCGGGAGGCCGCCGCGAATCATGTACGCGAGCGGCGTGCGGCCCGCGAAGAGTGCGTTCTGGTTCGGCAACCGCACCCACTCGTCGGCCAGGTGCTCCGAGTGGAGGATGTTCAGCGCCTTGAAGATGCCGATGAGATACGAAATGCGCGTCAGGCGGTCCGTGTCCAGCAGCCGATCGGGCTTGCGCTTCATCTCGTAGAACGGGCCGTTGCTGACGCCGCCCAGCAGTGCACGCGCGTCCTCGTCCCGCACCTGCCACCGCGCCATGATGTTGAAGAAGGCTTTCAGGGCCGGGGCGGAGAGGCGCTCGCGCTCGGTTCGGGTTGCCAGATCCACCGGCGCCTGGCCCACATGACGGCTGGCCGGGTACCGTAGGGCGTGTGCCATTGAAGACTCCTGATCCGGAGTGTATAGGCTCCTGACAGGAACGTCAACCGCGCGATGCGGGATGGGAAGGCGACGGAGCCGGCCACGGTTCAGTGCACCTGCCCAGCCTCGCCGCGGCTACAGCCTGGCAGTTACCCGTGTGGGTCTTGGCGTTCCTGCTGGAGCGCCTCGAGTTCCGCGATGCGCTCGATGTCCTTCGGCCGCCCTGCAGCCCGCTTGAGGCGAATCAGGGTCTCGAGATCGACGAACCGGCAGCGATACCCGAACACCTCGCGCACGTCGGTGTGGGCCATCAATGCGTCGTACGTGCCGCCCCCGGTGGCTTCGCCAAGCAGGTCGAGATCTCCGGCGGATGTCCGAAGCGTGAAGTTCAGCCCTCGCGCGACCGTTTCTGCGTCGAACCGAAACGGCAGGCCCGGGGGAGCACCCCGCAGGTAGGGCGAGAGCGGTTCGAGCGCCGCCACGAGCCGGCTGATGTTCTGTGGGGTGCGGTCGTAGACGACATCGAGATCGACCGTCAGGAAGGCGGAGCCGTGAGCCGTAGCCGCGAAGCCGCCGATGATGATGTAGCCGACATCGTGTGTCGCCAGTGCGTCGAGGAGGCGAGCGAAATCGGTCATCCGGCGGCCGTCGTTCGCGACGCGCGCACGGCCTCGGCGAAGCGCAACGCCGCCACCATCCGGTCGACCCGCTGGGCAGGTGTGAGGCGCAGGTTCTCGCGAAGCAGCGTTCGATCGATCCCGCTCTTGTAGGCGTCGATGGTTGGGCTCGGTTCCAGCGACACGGTCTCGAACGGGGCTGCGCTCATGGCCTCAGTATACGCGCCGCCCCGATTGCCCCGAAGCCGGGAACGTCGCCGTCCACGCGTATCAGAAGCTCGACTTCACCATCTGAACGAGCTGACAACCGGCTGGTTCAGCAGGCCGTTCCAGTGGCTTCGGCACGGTAGGCATATCCGCTATACTTCCGGCCACTTGTCTCTCGCTCCCGGCACTCGACTCGGCGTCTACAAAATCATCACTCCGATCGGCGAAGGAGGCATGGGGCAGGTCTTCCGTGCGCGCGACACCAGGCTCGGTCGCGATGTCGCGATCAAGATCCTGCCTGCGGCGTTCGCGCACGATGCCGATCGCCTGGCGCTGTTCACGCGGGAAGCCAAAACCCTCGCTGCACTGAACCATCCCCACATCGCGGCCATCTACGGGCTCGAAGACAGCAGCGGCGTGACCGCGCTCGTGATGGAGTTGGTCGAGGGGTTGACCCTGCAGGACGTGATCGAACAGGCTCCCGGCTCTGGGCTTCCGGCTTCAGGCATACCGCGTCACAGCGCGACGGGCCCAGAGCCAAGAGCCCGAAACCAGAAGCCGGGCCGACGCGGATTGCCGATCGAAGAAGCCTTGCCCATCGCTCGTCAGATTGCCGAAGCGCTCGAAGCGGCGCACGAGCAGGGGATCATTCACCGCGACCTGAAGCCCGCGAACATCAAGGTGCGCGACGACGGTACCGTGAAGGTGCTCGACTTCGGCCTGGCGAAAGCGATCGAGCAGGCTCCCGGCTCCGGACTCCAGGCTCCTGGCAGTGCCTCGATCTCGCCCACACTGACGTCACCCGCGTTGATGACCGGCGCGGGCGTCATCCTCGGCACGGCCGCCTACATGGCGCCGGAGCAGGCGAAGGGACGCACGGTCGACAAGCGCGCCGACATCTGGGCCTTCGGCGCGGTGCTGTTCGAGATGCTCACGGGTCATCGTGCCTTCGGCGGCGAGGATGTCTCCGACACGCTCGCGAACGTGTTGAAGACCGACCCGGCGTGGGAGCAACTGCCGGCGGACATCCCGGCGCGGGTCCGGCAGGTATTGCGCGCCTGCCTGCAGCGGGATGCCAAGCAACGCCTCGGCGACATGCAGAGTGTGCGTCTCGCGCTCGAGGGCGCGTTTGATACGGCGGCGCCGCAGACCGTTGTGACAGCCCCGGCACCAGCGAGAGGCGGACGGCTGGCGTGGATGGGTGCTTTTGCCGCCGCGTCGCTTGTCGCGCTCGCGCTCGCGGTGCCCGCCGTGCGGCATCTGCGCGAGAGGCCGCTGCCAGTCGACACGCCGGTGCGCTTCAGCGTCGCCGCGCCCGCTGGCAGCAGGCGTCTCGCGGGGTCAGCACGGGCAGCGTTCAGCGTGGCGCCAGACGGCCAGACGCTCGCCTTTACCGCCAGGGACGCGGATGACGTGCCGCATCTTTTCGTGCGGCGTCTGGACGCGAGCGGGACCCAACAGGTCGCGGGCACGGACGGGGCGTCGGTGCCCTTCTGGTCCCCCGATAGTCGATCGGTCGGCTTCACCATGGAGGGCGGGCTCTATCGCGTGGCGCTCGACGGCAGTGCGCCGCGCCGGTTGTGCGACGTCCCCAGCAGCGCGTTCCGTGGGGGGACGTGGAGCTCACGCGGAGTGATCGTCTTCGCCGCACAGACCGGCGGACTCCAGCAGGTGCCCGACACCGGCGGGTCGCCGACGCCAGTGACGACAATCGACGTTGCCGGAAAGGAAGGGTCGCACCAATGGCCATGGTTTCTTCCGGATGGGCGGCACCTGCTGTTTCTGGCGCTAGGCGCGGGAACTCGGGGCACCATCTGGGCGACCGCCATCGACGATCCGGCCCGCACCCGTGTCACAGATAGCGCCGGCGGTGCCGCGTACGCCGCCGGTTGGTTGTTGTCCACCACCTACTCGCCACGCACACTCGTCGCCCAGCGGTTCGACCCCGCGCGCCTGACGCTGAGCGGCGCGCCGCAGCCGGTTCGTGATCGACTCCCCGGCGCGAGTACCGCGGGAACTCCGGGGTTTGCCGTCTCATCGAGCGGCGTCCTGCTTGTCGACCTGCCGCTGCCGCTCGTGTCACAACTGGAGTGGGTGGACCGCAGCGGGCGCGTGCTGGCAACGGTGACTCCCCGGGCGATACTTCCCGAGTTCGCGCTGGCGCCGGACGAGCGCCGCGTCGTCGCGAACATGCGTCCGCTCGACGCCGCGACGCGGCGCCTCTGGTTGTTCGATGGGCTGCATCCCGACGGCACCCGCCTCACCTACGACGGCGCAGCCATACGCCCGCTGTGGGCCCTCGACGGTCGTCACATCTACTTGCAGGGATTGATGAAGGGCACACCCGCGCTGCTCACACTCGCTCTCGGTGCCACGGCGCCAACGACGTTCGAGCCGTCAGGGCCGTTCTTCGCTTTTGAGGATGTCACGCGCGACGGCCGGTACGTCGTCTTCAAGAAATTACCCGGCGAAATCTGGATCCAGCGCGTCGGTAGCTCCGAGAGCCGGGCGCTGGTGCAAGAGCCATTCAGCGCGGACCGGCCGCGGGTGTCGCCCGACAGCCGCTGGCTGGCGTATACGCTCGACCTCCCGTCAGGGACCGAGGTCTTCGCGCAGCCCTTCGACAGGCCGGGCGATCGGCTCCAGGTGTCGGTGAAGGGCGGCATCGGGCCGGTATGGCGCGACGATGGGCGGGAGCTGTACTACGAAGGGCCGGCGGGGCTGATGGCGGTGTCGATGACCGAGCGCGATGGCGTCCTCGAAGCCGGGACGCCGCAGGCACTCTTCCCCATACACACGCAAGGCAACGTCGTCAATCAGCCCCATAACTTCGAGGTGGCGGCCCACGGGCAGAAGTTCCTGGTCAACACCATCGTCGACGACAGCGACAACGTCCCGCTCGAAGTGACGCTGCACTGGGACGCGGGGCTGACGAAGTGACCACAGGGGTCTCGGCTCTCCGGAACCCCGAGACCTTGGCGGCAGCAGCCGTCAGCGTGGCGCGAACAGCGCGAGGTCCTGTGCCGATCCCATCTCGAAGTATCCGCGCGTGCTCGGGTGGATACCGTCGCCGCAGTTGAACGCCTGGGCGGATCAGGTCGGGGTTCGACGCGTCGGCTACGACCCGATCGAAGTTTGACCGCCAGGTCCTGCTGTGCCAGCACCGGCAGGGCCACCGGATCGCTCCAGGCGGTCGCACGGGTGCGATGGTGGCCGTGGCACAACCCTTGGCGGCAGCACCCACGCCGGACGCCGGTCGTCTGTTTCCAGGTGGATCGTTGACAGCCCCAGGCCCATTCCCTAGAGTGATCCCATGGACGTTCGCTTCACTCCTGAGCAGGAAGCAAGACTGGCCCAGATCGCCAACATCACGGGCAGCGTTCCCGAGGCGCTCGTGAAGGAAGCGGTGCTCCGTCTCCTCGATGAAGACGCGCGGTTCCGCGCCGCAGTCGCCGAGGGCAAGGCCGAGGCGGACCGTGGCGAGTTCATCGACGAGAGCGACATGGATGCTCGCTTCGAACGGATGCTGAACGCATAGTCTCGATGCGCATCCGCTGGACCCGGGCCGCGGCGAACGACCTACAGCGAATCAGCGACTACCTCCGAGAGCACCACCCCCAATACCGGCAACTGACGATTCGCAAGCTGTATGACGCGGTCCGCCGCCTGAAGGCCTCGCCCCGGCGTAGCCGGCCAGGCCGCGTCAATGGGACGCGAGAGCTGCTATTCCCGCCGATGCCGTACGTCGCGGTGTACCAAGTTGGGGAGGACACGATCGAAGTCTTGCGTATCTGGCACGGTTCTCAGGATCGCTGACCTCGCGTTTGATCCTGCGGGCGTTGGCCATCTCCGCGAGACGCAGATCGTAAAGGGCTTTGGCCAGCGCGTTCGCGGTGAGGCCCGACCGACGGATCATAGTCGTGCACGGCGTCCTACGGCGCGAGCCGTCGCAGTTCATCGAACCAGTTCACGATGACCCGTATCTCCGGGCTCTTGACGCCGTTCAGCTCGTCTGTCGAGATCAGCCCGACGAATCGGCCGTCCGGAAGGATGTCGTAGGCCCGCGCCTGCCCGGACGTTCGGTTGGCGGTGACCCGGGCCGGCATCGTCACCGGCGGGCCGAATGCCGCGGTCGACCCGGCCGAGATGCTGGCGGCGGCCACCTGTTGCGAGGTGGCGCTCGGGACATAGAAGAGTTCCGTGCCCGTAGGCCCCCACACGGGCTGGAAGTCGAGCGCCAGCTTTGGCAGCTGGTACCGGGCACCGGTGGCCAGTGATTGCACGTAGACACCACGATCGGTCCTGAGGCCAGCACCGATGTTCTGGGTCGGCGTTGACGCGTACGCAATCCACCGCCCGTCGGGCGAGAAGACGGCGCCGGTCGGCTCGGCCGACTGCACCGTGCCAAGCGGCGCGACCTTGCGGTCCGGCAACGACAGTGTGCGCAGGGAGTACATGCGACCGTCGTATGAGGAGAACGCCAGGAGCCGTCCGTCGGACGACCACGACTCGGGCACGTGCTCCTCGCCCGTGGCGGGCTTCGTCAGACGCTCGGCCCGGCCCGTGCCATCGGCCCGCTGCGCGAAGATCGCCAGGTCGCCCTCGCGGTCCGATTGAAACGCGACGCGCTCGCCATCGGGCGACCAGATCGGGTACTGGTTGTGGCCGTCGAACGTCAGGCGCCGCGGCACACTGGTCCCATCGAGGTCGTAGATGAACACCGCCAGCTCTTTGCCGTCGTCGCTGGCCAGGGCCAGGTGCTTGCCGTCGCGCGACGCGCGCACCTGGGCGTACGGACCCGGCGGCACGTTGAGCCGCGTCACGGTGCCGGCACGGTCGGCCATCCCGATCGCAAACTGGGGTGTCGCCACTCCGCCTGAACCGGGCACGTAGACCACGGTGCCGGTGCGGGAGATACTGAACTCGGCGCCGCCGATACCGCTGTTTGTCGCCCGCCGCACCCCGTTGATGACGGGCGCCGGTGTCCCGACGATCTCCAGCCGCTTCGTGTCGAACCGCACCGCCAGGATGTCGCTGTCCACTGCGTAGACGAGGTGTCCGGTTTCGAGATAGCGGGCGTCGCTGCCGCCCCTGATGAGCGTCGTGCGGGCACCTGTTGGCAACGTCTGGACAACGACCTGCGCCTTGTCCCAGAGCGCTGGCCCGTCAGCCAGCTTCGCGACGGTGAACAGCAGCGTGCGCCCGTCCGGCAGCATCTGCGGCCCGTGCGCCACCTCTCCGTCGTTCACGGTGACCAGTTGCTCGGGCGAGCCGCCGTTCGCCGCGCAGCGAAAGATGCCGCGAGGCCCTTGCCCGAACACGATGCCGGACTCGTCCCACGACAGACCGGACGGCAAATCCGACTGGCAGACCGTAGACGGCGCGCCTCCGCCCAGGGCGACACGCTTGATGGCGCCTTCCGCGGTGCTGAAGAACGCAATCGATCGACCGTCTGGCGCGAAGGCGAATTCGTAGAACGTGCCTCCTGCTGCGGCCGACTCTCCCGGCATGCCAGCGATGGCGTGTGCCTCGAACTCGCCGGCCGCTCGCAGAAAGATTCGACCGGCCGTTCCGTAGACAAGCTGGGAGCCGTCGGGCGAGATGGCAAGCCATCGACGAGCGGCAATCGGGAATCGCTGACCGTCAGGCAGCGCGACCGAGAAGCGCACGACGGGAGGCGCGATTGCCGTGGGCCGAAGAATCCACGCGGCCGCGCCGGCGACCGCCGCAGTCACCAGCATTGACGCGGCGATTGGCACAAGTCGTCGCCACCATGGCCGGGGCGCTGTTGTACCAACTGGCGTCTCCACCGACGCGGAGGTTCCGCCGCTCAGCGCGTCGTCGATCTCCAGTCGTGCATCGGCGGCCGAGTCGAGCCGCCGCTTCCGATCCTTCTCCAGACAACGACGCAGGAGTCGCCGCACGGGTGCGGGCGTGTTCGCCGGCAGCGTCGTCCAGTCCGGCTCGTCCTTCAATACCGACGCGAGCACATGCGAAACCGTCTCACCATCAAAGACGCGACGGCCGGTCAGCATCTCGAGCAGGACCACGCCGAACGCCCAGAGGTCGCTGCGCTTGTCGACCGGCTTGCCCGACGCCTGCTCGGGACTCATGTACGCGGCGGTCCCGAGAATCATCCCCGCCTGCGTCATCGCCGGCGTCGTGATCGTCGGCGACATCGACAGGCCAGGGGCCCGCCCCGCCGTAGCGTGCAACGCGGAGGCGGGCTCCATCGCCTTGGCGAGGCCGAAGTCGAGCACCTTCACCGTGCCGTCGGGCCGCACCTTGATGTTCGCCGGCTTGAGGTCGCGATGGATGATGCCCTGTTCGTGCGCGGCTTCGAGTGCCTCGGCGATCTGCTTCGCGATCGGCAGCGCTTCGTCGAGAGGGATTCCGGCCTGCCCCGCCGAAGCGCCCGGCGCGCGAAGGCGGGCGATAAGATCGGCGAGCGTGGGACCTTCGACAAGTTCCAGCACGAGCGCCATCGCCGGTGCGTCTGAAGGCCCGCCGCCAGGAAACGCTTCGAGCCCGTAGATCGCAGCGATGTGGGGGTGGTTGAGGGAGGCGAGGACCTGCGCTTCCCGCTGAAAGCGAGCCAGTCGCTCGGCGTCGCTCGCGACGGCGGGCAGCAGCACCTTGATGGCGACGTCGCGATTCAGTTTCGTGTCGCGGGCGCGATAGACGGCGCCCATTCCGCCTTCGCCCAGCGCGGACAGGACCTCGTACGGGCCAAGCTGTTTTCCGATCACCGCGACGGCCTTTCCGGGTGCACCCTCCGCAGCGCGCGACGGCGATCGTTGCGAGCGGAGGACGGGCTCCGGAGGACAAGCCCGCCTTCGCCGAGTAAGGAGACGATTTCGAAGGGACCGAGGCGGGTGCCGGGTGCTGGTGTCACAGGGTCCGGCGATTATAGACGGATGGTTGTCCTCCGTGCCGACCGCAGCACGGCCGCGCTCAGGCCCGAGTTCGCGCGTTCCTGCCGAAGGTGACGTAGTACACCGGAATCCCGGCGAGGATGATGGCGAACGTGATCGTCGTCGAGATCGGCTCGCTGATGAGCGCATTCAGCAGGAAGCCAACCACAGCAATCAAAAACAGCGCTGGTACGACGGGGTAGCCGAACACGCGGTAGGGCCGCGCCATCTCGGGCCGCAACCGGCGCAGCCTGAACACACCCGCTACGCACAGCCCGTAGAAGGGCCAGATGGCGATGACGAAGGTTTCGGTCAACGACTCGAAGCTGCGGCTGAAGACCAGCAGGATCGACATGGCCGCCGTGAGCAGGATGGCGACGTGCGGTGTCTTGAAGCGTGGGTGCACCCTGGCGATCGCCTTGAAAAACAGCCCATCGTCTGCCATGGCGAAGAACACGCGCGGCGAGCCGAGAAAGTCGGCGTTCAACGCGCCGAAGGTGGACAGGGCGACGAGCATCGACACGAAGGCGGCGCCGGCCGGACCGATGATGGTGGTCATGGTGTCCGCGGCGACGAGCGGCGAGTTCGCCACGGCCGGCAGCGACAGCACATAGACGTAGCCGGTGTTCACCAGCACGTAGGCCACGATCACCGCGAGCGTGCCGCCGATGATGGCCTTTGGCAGCGTGCGCTGCGGATCCTTCACTTCACCGCCGGCGAATGACACGTCGCCCCAGCCGTCGTACGCCCACAGCACACTCACCAGCGCGAGCCCCCAGCCGCTTGCTGTGACCGGCGCGCTGGTGGCGAAGTTCGCCACCGAACCACCGTGAGAGCCGCCGAGCAGCAGCGCGACGAGCGCCAGCCCGATGAGCGCGACGAACTTCGCGCTGCTCGAGGTGTTGACGATCATTGCGCCGATGCGCGCGCCGACGATGTTCGCACCAGCAGCGAAGATGATGGCGCCCGCCGAGATGAGCTGCGCCGTGGAAGCGTGAGCGACGGGATCGACGCCGAAGATCCTGAGCGTGTACTGCCCGCACGCGAGCGCGATGCCGCCGATGGCAGAGGCGCGCAACAGCACGAGCTGTGTCCACCCGAAGAGGAATGCTACCGGCCGTCCCCAGCTCTCGCGCAGATACGCGTAGTAGCCGCCCGACTCAGGAAAGGCGGCCGCCAGTTCGGCGAGCGACAGTGCCCCGGCCAGCGCGAGCAGTCCGCCCACCACCCACAGCGCCATGAACAGCGTCGGGTCGCCAACTTTCTGGGCGATGCCGGCGGGAGAGCGGAAGATGCCCGAGCCGATCGTGATGCCGATGACCAGCGCCGTGGCGCTGCCAAGACCGAGCGTACGCGGGAGCCTGCTGGACTGATGAGTCACCGGGGCAGTATACAGACGCCGGCTCCGCCCGAACGGGGGAAGACCGGCGCCTGCACTGCCGTCGATGACGGTCCGCTACGAGACCGGCAGTTCGTTGTTGTCGCGTGCGGCGCGCTCGGTCATCCGCGTCAGCATCGACGGCGCGTATGACGACAGGCTCTGCCAGCCGGAGTGCGCCCGGGTACCGGCCTCGTCGCTCGGCGCGGGCAGCACCCTCGAATTGGCGGCGGCCATGAGAGCTGCGACCAGGTCGGGGGCAAGGGCATTGGCGAGTGCGGCCAGCTTGGCGGTCATCGACACCACGAGTTCAGCGTCGCCATGGCGTGCGGCGTCCACGATCTGCCAGGCGGCTCGGCGGCCGTCGATGGACGCGAGCGGAATCGAATCGGCAATGGTGAACCAGGTGAACTCGTCGCGGTGCCGGCCCTTGAACCAGGCATTGAACGGCGAACCAGTTCGCATCAGGCCAGGAAACACCGTGGTGACGATGCGGCCGCCGCCCTGCCGTCGCATCGCGGGCACGGCGGCCAGCATGGTGTGCAGCGGACCCCAGAAGTGCACCGCCATCGCCTCTTCGAAGTCGGCATGTTCCATGTGCTCGAGCGGGCCGACCTTCATAACGCCGGCGTTGTTCACGAGCAGATCGAGCCGGCCTTCACGCAGCAGCGTGTCGTGCACCAGGCGTTCGGCCTCTTCGCGCACGCCGACATCGCACACCACGAGATGCACGCGGGCGCCCCGGGACGACAGGTCGTCGCGCACCCGGTTCAGCTCGCCCTCATCGCGCGCGGCAATCACCAGCACCGCGCCTTCGCTGGCCAGTTGCCGGGCGATGAGCAGGCCAAGCCCGCGTGAGCCACCCGTGATGATGACGACACGGTCACGGAAGTCCAGACGATGGGCGTGCCGTAGAACGCGAAACCCGAGAAAGCCGCCCAAGGCAAGGGCGCCGGCGGCGACAGCAAGATGCCTGTTCTTGTTCATGATGCCTGGATGGAGCAATGCCCATTCCGCCTCGTGCCTCGTTTTCGGTCCGGCTGAAGCCGGACACTACGCCCGCCCAGCGCCACCCGACCACCCGACCACCCGACCACCCGACCAATGACCACGACCATGTGTTTCGGTGCTTGATCGCCTTCCAACGCGACTGCTACGATTTCGGTGAACTTTCGCCGTGCACGGTTTGGCCCAGCGCATCGGCACCTGGAGGGTAAGCACTCCCTATGAACGAACTGACCACGACCGACACGCGCGCCCGCAAGCCCGGCCGCGATGGAGCGCTCGACGCGGCGCTCGATCGCCTGGTGCCCGGGCGGCTGCCCGATCGGTCCGACAACCCGGACGGGCACGTCACGGCCATCCGCCGCATGGAACCGGTGGCGGCGCAGGTGGCGCCGTTCCCCGCGGCGCTCGACGGTCGGTTGAAGCATGCCCTCGAGTCGCGCGGCATCAGCGAGCTCTATACCCATCAGGCGGAAGCCATCGACCACGCGCTGGCTGGCCGCAACGCCGTCATCATCACGCCGACCGCCTCGGGCAAGACGCTCTGCTACAACGCGCCGGTGCTGCATGCCATCCTGCAAGACCCGTCGAGCCGTGCGCTCTACCTGTTTCCGACCAAGGCGCTGGCGCAGGATCAGCTCGCCGAACTGCAGGCGCTGTGCGAGCACATCGCCGACGACACGGGCGAGCAGGTGGGTGTTTACACCTACGACGGCGATACGCCGCAGGACGCACGGCGCTCTATCCGGTCGCGCGCGCACATCGTCCTCAGCAATCCGGACATGGTGCACTCCGGCATCCTGCCGCACCACCCCAAGTGGGCGAAGCTCTTCGAGAACCTGAAGTACGTCGTCATCGACGAACTGCATGCCTACCGCGGCGTGTTCGGCAGTCACCTCTGCAACGTGTTGCGACGGCTGCGCCGCATCTGCCGGCATTACGGGTCCAATCCGGTGTTTCTCTGTTCGTCGGCCACGATCGCCAACCCGCGCGAGCTGGCCGAGCGGCTCACCGAGCAGCCGTTCGAGCTGGTGCAGCGCAGCGGCGCCCCGCGCGGTGAGAAGTTCTTCATCTTCGTGAACCCGCCGGTGGTGAACCAGCAACTGGGCATACGGCGTTCGTACCTGAGCGAGACCCGGCGCGTGGCGTCGGAGTTCCTCAAGCGAAACCTGCAGATCATCGTCTTTGCGCAGAGCCGTCTGTCCACGGAGATCCTGACGACGTATTTGAAAGACGACTTCGAGAACGAGCCCGGGCAGCCCGAGCGCATCCGCGGCTATCGCGGCGGCTACCTGCCGCTGCGGCGGCGCGAAATCGAGAAGGGGCTGCGTGACGGGGCGGTGCGTGCGGTGGTCTCCACCAGCGCGCTCGAACTCGGCATCGACATCGGTGCACTCGACGTGTCGGTGATGGCCGGCTATCCGGGCACCATCGCGGCCACCTGGCAGCGGGCGGGGCGTGCCGGCCGTCGCGCCAGTCGCTCGGCCGCGGTGATGGTGGCCAGCAGCGCGCCACTCGATCAGTTCATCGTGCGCAACCCGTCCTACTTCTTCGATGCGACGCCCGAGCGCGCCCTCATCGATCCCGACAACCTGCATATCCTCGTCGACCACGTGAAGTGCGCCGCGTTCGAGCTGCCGTTCGCGCAGACCGAAACGTTCGGGAAGCACGATCTGCAGGAGGTGCTCGCCATTCTGGCGGAGCAGGGGCTGGTGCATCGTTCCGGCGGTAGCGACGACCTCGACAATCCGACTGACGATGGGCAGTGGAACTGGACGAGCGAGTCGTATCCGGCGGACGCGGTGAGCCTGCGCTCCGTCTCGTCGGACAACTTCATCATCGTCGACACCACGCACGACACGAAGGTGATCGGCGAGACCGACTTCACGAGCGGGCCGTCCACGTTGCACGAGAAGGCCATCTACATCATCGAAGGCACGCTCTACCAGGTGGAGAAGCTCGACTTCGAAGGGCGGAAGGCCTACGTCCGCGAAATCGACTGCGACTACTACACCGACGCAATCACCTACAACAAGGTGACCATCATCGACACGTTCTCCGATGTCGCGGTGCCGGCGAATGGGGAAGTGCACGTCGTGTCGCGCGTCGTCGGATTCAAAAAGATCAAGTTCTACACGAACGAGAACATCGGTTCCGGCGAGCTCGACCTGCCGGAGCAGCAGATGCACACCACGTCGTACTGGCTGACGGTGCCGGCCGAACTCATGGGGGTGCTGCCGTTTGCCACCGCCGATCGGCGCGACGGCATTGTCGGCCTCTCGTTCGCGATGAAGCAGGTGGCGCAGCTGCTGCTGATGTGCGACGGCCACGACATCGGCATCTCGATCGACACCGAAGAGCAGAGCCCGCGCATCTTCATCTACGACAACTACCCGGGTGGCATCGGCTTCAGCGCGCCGCTGTTCCGGATGCACGAGGAACTGCTCACCGCGACGCAACGCTTGATTGCCGAGTGTCCGTGCGAGAGCGGCTGTCCGGGCTGTGTCGGGCCGATTGGCAACACCGGTCCGCTGGCCAAGACAGCCGCGCTGCGCATCCTCGGCCTGCTCCTCGCCGACAGGCTCGCTGCATGACGATGGATGCGGGGAAGCTGCGCGAGCGGCTGCGTGGCATTGTGCGTCCGCTCTGCAGCGGGGCGCCGACGGCTCCGTCGGCGGAAGTGGCGCCCTCGGGGACCGGCATCGAGGCCGACGCCGGTGGCGCTGGCGCTCGAAGCGGGATCGCACCTGCGCCCAAGTCGCCGGCCGTGTCGCGCGCCAGCGGTGTGCTGGAGCGAATACTCGGTGGCGAGTGGCGCAGCCGCGACGGCGCGCGCTCCTTCGTGGTGACCCGGCGCTTCGAGGCCGACGCCCCGTACGGTCATGGCCGCATCGGCGATGTCGCCGCGCAATTGACCGCTGCGCAGGGCGGCGCGTCGCTGCTGGCGGCAGGTACGCCTCGTGTTCCGTTTCTCTTCTTCGACCTCGAGACCACCGGACTCAGTGGCGGTGCGGGCACGCATGCCTTCCTGGTCGGCTGCTCGTGGTTCGATAACACAGGGGCATTCGTCGTCGAACAGCACCTGATGGCCGACTACGCGTCCGAGCGCGGCATGCTGACGTTCGTTGCACAGGATCTGGCCGCCGCCGGGGCGCTGGTCACCTTCAACGGCAAGTCGTTCGATGCGCCGGTGATCGAGACACGCTACCTGTTCCATCGGCTTACCTCGCCGTGTGCACAGGTTCCGCACGTCGATGTGCTGCACCCGGCACGCCGCTTCTGGGGTGGCGATCCGACGCTCGGCTGCTCGCTCATTGCGCTCGAACAGCAACTGCTCGGTGTGCAGCGCGTTGGGGACGTGCCCGGCTTCGAGATTCCGGAGCGCTACTTCCAGTTCATCCGCTCGGGCGACGCGCAGCCGCTCGCCAACGTGTTCGAGCACAACCGGCTCGATCTGCTGTCGCTGGCAGCCCTGACGGCGCGCCTGCTCATGCTGGTGACCGAGGGGGCGTCGGCCACCGACGACGAGCGAGAGGCGTGTGCGTTGGGACGGGTGTACGAGCGGGCGGATGACACCGCGCGGGCTGAGCAGGCCTTCGAGCGCGCAGCAGAGCTGGCGGGCATCGCCATCGAGCGTGGGCTCCGGCGGCGGCAGGGCGTGGAGTGGATGTGGACGCCGCAGGGCATCCGGGCCGAGTCGATCCGTGCGCTCGCGCTGAGCGCACGGCGCGGACGACGGTATGGTGAAGCGGCGGCGCGCTGGCTCCAACTACTGGAATTGCAGGGGTGTACGGCCGCCTTCAGGCGCGAGGCAACAGAGGCGCTCGCCATTCACCACGAGCACCGGGAGCGTGACCTGACAGCCGCGCGAATGTTTGCGTTGAAGAGTCTAGAGGCGGGAACGGAGAAGGCGTGGGGCGATGCCGTACGGCATCGCCTCGCGCGCCTCGAACGGAAGCTCGTTACTGAGCAGCCGTCCCTTCCTTCTTTGCCTTCGCAGCAGCCTTGCGGCTCTCCGAGGTCTGGACGCCGAACTTCTTCTTGAAGCGTTCCACACGGCCTTCCGTGTCGAGCAGCTTCTGACGACCGGTGAAGAACGGGTGGCAGTTCGAGCAGATTTCGACCTGAAATGAGCCGCGGGTCGACTTGGTCTCGATCACATTGCCGCAGGCACAGGTCACTCGCGCCGCAGGGTACACAGGGTGAATATCGGGTTGCATGGGTACGCCCTTTCACAGCCGCCTTACCCCAAGAGAGATTCTCGGAGGACCGGCGGGGGTCGCACCAATAACCATGAAATCAGGGCAATGCAACCGCCTGCTATCGCTCTGACAGGGCGGCCAACCGATACTGGGCGGCTTGCGCGATGGCCTCATTCGAGCGCGGCAAGTCGGGGAAATGGCCGACCAGGTCGTGCGGTGGCGTCTTTCGCTGCGCCATGCAGTTTCGGTAACAACGGCGGGCACTTTCAGCGTCCTTGACGCGCTCATGAACCAGACCGAGCAGGTAATGTCCGACCACCAGCGTGGGCTCGAGAAAGAGCGCCCGGGTGAG
>JAYTXA010000045.1:0-9121 GCA_043743165.1 Acidobacteriota bacterium
CGCCGCTTCGCCCGATCAAGACGCTGAACCTCGACGAGATGGAGGTTGGGGCGAGCTTCGCAGCCACCGACGTCAGTGACGTGTCGACGTTGCCAAACGGCCTGCGTGGCCGGACCGTGGTGTCGCAGTACGGCTTCTTCGAGCCGGTATTTGTGAAGGGCACCCGCCGGCGCTACGGCGCAGACGTCGAATGGAACAAGCGCAACGTTGGCGCGCGCACCGAGTTCATGCGCGTCACGGACCAGCGGATCGACCAGGGGCTGCGCGGCAACACGCTGCCAGACGCGGTCTACCACGCGTGGTACGTCTCCGGCGCCTGGGTGCTGACGGGAGAGAAGAGCGAGAAGTCAATCGACCCGAAGCACCCGCTCTTCAGGGGCGGTGTTGGCGCGTTCCAACTCGCGGCACGCTACGAGCACTTCTGGTTCGGCAGCAGGGAAACCGGGGAACCGGCGTTCAGTAACTCGCGCGCGGAAGTGATCCTGCCCAACGGCGATCAGGTGCTGACGCTGGGCGCGAACTGGTATGTGAACCGCTGGATCAAGCTGCAGCTGAACGGTATCCACGAAGAGATCCAGGACAACGGCCGCACGCCGCTCCTGGACGGCGGCACGAAGTTCTGGAGCACCGTGTTCCGCGCGCAGCTCGCGCTGTAGGCGAGGGCCCGGCTGACGTCAGCCGCGCTTCTTGAGGACCGAGATCGTCTTGAGCGTGCGCGCCGCGCGGATGACCAGCTCGCGCCGCACGGCTTTCGACGTCGCGCCAAGCAGCTGATCGCTGGCGAACTCCACGAAGCCGGTGCGATCCGACAGGCTGCGTGATGCGGCCGTCTCGACGATGCGTGCCTGGTCGGGCATCGGGGCAAACGAGAACATCTCGCTCAACGATCTCGCATCCAGCCCCGCCGCCCTGCCGAAGGCGATGGCCGTGTTCACGTAGGGTGCCACCACAACCATGCGTCCCTGGTCGAGCGCCGGCTTCACCTCCCACCGCAGACGAAAGGCGAGGTCCGCCGCATAGAGCAGGATGAGCGTGCGCGCCGACGGCAGCCCGGCTTCTTCCTCGGCCACCATCAACTCGCCGAAGATGCCGGACGCATCCCACGCCGACACCGCCGCGCGCTGCTTCCGGTGCTCGCGCGCGAGCTCACGCGCGGCAGTCTCGACCGCAGCGCCGTTCACGCCGTCGATGGCCACCAGGGTGCCGGCCACCGCCGTCATCGCTCGCGATTCCATCCTGCCAGCCACTCGCCGAACGCGTCGGCATTCCAGTCCGACCAGGGCCGCTCTTCGCACTCGCGGAACATCCGGCGAATCGCATGGTGCTGCTCGCCGATGCTCTGCTCGGCGTCGACAGTGATGAAGTTGAAGATGAGCGCCAGCGACTCGTACTCGCGGATGACGCGGGTGATGAAGCGCTGGTAGCTCTCGGCCGGGTCGTCGACCTCCGTCACGTCCTGGCCCGCCTCGTAGTAGTTCGGCGTGCGCACAGCCGACACGCGCTTGCTCGACGTGCCCGGCGACACCGAAAAATAGAAGACGATGTCGGGCCACAGCAGCGGCTGGTAGAGGCGCAGCACCCAGTCGAGATCGAGACCGCGCGCCACATCTCGCGCCAGCCCCGTGAACAGGAAGCGGTCGGCAAGCACCAGCTTGCCGTCCCAGAGTGCCGGCAGCACTTCGTGGTCGACGCGGTGCCGGAAGTCGGCGGCGTGGAGCAGCGAGAACTCCTCGGGGCTCAGCGACCGCACGGCCTTGCGCGTGCGGATGATTGGCTTGATCAGGTCCGACGAGTTCCACTTGGTGGTGACGACGTTGTAGCCCTCTGACTTCAGCCAGGTCCTGAACAGTTTGCGCTGCGTGGTCTTGCCCGAACCGTCGGGACCTTCGAAGGCGACGAGCACGCCGCGCTTGCGCGACGGGTCGTTGAAACGCGCCCGCGCCTTCTGGGTCCAGGTCCGGATCGAGACCGGCGACTTGTTCATGCGCCCGCCGGAATGGTGAGGCCGACGCGCGAGCCGCGCGGCGTCAGGGTTGCCGAGCTCTCACCGCCATGCACGCGAGCGACGTGCTGCAGGGCCGCCATGCCGACGCCGACGGCCGCGCCGCCGGGCCGGTCGCGCCACTCAGGATCGAACGCGCGCTCGGCCCACGTCGCTGGCGGCTGCACGTGCTCCTGCGACGCGACGAGCGTCAGCTGTTTGGTGGCCGTCAACCCTGCCACCACCGTAACCCGGCTCGCGCCCAGCGTCTCCACAAGCGCCAGCGTGGCCAGCACGGCACCGCCGAGTGCCGAGGCCAGCAACCGCTCGTCGGCAATCACGAGATGCCCGGCGGGCAGATCGATGTGCGGCACGAACTCGACGTGCCGGACGCGCCGTTCGGCGGCGAACCCGTGGATGACGCGCTCGACCAGTGGTGCCACCGGCACCGCTCCGCGTATCACCGTCAATTCGCCACGCACGGCCCGCGACGCCTGCAGCAGCGCCGACGACCGCCAGAGTTCAGCGCGCAACAGCGTGCCGACGATACCCCGCGAAAGGTCGGAAATCGAGCCGGCGAGCAGGTCAGCCAGCGACGAGGCCGTGGCCAGCGACCGGGCCAGCTCCTCGCCTGCGAGAGCGACGTGGCGCGACCTGTCCGTCACGACCGTCGTCGCATGGTCGTGCGTCGGCGTCGCGTTCGAGGCGGCCCGCAGTTGCTCGGCCAGCTCGTCGTCGACGTCATGCACCAGGCACGGCACCTCGCGCAAGCCGGCCGCGATGGCCGCCGCGAGGCGGCGCTGACCGGCGATGACGCGCAGGCCGCCGCGTTCGTTCACGAGCAGCGGTTGCAGGATGCCGTGCTGCTTCACGGAGTCGATGAGAGGCACCAGTGCGGGCACGTCGGCTATCGCGGGCGGCTCAAGAGCGGTCACGGCAAGGCTGCGCTCGCGGCCGGCGGCGGCGCGCGAGGCGATGAGATCGACATAGTGCCGATCGGCCCGCATCCGGTACGACGGAGGCAGGCCTTCACGAGTGAGACGACTGTCGTCCGCCGCCGAGTCGATATCAGCCACGTGGAACCCGGTTCAATGGAGTAGAGGAACGGTCGAGTTCTTATACCAGAAGCCATCGAGCGGTACAACGCGGCTACTCGCTGGTCCAGCCGATCGTCCAGGCGCGCGCTGAGTCGCGCAGCCCGCGGACGTAGTCGATCCGAAAGGCTCCCGACTGTCCGGGGACGCGCATGCGCAGGCCGACACCGCCGTCGATGAGCAGCGTGCGGAGAGGCATGCTGGAGGTTGGGCGATGCCCGGCGGCCGCCGCATCGGTGAACAGCGCGCCGCCAACGTGCACCAGCGCTGGTCGTCGCAGCCAGTGCTGCACTTCCGCGGTGCCGTGTGCGAGCGTGCGGCCGAAGGCAGGTCCGTCGATGCGGCCCTCGTGCAGTAGCGCATGCGCCCGCAGCAGCGGTGCACGGCCGCGCCCGTCGCCAGCGCCGCTCCACAGCGCCCGCGGTGCTGCGGCGCTCGCAAGTGACACGCCGCCGCGAGCAACCACCACCAGCGGCCGCGGGTCGCGACTGCTGCGAACGGACAGGTCGGTGTCGAGCGTGGCGAACGCGGCCGCGCCGAGCGGCATCCACCGACCCGCGGCGACGCGCGCCGAGAGGCGGTCCGAAAAGAAGCGGTGCTCCAACGCACCGGTGAGATGCATCGACCGGAACGAGCCGGGCTCGTCGAGTGTCCACGCATCGACGCCTGCCGTCACCTCGGCGTTGAGTTGCGGCGTGAGCCAGGTGCGAAGTCCGACGTCGCCGGCCAGCCGCGTGTCGTCGATGTGCGGACCGTCAGGTGCACCGTACGCCTGCTGCTGCCAATCGAGACCCACCTGCCACACGCCGTGCGGCCGGTGGACCATCGGCGCCGAGAACGTCACCGTGGCGCGCGGGCGGTGGTCCCACCAGCCCCAGCGTGCCGCCCACGCTTCGCCCTGTCCGGTTCGTCCGGGAACGTGCGCACTCACTTCGCGATCGAGCGCCGACTGCGCGGCAACGGCGGCCCACTGCACGGGCGTCCTCGGCAGCGTCGCCCGTTCCACCACGGCTGCCTCCGCCACGGCGTAGCCGTCCTCGCCCGGACGAAGCGCCAGACGCGATGATGCCAGGTCAGGCATCGACTCCAGGCGTCTGCGCGCCAGCGTGAAGTGGGCTGCGCTCAGCACGGCGTCAGACGGAAGGTCGAGCGCCTGCGCCAGCAGGGCGTAGTGGGTGCGCGAGAGGCCGGTGATGCGCAGCGAGTCGAGCACGGGCCTGCCGGTCTGGTTCCAAGCTTCGAGTGCCCCCACCGTGTCGTTCAGCATGAAGCGGCTCGAGCCAAGGACGTCCGCGGCGTACGGAAGTCCGGGCTGGCGCCGCAGCGCCTGTTCCGCCAGGTGCGCTGCATCGATGAAATGCCGCTGGGAAAATCGGACGCCGGCGAGTTCGGCGAGCGGCCGACCGTCAGCCGGGCACGCGTCGGCGACGGCCGTGAGCACGGCAGCGGCACCCGCCAGTCCATGCGCCAGAAGGTCGTCCAGCGCCGCATCGAGCCGCTGCTCACACGGCGTGACAAGGCGGGCGGTGTTCGCGGCAGCGGTCGAGCCGGTCGTCGACCCAGACGCTGGTGGTTCTACCCTGTCGGCGGGTGGAGTGACACGAAGCATCCAGAAGGCCGTAGGTTTCCACTGGGCTTCGAGACGCCGCCAGGTCAGGTGACGGGACGGTCCCCACGTCGGATCGTGCACAAGTACGCCGTCAGCGTCGACGCCGACCGCGACAACGTAGTGATAGCGTTGAGGGCGATCTTCGATCAGGAGCATCGGCGGCCGCTTCGCGTCGAGCTCGGACCGAAGCGTGGCGACCGAGCCGGCGAGCCGCGTCGCCGACCAGTGTCGTTCGCGCAGTGCGTCGACGAGTACGGCGTCGGCAATGCCGCCCGCCGCGTAGTCGACCAGCGGGGCGAACTGACGGACACTCGCATGCGCGTCGCCCCAGTAGCGCAACAGCATGGCTGCCGCGGCCCCGCCGCAGAGCGCTTCGGTCTGGGTGAGGTAGGGGACATCGAGCACCAACCGCCTGGCGTCCGTGGGCTGTCCGGACGCAGGCGGTGGTGCAACGATCAACGAGATGAGGAAAAGGGCCGCAGCGGTTGTAGCCCTGGCGTATCGGCGCACGGGTGTGACGCCGTGCGTCAGTTGGCGGCGACGACGATCAGGACAATCACCAGCAGGGCGATGATGATCGTGGTGGTCGAGATCACCACCGTCGAGGCGCCGCCCACCAGCGACTGATTCACCTGGCTGGCCGCCGACGCGACCTGTGAGAGGCCGGAGCCGCCGAGGATATCGATCGACGCATTGATGCGATCGAGATCGAGGCCGGACTTCGCGGCAACCGCGCGAACCTCGGGACGATTCAGCGCCTCGTGGATGGCGGCGCGGTCGCTGTCCTGCTGCGCCACCTGAGCGGTGACCGCCTGGGACAGGGCCGATGGATTCACCGCATGCCGCTCCTGGGCAAATGCGGACGGCGTGAGCGCCAGTGTGAGCATGAGCGTGGCAACGAGCACTGTACGGAACCTTCGTATCAAATCACTACCTCCTGTCGTCGACACAGCACGACGATCCGGAACATAGCAATCGTGATACCGATCGGCGCCACCTGATCCATGGAGCCATCTACCGCGGAGAGAAGGACAGCGTGAACGAGCGAGTACACACCTGGATGGCCGCGCTCGAAGCGCGGCAATTGGCGGACCTGACGTTTCCGGAAATATCGCGTTCGTTGCGGGCGTTGTCGTCGACCTACGTCGAACGGCGCGCCAAGTTGACGGAAGGCGCGGCACTGGCCGGAGCGGGCAAGCGCGCGGCGTTTGCGCTCTTCTACGGGCCCTTGCACTTCCTTCTCGTGCAGCACATCGTCGCGACACTTGGGCGTCCGTTCACCACAATCGAGGCGTTGGTTGACCTTGGGTGTGGAACCGGCGCCTCTGGTGCGGGCTGGGCCACTGCCTGCCCGACGCCGCCACGGGTGATAGGCATCGATCGTCATCCGTGGGCGGTCGACGAGGCGCGTCGCACCTGCGCCGACCTGGCGGTGCGGGCCACCTTCCGCGTCGACGACCTGACGCACGTCACGATGGCGGGGCGGCCGCTCGAACGCGGCAAGACGCGCGGCGCGTCGCGCGTCGCGCCGCCGTCGAACGTGCGCGGGCACGGTGTGCTGCTGGCGTTCGCGGTGAACGAGATTGCAGAGGCCGTGGCGCGAGATGCGCTGCGCGCGCGGCTGCTGGCGCACGCGGCCGCCGGTGGTCGCGTGCTTGTCGTCGAGCCGCTTGCAGGGTTCGTGGCGCCGTGGTGGACAGAGTGGCAGAGCGCGTTCGCATCGGCTGGCGGACGCGCGGATGAATGGCGCGTGCGCACGGAGCTGCCGGCCATCGTCGAGAAACTTGATCGGGCGGCGGGACTCAATCACCGCGAGCTGAAAGCGCGCTCGCTGGCGATCTGATCGACACGCGCATCGACGACCGCGGGCTGGGGTTGAATGCGGCGGCTATGATCGAGTAGGCACGACGATGTCGCGCGAACGTGATCACGATCCGCGCGTGGACGCAAGTTCTTCGTTGTACTCCGCACAGAAAATCTGTACAGTCATGCACGTCGCGCGTTGAACGTGGAAGCGCGGAGGTGTTCGGCATGATTCTGCTGGTCGGTGGCACGGGACAACTTGGTGGGCGGATCGCTCGCGAGTTGTTGTCGAAGAGCGTGGCGGTTCGCGCGCTCTGCCGATCGGGGTCAGGGCACGGCGCGTTGCAGCGGATGGGAGCCGAGATCGCGATCGGCGATCTGAAGGATCCCGCTTCACTGTCGGCCGCGTGTGCCGGCGCCGATACGGTGCTCACGACCGCGAACAGCGTGCGGCGCGGCGGCGCCGACACCGTGGCCGCGGTTGACGCGGGCGGAACGCGGGCGCTGATCGACGCGGCCGCACGGGCGGGAGTCGCGCACGTCGTGCTGACGTCGGTATACGGCGCGTCCGTGGATTCGCCAATTCCGTTCGTCGCGGCGAAGGCCGCAAACGAAGTGCACCTCAGGGCGAGCGGGATGGCGTGGACGATTCTCGCCGCAAACGCGTTCATGGAATCGTGGCCGGGTCTTGTGGTCGGCTCGCCCGCGATGGCTGGACGCGAGATTGTGCTGGTTGGCGAAGGGCTGCGTCGTCACGCGTTCATCGCCGAGCACGACGTCGCGCAGTTCGCAGTGGCCGCGGTGCTGAACCCGGCGGCGCGGAATCGCCACCTGTCACTCGGTGGCCCCGCGGCACTCTCGTGGCTCGACGTGGTGCGGCAGTACGAAGAAGCACTCGGCCGGACGCTTGCCGTGCGACACGTGGCGCCTGGCGCGGAGGTGGACGGCATGCCGTCGACGCTGCTCGCGCTGCTCGCCGCCTACGACACGTTCGATTCGGACTTCGACACGAGCGCGATCGCGAGTGAGTTCGGGGTTGCGCAGACACCGTTGGCCGCGTGGGTGCGTGCATCGATCGCTACGACGCGATCGCGGATGTCCTAGCGGTGAGGAGTACGAGTACGGCGCGCAATCACGCGGTCGTATCTGGTGATCGAGCATTGACAGTGCTGCAGGGCATCGGCACACTGGCGCCGCGAGCGTTGTCCCTGCGACGACTTGTCGTCAGCGCGAATGAGGCGTACACATGACGGATTTTGAAGATGACGGAATCGATCTCCCGGAGGACGACCTCACGGGTGGACCGGACCTGATTGATCTCGACGCGTCGGACGAGTCACTGGATCTCGATCTCGACGTGGCGGACTCTGGCGACGCAGGCGACGAGCCCGCGGCGCCTGCGAAGCCAGCCAAAGCCAAGGCGAAGACAAAAGCCAAGGCGAAAACCAAGGCGGCTCCGCGCAAAGCGGCAGCGAGGCGCAGCAAGGCGCCCGCGCGGTCGGGTGGGAAGAAGGCAGTGACGAAGAAAGCTGCTCCCGCCAGGAAAACCGCACCGGCAAAGAAGAAGACGGTCGGTGCACAGACGAAACAAAAGAGCGTCTCAAAGGGCGCCGGGAAGCGAGGATCAGTGGCGAAGAAGGCTGCAAAGAAGGCTGTGAAGAAGGTTGTCAAGAAGGCCGCCGCGAAGAAGGCCGTGAAGAAGGTTGCCAAGAAGGCCGCCAAGAAGGCCGCCAAGAAGCGCTAGGCGCTTTTGCGGGGCGCGTTCGCGCGCCCCGCTCTCCATTGCAACACCGTCTCTTGACGCGGCCATGTGACCTTCAGGTCACTTGGCCGTTTCTGTCTCCGGACCCTGCCGATCCGCGCCCTGCGGAATATTCCTCGGCCGCCCCGGACAAATCCCCGCGACATCCTGCGACATTCTTGAATTTACGGGAAATTTGTCGTGCTGCGCCCGGGCATGGTGCTTGCCCAACGGCTTGCACTCCTGGTGTTCGACCGAACACGCCGCAAGGGGAGCCTGGTCTCGTGAACAAGGAGAGAGTGATGACACTGAACTGGAGATGGACGCTGGGACTCGGGCTGACGGCGGCTGCCGTGGCCCTCGGAGCCCCGTCCGGGTTGACGGCGCAGCAGGCGGCCGCGCCCGACGTGACGTACACGAAGGACATCGCGCCGATCCTGCAGCGCAGCTGCGAGAACTGCCACCGCGTGGGCGGCGGAGGTCAGATGCCGCTGACGACGTACGAGGAAGTGCGTCCGTGGGCGCGCGCCATCAAGACGCGCACGGGCATCGGCCCGCACGCCGGCGTGATGCCGCCGTGGTACATGGAGAAGAACATCGGCATCCAGAAATACAAAGACGATCCGTCCTTGAACGCGGCTGAAGTGGCGAAGGTGGCGAAGTGGGTCGACAGCGGTGCGCCCCGCGGCAACGCAGCGGACATGCCGCCGCCGCGTCAGTGGGCCGACGCCAACACCTGGACCATCGGTACGCCGGACCTGATCGTCAAGAGCAAGAACATCGTCGTGAAGGCGAACTCGCCCGACTGGTGGGGTGAGATCGAGCCGGTGGCGATTCCGCTCGAGGAAGATCGCTACGTGCTGGCGGTCGAGATCAAGGAAGTGAACGACGCC
>JAYTXA010000046.1:0-36122 GCA_043743165.1 Acidobacteriota bacterium
GCGGGTACGCCAGCGACGGCACGAGCAGGGTGACAACAAGCGCGAGCAGGACGCGCGTCTTCATGGCGAAGATGGTAGCCGAATCAGCCTCCCGGTGCCGACGATAGGATGGATGTGCGGGCGAGCCTTCACCCCGCGCCCGATCGGATTCTGGTAGCCGGCGTGGCGGCCGCCGGCTTGCGCCCGAGCGAGTTGTCGGACGATACTCCCGTCGTGTCGCGCTCCGGGCTCCGCCTCCAGGCCGGGCCTCCCGCGGCGGCCCAGGCAAACTACCCATGACAACCCACGGTGAATCGCTGTCGGTTGTAATCCCGGCCTACAACGAAGAGGCGGGCATCGAGCAGTGCATCACCACCCTCGAAACCGTTCTCCGGGAGGTCACGACCGACTTCGAGGTCATCGTCGTCAACGACGGCAGCCAGGATCGCACGGCGGCAATCCTCGACGAGCTCGGTAAGTCGCGGCCGCACCTCGTCACCCTGCATCACCCGCGCAACCGCGGCCTGGGCGCCGGGCTGCGATCGGGCTTCGCGCGCTGCACGAAAAGCCTGACCTTCTACTCCGACGCCGACCTCCCATTCGATTTCGCGGAACTGCTGCGGGCGCTCAGGGTGATGGACTTCAAGAGCGCGGATTTCGTCACCGGCTTCCGTCACGATCGCACCAGTGAAGGGCTCAAGCGCATCCTCTACTCGTTCGCCTATAACTGGCTGATTCGCGTGCTGTTCGGCCTGAAGATCAAGGACGTGAATTTCTCGTTCAAGTTGATGCGCACGAGCCGACTCCAGGCCATGGACCTCCGCTCGGAAGGGTCGTTCATCGATGCGGAGATGATGATCGTCGCCGACCGGATGGGCCTGTTCATCTGCCAGATCGGCGTCGACTACTTCAAGCGCAAGCACGGCGACTCGCACCTCTCCAGCCCATCGACCATCGTCACGATCCTCCGCGAAATGTCGGCCAACTACGCCCGGCTGCGCCGGATTCGGCCCCTGCCGGCATGAGCGTGGTCGTCACCGCGGACGACTTCGGGATGTGCGAGGAGATCGACGAGGCGATCTGCCTGCTGCACGATCGCGGAGTCGTGCACCGCACTTCACTGGTCGTCAACCTGCCCCGGTTCGAACGGAGCATCGAGGCGCTGCGCGCGCGGCCGGCCCTGGAGGTGGCGATGCACCTGAACCTGACCGACGGACCGCCGGTGCTGCCGCCTCGGGAGGTGTCGACCCTGGCCACCCCGCAGGGTAGCTTCGCCGGCGGCCGGCACTACGGCATCATCGCCGCCATCATCGCCGGACGCGTGAGCGTTCCCGAGATTCACTGCGAATGGCGGGCGCAGATCGAGAAGGCGCTGAACGCCGATGTGCCCCTGTGCGAACTGAACGCGCACGGACACCTGCACCTGCTGCCGCAGCTGCATGCGGTGGTTCGCGAATTGCGTCGCGAGTTCCACATACCGCGAGTGCGGCTGGTGCGTTCGTTCGAGTGGCCACGAGGCGTGCTGCTCCAGGTCTGCTCACGGGCGCTCGCGCCGTCGCTGGCGCGCGACGGCGTGGTGACCGCCTGGCCCGATCGGACAGTCGGACTCCGCAGGCCAGGCGCCGTCGATCCGCACATTCGCCTGCGCGATCTCGCGGCGCCATCGGAAGGTGTCGTCGAGCTGATCGTGCACCCTTCGCGAGGGGGCAACTCATATCACGATCGCTGGGAGTACGACGGCGACGCCGTGACGAACTGGTTGCTGCGCGAAGGGCGTACGGCGTCATGATCGCCTGACACCACTGCGATGCTGACGCCACACCGCATCCTCCGCTACGGGGTCATCGCCGCTTCGGCGTGGTACATCGGCGCGTACCTCGCCGTGGCACTGCTCCGGATTCACTACCCATTCGACCTCGAGTGGATGGAGGGCGGCTCTGTCGATCACGTTGCGCGCATCCTCCGGTTTCAGCCGCTCTACGTTCCGCCCCAGGTGTCGTTCATCCCGTTCGAGTACCCCCCGCTGTACTTCTACGTCTCGGCCGTCGTCGCGAAGCTCGTCGGACTCGGGTACTTTCCGTTGCGGCTCGTCTCGCTGGCATCGTCGCTGGTGTGCTTCGGCTGCATCTATCAGATCGTGCGGGATGAAACGCGACGTGTGTTTCCGGGGATTCTCGCGACGGGCCTCTTTGCCGGCACGTTCCGCATCGGCGGTGCCTGGCTGGACCTGGCGCGAGTGGACTCGTTGTTTTTGGCCCTCTTCCTCGTCGCGATCCTGATGCTTCGCGAGAGTGTTTCGGCGCGCCGTCATGCCCTCGCCGGACTTGTGCTGGCGCTGTCGTACCTGACCAAGCAGACGGCACTGGCCATGGCCCTGCCCGTCGTTCTCTGGGCGCTGCTTGCGAATCCGCGCCGCGGCGTCGCGCTCGCCGCGAGCCTCACCGCGGCGGCGGGTCTCTCGACGCTGGTGCTGCACCTCGCGAGCCACGGCTGGTTCACCTTCTACGTCTGGCAATATCCGTTCAAGCATGCGTTTGCGCTGCCGGTGTGGACGACGTTCTGGACTCGCGACCTGCTGCCACCGCTGCCGATCGCATTCGCGGGAGCGGTGCTGCTGATCCTCTGGAACCTGCTGCGCGTCCGCCGCACCGAACTCTTCTGGCCCGCGGTGTTTGTCGGGATGATCGGCGGCGCCTACCGGTCGCGGCTGCAGACTGGCGGCTACGATAACGTGCTGCTGCCGGCATTCGCGGTGCTGGCGATCCTGCTCGGGCTCGTGCTGAGCCGACTCATGGAAGTGGCCGAGCGCCGACCCGGACTGGCCTGGCGATTTGGCGAGGCGGGCCTGTACGTCGCCTGCCTGGTCCAGATGGCGCTGTTGTGGTACGACCCGCGTGCGCAGGTGCCCACGGCCGCCGATCGAGCGGCTGGCGAACACCTGGTCAGCGTGCTCGCCAACCTGCCGGGCGACGTGCTCGTGACGCACCATGGCTACCTGCCGATGATGGTTGGCAAGCCGTCGCATGCACACTTGATGCAGGTGTACGACATCCTGAAGGTGGGCGACGAGCAGAGCGCGCAACTGGCGGAGCAGTTCCGCACCGCCATCCGCGCCCAGACCTTCGGCGCCATCGTTCTCGATGATGCGGAGCGCTACTTCTTCATGCACGACATCGATGCGGCTTACAGGCTGCAGTCGCGCGTGTTCTCGGAGCCTCGCGTCTTCCTTCCCGTCACAGGCGGAGTGGTCACACGACCGGAGTACATCTACGTCCCGCGACCCACCATGCCGGCGGCTGCTGGTAGTTCGGCGCAGGGCAGAGTGGACGAAGCCTTCAGGCGCCTCCGTCAGTCCACTCCGAGCGTGTCAACGTCAGCACCATAGCCAGACTCCACAGGACCCTCCCCCTGCGTCAGGCGTTGACTCACCGCGGTCCATCGACCCGTGTGAATGCGCGCCACCGGCCATGTTCGACCAGGAGTCGCACCCGCGGCCACTCGGCGCCGAAGATCACTTCGCCTCCAGGACCACCACGGACGAACAGCACTTGCAGATCGCGAAGCGCCGCCTCGGGGTTGAATTGCGATGGCGTGCCGAAGTGCGGCAGCAGCGGCTGAAGCTGCGCGTCGCGTGCGTGGCAGGGCATCTGCGGTGTGTCGCAGTAGTAGAGCCATGTCCACGTCGCAGGCGAGGGCCGGTCGGTGACGTAGTACTCCGGCACACCCGAGAAGATGCCGTCGACATTGACGACGGCCGACTCCGCATCGAACACGAGTCCGCCCGCTCCCAATCCCGGCGGCGAGGCGTCGAGCACCTGTTCGAAGTCCTCGAGCTCGCGTCCGAACGCCGCATAGTGCTGGAGCAGGCTGAGGCCGTACACGGAGAGCGCGACTGCGAGCAGTGCGGCGAGGCCGTAGGCCGGTGGGCCGGGCCGGCTGAGCACCGGGGGAACCGCCGTGAGCAGCAGCAGCGCGAGCACCACAGCGAACCGTGGATAGACACTGTGTGCGTCTGGCGGAGCGTGGTGCGGCAGTCCGAAGTAGGCCAGCAGCACGACAAGCACGACCGCCGCCGCAGGCGTGAGACTCGGTCGGCGCCATGGCCATCGCCTCGTCCAGTCGATCAAGCCGACGATCAGTCCGACGGCAATCGCGGCGAACAGGATCTTGGCGGCGAGCACATCGGATCCGTCGTTGAACCCCCGCAGGAGATGAATCGGCGCGACCTGCACCCGGCCCCACAGGTCGGCGGTGACGCCGCGTTCCGCAAGTTCCTGGAGGCGCGCAGTGAGAAGGGCGCGCAGGAACGACGGCCGCGAGGCGAAGAGCGGATCGCGAATCGTGCGCGCCAGGTAGAGCACGCAGAGCAGCAGCGACGGCCCGAGTGAGGCCAGACCGACAAGGCGCGTACGCCACGGCGTTTGATTGAGCAGGATGGCTGCGGCCGCCGCCACCGCCCCGACGCCCCAGGCCTCGAGATGGGTGCAGAAGGCCGCCAGTGACAGCACGCCGAGCGAGGCCGCCCTCAGCGCCGGGCGATCGCGCCAGCCGGCCTGGTTGCACGCCTCAGCGATCATCCACACCAGGATCGGCATCGCCATCACGAACGCGATGAGCCCGAAGTGCAGCGGCATCGAGTAGGCCAGCGGGAAGGCGATCACGGCCGGCACCCGGCTCCGGCCCGAGACGCTGAGGAATCGCGCCGTCACGATCGGCAGCGTCAGCACGACTGCCCCCACGAGGACCTTGGCCGCCGCGCCGATCGACATGACGGTGGCCAGCGCCTGCAACACCACGAGGTGCGCGACAAAGGGCGCGAGTTCGAGGCCCACCACAAATCGTGCGGCATACGGCGAATCGGCGGTGCCCGACTTGCGCAGCGCATCGACGATGGCGAGGTGGTGCGGCAGGTCGTAGGCGGGCAGGAAGCGCGTGGCAAAGAGCGGCGCCAGGTACAGCGGGGCCAGCGCGAGGTAGAGCAGTACAAACCGATTCCGATCCGCGTCACTCCGCATGCGCGTTCCGGTTGCCGGTGTTCATCTGCCAAATCCGGGCCAGCCTGCCCGGGGACAGTAGGTCGGCGCGTGTGATGAGCACGAGGCGGTCGTAGAGCGCTGCCGTCTCGGCGTTACTCAGGTGGTTCCGGCCAGTGACCAGCGTTTCTCCATAGCCGTCCGGAATGGCCCGCGTGAAGTGACCGACGCGCCAGTTGACGCCGTCGGTTCGAGCCGGCAGCCTCGCAATCAGCGGATCCCCGAGGCCCCACACATCGACGACGTGCACGCCGGGGCCGGCATGGAAACCGAAGAACCCGATGTCGCCCCGAAACGCCAGCGGCACGCCGTGCCTGCGAGCATCCGCGCCTTCGATGGCCCAGGGATGATCCGAGACCCTCACGCCCTGGAAGGCGCGCAGGAGTCCGGTATAGGGGAAGTAGTAGGCGCGTTCGTCGGCAACTCCGTGAGCGTCCATCAGCGTTTTGCCTTGCGAGCCAACCATTGACGTGCTGAGCAGTGGCGGTGAACTCGACGTGAGCCCGACGGCCAGCACCACGCCTGCAGCAACCACGATCGCCGAGCGCGTCAGCGGCTGCCATCGCGAGAGCAGCACCACCGCGCCCAGAAGCGGCGCGCCGAGGAAGCGGCCGGTCACGAAGTCGCCCCCGATGTAGACGATGTACGACAGATAGGCAAGGATGCCGGCGGCCACGGCTGCCTGCCGACGGTCTCGCGAAAGCAGCCCGGCGACGACGCCGGCGCTCGTGGTCAGCAGAGTGAGCGGATCGAGACCGACGGAATTGAGCAGGTAGTACAGCCCATGACGCGCCAGCTCGCTGCGGCTGACACCCGTGGCAAACAATTTCGCGTACGCCGTGTTCGGGAAGAGAAACCCGTAATAGAAGAGCGAAAAGGCCTCCCACAGGATGAGCGGCGCACACCCCGCTGCGACGACCGCCAGCGCGCGCACCCGCGCACGCGGTGTCTGCGTGGACACCATGGCTATGGCAGGAAGGTAGAGCACGACGGTGTCCAGTCGGTTGACGGCGCCAAGCGCTGCGACCGTGGACAGCAGGTACAGCGTCCACATGCTCGCCGTGCGACGGAACAGGAGCACCAGGAAGATCGCCAACAGCAGATAGGTGAGCGGATTTTCCAGGCCGGACGTGGAGTAGTCGACGAAGGCCTTTGAGCAGATCAACACTCCGACGCCGAGGCATCCTGCCGCCAGCGATCCCGCGATACCGGAGACCACCAGCAGCGCGGTGACCACAGACAACACTACCGACAGGATGATGACGGTGAAGTACACCTCGTGGGTCAGCGCGTAGCAGGCCGAGACGACGAGCATCCACAGCGGATGCGTGTAGGTCTGCACGCGCTCGGCGGTGTTCCACCGGAGTCCGTAACCGCTGACGAAGTTGTTCACGGTTCGGAACGTGATGTACGCATCGTCGTGCATCCAGGCGTTCCGGAGCACGACGACGGCAAAGAGCGCCGTGAACAGGGCGGCGATCACGCGGCGCCGACGGGTGGCCGCGCCTTTGGTTTCGGGCATGTTGGCGAACGAGCCTAGAATAACCGTTGCGTGTTGGCAATTCCCCGCCGAGAACGATGAGCAGCCGAGCGCCGTTGGCGGTCTTCCTGATCGCGCTCGCCGTGTACGGCGCCGTCGCCGGGAGCCGGTTGTTTACCCAGACGTCCGATCATCACTTCATCGCGCAGGCAGAAGCGTGGCTGCACGGGCGGCTGGGTCTCGAGCGCTGGCCCGCTGGCGCAGACGATCCCGCCGTCGTCGATCACGCGGTGCTCGATGACGGCACCAGCGTGAGGGGACGACGGCTGCGGCTCCGCGACGATTTCCATGTGGCGGGCGTCAGCGATATTCCGATGTCGAGGCTCCGCGACTCCAGCGGCGCTGACTATCAGATCGCGTTCCCTCCGTTCCCATCGGCGGTGTTCCTGCCACTGGTCCTCGCCTTCGGCCCTGGTGTGAGCGATGTCCTGGTCACCGTGATTGCTGGCGCACTGGCACCCGCGCTGCTGCTGGTGCTGCTCGGCCGCCTGCGTGCGATGAATCTGTCGCGCCGCTCACCGGTGGAGGACCTGTGGCTCACCGCACTGCTGGCGTTCGGCACCGTGTTGTTCTACAGCGCGGTGCAGGGGCGCGTCTGGTACACAGCGCAAGTGTTCGCCGTAGACATGTGCCTGCTCTACGTACTCGCCGCCTTGGGAGCCGAGCGTCCGCTACTGGCCGGACTCTGCGTTGGGCTGGGTTTCCTGACCCGGGCGCCGCTGCTGTTCATGTGTCCGCTGTTCGCCGGGGAGATGTGGCGAACCGGCCGCCTGTCGGACTGGCGCCGCTGGACGATGTTTCTCGCGCCGGTCGCGTTCGCCGGGCTTCTTGCGGCATGGCACAACTATGCGCGGTTCGGCGAGCCGCTGGAATTCGGCTACAGCTACCTCCGTGTCCGTCAGCAGCTCGATATCGAGCGCTTCGGTCTGTTCGACACGCACTACGGTGTGCGCAATGCGATTGCCGCGTTCGGTCTGCTGCCCCGGTTGAGCGCGTCGTTTCCCTACGTCAGCATCTCGGGGCATGGCCTGGCCGTGTGGGTGACGACGCCGGCCTTGCTGCTGCTGGCCGGTGCATGGCCGCGAACGGCGTTCCAGCGCGGGCTCTGGCTGACCGCGCTGTCGGTGGGCGTCTGGACGCTGTTCTACCAGAACACGGGGTGGTTTCAGTTCGGCTTCCGCTTCAGCCTCGACTACATCGTCTTCCTGGTGCTGCTGCTGGCGGCGAGTCCCCGTCCCCTGACGCGGCTCGCCCAGACGCTCATCGTTCTCTCCATCGTCGTCAACCTGTTTGGCGCGATCACGTTCAACCGCTACCCGCAGTTCTATCGCGCCGACCGGGCTGAGTATGAATCGCTTGTCCACGACTGAGATGCAGACAACACCCGCATGTCCGGCAGGAAGCGCGGTTCGATGCTGACCTGGGTGCGACAGGCCCAGGCCCGCCTGATGGTTGCAGCCCTGGTCTGCGTTGCAGCGTGGGAGATCGGCGTCCTGCTGTCGGCGCGGCAGTCCGAGCCGTCTGCCGAACAGTGGCGCGCCGCTGCTGCCGCGATCCCGTCAACACTGCAGGCCGATCAGCTGATTGTGTTCGCGCCGCCGTGGCTTGATCCTCTGGGACGCCGATGGCTCGGCGAGCGGATGACGCCGCAGCAGGTGGCCCGCATGGACACCGCGCGTTTCCGCGAGATCTGGGAGGTGTCGGTGCGCGGTGCGGTTGCGAAGGACGTCGCCAGCGCAACGCCGGCCTCCGAACAGAGGTTTGGCCCGCTTCGCGTGCGGCGGTTCTCGCGCGAGGCGGCGGCGGTGACCTGGAGCCTCGCGGATGCCGGACACATCTGCGAGATCGACTTCGAGCCGCGGCGCGGCGTGCCTCTTGATCTGCAGACGTCCATGGGGCAGACGCTGCGTTCGTTCCCCGGCGTGACCCTCGGCACCGAACTCCAGGCGTATGCCGGTCTGGCGGACTACCAGAAGCGCGCTCGCAATCGCTCGAAGGCGTTCATTCAGGTGCTCGTGGACGGCGTCGAGGTCACCCGCGGGTTCGCCGGCAACGACGATGGCTGGGTGGCACTACCGACGGTGGCCACGGCGGCCGGAACACACGACGTCGCCATCAGTGCCCGCGTGCAGGAGCCGGACGGTGCCGTGGACCTCTCCGTGTGTGTCGCGGCTGAGGGCCGGACGAGGTCGCGATGATCGGCACGCGAGACAGGCTCGTCGCACTGTTGATTGGTGTCGCCGTCACCGCGATCGTGGCCGTCGCCTCCACGACGCAGGGCATTGTGCGGGACGAGGCCTACTACATGAAGGCCGGCGAATTGCACGTCCGCTACTACGAGGACGCGCTCTCCGGCCGCCTGACGCATCCGCTGTCGGACCAGGCCATCGTGCCCTTCTGGGCCTACGTCGCCGAGCATCCGCCACTGCTGCCGACGCTCTACGGGGTGTCGTGGCGCGTGCTGCACCGTTGCACGTGCGCCCTCGACGGCGCGTGGCATCCAGAGGCGGCGCGCATCACCGGAGGCCAGCACACGACGCTGGCCGTGCTGTCGGAGTTGAGTGCCTTCCGGTTGCCGACCGCGATCTTCTTCGGCTGGATGTGTGCGCTCGTCTACCTGTTCTTCATCGCGGCGCTCGGCTCGCGCTGGGGTGCGCTGGCTGCGGCGCTGCTGATGTTCGCGCAGCCCCGGGCGTTCTTCCATGCGCAGACGGCGTCCTTCGATCTTCCGGTGGCCACGCTGTGGCTGGCCACGACGGTCGCCTACTGGCGGGCGCTCGATTCGAAGCGATGGTGGCCGGCGGTCGCGACCGGCATCCTCTGTGGTCTCTGCCTCGCGACCAAGCTGCAGTCGTTCCTGCTTCCGGTTGCGCTGGGCCTGCACTGCGCGTGGCTGGTGGTGCGACGGCGGACCGCGGAGGTGCACGCTGCGACCCGGTCGTTCCTGATGATGGCGCTGATTGGCCCCGGGTTGTTGTTCGCGCTGTGGCCGTGGCTCTGGCACGACACGTTCGCGAGGCTGGGCTACTACCTGCGGTTTCACCTCGAACACGTTCACTACAATTTCGAGTATCTCGGGCGGAACTTCAACCAGCCGCCGTATCCGTGGCACGAGCCACTCGGCATGCTGCTGTTCACCGCGCCGGTCGTGATGCTTGTGCTCGCAGCTGGCGGCATCGTCTCGCTCGCCTGGCCGGCAGATCGATGGCAAGACGACGGTCGTTCGACGCGCGCGCTGCTGCTTGTGGCGGGTGCTGTTCCGGTGGGCGTCTTTCTGGCTGGTCGTCAGCCTATCTACGGCGAAACCAAGCACTGGCTGGCGACGATGCCGTTCCTCGCCCTGGCTGGCGGCTACGCTTTTGACCGCCTGCGCGACGGGCTCTGGCGCGAGTTGCGCGTCATGCCAGGCACAGCACGGGACATCGCGCTGTCAATCTGCCTGATCGTGGTGGCCGCGGCTCCGTCGGTTGTCGAAACGTACCACTCGCACCCCTACGGGCTTTCACATTACAACGCCCTGGCGGGTGGTCCGCCTGGCGGCGCCGATCTCGGGATGAACCGGCAGTTCTGGGGCTATTCCGTCAAGGGCCTCTTGCCGTGGCTGAACGCGACCCTGCCGCCGGGTGCCGTGCTCTATCCCCACGACTGGAACCACGACTCATGGTTGCTCTATGAACGCGGCGGGGCACTGCGTCCGGACATCGTCGAAGCCGGCGGCGTCGCAGGATCCGATGCGGCTCTCGTGATCCACGAGAAGCATTTCAACGAGTTCGATTTCCAGATCTGGGAGGAGTACGGCCACGTGCAGCCGGCGCAGGTGCTGACCCTCGACGGAGTGCCGTTGGTGTCCATCTACCTGCGGCGGACAGACGCCAGTCGATGACCGCTATTCGCTCCACAGGTCGAAGACGAAGTGTCCCCACTTGTCGGCGGCTGAGGAAATCTCGATTCGAAGGCTGCGCTCGCCTCCGCCGGCGCCTAGCGGCACCGCCAGACCTGACCATCCGGTAGATCGCGCAACGACCTGCTCGAACACCGTCCGGCCGTCCACCGCAATGCGGAAGGTCAGCGGCGCAGTGACGCCGACAGACGCCGCCATCTCGACGCCGTGATTGCTGAAGCCGAACTGACCACGGAGGAGTTCGCCAGGTTTCACGTGCGACGCCTCGATCACGAGCGTCGTTCCGTCGCGCGGATGCGCCCAGATGCCCTTGCGGGCTTCGCCGCCACTGACCTGACGCGTCGAGCCGACCGCGTCCCAGGGCAGCGGCCCGAACGCCCAGACGCGGTGAACAGAACCCTCGCCGCCGCTACCGGTGGTCTCGTGCATGTCGCTGGCGGAGTAGGTCTGGCCATCGCTCACGCCGTCGATTCGCCGGTCTCCCTCGAGGCGGTAGACGCGCAGGCGTTCGACTCGGTCACTGAGGCGGTGGCCGCCCGTGAGGATGAACGGCGACCTGTCGTCGACTGCGGTAGCGGTGGGGGCGGCAGGCGTCGATGAGGCATCGAGGCGAAACGCGAAGTGACGGCTTCGGTCGTCGGCGGTCGTCAGCAGCAGGACCGTATCGGCCGACTGCCCATCGAGGCTCGCGGTGTCCACGGCGGCCTGCTTCCAGCCCGGGGTGTTCGAGCAGGACAGGCTGGTCCGCCGCACGCCGTTCACGTAGACCGCGATGTCGACGTTGGCCCCGCCACGGAAGCCGATTCCCGTGTCGGCGATGCCGTACGAGAGCGCGAGGCTTTTGCCCATCGCCTGCTGCGGCAGGGCCACGACCAGTACCGAACCGGACGCCGGGTGCGCGGCAATCGATCGCTGCTCGACCTTTCCGGCCGTAACGGGCTGGTCCTCCACCGCGTCCCAGCTCTCGGGCCCCAGTCGCCAGGAACCGAACTCGCCACGCTGGCTGGCGAACAGTTGACCGACGCGCGCGCTTCCCGACTGCTCCACGCGGGCGACGAAGGCGTTCGCGAGTGGCTCGGTACTGCGAACGCTGGCCGATCGTTGCGCGAGCTGTTGTCGCGCCCACGACACGATCGACGCCGGCGACGGGTCGACCCGCTGCTCCTGTGACCAGCCGTCGAGGGCCACGCGGGTGAAGATCTGCGCGCCGGCGCCGTAGGTGGGAACGGTCGCCTTTCGGTAGTTGTGCGCCTCGAGATAGCGGACGCGGGAACGCATCTCCTCGTTCTCGAGACCGGCGTAGACGAAGAAGATGAAGTCCTGCTGCCGTTCCACTTCCTGGAGGAACTGATCGTGGGTGTTCGCACTGAGATCGCGCACATCCCGAAGTCCGGCCGGCATGTTGTGCTGCACCGCGATCAACCGCGGTATGCCCATGGGAGACCCCGGAGGCATGTAGGCCAGCATCGAGGGGCGATACAGGCGTTCGACGACGCCCATCAACTTGGTCCACTCCGAGTAGCGCTCCGGCAGCTTGTTCCAGAGGAGCCACAACGAGCCGGTGATCACTCCCACGACGAGCGCGGCGCGGATACCTCTGGTGATGTCGGCGCGTGAACCTGTGAGGCGCGCGAACGGCATGGCGCCGAGCGCGCCGTTGGCGACGGCCACCCACAGCAACGGCAACGTCCACACGAAGTAGCGGTCGCGGATGTCGATGCGCCCGGCCGCAAGACTTGCGAGGGCGAGCGGCACGACGATCCACGTGGCGACCGCCGCACCGAGCCGACGGCCGGCTGCCACGAGGCCGGCCAGTGCCAGGATCAGGATGCTGCCGACGTAGACGACGGTGATCAACTGCTCGCCTGGACTGAGCGATCCCCAACCGGCGTTCACGAACCAGAACCAGCTCACCCGATCGAAGAAGCGGGGCGACAGGGCCGGCAACGAGACGTCTGCCCGAGCTGACGGCACAGACTGCGTGGCGAAGGACACCAGGCGAACGATCTGCGGAACGGCAATGGCGGCGAGGAGCAGCGCCGCGGTCGCAACCCGTCTGAGGTTCCGACCGATGGTCAGAGCTGGCTCGCCGATCGAGGTGGGCGTCACGCGCCACGCGTCGACCCCGAGGACCACGAACATGAGTCCGGTGATGAGGAAGCCGAAGAAGTGCGTATAGATGTTCAGGGCCGATGCGACCGCGAATGCGACCACGTCGCTGGTGCGCCGGTGTTGCAGGTAACGCACCACGAACAGCGCCGCCAGGACCGAGAAGAGCAGCTGCAGCGAATACATCCGTCCGTTGCGGACCAGCCACAGACTCGTCGGCGACACCGCACCGATGAAGACTGCAGCGGCGGCCACGCTGCGGGTACCGGACAACGCCCGTGCGAGCAGGTACGTCACAGCCAGCGCAACGCTGAGCAGCACTGCGTTGGCGAACTGCACGACGAAGGGCGTCTCGCCGATGGCTCTCAGCACGTGCAGATAGACGAAGTAGAGAGGCGACTGATCCGGCCAGGGATTGTGGAACAGCAGCGTGCCGAGCCCCTGGCGCGCGAACAACAGCTCGTTCGAGAGCATGTCGTCATGGTCGTTGACGCCCATCCGATACAGCCAGAAGGCCCACCCGACCACGAGCGGCGCGCCGACGCTGATGACATCGCGGCGCCTAACCATGGAATGCCGCAGGTTCCTTGTATTTTGCGGTCACGAGCACGATAATACCGTGGCTGAGTTCAGGCGCGTTCGAGTTCGGTTCGTGATCTCCAGGAGGCTTCCAAATGGCACGCCGCAGAGTGTTGACGAGTTTCGCTGTGACATTGGGCGTCCTCGCGCTGCTGGTCGGCTTGTCACTGTCCCGCGCCGGCGCCCAGGCGCAGACGACGGGCGACGATACGACGCTTGTGGCGTATCTGCCGGTCGCCAGCCTCGCCAGCAAGGAAGTCGCGATTGTTCACGTGGTGAACGTCGGCCGCGACCTCACCGCCCCTCCCGAAAAATTCTCCATCGTCTTCGCAGACACGAAGAACGCGATGCTTATTCCCGAGCAGCGCTGTGAGATTGCGACCGGTCAGACCTGTTCGGTCTCACTCTTGAGCCGCGACTGCCCGGCCAAACTGCGCGGCGGCCTCTGCGAGTTCCGCGTAGTGGTCATTGGTGAGCAGATGCCGTGTGTCACTCCAGGAATGTCTACCGGTGAGTGGACCACGAACGTCGAGTTGATTTCCGGCGCCGGCATCTCGAAGTATCTCGGTGGCGACAACCGGGTGCTGAAACTTCCGACGGAGGCCTGCCAGGGCACGCCGGACGCGCCCGGCGTCGATGGGCCGCCGCCGCCGCCCGACAATCCAGCCGTGGACGACCCCTTCCCGACGCCTGACGCGCCAACCGTGGACGCATTCGTGCCGCCGCCTGACGCGCCAACCGTGGACGCATTCGTGCCGCCGCCCGACTCGCCAACCGTGGACGCAGTCGTGCCGCCGCCCGACTCGCCAACCGTGGACGCATTCGTGCCGCCGCCCGACTCGCCGACCCTGGGCGCACAGCGGCTCCGGTAGTTCTTTCCCTGGACGGCGAGTCCCGGCTCCAGCCCGGGCTCGCCGTCGCACTTCATTTCATTCCCGACCGCAGACGAACGACGCGTGCACGCTCTTCAGCGGCGCGCTCGATCGGCCCGAACCGCTCGTACATGCGCGCGAGCGCGCTGTGCGCGTCGGGATCGTCGGTGATGTCGTAGACCAGAATCGAGTAGCCAAGCACTGCCTCGGGTTGCCGCGACTCGAGCCACGCGTACGCCTTGACGTCCGCGAAGAACACACCCTGCAGGTTCATAACGCTCACCGCGAGAAGTTCGCGGCCGGTGGCCGGCTCGGGGTCGGACGTCCAGGGCGCGAGGTGCGGGCACGCATTGGGAGCTGGCCGATAGCGAATGCCGTAGGCGCGCGGGTCGGCCGTTCCGAAGTACGAGAGGTAAAGCCGCCGCGGCTGACCGTGCGCCTCGAGCCAGCGGCCGAGCGTGCTGATATCCTGACCCCAATCGAGATTCGAATCGGCGAGATAACGCTGCCCATGCGATGGGCCTCCCACCAGGTCCGAGAAGAACGCGAGATCATGCGGGGCGATACGCAGTGCCGCGAGTGGATGCTGCACGGCCGCAATCAGGACAAGCGCCTGTACCGGCAAGAAAGCAGGCCGTCTGAAGGTCGCGGCGCGGGCCGCGACGAGGATGATCAGCGGCCACAGCGGCAGCGCGTATCGCACGCCGATGTTGACGTGAGCGAACAGCAGGCTGACCAGCAGCAGCCCCAGAGGTACCGCGACAGCTGACACCCCCCGAGCCCAGGCTGCTCCACGCGCGAACGCGATGACCGAGATCCCCGCGAGGACGAGCGTCACCGGCGGCAGCTTCATCACCAGCGCGACAGGGAAGTAGCTCACCCAGCCGGTGTGCGAGAGACTGCCGAGAAAGAATGCCGGGTGCCCAACATCCTGGTGCCTGAGCTGGGCACGGATGCCGACCAGATAGGGTTCCCAGCCGGCTCCACCCATGACGATGCGGACGACCAGTGCTGCAACGGCGCAGACGAGCAACGCATTCGTGGCGGCGTAGAGCAGCGCCCGCGTTCGGCTCCTGGTCAGCGGTGCGGTATTCCACCACGGGCGTGGGTCGCCGGTGTGAAGGGCACGTGTGCCGAGAGCGACGCACATCATCGCCACGAAGATCGGACCGGAGTGCTTGGTGGCCGCCGCCAATCCGGCGAAGATCCCGGTCAGCAGCAGCCAGGCCGGCTGCCGCGATCGCATCGACTCGCTGACGCAGAAGAATCCGGCGGTCACCCATAGCGTGAGCGGCATGTCGAGGCTGATGAGCGAGCCGTGGGCGACCAGTGTCGGGTCGAACGCCGCAAGCGCCGCAGCGAGCAGACCCGCGGCAAGGCCCCACAGCCGGGCTGCGAAGGCGCCGATGAGAATGACAAGCAGCACCGCCATCGCGATCACCGGTGTGCGACCGAGCCAGAGCAGGCGTTGGTAGTCGACACCGCTGTCGTAGAACAGGTCGCGCCCCAGGCCGAACCCGCTTTCACCGCGTGCGGCCCAGGCCGCAACGTCGAGATGGGGCGACGCGAACTGTCGGACGGGCCACGCCACCATGATCTTCCCGAGCGGAGGATGTTCGAGATTGAAGTCGTCTCGTCCCGTCTCGAGCAGCCTGAGGCCGGCCGCGAGGGTGATGCCCTCGTCATAGGTCTGGCCGTTGGCGCCCGCGAACGCCAGGCACTGGAGCAGGAACGCCACAACAAGGCCGAGCGCCAGTACGGCCATCGCCACACGTCCATCACGCCATCGCACCTTCTTGCCGCTGGCGGCGTCCCGCGCGTGGTATCGCACCCGAACCTCCTCGATGACGACGCCCATGCGACCGAGCAGCTTGGCAGTGACTTCCCGGACAGAACTCGAAGCGCCGGCACTGCAGCTTCATCTGACGCTCGAAGCCGGACGCGCATGGGTGGGCTAGGCGAACCGGATTGTATTGTATGCTCCGCCGCGGGGCATGACCGGGGCTGAACGGGCGAAGCGGAGCGCGATCATCCGCATGCTGCGATCGCAGTGGGCGCTGGTCGCGTTGGCAGTCGTGTACTGCTACTGCTTCCCGTACTTTCCGACGCTCCGGCACGCCAACGAACTGCCGCGAATCCTCACGACCGAGCAACTGGCCGAGAGCGGCACATTCAGTCTCGACGATCGCCTTTCCGATCTGGGCTCGCGTGCCGACGTCTCGACGACTCCGGATGGCCACGCCTACCAGAACAAGGCACCCGGCCTGTCGATACTCGGTGTCGTGCTCTACTATCCACTCTCGGTTACGTTCGAGCCGAGCGGCCGTCGGCCACCGCTCGCACTCGTCACGTGGCTGCTGCGAACCGGGTTGGCCACGCTGCCGACACTGTGGTTCCTCAGCCAGTTCCGTCGCGTCGCCCGGCGGTTCGCCGATACCGAAGAAGCGCGGGGTGCCGCGCTGGCTGCATATGCCCTCGGCTCGATGGCGCTGCCGCTCGGCATGCTCTTCATGTCGCATGCGCTCGCCGCCTCGCTGGTGGGAACCGCATTCGCTCGTGCAGTGGACGTCGTCCGGGAGCGATCGCGCGACGAAGTGCGGGGGGCGCTGGGCGCTGGCGCACTGCTCGGACTGTCGATGCTTGTCGAGTACCAGGCGATTTTCGCCGCGCCGCTGGTCGCCGGCTATCTGGTCTGGGGCGCGAACCGCCGGTGGCGCACCGCTGTGGCTCTCGCCCTGGCTATTCTCCCGTTTATCGGCGTGCTCGCCTGGTATCACTGGAGCGCGTTCGGATCACCGTTTCGTACCGGCTATGCCTATTCGGTCGATTCCGCGAACCGGATGGGTGTGATGGGCATCGTCGGCTTCTCGAAGGAGTCGCTGGCGCAGCTGCTGGTTCGACCGGATAACGGCCTGCTGCTGCTGTCGCCGTGGGTGCTGCTGTCGGTCGTCGGCCTCGTGAGCATCGCCGCCCGCCCCGAGCTCCGCACCCGCGTCGGACGCGAAGCGCTGGTGGCCGGTCTCATCGCTCTGGTGTATTGCGTCTTCGTGGGCGCCCTGTATCCGGAGTTCGGACGTGGCGGCTGGTCGGTTGGCCCCCGATACATCGCCGTCGCGATGCCGTTCCTTGCCTGGCTCGCCGCTGCGGGCCTCGACGTCTGTCTCGGCAGCGATCTACTCCGCGTGCCTGCCTTCGCGACGGTGCTCATCGGCGTCGGCGTGCACGTGCTCGCGGTGTCCACCTATCCGCACTGGCCAGTGGACTTCCAGAACCCGATCTTCGAAGTGTCGATCCGGGCACTCCGCGAAGGGCACGCGCCATACTCACTGGGTACGCTGATTGGACTGGCTGGCGTGGCGTCGCTGGTGCCGCTCTATCTGCTGGTCGTGGCGCTGATGTTCCGCCTACTGACCCCGTCGCGCCGGTACGGCCTTGAAGTATCGCTGGCGATCGTTGTGTCAGTCCTTGTCGTATCGTCGTACCGGCTGCTGGCGACGACGCCAGCGCAGCCCGCAGAGCAGATGTGGAAGTTCGTGGCCGGTACATTCGAACGTTGACGTCCCACCGCGAGGCGCGTGTCCCACGCTGCTCCCGCGCGGCGCCCTACAACCCTCAACGTGTCGATCGCGGCGGCGTGGCGGCGGCGAGGGTCGCTTCGAGCTTGGAGAGGTCGGGCGGTTTCGCCAGGTGGGCGTCGAACCCCGCTGCGAAGGAGCGTCCTTGTGCCTCGTCGCCAACGTAGCCGGAGAGCGCAATCAGGTAGGCATCGCGCAGACCCTCGTCGCTGCGCAGCGCTCGTGCGAGCCCGTAGCCGTCGAGCTCGCCGGGCAGGCCGAGGTCGGAGACAACGACCTCGGGACGGAACTCCCGCGCCAGGCGGAGCGCTGTCGCGACGTCGAACGCCAACTTCACCTCGTGCCCTCCGAGCTCGAGCAGCTCCCCAAGCATCTCGGCGGCGTCGTGGTTGTCCTCGACGACGAGGATGCGCAAGGCCCGCTGGGTAGGGGGGGTGCCGCGACCGTGTGTGCTGCCGAATCAGCAGCCGCAGGCATCCGCAGGCGGAACGTAGAGCCGCGCCCCACGCCCGGGCTCTCGGCGATGATCTCACCCCCGTGCAGCTCGACCAGCCCCTTGGTGAGCGCGAGGCCGAGTCCGAGGCCCCCTTTGCTGCGCGCCAGGTCCTGCTCCGCTTGGCTGAAAGGATCGAAGAGCCGCGCCAGGAGCGTTGGCTCAATGCCGACCCCGGTGTCCGCGACCACCACCTCCACCCAGGGCCCAGAGCGCGCCACGTGAATCTGGACCCGACCGCCCTGATCCGTGAATCGACTCGCGTTGTTGAGGAGGTTGCCGACCATCTGCGTCAGCCGGACCGGGTCCGCATCGACCCAGAGCGGCGTCACCGATGCCTCGACGTCGAGCTTCACGCCCGTCGCGATCAGGCTGCTCCGGTAGTCTTCGGCGGTCTGCCGCACGAGCGCCGCAGCGTCGCAGCGCTCGCGCTGCAGCGCAAGCTTGCGCTGGGTAATGCGCGAGACATCGAGCAGGTCATCGATGAGCCGCGCCATGTGGGTAACCTGACGATCAATGACCTCGCGGGCACGCATCAGCCGCGGCTCCGCCGGCCCCAACTGGCGGAGAATCTCGACGGCGCTCCGGACGGGCGCGAGAGGATTGCGCAGCTCGTGGGCCAAAATTGCGATGAACTCATCCTTGCGCCTGTCCGCCTCGCGCAAGGCTTCCTCGGCGTGCTTGCGCTCGGTGATGTCCTGCACCTCGATCACGGTGGCCACGGGCCGGCCACCCTTCATGATCGGGCTAGCCGCACAAAGGACCGGGAACGTTGTGCCGTCCTTGCGAAAGAAGAGATCCTCGTGCGCCCGCACGTCGAAGTTCTCGGGCAGGGCGCGATCGATCGGGCACTCGGCCATGGGATAGGGCCGGCCATCAGGACGGTGGTGGTGAATGAGCTCGTGAAGCGGCTTGGACCGAAGCTCCTCGGCCGTGTAACCGGTCATCGCGAGCAACGCCGGGTTCCAGTAGGTGCAGTGGCCGCGCGCATCCATCATCACCAGCGCCTGCGTGGAGTTCTCGGCGATGGTGCGTACCAGCTCCTCGCCGTCGCGCAGCGCACTCTCGTTGCGCTTGCGAGCAGTTGTGTCTTGCGCCCGCACCAGGATTCCCTCAGCGACAGGCACCACCGAGACCTCGAACCAGGCCGACGCTCCGTCCTCGTAGGTGAATTCAGACTCCATGTGCTGCGGCGTGCGCTCCTCCATGCTGCGTCGGTACGCCGCGAAGAATGGTGAGCTCTCTACTCCGGGCACCACCTCGAGCATGCTTCGACCGAGCATGTGCTCGGGCTTCACGCGCGCCTGCTCGGCGTTGACCTTGTTGATGAAGAGGTACGTCCAGTCGGGGCTGAGGATCGCGCAGCCGTCGCTCATGCTTTCCAGAGCCTGGCGAAAGCGTTCCTCGCTGGCGCGCAGTGCGATCTCCGCCTTGGCCCGGAAGACAGCGTCCTTCGTGCGTGCAGCGGTCTCTTGGATGAGCGTCACTTCGTCCTGGCTCCACGCATGCGAGCTGGTGCGGTGGACGGACAAGAGCGCTGCAAACCGCCCTTGATCTTGGACAGGGACGACAACCAGCGCACCGGCGGGCAGCGCAAGATAGTTCGCCTTCTCCTCTGGCGCAAGTCGCGGATCGGTCGCGACGTCGTCTACGACGAAACTGCGACCGGCACGGATCTCGTCGGCGGCGCGCGGGAAATCCGCGAGGAGGTAGCGTCCGGCCCGGTCGGGGACCCCGCTGGCGTGTTCGCCGTCGGGCTCAACTTCGGCGAAGTGCACTCGGCTGGCCCCGAGGTGCTCACGAAGCACGCGCGCTGCCGCGGTCTGGATGGCGACGGCGTCGACCAGCGGGTGAAGCGTGTCACCGAGCCGCACCAGAAAGGTTTGCCGTGCTTCGCTGGCGTGCAGGGCCTCTGCGGCGTGCTTGCGTGCGGTGATGTCGCTGAAGAGGATCGCCACCTGGTGCTCTTCGGGAGCGCCGACGCGAAAGGCAGAGACGCTCGAGGAGCGGCCGAGCGCTCCGATCGCGTCTTCGATGCGTGACGGCTCACCCGTCCGCGCCACCCCTCCGTAGGTCTTCAACCATTGCTCCTCGAGCTCAGGGACCATCTCGCCAACGCGCTTGCCCGTCGCGTTTTCCAGGCCGGCTTGCGCCTCGAAGGCTGGGTTGACGCTGAGGAAGCGGCAGTCGACCGCCCGATCGTCCTCGAAGAACACCTCGACGATGCAGAAGCCCTCGTCGATGGAGTCGAACAGCGTTCGGTACCGCGTCTCAGACTCGCGCACGGCCTGGGCCGCGCGGTCGCGTTCCACCTCCGCGCGCCGATCGCGCTCCGCGACGAACTGCTCGATGGATTGCGAGAGCACGATGTCCAGGCCGGCATTCAAGCGGGCGAGATCCTTGATGCGAGCCACGCGCCTCTGTTCGCTGGATGGGCCCGCGTGCTCCTGTTCTACCGCTGCGGCGTTGAGGACCACCTCGATGATGGCCTCGCGCAGCAACCGGTACTCGCGAAACACCTGCCCGAGCAGCAGCCCTTGATCCAGCCGCTGCATCACGTGCGCCAAGGCCCCCGCCGCCGCCAGCGACGTCTCGGGCGCCGCCGCGCTCGCCAGCCAGATCGCCAGCTCCTCCAGAAGGACCGGAACGTCGTCGCGCAGCGCGAGGCCCGTGAGGACGACGTCGTGCCCTTCCGACGTGACACGTGACTCCCACGAGCTGAGGATCTCGCTCTGATGCCGTCGCAGGAAGGCGGGCACCCCGCCGGACGTGGTGACCCCCGGCGTCTTGGGTGGCTCGGCCTCTTCGCCGAGGCCAGCCTGCGTGGTTTCCTGATCCATTAACCGCGTTCCTCCGCTCGCTCGTGACGTCTTCCCGCTTTCTACGTTTTGAAGTGGTCATGTTACATCGCAACCGCGTCTACGAAGGACACCGTTGACAATCAACTGGGGTGGGTCGAAGGCGCTCCATGGTCCGACGCCTGCCGGTTGAGGCAGAATGTGCGCCATGCGCTATCGATACACTGCAGCGACCCTCGCGATGATCCTGACTGGGTTCGGGAACGACTCGTTGATGGCACAGCGCCAGGCCCGGTCCGCGCGCGTTTCACCGCAGACGCCGCCGGCCGCGCTGTTCGACGTGTACGAGCAATCGATTCTTGAACTGCAGGCAGCCCAGACGAGCGGGCGCGTGACATCGAGAGGATTGGTTGCCGCCTACCTCGCGCGCATCGCGGCCTACGATCACGCGGGGCCCCAGTTGAACGCTGTTGTGACCATCAACTCCCACGCCCGGGAAGACGCCGACGCGCTCGACCGCGAGCGGGCGGCGAAGGGACCACGCGGACCGCTGCACGGCATTCCGCTGCTCATCAAGGACAACTACAACACGGTCGACATGCCGACGTCCGGCGGCACGCTCGCGCTCGCGACGATGCAGCCGGCAACGGACGCCTTTCAGGTGCAGCGCCTCCGCGAAGCCGGCGCGGTGATTCTGGGCAAAACGGCGATGCACGAACTCGCCGCCGGAATCACCACGATCTCATCGCTCACAGGGCAGACACGCAACCCCTACGACCTGATGCGCGTACCTGGCGGCTCGAGCGGCGGCACAGGCGCCGCGGTGGCCGCGAGCTTTGCCGCGGCAGGCATGGGCAGCGATACCTGCGGGTCGATCCGAATCCCCGCGGCGAACCAGAACCTCGTTGGCCTCCGTCCCACCATGGGGCTCTCGAGTCGCAATGGGGTGATCCCGCTCTCTACGACACAGGACGTCGCGGGACCGCTGGCGCGGACGGTGACGGACCTCGCACTGATCTTCGACGCAACCGTCGGCCCAGACCCGCGCGATCCGGTCACCGCGGACGCGGCGGCGCACCGACCGCGCTCATACCGTGACGGGCTTGACGCCACTGCGCTGAAGGGCGCGCGAATCGGCGTCATCCGCTCGTTCTTCGGCACGGCGCCCGAGGACGGCGAAGTGGGCGACGTGGTGCGCAAGGCGCTCGACCAGATGAAAGCGCAGGGCGCCGAGGTGGTAGACGTTGTGGTGCCTGGGCTCGATGAGTTACTCAACGAGAGCAGCGTGACCGCCGACGAGTTCAAGTTCGACTTGGCCGACTACCTCGCAGCGCAGCCGAGCGCAGCCGTAAAGTCGCTCGGCGAGATCATCGACCGTGGATTGGCGCACGAACAGCTGGACGGGACATTTCGTCTACGCAACGCGCCGGACAAGCGGGATACGGAACACTATCGGCAGGCGCTCATCAAACGTCGCACGTTGCGCGCGGCCGTCCTTGCAACGCTCGAAGGCCAGCGTGTGACCGCGTTGGCGTACCCGGTGCTGCGGCGCAAGCCCGCACTGATTGGAGAAGCGCAGTTCGGGACGAACTGTCAGCTCAGTGCCACGACCGGCCTGCCGGCGATCTCGATGCCCGCTGGCTTCACGCCCGATGGTCTGCCGGTTGGCATCGAGATGCTGGGCGGCGCGTTCACCGAGCCGCACCTGATGTCGCTGGCTTTTGCGTGGGAGCAGAGCGCGAAGCCGCGTCGTCCACCCTTCAGCACGCCGCCTCTCGCGAACGGTTTGGCGCCCATTCCGGTGTCGCTGACCACCGACCTTGCAGGTGTCCGAGGTATGTCTGCGCGTGTCGCCTTCACCTACGACCGCGTCACAGGCACCCTGCGTTACACCGCGTCGGTCGGTGGACTTGGTACGGATCGAGTGGTGGCGTTGACCCTGCAACGCAGCGAGGCCGACAAGCCAGGCTCCGTTGTGGCGCTCCTGATGCTCGCCGGACAGACCTCTGCGACTGCCACCCTGACCATGCGTGGCAGCGACCGCGAACAGTTGGTGGCAGGGAAACTGTTCGTTCATCTCTACACGCAGCAATCGCCGCTCGGTGCCGCACGGAACGTAGTCGCAGTGCCGGTCAACGTTGGCAACGCCGGAGCGGGTTCACCTGAGTCTCGCTGAGGGGTGGATCGCCTGACCACCGGCGGGGCGGCCGCGAAGTACACGGCGCTCGCAGATCGACTTCGGGCCTTGGGTCTCCGTGAAGACGTCACGCCCGGCGCTCCCCTCTGCCGCTGGCGGCATGGTCACCTGATCGTCGACGTCATGCCCACTGATGCCACCCTGCTCGGCTTGAGCAATCGGTGGTATACGGCTGCGGTCGAAACAGCCCAGCCACTCGGCATCACCGGACACGCGGTACGAGTCGTCACGTCGGCTCTGTTCATCGCCACCAAGATGGAGGCGTTTCACGGACGCGGGGGCGATGACGTCGTCACGAGCCATGACCTCGAGGCCATCATCGCCGTCGTCGATGGCCGTTCGGAGATTGTTGATGATGTCGCCGCCTCGTCCAGCGACGTGCGCGGATGGCTACCTCATCCCGGATCCGGCCAGTCAGGCGAGACGCTCGGTCCTTGAAGGACGGCTTCGGGTGCTCTCGCGTCGCTGACGACCGGTCCTCCTTCACACGAGACGGCTTGGCTTCCAGCCGCCCGAGCCGCTGTCTCCAGTAGAGCGCCGCGTCCATGGCCACCGTCAACCCCCGCCGCGGTGCGAGCCGCAGCGACGGTGCGATGCTGATCGCATTGGCGGCGCCGACCAGACCGGCTCCCAGTCGAGTTCGGCTTATGGTTCGGCGGACTATACACAGGGGGGAGGGCTGGCGCGTCCTCGCCGAACTGGACTTGTAAGAATACGGGCCGGGGCCGCGCCACCCTGTCTGTATCACGGTAGGTCTTCGGCTTGTAGCCGATGAGCGTGCGCATCTGCGGTTCATCGAGCAGCTCCAGGGCACGCTTCTCGACCCGGAGCTTCTGCAGCCGCACACGCTCTGGAGCATGGCCCTCCTCGTGCAGCCAGCGGCCGCACGCGTTCATCGCGGCGATGTAGGTGTGGCGGGTGACAGGACGGATGTCGGCTCGTCCAATCGTGGGCGCGGCTCGGCCAAGACGGTGATACGGTTTGCAGTGCCCTGACCTGTGTCTTCGCCGCCGACAACCCGTGCCGGGCTAATTGCGCAGATCACTGATCAGGCGAAATGAATACAGCGCGATTATTCGGGACGACAACATGAACATGACTGTGGTCGCGGTGCACAGTTCGGGCGCGCTTGGGATGGCCATACGCCGGATGTTCAGGCTCGCTTGTGCCACATGTGCGATCGTTGCCGTATTCGGCAACGCTGCCGAGTCACTGCCGCTCGTCGTTCGCGTTGTGTCGGGTTCGGTGCGCGGTAGTGGCAACGGCGTGATTGCGTTCAAGGGCATTCCCTATGCCGCGCCGCCGACGGGCAATCTTCGATGGCGTCCGCCTGCACCGCCAACCCCATGGACCGGCGTTCGCGACGACACAACACGGCGGAAGGCCTGTTCTTCGCGCGCGACGCCGTCGCCACGGTTGTAGCCTACCGCGACTTCGTCCGTGCCAGCGTTCCCGCCGCATTCGTAGACGATGGCTGCTCCGCCGCCGACTCGCACATCCTTGCCTCCGGCGGCCGCCCGCGCTTGGTCCAGTGCCGCCTCGATTCCCTCGGTGATGAAATGGAAGACGGTGCCGCCTTCCACCTCGAGTGGCGGGCGCGCATGGTGGGTCAGGACGAAGACCGGCACGTAGTACGGTGGATTGGTTCCCCACCAGCCTTTCCAGTCAAGGTCTGGCCAGGGTCCGCGCACCGGTCCGGACATGTTGCGGCCCAGGATCCAGGCGCCGAGGTTCTCGAACGAGCGCGCCGCGAAGTCGCCGGTCGTGCCGCCCTCCTGACTGAGGACGTTCCGCTGGAACGTGCGCGTTGACAGGAACCACTGGTGCAGTTGTTCGGCACCGCGGCCCCTCGGTTGGTCACGGCTCTGGTCGGGCCGGCGCCGAAGCCGTCGTTTCCACAACGGGGGCGAGCCCGTTCGCCTACAATCGCGCCATGAAAATCACCGGCTTGATGGCGATGCTCCTGGGGGTCCTGGCGGGCGCGCGTCTTCTCACCGCCCAGAGCGGGTCACTGGCCGGCGAGTGGCAGACCTACAGTGGCGATTCTCAGGGGCGACGCTATTCACCGCTCACCCAGATCAACACGGCGAACGTCTCGACGCTCAAGCTCGCCTGGCAGTATGGCGTCGCGGGCACCGGACCGGGTTCGGCGCCCAGGGCCGCGGCGAGCCAGGCTGTCCCGATCCTCGTGCGCGGCGTGCTGTACACGTCCACCACGCAGCGGACGATCGTCGCGCTCGACCCGGTGACAGGCCACGAGATCTGGAAGCACGAACTCGAGAAGGGCGGCGCCCCGAACCGGGGCGTGTCGTACTGGCCCGGCGACCGCCGGTTCCCGCCACGAGTCCTGGCGGGAACCACCGACGGAAGTCTGATTGCGCTTGATGCCGCAACCGGACGACTGATCCCGACGTTCGGCGATCACGGGGCGATCAACCTGCGCGCCGGCATCGCCGACAAATATCCGGACAGGCCGTACATGATGGCGTCGCCCGGGGTTATCTACAGGAACTTCATCATCACCGGTGCGCAGGGACAGGAGGACAACTCTGAAGGTCCGGCGATGGATGTCCGCGCGTGGGATATCAGAACGGGCGCGCTCGCGTGGACCTTTCACACCATCCCGCATCCCGGTGAACCTGGAGCCGACACCTGGCCGAAGGACTACTGGAAGACAGCGGGCACGCCGGCGAACTGGGGCTTCGGCTCAGTCGACACGGCACGCGGGCTGATTTTCCTGCCGATCGGTCAGCCGGCGGCTCAGTACTACGGCGGCCATCGTCCGCAGGAGAACCTCTATGGCTCGTCGGTCGTCGCGCTCGATGCCAACACCGGGAAGGTCCGCTGGCACTTTCAGCTCACCCACCATGACGTGTGGGACTACGACAACGCGGCTACGCCCGCGCTCGTGGACGTCGTCCGGAACGGGAGGCGCATTCCCGCTGTCGTCACCGTGGCGAAGTCGGGACTCATGTTCTTTCTGGAGCGTGAAACGGGAAAGCCAATCTATCCCGTCGAGGAACGGCCGGTGCCGGCGAGCGACATCCCCGGCGAAGTGACCTCGCCGACGCAGCCCTTTCCTGTGAAGCCGCCGCCATTGTCGCGGCTCAGCATCACGCCAGCCGAGATCTTCACCGGCGAGCCCTCGCACGAGAAGTTCTGCCGCGATCTCGCCGAGCAGATTGGCGGCATCCACAATCTCGGCCCGTATACGCCGTACAGCAACAAGGAATTCCGCATCGTCTTCCCCGGACAACAGGGCGGGCCGAATTTCGGCGGCGTTGCGGTGGACCAGACCCTGGGGTACGTCTTCGTGAACTCGCGTGACGTTGGAGGGATGGGTCGCCTCGACAAGAGTCCCGACGGTGATACGGTGGCGTATCGGCGGTTCAGCCCGCTCGGTCGTGGCACCGTGAACGCACGGTTCTGGAACCCCGCGACCAGCTTGCCGTGCCAGCAGCCCCCATGGGCGCACCTGATGGCGATCAATGCCAACACGGGCGACATCGTCTGGAGGGTTCCACTCGGCACGAGCGACGAACTCGAGGCGAAGGGCATCACGAACACCGGCGCCTTCGGACAGGGTGGATCGATTGCCACGGGGGGCGGACTGGTGTTCATCGCCGGCACGATTGACAAGCGGTTCCGCGCCTTCGACTCCCGCACCGGCCAGATTCGCTGGGAGGCACGCCTCGATTCCGAGGGGCACACCACGCCTATGACCTACCTTGCACCGAACGGCAAGCAGTACGTCGTCGTGGTGACGACTGGCGTCAACGCTTTCGCGCTCGAGTAACTGCTGATCGGCGGCGGTCTGCTGGTGGTGACGTCACGCCGAGCAGGCGACAAATGCCGCCGCCGACCGTGATGTTGATGATGCCCGCGGCCAGGCCGAAGGTGCCGACCGCGCGAACCAAGGATTCGCGTGGAGCGGCCGCGGAAGGCATCGGGCAGAATGTTATCGTGTTCTTTGCATAAGGATGATCTGGGACATCTCTCCGCCGATCTCACCGGAGACGCCGCCATTTCCGGGCGACACAGCCTACTCGCAGCGGTGGAATGCCGAGATCGCTCCGGGCTGTCCGGTGAATGTCAGCGCGATCACCTTGTCGCCGCATCTCGGCGCGCACGCGGATGCCCCGCTGCACTACGGCCGGGACGCGAGTGCGATTGGCCAGGTGGATCTCGAGCCGTTTCTCGGTCCCTGCCGCGTGATTCACGCCATCGACAAAGGCGCCCTGATCACGCCGGACCATCTGCGCCACGCGGTGGCGGACCTTCCCCCGCGCGTACTTGTTCGTACATGCCTCAAGGCGCCCACCCAGTGGTCGTCGGAGTTCTCGGCCTTCGCCCCTTCGACCATCACCTGGCTCGCCGGCTTGGGTGTGCGACTGGTAGGCATCGATTCGCAGTCGGTCGATCCCGCCGACAGCAACACGCTCGACAGCCATCAACAACTGCTGGCGCATGACATGCGCGTCCTCGAGAACCTCGTTCTCGATGAAGTTGAGGCCGGTGACTACGAACTGATCGCGTTGCCGCTCAAGTGGGTCCAGGCCGACGCGTCGCCGGTACGGGCGGTGCTGCGATCGCGGCCATGATGACGAGAGATGACTGCCTCGCGCTCGACGCCGAGGATCCGCTGGCTGCGCTTCGCGGCCAGTTCGCGCTCGAGCGCGTCGATGAACAGCGGCTGGTCTATCTGGACGGCAACTCGCTGGGCGCCCTGCCAAGGGCGACGGCACAGCGGACGATGGCGGTCGTCGAGCATGAGTGGGGCGCCGGACTGATTCGCAGTTGGAACACCGCTGGTTGGATCACCCTGTCGCAGCGCATCGCCGACAAGATTGCACGACTGATCGGGGCCAACGCGGGTGAGATCGTGGTGGCGGACTCGACCTCGATCAATCTCTTCAAGGTCCTGAACGCCGCCGTCGCGCACGCCAAGCCCAGCCGGCGACGGATCGTGTCTGAGAGGACAAATTTTCCCACCGACTTGTACATCGCGGACAGCGTTGCTCGTGCGCACGATTTCGAACTCGTACTGGTGGAGCAGGAAGAGATCGCTGCGCAACTCGACGATCGGCTCGCCATCCTGATGCTGACGCACGTGAACTACCGGACCGGCCGGATGCACCCGATGGCGGAAGTCACCCGAGCGGCGCGAGGGGCCGGCGCCATCGTCGTGTGGGATTTGGCACACTCCGCGGGAGCGGTGCCGGTTGATGTCTATGGCGGAGGAGCGATTGATGCCGCCGCTGATTTCGCGGTTGGATGCGGCTACAAGTACCTCAACGGCGGTCCTGGAGCTCCGGCGTTTGCATGGGCACATCCGCGTCACACGGCCCGGATGGACGCAGACGCGTGGCGGCAGCCGCTCTCTGGCTGGCTCGGTCACGCCGCGCCGTTCGAGTTCACACCCGACTATCGGCCGGCGGCAGGCATGGCGCGCTTTGTGTGCGGAACGCCGCCGCTGCTCTCGATGGCTGCGCTCGAATGCGGCGTCGACACCGTTCTCGCGGCTGAACGCTTCGGCGGTATTGCGGCGATTCGGCAGAAGTCGGTCGCGCTCACGGACCGGTTCATCGCTCTGGTCGAAGCGCGCTGCGCAGGACACGGTCTCTCCCTGGTTTCGCCGCGCGATGCGGATGATCGGGGAAGCCAGGTGAGCTTCTCGCATGCCACCGCCGGTTACGCCATCATGCAAGCCTTGATTGAGCGTGGGGTGATCGGCGACTTCCGCGCGCCGGATATCCTGCGGTTTGGTTTCACGCCGCTCTATACGAGATTCATCGACGTCTGGGACGCGGTGGATCGATTGTCGCAGGTACTTGAGCGCGGTGAGTGGCGCGAAGCGCGATTCAACGTTCGCGCCGCTGTGACGTAAGGATTCGACATGACGCGTCTGGCGATCGTCGTGATCGTGGATCCCGTTGGCACGCGGGCAATCCAGACATTGTCATCCGACGGGGGCGAAGTGACGCTTCGCGAACGCGCGGCCGGACCCGGACTTCAGGTACTTCTCGAAGCGCACGGCGTCCCGCTCGGTTCGGAATTCGATGGACACCACCAGTGACCACGGGCGAGACGGCATCGTGTGCCCGGACGGCCCATGATTGTGCCGATGCAGCCGCGCCGAGAGGTCGCTCGTGACGCCTACGTAGTGACGGTCCGGGTCCGAGTCGCTGCGAAGGATGTAGACGATGCGCTTCTCGAAGCCAGGCATGCACCATTTGAGGGCACGCGGCATGCCACGCCGAAACGGCCTGACAAACGCGGAATGCGATGCGACCGGTTGCAAATTCTGCGAGCGGCGCTGTCTACAGATGATGAGAAGGCTGCACCCGAGGAGGTCCGCCCTCGCCCCTACGGGGCTACGGCGAGACATCTCGCCGTAGCGCGCCCGATTCGTTCGCGCGCGGAGGCGGATGTCCGTGTGCTCGCTGTGCAGTAGAGGGTGAGAAAGGGCCAGCCTAGCCGTAGCTCACGTGAAGCGTGAGCGGAGGCTGGCTCCTCGGGCTGGATTCGAACCAGCAACCCTCCGGTTAACAGCCGGATGCTCTGCCGTTGAGCTACCGAGGAATATGCGTGATGGGACTGACCCGGTGCGGACCCAGACCGCCGCGCCAGACGAATGATGTTAGCCAATTGACGGCCGCACCGTCAATGCTTCCGCGTCAGATCAGACGAAAAATCAGCGCGGTGATGAGCGTCGGCACGACGGCAGCCGCCAGCAGCCGCACCGGATCGACGGCGCCGCCGAAGAACCGGGCCAGCAGCGCCTGCCCCGCCGGGTTCGGCGCGTTCGCAATGACGGTGAGCCCGCCGCCGGTGACGGCCCCTCCCACCACCGCGCGCTTCATGGCATCGCTGAAGTCGGGCACCAGCGTCGCCAGATAGGTGATGAGCGCGTTGTCGTTGACGGCGGTGAGCAGCGTGGCCCCGATGAACAGCGGCGTCTCGGCGAGGCTCGCCAGCGTCGGCGCAATCCACCAGCCCTGCACCCCGCCGTGCACGACGAGCGCACCAAGAAAGAAGCCGACCAGCAGCGGCGCCCGCAGCGATACCTGGCTTTGATAGGCGGCGGTGGCGCGCGTGACACCAAGGAAGAACAGGAACCCGCCAAGAAACAGCGCCGGAAAGTGCGCGTTCATCACGGTCCACGCCAGGAACGTCAGGTGCACCATCGTCAGCCACGCCGGCACCGGCAACAGCGACGCGCGCCCGGCCTCGACATCCTCGTCAGGCGCCTCGGTGTCGTCTGGCGACGTCTTCGTGGCCAGGGCAGCGAACTCCTTCCGGAACAGCACGAAGTACAGCGAAGTGGACAGGATGATGGCGATGACCGCCCGCCAGCCGAAGTGCTGCAGCATGAACGGCGTGTCCCAGTTCCACACGCGCGCCACCATCAGCACCGGCGGCGCCGCGAAGTGCGTGAGCGTGCCGCCAATGGACACATTCACGAACAGCAGGCCGAGCGTGGCGTACTTCAGTTGCGGGCTCGGTTCGAGGTCATAGAACTGCCGCGACAGCAGCAACGCGCAGATGGTCATGGCGGCCGGCTCGGTGATGAACGACCCGAGCAGCGGTCCCACGGTCAGGATCGACACCCACCACGCTGCCGGCGTGCCGCGCCCGAGCGCGGCGACGCGGCGCAGCGCCGATTCCGCAAACGCCACGACGGGGCGGGTGGCCGCAATGCTCATGATCACCACGACAAACAGCGCCTCGGTATAGACGACGGTGTCGTTCACGTAGTGCGTCGTGGCACTCCAGCCGTGCATCACCGCACCCGCAACGAGCAGCACCACGGCCCAGAGGCCGAACACCACTTCCACTTCACCGAAGAAGTGCAGCACCTCCGCCAGCGGGTGCGGCAGGGCCGGCCGACCCGCACGTGTGGAGACCTCGTCGTGCCGATGCTGCACGTCGTGAGCGAGGTGCGCGAATCGCACCGCCACGAACGTGTGGATGACAGCAAGCAGGAAGATGATGGTGGCGACGGCATTGAACGGGTCGGCGGCGACCCGCGCGGCGAGTGTCGCCAGCAGCCCGTCAGGCGATGCCGGTGGATAGGCGTCGAACGGAAGGGGAAAGGTAGTACCAGCCACGCGTCACGCCAGTCCGCCGACGAGCAGCACCGACGTCAGCAGCGTCGCGCCAACCAGGGTCCAGCCGATGGTTTTCAGGTGCCGGGGGCTGGGTGGGCTGGCCGTCAGACCAAGGGCCACCGCGCACACCGGCAGCGCCGCATACGGCGCCACGGGCGCCAGCCTGCCGGCAAACGCCGCCACCGCCAGCCCGACGACGACGAACAGTGCGAGGGCGCCGGCGAGGAGCGGCGGCGGACCACCCGCTTTCGTGACACGGCCGATCAAGGCGCGCACCGCGATCGTCGCCGTGACGAACACCGCCGAGAACACGACGAAGAGCGTGAGCGCGTTGGTGCGCGTGGCATGCCCCGCCAGCGCCACCGGCAGCGCCAGCGACGTCAGCGCCACGGCCACGAGCATTTCGCCCATCGTGCTGCGTTCGCGGTGCATCACCACGGCAGCGCCAACGAGCAGCGCCAGCACCACGGGCAGCACCAGCACGTCGAGCGCCGGCCGAGGCAGCACGAAGAGCGACACGGTGCCGGTGACGGCGCAGAAGCCGCCGAACAATGCCAGCGACCGGCGTGCATCCGCCCCGTGCTCGCGGCACGCCCTGACACCGCGCTGGCCCAGCACCACCAGCAACGCCTCGTGCGCGAGGAACGCAGCCACGGCAGCCGCTGCCAGCAGGTAGGCGCCGGCCGACGGCTGTCCGATCAGCAGGGCGGAGAAGAGCGGGAACAGGAGCTGACCGTACGCTCCGTGTTCCCGCGGGAGCAGCACGGTGTCAGCCGACCTTCGCGTCGAGCGTAATGGTCAGCGAACCGCGGTAGGCGTTGCTGACCGGACAGGCCTTCTCGGCCTCGGCGGCAACATCCGCGAACTGCGACGCGTCGAGCCCGGTGAGGCCGTACACGGTGACGGCAAGGTGCGAGCTGTGGATCTTGATGCCGGTGCCGAGGTCGGCGGAGATCGTCGCCGTGACATCGGTCCGCTCGGCCGCCGCATGCTTCGCGCCCAGCGTGGCGTTCAACGCCATCGCGTAGCACGCGGCATGCGCCGCCGCCATCAGTTCTTCCGGGCTCGTGCGCCCTTCGGGGTCCTGGATCCGCGACGGAAAGGTGACGGGCAGGGTGAATGCACCCGTGCCTGCCTTCGCCTCGCCCTTGCCGTCCATCAGGCCGCCTTGCCACTTCACATCGACGTGACGCTCAAACGTTGCCATGCGCTCCTCCCAAGAACTTCAGATTGCAGAATTCAGATTGACGCGATTAGCGACTGCCGATTCGAGATTCGGTCAGCGTTTCTTCCTGCCGCTCGTCATCGAGAGCTGCACCGCTGTGCCGAGCAGGCCGAGGCCGATCCAGGCGATCGGCATCCAGCGCGGACCGGGTGCAGTGGTCGGATAGAAGATCCACACCTCGGTGTCCGACGCACCGCGGGCGAGTCCGGGATCAGCCTTCGCCAACCAGCTCGACGCCGATAGGAGAATCGTCCAGGCGCCCGCGAACGCCGTGCCCACGACGATGACGTACTTCTGGACGAACATCGCGCCGACGGCGCCGCCAACCGCCACGGCAATCACGGCCATCGCCGGCGGATCACCGGCGGCGACCTGCGTCCACACCAGATGCGCCACGAGGACGCCGAGGCCGGCACCAACCAGCGATACGCCCACGAACCAGGCGAACACCATCACCACCGACCCGAGCAGGCCGCCGATAGCGGCGGCGACGAGCATGCCCGTGTTGCTGGTGACGCCGACGATGGAACTGGCGACCATGGCGCCGATGATGAAGCCGTAGATGCCGAGGACGAGCCGGAAGAGGCGATGACCGGCAAAGCAGGCCAGCACTCCACCCAGCAGGAGGAGGATGGCCGCGGGCTGCTCGTATCCGTGCGGCAGCATCACCTCAGACCTCGCGCCGGCCTTCGAGCGACTTGTGCATGGTCCACTGGTCGGCGTACTCGAGGTCGCTGCCTACGGGGACGCCCACGGCAATGCGAGTGACTTTCATACCCAACGGCTTCAGCAGGCGCGCCAGGTAGAGCGCGGTCGTCTCGCCTTCGACGTTGGGGTTGGTGGCAAGAATGACCTCGGTGACGTCGCCGGCGGCAATGCGGGCCAGCAACCCCTTGATCTTCAGTTCGTCTGGTCCGATGCCCTGCAGCGGCGAGATGGCGCCCATGAGGACGTGATACAAGCCGCGGAAGTCGCCGGTCTTCTCGATGCCCGAGACGTTCTGCGGTTCCTCGACGACGCAGATGACGTGCTGGTCGCGCTCCGAGTTGCTGCAGTACTCACACGGATCGATGTCGGTGATGTTGCTGCAGACCGAGCAGTAGGTGACGCGCTCCTTGAGATCGCGGATGGCCGTGGCCAGCCGGTCGCAATGCTCCCTCGGCGCCTTCAGCATGTGGAACGCCAAGCGCTGCGCGCTCTTGGGCCCGACACCGGGCAGGCGCTGCAGTTCCTCGATGAGGCGCGTGAGGGGTTCAGGGAAGGACATGTCTCGTCAGAAGTTGAAGCCGGGCGGCAGCATGCCGGCGGTCTTCTGCTTCATCTCGTCGTCGGCCTTGCGCTGCGCGTCGTTGATGGCGGCGACGATCAGGTCCTGCAGCATCTCGACGTCGTCTTTCGAGACCACTTCGGGATCGATCGTGATGGACAGCACCTGCTTGGCGCCGTTCATCGCGACCGTAATCATGCCGCCGCCGGCTCCGCCCTCGACGCGGAGTTCGCCCATCTGCTGCTGCAGGCGCTCCTGCATCTGCTGCGCCTGCTTCATCATCTGCTGCATCTGCTGCATGTTCATGGTTGCCTCGCTATATTTCCTCGACGTCGCGGATTTCCGCGGGGAAGACCTCGAGCAGCGCCTGCACGCCGGTGTCGGCGAGTGCCTGCTCCTTCAACGCGGCCTGCTTGCCGGCGTCCACGGGTGGCCGCCCGCGCCCCGACGCCGTTTCTTCCGCCGGCGCGTCGGCACCGGTCGCATCCACATCGAGCGTGATATTGCGACCGGCCAGCTTCGACGCAATGCCGGTAATGGTGCTCTTGTAGCGCTCGAACGGCACCCTGTAGTTGAACGAGGCAGCGAAGGTCAGCACCAGGCGATCGCCAAGCACCTCCATCTTCTGCGCCTGCACCAGCAGGGTGTTGTAGAGCATCTTGTGCGACGCACGCGCCTCGTTCAGCACGGCGTCTTTCAGCGCCGACCCGCCGAGGCTGCCTGCGGCCGGCAGCGGGGTGAACTCGTCCGGCGCGGCCACCCGCGCGGCGGGCGAAGCGGGCGCCTGCGGACGCGGCGGCGTGCTCTCGGCCCGGCCACTCACGACACCGATGGACGGACGCGCCGGTGCGGGCGGCACAACGCGCGGCACGGCTGCCTGCCGGGCCGGGGCACCCACCGAGAGCCGCGGTGCGGACTGCCCGGAGCCGGCCTGCTGAATCAGGTCTTCGATGGCAACGAGCTTACGCTGATGAATCCAGCGCAGCAGCGCCATCTCGAGGTGATAGCGCGGCTGCGCGGCGGTGCGGATGTCGTTCTCGGCGCGCGTGAGCAGGTCGAACGATCGGAGCAGGTCTTCGCGCGAGAAGCGGCTGGCAAGGTCGAGCAGGCGCTCGCGTTCACCTTCGCCGGCAATCTCGGGGTCGCTGGTGCGCGACGGGTCGACCGACAGCACCAGCAGGTCGCGGACGACGCGGGCCAGTTCGCGGCAGACGAGCCGCAAGTCGTAGCCCATCTCGACGGCGCGACCGGCCAGCACGAACGCCTGGACCGCATCTTCGTCGGCTACCGCCTGGAGCGTGCCGAACAGCATGTCGCGGCCAACCAGGCCGAGCACCGTGCCGACGTCTTCCGTGGTGATGGCGTTGCCGGTGAAGGCAATCACCTGATCGAGCTTGCTCTGGGCGTCGCGCATGCTGCCGTCGGCATCGCGCGCAATCAACTGCAGCGCTTCGCTGGTGACGGTGATGCCTTCGGCGTCGGTGATTTTCTGGAGCTGATCGGCGATCGCCTTCGTGCTGATCATCCGGAATTCGTAGACCTGCGAGCGCGACAGGATGGTTTCCGGGATCTTGTCGAGTTCGGTCGTCGCCATCATGAAGACGACATGCGCCGGCGGCTCCTCCACCGACTTCAACAGCGCGTTGAAGGACGAGGACGACAGCTGGTGCACTTCATCGATGATGAAGACCTTCTTGCGATCGCGCACCGGCATGATCGAGAGGCCTTCGATGATCACCTCGCGGATGTTGTCGACGCCGGTGTGCGTCGCGGCGTCGATCTCGAGGACGTCCATGTCGCGGCCGTCGGCAATCTCGCGGCAGGCATCGCACTCGCCGCACGGTTCGGGCGTCGGTCCGTCGCTGCGCTCGCAGTTCAGGGCCTTGGCGAGAATGCGTGCGGTGGTGGTCTTGCCGACACCGCGCGGCCCGGCGAAGACGAACGCCTGCGCCACGAGCCGGTTGTTCGCGATGGCGTTGCGGAGGGTGCGCGTGACCGCCTGCTGCCCGACGACATCGTCGAACCGCTGCGGACGCCACTTGCGCGCGATGACCTTGTGAGACATCAGGGGAATGCTAATCGCTAATCGCTGAATGCTGAATGGACGCTCGCTGCGGCGCGGGACCGCCGGTGGGTGCACTGACGACAGGCGAGGCGGGAAACCGGTGTGTGGACTGAACCGCGATCCGGAACACCTGCGGCACATGGCAGGGTCTGCTGAGCGCTGCTACCTTCCGGTCCTGACGCGGTTCGCAGTCTGGCATTGCACAGGGTCCGGACCGCGGTGCAGCCCACACGCCCCAAGTTTACTTCGTAAGCGAGGCCGCCGAAAGGCCCGAGCGCGAACGCCCGCGCTTCAAGCGGTTTGCACATGGGCACGGCGTAGCCGCGAACCTTCAGGTTCGCCAGATCGGGCCGGCCTGAAGGTCGGCAGCTACGCCCA
>JAYTXA010000047.1:0-33827 GCA_043743165.1 Acidobacteriota bacterium
GCGGGTACGCCAGCGACGGCACGAGCAGGGTGACAACAAGCGCGAGCAGGACGCGCGTCTTCATGGCGAAGATGGTAGCCGAATCAGCCTCCCGGTGCCCGAATTCAGACTCAGGGCTCCGCGACCGGCTCCACTTTCAGGACGGCGCCGTCTGGCATGTCAGTCGTGAGGTAAATCAGGCCGTCTGCGCCCTGGCGCACATCGCGAATCCGCTGGCGCAATTCGGACAGCATGGTCTCGCGGCGGACTTCCAGGCCTTGCCGGTTGAACTGAACCCGTGACAGTTGCATCCCAGCCAGGCCCCCGGCAATCAGATTCCCCTTCCACAGCGGGAACTTGTCGCCGGTGTAGAAGATCACCCCTGCGATCGCAATCGAGGGCTTGTAGTAGGTGAGTGGTTCGACCATCCCTTCCATGAACGTCAGCGGCTGAACTGTCGGCGGCGGCAGGCCCGACCGCCGGCCCTCGGGGTCGCTCGTGTAGGCGCGTCCGTAGGTCACGATCGGCCAGCCGTAGTTCTGCCCGGCGCGGATGATATTGATCTCGTCGCCCCCCTGTGGACCGTTCTCGGTCTCCCAGATCTCACCGGTCTCCGGATGCACCGTGAGGCCGATGGCGTTGCGAATCCCAAGCGCAAAGATCTCGGGTTTGTAGCCGCGCTTGCCGACGAAGGGGTTGTCCGCCGGCGTTGTGCCGTCGTCATTCAAACGTAGGATCTTGCCGAGATACGACGTGGGATCCTGTGCATCGGATGCGCGGCCGACCCGCTCGTTGAACCCTGGAGCACCAATGGCCATGTACAACTTGCCGTCGCGGCCGAACACCAGCCGGGCCGCCGAAGGGCCATCCGTGTCGGACTTCGCTTCGAAGATGGCTCGAACGTCTTGCAGCGCCGTGCCTCCTTCGTAGCGCGCGCGGAGCAGCACCGCCGTTCTGATGCCCGAGTCGCCCGGCCCTGTGGGTGTGTCGCCCGGCTTGGGCTTCCAGTAGGCGACATACACGAAGTGATTGTCGGCAAACTTCGGATGCGCAATCACCTCCACGCCGGCCGTGTCGCGGCGGGTGCTGGTGATCACCGGCGGGATGCCGGTTATCGGCGTGGGGTCGAGCGCTCCATTGTGAATGCGCCGGAGCGTGTTCCGGTTCTGCTCGGACACGAGCATGTCGCCGTCTGGCAGCAACGCGAGCGCCCACGGATACACGAGACCCTTGACGGCGGTCACTCGCACCGTGGCGGCAGCGGTGCGAATGACCTGAGGTCGATCCAGCAGGCTACTCGGCGGCGGCGACTGCGCGGCCAGCGTCCCCACACATGTGGCCAGCGCGGTGGCGATCAGCGTCGAAGATCTCAGGCTCATGGGCTGAGACTCTAATGCAAAATCCGGCCTGGATGACGACGCAGTTCGTCGGCAGGCGAACGTGGTCGACGCGCCTCCTGGTGTCAATTCAAACTGAACGGCACAACATCGCAGCGTGCCTTCATTGTGATTTGACGGTCCGGCCCTCCTGTCGCAGCTTGAGGTAGATCCTGCTGGCGCCGTAGCGGCGGTGCCGAGGGGCGAGCGCGACAATGCGGTCTCGAAGGCCAGGGTCGGGATGTGGCCGCCGGACATAGCGGAGCGAGGCCGCGCTCATGTGCACCACGGTTGGCGGGTGTCGCTCGCTGAGCCCTCGTGTGACCATCTCCACTTTTTCCGCAGCGCCTCATGGGTCACCTCGTTTTCCAGGAGGGACTCCGCGAGCAACTTCTTCAGTCGGGCATTTTCGATCTCGAGCTCCTTCAGGCGCTTGGCGCCGGGCACGCTCATGCCGCCGAACTTGCTCCGCCAGAGGTAATAGCTGGCGTCGGAGAACCCGTGCTTGCGTACTGAACTGGACGATTCGACGGCCACGCCCATCACGCTCATCCGCAACTGGCAGCCCGACGCGAAGAAGTAGCGCCGAGCGCTCTCAACGTGAGCGCACTCCCCGTGGGTGAGTCCTGAGAATTCCAGCCATGATCTCGGACTACTACTGGGAAACGGGCAAGTGTGAAGTGAAGAATAGGTCTACACTGGCCGACTAGGCAGTAGTAATCTTCGCATCGAGTCGTTCGCGTTACCTTAGCGCGCTCAGAAGCGCAGAGCGACGTGCTGCCGGGTGGGCCCAGGTGCCAGCAGTAACATGACAAGACGACTCGTCCCGTTCGCCGCGCTCTTCTTCGTCGCGCAGATTTCAGGCGCGTCGCTTGTCGTGTGGCTGGACAACGACCCGGCTGGTATATCGCACGGCTTCTTCGTGGAGAAGATCCAGCATTCGATACGTAGCCTCACGGTGCTGCTTCCCGCGTTGGCGGCTGTTGGTCTGCTGTTCACGATTGGCTACGCGGTGCAATCGCGTCACGTACGTCCTCGCCTGGTCCTGCTGATCGTGGCTTCGGCGTGCCTGCTCGCGGGCGCGGCGAGCACTGCGCTCGGCAACGTTCCGATCAACGCGTCCATCTTGACCTGGAACAGCGCGTCGCCACCATCGAACTGGACGGAGATTATCCAGACTTGGCGGACGCTGCACCTCGTACGAACGTTACTGACGATGGCGGGACTCTGCTTCCTCATCCTGGCGGGACTCGTCCGCCACGATGAATCCGCCTGACGCTGGGAGTCGGCCGGCGACGCGCTAGCGCCGACCCGCGAACGGGCCAGGACATCTGGGGGCGGCCGATTCCAAGCCTTGGCCCTTCACGAAGACCCTCCATTGACGAGCGCTACGGCCCGTTGTCGCCGGACGGCCGAAACACCGCACTGGACGGGTCGAACCGCAAGTCGAAAGTTCTAGCGTGCCACAGGCGCGGGCGCACACATGATGGCCCATCCCTGTGCACACCCACGCGCGCGAAGGGACACAGGGTTCCGGTCGACGATCAGTCCTTTACTGCCGCGCAGCACGATCGGCAGCTCGTCGATCGGCGGCAGGGCGCTGGTGCTTGCCCGCTCCGCGACACCCTCCGTTACGCGATCCGCGTCCATCGCGTCGAACTCTCGACACGACCAGAGAGAACCCGCGCGGCAATACGTCGCGTACATCTCCGACAGATGACGGCACGCGCCGGACCGCTGCTGGTCGCAGGCCTGCTGCCAGAACGGCAACCACTGGCCCGGATGGCGGTCGCCGACGCCCTGCACGGCATTCATCAGCAGGAACACCAGCGCCCACACCGCGATTTTGGCCAGGTTCCTCCTTCGCCCCTCAAGCGCCTGCCACAGCCGACCGGGATCCAGCCGAGAGAGCGCCGTCGACCGCACCACCCAGTCGATTGCCTTGACGGAGAGATTCAGCAGCGGCACCTGCAGCAGTTTGTCGTAGAACGTCGGATAGCCGGCCGTCCCGAGCCAGGCGTACAGTGCAACGGTGCTCAGACCGTAGATCGCTCCGAAGATGAGGCGTCCACCGTCGGTTCGTGGCGCTGTCGAAGGATCAGTGAAGAGCAGATGCATCCCGAGGAAGACGGCAATTGGAATATAGGCATCGAAGAAGAAATACGTGCCGGTGAACGCGAAATACGCCAACCCGAATGCGTAGGTTGTCACCACCGCCGCCATCGTCATTGTCGTCACGCCAAAGAGTAATTGACCCGGTAATGCGACCAGAAAGAGGAACGGGTAGATGTGGGGTGGAAAGAACTGTGTGACGGCAATGTCCTGACCCCAGGTGATGTCGGTCGTACCGGTCGCGAGCAGCGCTATGGACACGACGGTGAGCATGAAAGACGAGGGGTTGAAGATGTGTGTCTGGCGACCATCCTTGTTCCAGTGGATCAACGCCTTGGCGGTGAACCCGATGGCGAGCATCAGAAACTGCAGATAGAACCAGTCGGGCTTGAACCAGAGGAACAGGTTGGTGCTGAAGACGATGGGGAAAGGCCCGAATCCCAACGTGAAGCGCTCCGCGCGCGACCAGGTCAGGAGCGCGTCGAACGCGTAGGCGAACAGCAACTGCGCAACGATGAGATACGCGAAATCGTACACGGGGCGCCAGTACCAGCCCCAGTACAAGAAGATCGACGTGTGCGCGCACGCCTGCACGTAGTGTTGCGGTCGAAGAACAATGTCGAATGTGTAGACGCGTCCGACCCCGGTCAGTGCGAGCAGCAGTCCCTGCCAGGCGAGCAAGGCCGCGGCCGCACCGACGAAGGACCAGAGCAACCGAGGGTTCTGCTGCACCGGCTGGTACGCCGCACATGCCAGCAGTGAAAGCGTGCAGACGAGCGGCAGCGCGAGGGCGCGTCTCGAGGTTCGATCGGGACGCGTCGTGGGCGTGCTACTTACGTTCGGTATCAACGCCGGGGCGTGCAAGCTCGTACGGAGCGCCCGTACCCGATGACCCCATGAACAGCTTTTTGCCGTCGGCAAATGTCAGGTCGCGGCCGTTCGCGCGGTGCGTGCCGTCCTTGGCCTGATAGCCGTCCACCTTGATCTTCGTGCCTGGCATCAACGCCGCCTTGGTGAAGCCGCGCCGGAAGAGCACGTTCGGGGTCCCGGCCTCGAACCCCCAGTTTTCCATCTTGCCGTTGGGCATCTGCACATCCATGTGCACCCAGACGTGCGGATTGATCCACTCCACCTTGGTGACGACGCCGGCGTAGCTGACCGGCCGCTTTGCGTCGAATTCCGCGTTGAACGCGTGGTGCGCGCCCAGCGACACAGCGCTGCCAGCCAGCCAGGTGACAGCAGCTGCAACTCCGATGGCAAGCTTGACGTTCATGCGCTTCATGGCCCCCTCGTTCAGTGAGTCAGCGGCGATACCACTCGTGGAGCTTGTCTCCCGGTGGGATCTTTCGCGTGATGTCCACGATCATCGTCTCGCCTTCCCAGTGCTTCACCAGTTGTTCCTTCCGGAGATTTCCGTACATGAACTCCTCGGCAAAATCGATGCAGTTGTAATCGAGCACTGTCGCGTTCGGCTCGAGGCGGCGGTAGAGCGGCATCGAGATCGTCCACGGACGGGTGAAGACCTTCGCATCTTCGACCGTGACGTCGTAGCGAATGGCGTCGGCGCTGATCGGCGTGAAGCGCTCGACGAGGTGCAGCGCATCGCTGTGGTAGTTGCCCGCGCGGTCGAACCAGTTCCTGCCGTTGAAGTTGGTCACGTCGACGACCAGCGTGTCCCCCTCCCACCTGCCGGCGGAGTGGCCCATGTAGGTATCGTCGGGGGGACCCTCGACTTTGTTCATGTGAATGACGCGAGCCGCATTGGAGAAGGCGAACGTCATCTGAATCTTGTCCGTACCCTGGACGATCGTGAACGGATAGGGCATGTACATCGCGCGGGGGATTCCCGGAAGGTAGCACTTGAGCTCGGGATCGCGGTCGATCCAGTTTGCGCCGTTCGCCTGCTTCACGGCGAGCGCTGCCGGCGTGTAGGGGATCTGGCCGTCGCCCTGCACCACGCCGAGCGATCCCGGCACGCCGCCAGCTGCGCCGAGGGCAAGAACCGGTGCGGCCGGGACGCGTGCGTACTCGTACTCGTAGACGCCAGGCTGGGTCACGATCGCGGGGCGGGCCTCGTGCGCCTGCAGATCCCATTGCGCCTCGTTGAGCGACTGCCACACGCCGGCGAAGTCGGGCTTGCCGGCGGCGGTGCGGGGCCCGGCTGCGCCAATCGGCTGGTCTCCAGTGCGGGTTGCCCACATGGTTGCGCCCGCTCCGATCGCGGCAGCGACCAGCGCGGTCACGATCGTTGAACCCTTGAATATGCCCGCCATGGTGTCTCCTCGCTGCGCCACTAATTCTGCTCGGACGGCAACTCGTTCACGCAGGTTGCCGTGTCCTGCGAGGCCGGGTTGGGGCCCTTCCCTGCCTTGAAGGCCTGGTCGTCCAGTCGCGCACCCACCAGCAGGGACGGCAGACCGTAATTGCCCTCGTGGCACCGCGGCTCGTAGTAGATCCGGTTCTGTTCGTCGCTCTGCATGGTCAACTCCTGCGTGACCGTCCACGGCGCAGTCCACATCGTCGGATCCGTCATCGTGGCCGCGTACTCGAGCGTGTTGGCATCGAGCCTGGTGAAACGCTCGACCAGCGTCAGGTTCTCTCCTGCCCCGCGGTAGGGGAACTTCGGCGAAAAGTTCGTGGTCTCGACGACCAGCGCCCGGCCATCGAATCGGCCACGAGAATCGCCGTGACGCAGGCGGACGGTTTTCGGCGGATGGCTTCCACTCAGGTAGACCACGCGCTGATATCCCTGACCCTGGCCCGTGTCGATGCCGATCGCCACGAGGTTCGGTCCCTGCACGATGCGGCGGAATCCGGTGAAGTCGGGAGTCGTTCCCAGCATGCAGCGATCGCCCATGCTCTGGTCTTCCGGTCCGTTGTGCCGGTTCATCCGCTGCGTGTTGTAGAACGGGGGCGTCTCGTTGAGGCGCGGCGAGGGCGGCCCGAATGTGCCGCCCCGACAGCCCGGCGCCTGACTCTGGCAGGTGGGCGTGTTCTGCAGGAGTGCGAGACGGAACTCCTGATCGATGCGGTTCCTCTCCTTGGCGTCCGCCGCCAGCTCGGGGATGCGTCCGTTGGCTGGATCGACCACGAGCGACGTCCGGCGGCCCGTCGGCTTTGCGGAGGTGAACACGGCGTTGTACGCACCAGCAACGTCCTGTGCACTCCCACGATTGGCGCGCTCGTTCCGGCCCGAGTCGGCGGCTATCCGCTCGTCGCGCGCCTTGCGCTCGTCTTCAGTGAAGAACTCCTTGTTCGCGTTCTGGGCCGGACGTTCGAACGGCGTGTCGAACTCATCGAGCCAGATGCCCTGCAGATCGGGTTGGCCCCACGGCGTATTCGGCGCCGGACCCGCCTTCGCCGTGTCGGCAGCGGCAGTGCCGGCGGCCGCCGCGCCGGCCGCCGCAGTCTGACCCAGCGCAGCGCGCTGTAGAAAGACCACCACGGCCATCATGACGACCGCGACCGTAAACGCTTCGAGAATCCGTCGCCTCATCTGATTCCTCCTGCGGTGTCTGCGTCCGGACGCTACGCGAACTGACGGCCGTCGTCAAGGTGGTGCTGGCCGTCGCGGCGAGCAGGGTCCGAGCCGCTGCGCCACCGGAACGTTCCTACCTGGCCATGTCGGGCGGGATCGCCTGCGTGACCTTGCCTGTTGCTGCCCACTCCACGCCGCGGGCGAATGTCACCTGGAACGCCGGGGTCGAGAGGTTCGGAGGCACGTGACCGAGCGCGGTGGTGAAGACCCGTCCCTTGCCGTAGTCCACGGTCCACAACATGTTCTCGTTCGCGCCCGCACCCTCGAGCGCCTGCGGCGCACGCGCATCAGTCCGGCTGGCCGCGTAGAGCGCATGGTCGTCGTAGGCGGTCGCCAGCACATGGTAGCTGCCGGCGGGCTGCCAACTCAGGTTGGCGTACAGCTCGTCGTTGATCTGCGGGAACTCGAGCTTCAGTCCCTTGGTGATCGGATGTTCGGGGTCCGTGATCTTTACCGTGTAGTCGTGCGGGGCCGAGTGGTGTCCCAGGTTCGGCCGCCAGTTTGCCGCCGACATCTGTTCATAGTCGGTCCAGCCGGCGAACGCCTGCATCGCGAAGTGATACACGACGAGGCCCTTTCCTGCCTTGACGAAGTCGACCAGCGCCGCGTCGGCGCGTGCACCCCATCGGCGTTCGGGCCGGCCGCTGTCGCTGTAGTTCACCACCACGACATCGTACGAGGCGAGCGTTTCAGGACCTGCGCCGCGGAACTCCTCGGTTACACGCACCTCGAACTTGCCGGTGTCCTCCAGGATCTTCCGCAGAACCGGGGTTGTCCCCTTCCAGTCATGCTGGTGCTGTCCAGTGATGATCAACACCTGAAGCTTCGGAGGAGCAGCAGCGGCGGGCGGCTGCTGAGCGAATGCGGGACCGCCAAGGGCAGATACGAGAAGCGCAATCAGGGCAATAGCTTTCTTCACCGGCTCACCTCCAGGAAACACTCGCTCACGGCGTGCCCACGCGGGCACAGTCTCGCGGATTCTAGCCGACCGCGGCCTTCCCGCTTCGACCGGGCCGATTGGAGGGAGTGGGAAGCGTCGACGCTGGGCCTGACGCACGGCGACACGCAGTGCGTCAGGCCCGATCTTGCCACACCGCTGTGAGGCGGCGCCGCGTCAGTTCCCCGAGTTACCCGGCAACGAGAACGCGATGAACTCGCCTGAGTAACTGCCGCCGGAGACAGCCACCACGATGTACTGCCGACCATCGACCATGTAGGTCATCGGCGACCCACTCTGCGGTGCCGGCATGAACACCGCACCCACTTGCCTGCCGTCCTTCTTGTCGTAGGCGCGCAGCATCGCACCGCGTGGATGCTCGGGCGTTGTCGTGATCTGCGGATCGCCCATCACCACGATCGACTTGGTGACCATCAGACCGACGCCGGAGACGCCCGGCTGGCCGGTCTTCGGAATGGTGAGGCCCCGCAGCAGCGGGTGGTTGCGGATGTTGTCCGGCGTGTCACCGGCAGGCACCTGCCAGGTAATGTCGCCTCTGTCGAGATTGATCGCGGACAGCACGCCGTAGGGCGGTTTGTAAATCGGCAGCCCCTGCACGGTGAGACCGGCGTTGGCCGCCGCTTCCTGCTCCGGAGTCGGTGCCGGTCCAGCGGGAGCCGCCTGCAGGTTCGTGGGCGCGAAGGGCTTGCCCGATCCGTCGGCCGCGCAGCAGTCCCCAGGTCCGAGCACCTCGCGGAACGGTCGTCCCGCGATACCCGCCACATAGCGGATGTCCGAAAAGCCCGCCGGCGGCGCCACCAGCGAACGCGACGACGGCGCATTGGACGCCTGCGCGTAGACGACATGCTGTTCAGGGTCCGCGGCCGATCCGGGCCAGTTGGTTGCCGTGCCCGCACCCACCGCGCCGAGGATCCCCGTGAGACTGCCGAGCATTGGCGGCGTGAATGGCGAGTTGCCGACCCGATAGCGCTTGAGCACATCGAGCGCCTGCGCGCGCAGTTCCGGTGTGAAGTCGATCACGTCGTCGGGGACCCGCAGGAAGTTGCGACCATATGCCGGCGGCTTGGTCGGGAACGGCTGCGTGGCCGCGGCCTTCTCACCGGGAATGTCGGACGGCGGAACCGGACGCTCTTCGATCGGCCACACCGGCTTGCCGGTTTCGCGGTCGAGTACGTAGAGAAACGCTTGCTTGCTCGGTGACGCCACGACCTTCACCGGCCGGCCGTCCGCGTTGATATCCATCAGGATCGGCGACGAGGAATTGTCGAAATTCCAGATACCGTGATGGACGTACTGATAGTGCCACTTGCGCACGCCGGTCTTGAGGTCGACCGCGACCAGCGTCTCCGAGAACAGGTTGTCGCCAGGCCGGTGGCCGCCGTAGAAGTCCGACGACGGGGTTTCGATCGGCAGGTAGACCAGCCCCAGGTCTTCGTCGATCGAGATCTGGGTCCAGACGCCGGTGTTGCCGTTGGTTGACCACGAGTCGTTCTCCCAGGTTTCGTTGCCAAATTCCCCGGGGCGCGGAATGGTGTTGAAGGTCCATAGCAGCTTGCCGTTCCTGGCGTCGTAGGCTCGCACCAGACCCTTGGTGTTGTTGTGGGTCGGCACGGTCTGCCCTTCACGGAACGACGAGCCCACGACGATCACGTCCTTGGCGATCGCCGGCGTCGAGTGGATGCCGATCTCACCGGTTTCGAGATCGATCGGCTGACGGTTGCCCATGAACACGCCCTGCTTCAGATCGACGACGCCATTGGTGCCGAACGCGCTGATCATCGCTCCGGTCTTGGCGTTGAGTTCGATCATGCGGTAGCCGGTCGTGAAGTAGACAATGCGGTCGTCACCGCGACCGTCGGTCCAGTACGACACGCCGCGCCCCGAGAGCTGGCGTGGCGACACCACGGCGCGCTTGCCTTCGCGCACGCTGTGCGTCCAGATCACTTCGCCGGTCTTCGCGTCGAGCGCCACCACCGCACGCCTCACGCCGGCCGTGCTGTAAAGCACGCCCTTCACCACGATGGGCGTCCCTTCGAGCTTGAACTCCGGACGGGAACCGAAGCTGTCGGTCTTGAACCGCCAGGCCACTTCGAGCTTCCCGAAATTCGTGGTGTTGATCTGATCGAGCGGCGAGTAGCGTGTGCCGTGCATGTCGGCGTTATACGTCGGCCAGTCGCCGGCGGCCGTTGACGGCTGGCCGGTGGCGCCGGCCGGCGGCACGACGCCGAGGAAAATCTGACCCGACACACCTGCCGTAATCGTCATCAGCGCGACAGCCAGCGCGCCGCCTGCCATCGTCAATCTGAACGTTCGGGACATCAGTCACTCCTTCCTGTGGCACGCCCCTGTGGGGCCGCTGCCAAAACGCGACGGTCGACGAAACGTGAGACGGGACTCGAGATCGGCGACGGGGAAAAGCGGCCCGAGTTTACAGGCGATTGGCGGCGGCGGCGGGAAATTCTCCGGGGGGGGCGGCTCGGTGAATCGGCCGAGAGCCAGCGTTCGGTGGTTGTCGCGAGCGTTACCGCTCCGGCAAGGCAAACACGAAGACCGCTCGCCCGGCGGCCACCGAGACATGCTGCCGGCCATCGACGAGAAACGTGGTCGGATTCGACCGGACCATACTGCCCACCTGGAACTGCCAGAGCGGCGCCCCCGTCTTGGCGTCGAGCGCGTAGAAGTTGCCCTCGTTCGACCCGGAGAACACGAGGCCGCCCGCCGTTGACAGCACGCCCGACCATGAGGGTGACGGCAACCGGAAGTCCCACACCTTCGCGCCGGTCTTCGCGTCGAGAGCGCGCACTGCGCCCCACGCTTCGTCGGCACGCCGCCGCTCACCGCCGCCTGTGAACGGCTGCCCGGCCTCGTAATCCGCCTCGGTCTTGTAGTAGTACGACCCCATCTCCCTCACCGGCACGTAGAACAGGCCCGTCTGCGGACTGAACGACGGGCTCGGCCAGTTGGTCGAACCTTGCAGGCTCGGATACACAAGGTTGCCCTCCGGCGTGGGCTCCGCGTTGGGCAGCCCGATGGGACGCCCCTTCGGGTCGATACCGCTGGCCCATGTTTGCTTCGCGTACGCGGCGGCATGGAGGAACTCGCCCGTCACGCGATCGAGCACGTAATAGAACGCGTTACGGTTGGCGGTAATCAGCACCTTGCGCGGGCGCCCGCCAATCTCGAGGTCGGCCAGCACCTGGATCTGGTTGGCATCCCAATCGTGCACGTCGTGCGGCGTGTACTGAAAGTGCCACTTCATCTTTCCCGTGTCGGCGTCGAGCGCCAGCACTGATGACGTGTACAGGTTGTCCCCGAGGCGCACGTCGCCGTTCCAGTCGGGCCCGGGGTTACCCGTGCCCCAATAGAGCAGGTTCAGCTCGGGGTCGAACGAGCCGGTGAGCCACGTGGCTCCCGCTCCCGTCTTGTAGCTGTCGCCCGCCCAGGTGCTTGCGCCGGGTTCGCCGGCCGCCGGCACGGTGAACGTGCGCCACAGCCGCTTGCCTGTCTTCGCGTCGTAGGCATCGACGAACCCGCGAATGCCCGCCTCGCCGCCGCTGATACCCACGATGACCTTGCCGTTGATCGCCAGGGGCGCCATCGTGATGGAGTGGCTCGTGGCGTTGTCCGCCACTTTGGTTTCCCACCGCACGGCGCCGGTCTGTGCATCGAGCGCGATGAGCGCGCCGTCGAGTGAGCCCACGTAGACCATGTCATCCAGAATGGCCACGCCGCGGTTGGTCGCGGGAAACCCGATGAGCCGCAGGTCCGACGGCATCGGGCGCACATAGCTCCAGATGGGCCGTCCGTTTCTCGGGTCGATCGCCGTGACCGTCGTTGGCGGCTCGGTGACGTACATGATTCCGTCGGCGACGATGGCCGAGGTCTCTACCTGGCCTTCGCCGCGCACCTGGTACAGCCACGTCGGCCGCAGGTTGGCCACGTTGGAGGTCGTGATCTGATCGAGGGTGGAATGCCGCTGCCCGCGATAGTCGCCCGAATAGGTGAGCCAGGCGCCCGGCTCTTTGGCTGCATTCATCAGTCGCTGGTACGGCACCTGTCCAACCAGCGCGACTCCCGACACCGCGATCAACGCCGCTCCCAACATCAGTCGCTTCATCGCTGCCCCCGTAAGCCCGCCAGATACGCCACCAGGTCATCGACGTCAGCGGTCGACAGCGAGCCGAACGACGGCATCAGGCTCGCGCCGGTCTCGCGCTGAAGGTCGACGAGATCGGCCACCCGAAACGCATGCAGGCCGCCGCTCGTGTCGCGGATGTGCACCCAGAACGCGTCTTCGCTCACGCGGACGCCGCGAACGGCAGCGCCGCTTCTGGGCCGGGCGGTGACCACCACGTGGCCCTCGGGAACATTGGCCGACGGGTCGAGCAGCGATTGCTTCAAATACGCCAGGCCGCGTTGATCGCCGATGGACGACAGGTCGGGTCCCAATGCCCGACCCACTCCGTCGACCACGTGGCAACTCGCGCAGCGAAGCTTCTGATAGATGGCCGCCCCGTTCCCGGCATTGCCCGTGGCGCGTTCCGACTCCGAGTGATTCAGGGACCGCACGAACGCCGCAACCTGCCAGGTGCGAAGCGGCCCGTTGGCGCGGCCGAAGTCGGGCATCAGGCCCGGGATCCCGACCGTCACAATCGCCACCAGCCCCGCATCGTCAGCCGCGCGCACGAATGTCGGCCGAAGCAGCGATGGCCCGTAGCCGCCGCTGCCGTCGATGCCGTGACAGAGCGCACACTGCGCGTTGTAGATGCGTTTGCCTTCAAGGAGGTCCGCGGAGCCGGCCGCGGACAAGGGGCGATTGGACGCAGGGGGCTGCGCCAGGGCTGGCGCCGCTCCGAGGAGAGCGCTAACGAGAAAGATGAACACGCCCAACATCAGATCTCCCGTGTGGATGGCCCCGCCGTGACTCCACGGCGGCACCTGCTGCGGAATCTTGTCCGGGGGGGATGAGGGAGTCAAGGCGGATCAGGGTTCACGCCCCTGAGACGCAGCCTTGAGGCCGGTGCGCGAGCCGGGAGGAACGGCGATGCGGAACAGCGGGGCATCGACGCAGTCCGAAGTGATCGGGCAGATTGTGACGCTGGCCTGGGTCATTTCCAGCCGCGCAGATCGGCCAGATCCGTCACCAGCGTCAGGGTGTCGCGCTCAGAGCGACGTCGGCGGACGAGCAGAGACTGCCGGCGGGCTTCGGCGGCCAGATCGCTCGCCAGGCCGGCATCGAGCACTTGGGTCAGCAGGTCGCGCGCGACCTCGCTGCGGCTGCGACGCTGGCGCTTGGCTTCGCGTGCGAGACGCCGACTGAGGTCGATGGGCACGCGGAGGGTGAGTACAGCGGAGTCATGAGCAGCCATGTAGACAAGTATACGAAGCGAGCATCGACCGCCGTTCTCAGCCGGAGGAGTTCAGGCGACTGCCCTCGGCGAGTCAGCGGCGGCAGGTGCTGGTGGACCGCGAACTCCAAAGAGTACGGATGGCCAGGTGAGCGCAGCGAGATGTTTGGAGGAGACGACCACTTCTGATTGAAGCGGTTGTGGTGCGCCCTGCAAGACTCGAACTTGCGACCTCCTGGTTCGTAGCCAGACGCTCTATCCAACTGAGCTAAGGGCGCGTAGGGGCTTGATTGTGTACGCTTGGCCACGTCCTCGCCAAACGTCCAGTGAGTGTATCGCAACACGCGCCGCCCCCGCAATCACGGAAAGCCGATCGACGCGACCTCATGAACGGTTGGCGGTCTAGAGGCGCGGGTCGCGACCTGGTGGCGTCGAGCGAATGACGACGATCCGTTCGGAGAACAGCTGCGTGTCGTCGAACAGCAGTTGCAGCCGGCGCTGGAGTTCGCGCGTGGACGGCACGTCGTGCGGATCGAGCCGCGTCGCCGACGCCCCGCGGCCGGCCAGCCACGAAAACACCAGCGGCGCCAGGCCGTGCATGATGCGGCTGTCCTGCGTCAGCGTGTCGATCGCGTCGCCAACGAAGAACCGGCGCAGGGCGGTGGCGCGCGCGGCAAGACCTCTGCCGTCGCGCGCGGCGCGCTGCAGCAACAGTGTGCCGTCCACGCGAGCCGCCAGCAGTTCCACCGACGCGTCCGTTGCCGACGGCAGCACCAGCAGCGTGTCGCGGAGCAACGCCGCGGGAACCGCACGGCGATCCATCGCTGGCGCACTCACCTGCACGTTCGCCAGCGGCGTCAGCGTGCCGATCCACTCAGCCTCGAGCAGCAGCGCCTCGACCTCCGAACCGACCTGCTGCCACGCCACCGACGCCGCACGCGCGAACTCGGGCTTGAGATGACGCCAGCGCCGGGCCGCGAAATGAGCCTGCAGCCGGCGGCGGATGTTGTTCGCCTTCCCGACGTACAGGGTGCGACCGCCTGCATCGCACAGCACGTATACGCCAGGCACCGCCGGCGCATCGGCGCACAGCCGTTGCCCCGTCGCCAGCCACGCCTCGCGGCGATCCTCCACCACCAGCGCCTGATCAACGAGCCGCTTCGCCAGCACCGGCGGCGCATTGCGGATGCCGAGCACCTCGGCCGCCAGCACCACGTAGTCCGGCGCCTCCCCCATCGACGCCATACGCGCCAGCAGCCTGTCCCTCAACAACATGTGTGGCTTATCGTACTTGTCAAGGCGCACCTGAAGGTGCGCGGCTACGTCTGAGCCCTTCCCGCCCCTCCAGCCCTTCCAGCCCCTCCAGCCCTTCCCACCCTTCCAGCCCCTGTAGAATGTCCCCGTGATGCGTCCCGACATCGAACACAAGCAGCATGCGCCGCGGGTCGTCCGCTGTTTCGTCGTCACCGTCAGCGATACGCGCACGGAGGCGACGGACACTGGCGGGCGCGCAGTGACCGATCTGCTGACAGCCGCCGGACATGTGGTGAGCGGCCGCGCGCTGGTCAAAGACGACGCCCCGCAGGTGCGGGCCATCATCGAAGCGCAGCTCGCCAACGCCGAGGTCGACGCGGTGATCACCACCGGCGGCACAGGCATCACCTCGCGCGACACCACCTACGAAGTGGTCGATGCCCTGATCGAAAAGCGGCTCGACGGCTTCGGCGAACTGTTCCGCATGCTGAGTTACGACCAGGTCGGTGCCGCGGCGATGATGAGCCGCGCCACGGCCGGACTCGCCCGCGGACACATCGTCATTGCCTTGCCAGGCTCGGAAGCCGCGGTGCGGCTGGCCATGGAGAAGCTCGTGCTGCCGGAACTGGGGCACATGGTGCAGCAGGCACGGAAATAGCGGACCAACGACCAAATGCGCCCATTCACCAGCACCATCTCCATCGAAGAGGCGCGCGAACGACTGCGGGCTGGCGTGCGCCCGATCGCGCGCACCGAGGAACTGCCGCTCGGGGCGGCCGCCGGACGCGTGGCCGCCGCCGACCTCGCATCGACACTCTTCGTACCGCCGTTCTCACGCTCGGCGATGGACGGCTATGCGGTGGTGGCTGAGGACACACGCGGCGCCTCTCGCGAACGCCCGGTGCGCCTCCGCATCGTGGAGCGTATTTACACCGGCGCCACACCGTTACAGGGCATCGCGCCAGGCGCCTGCGCCGAAATCGCGACGGGCGCCCCGCTGCCAGACGGCGCGGATGCGGTGGTGATGGTGGAAGAAACGGCACGCGTGGACCACGACCACGTCGCCATCTGTGCCGAGGCCAGGCCTGGCCAGAACATCGGGCGCAAGGGCGCCGACATCACACCGGGCGATCTCGTGGTTCGGCGCGGCGATCTGTTGAACCCGAGCCGCCTTGGTGCCGTGGCCGCCGTCGGTTGCTCACGCATCGAAGTGTTCGCCCGGCCGCACGTCGCCATCCTCTCGACCGGCAACGAGGTGATCGAGCCAGGCACACCGCTGCGCCCGGGTCAGATCTACGACGTCAACCGCTTCACCCTCGCCGCCGTCGTCGAGGCGCAGGGCGGCGTCGCCGAGATGCACACACCGGCGCGCGACACGATCGAGGCGTTGAACGAGGCGCTCGACGCCTGCGCCAGCGCCGACGTCATCATCTTCTCGGGTGGCAGTTCGGTCGGCGAGCGCGATCTGCTGGTCGACCTGGTCGCGCAACGCGGCGAGATGATCTTCCACGGCATCGCCGTGCGCCCGGGCAAGCCGACGATGTTCGCGCGCGTCGGCGACCGACCGTTCTTCGGCATGCCCGGCAACCCGACGTCGTGCCTCTCCAACGCCTACATCCTGCTGGTGCCGTTCCTGCGCGCCACGGCGCGGCTGCCGCTGCACGCGCCGCGAACGGTGTTGGCGACGCTCGGCCGCACCATCGTCTCGCCAACGAACCGGCATCAGTTCTACACGGTGAAGCTGCAGGGCACGGTGGCCATGCCGGCGTTCAAGGGGTCGGGCGACATCACCAGCCTGTCGCAGGCCGACGGCTATATCGAGATCCCGGCCAGCGAACACACGGTGGACGAAGGCTCGCCGGTTGAAGTCACGCTGTTCTAGCGTGTACGCCCGACCTTCAGGTCGGCAGCGACGAATACTGGGGCCGGTTGGCAGCGACGATTGCTGTAGCATCGAGCATGGTCCGGCACCTCCTGCTTGCCTGCGCCCTGCTCTGGGCGACGTTCGCTCCCCGCACGTCGTTCGCGCAGCCCTCGCCGCCCCTGTCTCCGCGCAACGCGAACTACACCATCGAGGCGGTGCTCGACCCGAGCACCCACACGCTGATCGGGACCGAGCGGATCGTCTGGCGCAACATCACCAGGAATCCGACCAGCGAACTCCAGTTCCACCTGTACTGGAACGCCTGGGTCGATACGAAGTCGACGTGGATGCGCGAGACGCAGTCGACGCGCCGCATCGATCGGCCGCGTTCCGACTTCGCCCAGTTCACCATTGGCACTGTCACGAACATGGCGGCACTCATGGGTTCCCCCGGGCAGGAACTCGCGTCGCGCATCCGCTACATGGCGCCCGACGACGGGAACAGCGACGACCATACGGTGATGGTGATTCCGCTGGACGCGCCGGTGAATCCGGGCGAATCGGTGGACCTGAGCCTGACCTGGACCGCGCGCGTGCCACGCACCTTCGACCGCACCGGCACCATCGGCAACTACTACTTCATCGCGCAGTGGTTCCCGAAGCTCGGGGTGCTCCAGGACTCGGGGTGGAACTGCCACCAGTTCCACGCGATGACCGAGTTCTTCTCCGACTACGGCGTCTACGACGTCACGATGACCGTGCCCACCGGATGGACCGTCGGCGCCACCGGCCGCGCGCAGCAGGTGACCGACAACGGCAACGGGATGACGAGCCATCGCTACGTGCAGGAAGATGTGCACGACTTCGCCTGGACCACGAGTCCCGACTTCGTGGTGCGCACCGCGCGTTTCGAGGAGGCCGGCCTGCCGCCTGTGGACATGCGGCTGCTGCTGCAGCCTGAACATCTCGGCCAGGCCGATCGCCACTTCGCCGCCACCCGCAGTACCCTGCGCCGCTACGGTCGCTGGTATGGCGCCTATCCCTACGGCCACCTCACCATCGTCGATCCCGCGTTCCAGAGCGACACGGGCGGCATGGAATATCCCACCCTGTTCACGGCCGGCACGCAGTGGCTGGTCAGCCGCGACGTCACCTTCTCGACACCCGAGGAAGTGGTGGTGCACGAAGCCGGTCATCAGTTCTGGTACGGAGTGGTGGGTAGCAACGAGTTCGAGCACGCCTGGATGGATGAGGGAATCGACACCTTTTCCACCGGACGCGCTCTGGCCGAGGACTTCCCGGTCATCTACCTCGATCGCTACTACTTCGGCGGCTTCGTGCCGTGGCGTTTCACGGACGTGCGGCTGAGCCGCGAGGCCGATGCGAACCGGCTGTGGGGCTACCGCGAAGGGGCCACACAGGACACCATGGACACGCCCACGTTCCGCCAGCGGCAGGACACCGTGCGCACCTTCGCCTACGACAAGCCGGCGGTGTGGCTGCACACGCTCGAGCGCTGGCTCGGGTGGCCGGCGCTGCAACAGGCACTGGCGGCCACGTACCGCGACGGTGCCTTCGCGCACCCGACTCCGGAGATGCTGCTGACGCACCTTCGCCGGTCGTCGGGACGCGACCTCACCCGGTTCCTCGATCAGTCCTACGTCGGCTCTGCCATCTACGACTACAGCGTCGAGGAACTCGATGCCACTGAACGCGAGGGGCAGATGGTGTCGCGCGTGCTGGTGCGCCGGCTCGGCGACGGCATCTTCCCCGTCGACGTGCAAGTCACCTTCGACGATGGCGCGGCGCGTACGGAGCATTGGGACGGCGAGGCGCGGTGGAGGGAATTCAGCTACAGGCAGGCGTCCGGCGTCAGGTCGGCGGTGGTCGATCCGACACGCACGCTGCTGCTCGACATGAACTTCACGAACAACTCGCGCACGCTGCAGCCGCGCGCCGATGAGGCGTCACGCAAGTGGACGCTGCGGTGGATGGTGTGGCTGCAGGACGCGCTGCTCACCTGGGGGCTGTTCGCATGAGCGCGTTCGCGTCGTGGGCGGGCGGCTGGCGCCGGCTCCGTCGGAGCCCTGTAGTGCTGGTCGTGCTGTGGCTGGCGACCATTGCCGTCACCATCCCACCGGCGCTCGCGCTCCGCGACGAGGTCGGCTCGCACCTCGGAGACAGCCTGGCGTCCGACACGGCAGCCAACTCGGTGAACTACGAGTGGTGGCAGGAGTTCCACGATTCAGCGTCGCCACTTGGGCGGACGCTGCGCACCGACGTCATCGGCTTCGCCACCGTGATGGACAACACTAGTGCACTCGCCGACATGACGCCACGGGCACTGCCGCTGATCGTGGCCGGGGCGCTGTTTGTGCTGCTCGTCTGGTTCCTCACACCCGGCCTCATCCACCGGCTCGCGATCGACGCCCCGCGGGCGCGGCGCGGCCTGTTCGCGGTGTCGGGCGCGTTCGCGGGGCGCATGCTGCGGTTCGGGCTGGTGTCGTCGATGGTCTACGGTGCGCTCTTCGGCAGCGTTCACACCTGGCTGTTCGACGAGCTGTTCGAGAGTGCGACGCGCACCCTGACAGTGGAGCGCACGGCGTTCTTCATCAGGCTCGCGCTCTACGTCGCGTTCTTCCTGGTCGTCGGAGCCGTCAACCTGCTCTTCGATGTGGCGAAGGTACGGCTGGTGGTGGAGGACCGGCACAGCGTGATGGCGGCGATCAATGCGGGCGCCCGCTTCATCGGCACGAACCCGGCGCTGGCCGTCGGGGTCTACGTGCTGAATCTGCTGTCGCTGGCGCTCGTGATTGCCGCGTACGCACTCGTGGCGCCTGGAGCCGCCACCGGCATGTGGACAGCCTTCGCCGTTGGGCAGGCCTATATTGCCGGACGCGTGGCGGTGAAGCTGGCGTTCTGGGCGGGCGCCGTCGACGTGCTGCAGCGCGTGTTCCGCTGCCCGGGCTTCGTCAGATCGACGTGGTCCGGCTGAAGCCGGACACTACGCGCGCCTGATCTATTTCACGAGCGCGTCCCACTGCGCGCCCAGTTCGTCGGTGATCGGCTGGACATCCTCGCGCAGGATGAATCGCTGCTCCGCGAGTGCCGTCGCCGCACGCTGCACGCGGGCCACGTAGTCGGCGCGACCACTGTAGCGCTCGGCGATCGACGGACGCGGATCCTTCGTCCGCTCTCGCTCCGCCTTCGTCTTCGCAAACGGCATGAACGACCCCGCCATGGCGATGAGCGTGGTCGGAGCGCCAATCTTCGCGCTGCGGAAGTTCCAGCCCGTGAGCGTGCCGAGCGGCACCGACACGATCGGCAGCCTGATGCCGGCCACCTCGCTGCCGTCGGCATCCACCTTCGGCAGCAGGAACGGCAGCGCGGCATACGGCGCCGGCACGTCGGCGCGGTAGCCGCCCGGCACGAATGTCGGCTGCGTCACACCGGGCACCGCCGGAAAGCGGAAATCGCGATGCGCCACCAGCGTCCCGTCCTTCAGGTTCGGGTGCGTGCTCGGTGGCGGCTCCACGCCCTGGCGGGCCCATGCGTCGAGCGCGGCCATCAACCCGCGCTGCGCCCAGCGATAGTCGTTCGTGTTCTCACCGAACTGCCCGCCGTTGTCGGCAGCCGGGAATGCACCGGCACCATGCTTCGTTCCAGCCAGCTGGTACTGACGCACATTCACCGCATCGTTCAGATCGGATGAGCCGTCCATGGCAGTGTGACGCATGGCGGCAACGCGCCCGCGGTCCCAATATTCCGACGACGAGTCGACGAGGAAGAGCTTGGGCTCCATGCCGGCCGGGATGCGTGCACCGAGTCCGTCCTCCCGCCCCGTCACCGGATCGACCGTCGTCCTGTAGAGGAAGGGGAACTTCGTCTGTGTGAACGGGCCCAGTTCATTCGGTTGCGCGAAGCGCTCGTTGAAACTGCCGACGCCGACCGCGCCGGTCTGGATGAACGCCGCATCGAACACCTTGCGGCCGGCCTCGTCGAGCGTGAACCCTTCGTGGATCATCTGGCGGATCAGGCGCCCGGTCTGCGATGCGCCGTAGAGGTAGGCCAGCGTGCCGCTCGCGGGCTGGCTTCTGCCATAGCGGAACGCCGACGCGGCATCGCGGATGGCCGCCATGCCGAGCCCGGCGACAGGCGAGTTCTGCGTCTCGTAGGCAAGCTCATAGGTGAAGCCCGGCTTGAATCCGCCCTTCACCGCAATGGACGCGGGGTCCGCTACGGTCGCGCCGTTGGCCACCCGCGCGAACTGCCAGTCGTCGCGGGGAATGAGACGCGACGCCGCGAAGATTCCTTCACGTATGGTCAGACGATAGCTGCGGTCCTGCGCGTTCACCGGCAGGTAGTTCGCCGTGTTGTAGCCGCCGCCATACGCGAACGACGCCACCGGTGCGTCGGGAATGAACGGCATCCGCACCCAGCCCTTGATGGGCGCGCCGTTCTCGGTGGCGATCGGCGCGGTGAATCCCACCAGCGTCTGTCCCGCCGCGATGTCGAACTGCCAGCCGACGAAGACCAGCGTGTAGCCCTGCCGCAGCAACCAGGCGTCGCCGAACTCGCGCTCGGTGGTGAAGTCGGTGGCGCGGGTGCCACGGCTGAAGACGCTCAGCAGGCTCTTGTTGCCGCGATTGACGACGTCGAAGAAGAGGACGCCGTTGCCCTTCGACGGGTCCTTCGGCCGGATGATGAACAGGTCCGAGGAGAACTCCACCCGCCCCTGGCCATTCTTCGGCGCCTTGTCGAGATCGGCAATCACGCGGTTGTGCGGGTTCGCCGGATCGACCGCGAAGAAGATGGTGCCCTTCAGCAGCTCGTAGGGTCCGGTGCTGCCGAACGCTCGGCCGCCAAGGGCGTCAGTGGTGGACCGGATCTCCACTCGCGTCACCTCCGCGTGCGCGCGTGAGGAGGCAGCGACGAGGGACAGCACGATCAGGACGAGGCGGAACACGCGCGGCGCAAGTGTCATGGCAGCTCCTCTAGGGCGCGTAGTATACGCGGCCCGGTACAATGGACGCTTGGCTCAGGCACTTGGCATCGACTTCGGCACCACCAACAGCGCGGTTGCACTCATCGACGACGCAGGTGTTCCACGTCTGGCGCGGTTCGAGGCGCCCGGCGGCTCGTCCGACACGTTCCGCTCCATCCTCTACTTCGATCCGAAGCCGGCGCGCGGCGCGGAGTCGGTATTTGCCGGCCCGCAGGCCGTGCACCAGTACAGGCACGCGCAGCACAAGGGGCGATTCCTCCAGTCGCTGAAGGCCTACCTCGGCGACGCGAGCTTCACCGGCACGAATATCGGCGGGCGGCACCGCACCCTGCAGCAGCTCATCGCGCTCATCGTCCAGCGCCTGCTGCGCGCGGCTGAAGCCGACCTTGGTTCGCTGCCGTCACGGGTGGTCATCGGCCGTCCGGTGCACTTCACCGTGGCCCGCAACGCCGACCACGACGCGCTGGCCGTCACGCGCATGCGCGAGGCGCTCGCGTTGGCCGGCATCGCCGCGCCGGTGTTCGAGTTCGAGCCGGTCGCGGCTGCCTACGCCTACCAGCAGCGGCTGACGAAGCCGGCCACCGTGCTCATCGGCGACTTCGGTGGCGGCACCAGCGACTTCTCCATCCTGGCGCTCGAACCGCCGTCGGGCATCGTCGGGGCGGGCGTGCGCATCCTCGGCAACGACGGCATCGCCATCGCGGGCGACGCGTTCGATCGAGCCATCGTGAAGCATGCCGTGACGCCGCAGCTGGGCCGAGGCTCCGACTACCTGTCACCGCCAGCCAAGGTGCTGCCGATGCCCGAGTGGGTCTACTCGAAGCTGGAACGCTGGCACCACCTGTCGTTCCTGAAGACCGGCGAGACGCTGGAGATGATGCGGCGCATCCAGAAGACATCCTCCGCGAAGCGCGCGATCGCCGCGCTGCTGCACCTGATCGAAGAGGATCTGGGCTACGAGCTGCACGAACGGGTGAACACGACGAAGGTGACGCTGTCGTCGGCGCTCGAAGCCGAGCTGCGGTTCGACCTCGAAGGGCTCGAGATTCAGTGGCATGCGACGCGCGAGCAGTTCGAGCACTGGCTGCGGCTCGACCTGCACGCGCTCGAGCGCTGCCTGCAGCAGCTCCTGCAGCGAAGCGGCGTGGCGCCGGCCACGATCGACACCGTGTTCCTCACCGGCGGCTCGTCGTTCGTGCCGTCAGTGCGCGCCATCTTCGCGCGGCTCTTCCCTGCGTCGCAGATCACCGGCGGCCACGAACTGACGTCTGTCGCCACCGGACTCGCGCTGCGCGCGCAGGCGCTGCAGCCAGAGGGCGACGCAGGCCGCTAGCGCATCTTGCACATTGGTGTCGCGGCTACGCCACACAGCATCGACAACCGCGTTACAGTCCGTTCGCCTTCAGGAACTCCCGGATCTTCGCGTAGGCCTTCGACCGCTCGTCCGCCTTGAAGTTTCCATGGCCGCCGCCGGGAATTGGAAACAGTTCAGATGTCGCTCCGGCCTTCTTGAGCGCGTCGTTCAGCCGCACGTTCTGTGAGAACGGCACGATAGGGTCGGCGTCGCCCTGGATGCTGAGAATCGGCGGCAGGTCGCCGCGCACGTAGGTGAGGGGCGAGACGCTCTTTGCGACGGCGTCGCGGTTCGGGAGCGAACCAACCCACTGCACGGCGTACGCCCGGGCATTGGGGCCGGCCAGCATGTCATTCACATCAGTGATGCCGTACCAGTTGATGATGGCGGCCACTTTGGGCACCGAGGTGTCGTTACCGGTGAACCCGCCGGCAGCGCAGAGGCTGGTAAATCCGGCCGAAGCGGGAATCATGCCGGTCGTGAGCGCCAGGTGTCCACCCGCGGACTCGCCGCTGACGACGATGCGGGCTGGATCGACGTTGTAGTCCCTGGCCCGACTCACCACGAACTTCAGCGCGCACTGCGCATCTTCCACCGCTGCTGGCGCGAGCGAGACGCGCGCCATCCGGTACTCGACGTTGACGACGTTCCAGCCCATCTCCAGCCACGGCATCACCGACATGAAGGAGCTTTCCTTCGTGCCGCCGATCCAGCCGCCCCCGTGGTAGAAGACCAGCGTCGGCTGCGGTGTCTGCACGTCTCGACGACGATAGACATCCAGTTTCGCCTCGAAGCCGTTGGCCGTCAGGTAGGTGACATTGGGCAGCACCTGGTACTGGTTCTGCGCATGCGCGGCCCACTCGGCCGTGGGCGAGGGCTGCGCCGAGACCGTGGCCAGGTTGGCGGCGAACAGTCCGGTGGCGAGGACGGCGGTGAACAATCGTCGGGGCATCTGCGCATCTCCTGGAAACCGGTCGTCGAGACCGGCGGTGGTTCAGTGCGCGCAGATTCTGTCACGGGCGGCAAGGCCGAACAACCATGAGGTGTCCAGCCTCCCTGTCAGGCTGCGGTGGCGGTCATGATGGCCTTGACGGCGTCCGCATCGAGCGATTCGACGACGAGCAGTTCCTCGGCCATCGCACGAACGGAGCTGCGGTTCCTGGCGACGAGCTGTCTCGCCGTTTCGTAGCCGCGCATCACCACCTCGCGCACTTCCTCATCCACGCGCTGGGCAGTGGCTTCGCTGATGCCGACGCCGCGATCGGTCTCCCAGGGATTGCCGGGGGTGCGGTAGGCAAGCGGGCCGAGCGCCGCAGACATGCCGAACTCGCACACCATGCGACGCGCAATATCAGTGGCGCGCTCGATGTCGTTGCCGGCGCCGCTGGTCATCTGGCGCAGGAAGAGCTCTTCGGCGACGCGGCCGCCCATCAGGATGGCAATCTGCGCCTCGAGGAACTCGCGCGTGTGCGTGTGCCGGTCCCCTTCCGGCAGTTGCATCGTCACCCCCAGCGCACGGCCTCTGGGGATGATGGTCACCTTGTGCAGCGGATCCGCGGCTGGCAGCAGCGCCGCCACCACCGCGTGTCCCGACTCGTGATAGGCGCAGGTGATGCGTTCGTGCTCGGTCATCTGCAGCGAGCGCCGCTCCACCCCCATCAGCACCTTGTCGCGCGCCTGGTCGAGATCGCCGTCGGTAATCGTCGAACGTCCGCTGCGCACCGCGAAGAGCGCCGCTTCGTTCACCAGGTTGGCGAGTTCGGCGCCTGAGAAGCCGGGCGTGCCGCGCGCAATCTGGCGCAGGTCGACGTCAACGGCCAACGCCACCTTCCTCGCGTGGATGCGCAGGATCTGTTCGCGACCCTTCACATCGGGTGAGCCGACGGTCACCTGCCGGTCGAAGCGGCCCGGACGCAGCAGTGCCGGGTCGAGGATGTCCGGCCGGTTAGTGGCTGCCACGACCACGATGCCGGGGTGCTGCCCGAAACCGTCCATCTCCACCAGGAGCTGGTTCAGCGTCTGCTCGCGCTCCTCGTGGCTCAGGGAATTGCTGCCACGACTGCGGCCGACGGCATCGAGTTCATCGATGAAGATGATGCAGGAGGGATGGCGCCTGGCGTCCTTGAACAAGCGGCGGATGCGTGACGCACCGACGCCGGCATACATCTCGACGAAGTCGGAGCCACTGGTGAAGAGGAACGGCACCTTCGCTTCGCCGGCGATCGAGCGCGCCAGCAGCGTCTTGCCGGTGCCGGGCGGGCCGACGAGCAGCACGCCTTTCGGAATACGCCCGCCGATGGCCGAGAACCGGCCGGGTTCCCTGAGGAAGTCGACGATCTCCTTCACTTCCTCCTTCGCCTCGTCCACCCCCGCCACATCGTCGAAGGTAATAGGCGACGCCTCGGGATCGGCCTCTCGCGACTTGCCGTCGAGGGCCGGGATGCGCCCGGAGGTGACGCGGTACAGCGTCAACCCAATCACGGCGATGAACAGCACGCCGAGCGCCAGCACGCCGTAGTTGTAGGCCGCATCGGACGGCAAGCCCTGGACGTCGATGCGGACGCCGCGGCGCGCCAGATCGGGAAGGAAGGTCGGATTGGCGGAGACGTAGTTGACCGGCGGCGTCGTGCGGAACCAGCGGCCATCGGAGGTCTTCGCGTCGATCCGATCGCCGGCGATCACCAGTTCGGCGACACGGCCGCGGTCAACCTCACCGAGCAGATCGGAGAACACGAGCGGTTGCGGCTCGACGGCTGCACGACGCCAGACAACCAACACGGTGATGACGACGAGGAAAAGGGCGGCGGCCGCAATCCACGTTGCGCGTGAACGGAACCACTGACGAGACACCACGGGATGCTCCTGAACGTCCGGTCGGGCCGTGCGTCGTGAATCGACAGCGGTCGAACGTGACGAGGCTGTGGGACGGCGGTCGCTGGTTTCGGATGAAGTGGGAATCCCGCGTGGTCGCTGCGGAACCGCACAACCAGTGTATCGGCCGCTGTCATGATTTGACAGCACAGCAGGAGCAGTTAAATTCCGTACTGTTGAGCCGATCGGTTCACAATAGCGTCGACGAGGAGCACAGCGTTGGTTCGTGTGTCGAAGCGCCCTGGCCTGACCGGATTGATTCTCGCGATCGGCTGCCTGTCGCCAGCCCTGTCCGCCCAGCCGGCGCAACGACCGGCGCCGCCGGCGTTCGAGGAGCAAGTGGACGTGGTTGCCGCAACTCCGCTGCCTGGCGTCGAGATGCCTGCCGATCAGATTGCCGCGCCGGTGCAGTCCTCGACATCGGCGGATGTCGATGCCAGCGGCGCACTCGACATGTCCGACTTCCTGAAACGCCGCGCAACGGCGGTGCACGTGAACGAGATTCAGGGCAACCCGTTTCAGGCCGACGTCAACTACCGCGGCTACACGGCCTCACCGCTGCTCGGCACGCCGCAGGGACTGAGCGTATACCTGGACGGCGTACGCATGAACCAGCCGTTCGGCGAGGTCGTGAGCTGGGACCTGATTCCACGCGTCGCCGTTGGGTCGTCGACGCTGATGCCCGGCTCGAATCCGCTCTTCGGCCTCAATACGCTCGGCGGCGCCCTCGTCCTGCACACGAAGGATGGCCAGGCGAACCGGGGCACCACCGTGCAGGGGCTGTTCGGCAGTCACCTGCGGCGTGCGGTCGAATTCGAACACGGCGGTGCGCGTGCGAGCGGCACGTGGAACTGGTACGTCGCCGGCAACCTGTTCGCGGAAGACGGTTGGCGCGACGACTCGCCGTCCGACGTACGACAGTTGTTCGGCAAGCTCGGATGGCAAGCCGGACGCACGGGCGTCACACTGACCGCCGCGCAGGCAGACAACTCGCTGCACGGCAACGGGCTGCAGGAACTGCGACTGCTCGAGCGCGACTACCGCAGCGTCTATACCCGGCCCGACATCACCGACAACCGCTCGACGCTACTGAACCTCACGCTGCGCCGCACGCCTTCGGAGCGGCTCGCGTTCTCGGGCAACGTCTACTACCGCTACATCCACTCGAACTCGCTGAACGGCGATCTGAACGAAGCGTCACTCGAGCAGGCGCTCTACCAGCCCGGCGCGGCCGAGCGCGCGGCGTTGCTCGCGGCCGGCTACGCGAACGTGCCGGCCAGTGGGGCGACGTCGGCCAACACCCCGTTTCCGTTCTGGCGCTGCCTGGGCAACGTGCTGTTGAACGACGAGCCGGGCGAGACGTGCAACGGCCTGCTGAACACCACCGAGGCGCGCCAGCACAACGCGGGCCTGTCGGGCCAGGCGATGTGGCGGCTGTCGCAGGGACGCGTGAAGCACCAGCTCACGCTCGGCGGCGCGCTCGACGCCAGCAGCCTCAACTTCGCCCAGCAGACGGAACTGGGCTACCTCGCAGCCGACCGCAGCATCGTCGGCACGGGCGCGTTTGCCGACGGCGAGACCGGTGGCACTGTTGGTGGCGAACCGTTCGACACGAGGGTCGACCTCGACGGCACGCAGCATACGTGGAGTCTCTTTGCCGCCGACACCCTGACGCTCGGTGGCGACTGGCACCTCACCGCGTCGGGCCGCTACAACCGCACGGGTCTGGACAACACCGACAACCTCCGGCCTGATGGCGACGCGTCGCTGAGCGGCGATCACCGCTTTGCACGGCTCAACCCGGCGGTCGGCCTCACCTTCAACCCGTCTCCCGCCGTCAACTTCTACGCCGGCTACGGCGAAGGCAGCCGCGCGGCGACGTCGGTCGAACTCGGCTGCGCAAACCCCGAGCAGCCGTGCAAGCTGCCGAATGCCATGGCCGGCGACCCGCCGCTGAAGCAGGTGGTCACTCGCACGCTGGAAGCCGGCGTGCGCAGTGCCAGGCGCCGGGCTTTTCAGTGGAACGCCGGCGTCTACCGGGCGCAGAACAACGACGACATTATGTTCGTGGCGGCCACGGACACCGGCTTCGGCTACTTCAAGAACGTCGGGACAACGAGACGGCAGGGCGTGGAACTGGGGGTCAGCGGCACGGCGGGCACATTCACGGTCGGTGCTGGCTACAACTTCCTCGATGCCACGTTCCAGAGCGCGGAGCGCCTGAACGGCTCGGGCAACAGCTCGAATGAGGAGAACGAAGAGGGCGGCACGCCCGGCGTCGAGAGCTATATCTACGTCATCGCCGGCCACCGGATTCCGCTTGCGCCGCGCCACACGCTGAAGCTGTTCGGCGAGTGGCAGGCGACACGCGCGCTGTCTGTCGACCTCGATGTCGACAGCATCTCGGGCTCGACCGCGCGCGGCAACGAGAACGGCGGGCACGAGCCCGACGGCGTCTACTACCTCGGACCCGGCGGGTCGCCCGCCTACACCGTCGTCGATATGGGCGTGCGCTACAAAGCCGGCTCGAAGCTCGAGCTCTTCGCGCGGGTGAACAACGCGCTCGACCGCACCTACTACAGCGCGGCGCAGCTCGGGCCAACCGGCATCACGCCAGACGGCACGTTTATCGCGCGGCCGTTCCCGGCCATCAACGGCGAGTTCCCAGTGCAGCAGAGCACGTTCTTCGCGCCTGGTGCGCCGCGCACGGCGGTCGGCGGCGTCCGCGTGCGGTTCTGACGTCTGCGCGCCTCAGGCGTAGCTGCGGACCTTCAGGTCCACGAATTCCACGACGCAAGTCGACCTGAAGGTCGACAGCTACACTTCAGGCGTCGGCGAACTTGTAGCCGACGCCCCACACGGTCTGGATGAACGCGGGGTTGGCCGGGTCGGCTTCGACGCGACGCCGCAGCCGCTTCACCAGCGTGTCGACGCTGCGCACGGTCACGTAGGTGTCGCCGCGCCAGATCTTCGACAGCAGCGCTTCACGGCTGAAGACGATGCCCGGATGGGTAGCGAGCAGGTGTAACAGGCGGAACTCCTGGTCGGTCAGTTCGACGTCGCGGCTATCGACCCGTACCTTGCGGCGCGGCACGTCGATCTCGATGCCGCGAATGGTCAGCACCGCCTCGGTGGCACCTGCCGCAGCGGCCGCCGGCGAGGTGCCGTGGCGAGGACGCCTGAGCAGCGCCCGCGCGCGCGCCACCAGTTCGCGCACCCCGAACGGCTTCGTGAGGTAGTCGTCGGCGCCGCTCTCGAGCCCCACCACCTTGTCGGCCTCTTCGCGCTTCGCGGTCAGCATCAGGATCGGCACGTCCGCGTTCAACCGGCCGTTGCGCACGGCGCGACAGAGCGACAAACCATCGAGTCCGGGGAGCATCAGGTCGAGCACCAGCAGGTCGTACACGTCGGCTTGCGCCTTGGCGAGTCCCGTCTGGCCGTCCGCGGCCAGCTCGCACGTGTAGCCTTCGTGGCGCAGATGCAGACAGACGAGCTCGCGAATGTTCGGCTCGTCCTCGACCACCAGCACTCGCACCGCTTCCTGGCTCATCGTGTTCCCCGTGTCATCGTTGTTTCACACATCCACCATCTCCTCGTCACGGGACGGCCGTCCAATCAAGACAGAACACGCGGCCACATCGCCACAGCCGCTTCCGGGAGAACAGTGATGACGAAGACGTTCAAGAACATCGGACTCGGCCTCGGCGCCGCGGCCATCGCCGTGCTTGTCGCGGGCGTGAGCTACCAGAATCTTAGCGCGCAGGGGCGCGGCTTCGGCGGGCCGGGTGGCGGCTTCGGCCGCGGCGGCGATGCCGGCGGCCCCGGTGGTCCGGATCGGCCAGGCGGGCCTGGCGGGCCTGGCGGCCCCGGCGGACGACGCGGCGGGCCGGGTGGACCGGGCGGGTTCGGTCCGATGATGTTCGAGCGGCTCGGCCTCACGAGCGATCAGCGCGACCGCGTGCGCCAGATCAGGGACTCGCACCGAGACGAGCAGCGCGCGCTCGGTGACCGCGCGATGACGGTCCACGACGCCCTGCAGGAGGCGATCGCCTCGACCTTCGACGAAGGGGCCATCCGCGCACGCGCCGCCGACGTGGCCGCGGTCGATGCCGACCTCGCCGTAGCGCAGGCGCGCGTCTTCGGCGAGGTCTACCAGATCCTGACGCCAGAACAGCAGGAGAAGCTGAAGACGCAGGAGGCGGAGATGAAAGCGCGCCGCGGGAAGGCGCAGGAGAACCGGCAGGAGCGGCGCGGGCGGGATGGTCGTTAGTCGGTCGGTCGTGTATCGTGAGTCGGTCGTGGTCGTTGGTCACTTCACATGACCAACGACCAACCGACCAATGACCAATGACTACGCGAGCGTCTTGACGCTCGCGTAGATGTGGCTGGCCGAGATGCCGTAGCGCTCCAGCAACTCCTCGGGCTTGCCGCTGCGCGGGATCTCGCGCACCGCAATGCGGCGCACCCTGATCCCCGCTTCACTCACGGCCTCGGACACCGCGTCGCCGATGCCGCCCGCCGCGTAGTGGTCTTCCACCGTGATTATCTGGTTCCTGGTCGCCGATCCGGCCGCAACCAGCGCCTGTGCATCGACCGGCGCCAGCGAGTAGAGGTCGATGACGCGAATGGCAATGCCCTCGGCCTTCAGCCGATCGTAGGCCTTGAGCGCCTCGAACAGCGTGACACCCGCGCCCACCACCGTCACCACATCGGCATCGGACTGTCGCACGACCTTCAGGCCGCCGATCTCGAACACTTCGTCCGGACCGTAGATCACCGGCGTCTTCGGACGGCTCGTGCGCATGTAGGCGGGGCCGTGATGGGCAGCCATCGCCGCCACGAGCTTCTCGGTGCTGACCGCTTCAGAGGGGTAGAGCACGGCGAAATTCGGCTGCGAGCGGAACATGCCCAGGTCCTCGAGTGCCATCTGCGACGGCCCGTCTTCACCAATCGACACGCCCGCATGCGAACCGGCGAGCTTGATGTTGGTGCCGCTGATGGCGGCCATGCGGACGAAGTCGGCCGCACGCGTGAGGAACGCCGCGAACGTGGACGGGAACGGGATGGCGCCGCGCGCCGCGAGCCCCATCGCCGAGCCGACCATCACCTGTTCGGCGATGAAGTTCTGGTAGAAGCGCTCCGGGAACGCCTTCTCGAACTTGTCGCTGAACGTGGAGTTCTTCACGTCGGCGTCGAGCGCGACGATGCGCGAGTCGGATGCGCCGATCTTGGCGAGGGCGATGCCGTAGGCTTCGCGGGTGGCGATCTCCTCACCGAGCGAGTACGCGGGGGGCGCGAGCGGTGTCGGCGCCGCCGGGGCGGCGGGACGCACCGGCTTCACGATCAGCGCCGCGAGGTCGAGGCCGTCCGGCTGCGGCACGAACTGGCCGTTCAGCTCGGCGAGCACCCTGTCCAGTTCCTCGCCTTTCTTGAACGCCTTGCCGTGCCAGCCCTCTTTCCCCTCGGTGAACGAGATGCCCTTGCCCTTCACCGTGCCCGCCACGATCATCGTCGGCTGGCCCTTGGTGGCGCGCGCCGCGGCGAGGGCGTCGAGCACCTGGTTCAGATCGTGGCCGTTGATGGTGATCGTGTGCCAGCCGAACGCGCGCCAGCGGCGTGCGAACTGCTCGAGGTCGTGCTGCCACATGGTGGGCCGGCTCTGGCCAAGACCGTTCACGTCGGTGATGACGCAGAGGTTGTCGAGTCCGTCCTGCGCGCCCATTTCCGCCGCTTCCCAGACCGAGCCTTCAGCCGATTCACCATCGCCAATCAGGCAGTAGGTGCGGTAGTCGGAACCGATGCGGCGGGCGTTCAGCGCGCTGCCGATGGCAGCGCAGATGCCCTGGCCAAGCGACCCGGTGGCGACATCGACGAACGACAGGCGCGGTGTCGGGTGCCCTTCGAGATCCGAGTGCAGGTCGCGCACCTTCAGCAGCTCGGAGCGATCGAACAGGCCGGCTTCGGCCCAGGCCGCGTAGAGAATTGGTGCCGCATGCCCCTTCGACAGGACGAAGCGATCGGCGCCGGCGTTCTGCGGGTCTTTCGGGTCGAACCGGAGTTCCGCAAAAAACAGGGCCGCAATCAACTCGGCTGCCGACGCGCAGCTGGTCGGGTGGCCGGTGCCGGACGCCGACGTCGCCATCACCGAGTCGATGCGAAGCTGGGTGGCAATGTTGGTGAGAGCGGGAACGAGAACGGAACGATCCATGTGGGTCATTTCGGGAAGTCAGAAGTCAGAAGTCAAAACGCAGAATTCAGAGTGCAGGTGAAGAACGGCAGAAGAGCGTTGAAATTCTAGTGCAGAAGCCCCGTTAACGCGAACCAGTCGAGGAGGGCGGCGCCGAAGCGACCCGCCTCATCAGGGTGTTCACCCGAGCGTGCCTCGACGACCGTCGTCAGCACCCGCGCGTCCCCTTCGTCGTCGCTTCCCGGAGCAATGACGGCTGCCGCCAGATAATCGGAGTCGGCGTGGAGGGCGGCGACGCGGCAGAGCACCCGCAGCGCCACGCAATTGGCGCCGAAATCGACGTCGAACGCCCCCGACTCCTCGTGGAACCAGTGGCGGCGGGCGTGCCGGAGCAGTTCCTCGGCGAGCATGGCGTACGGAAGTCGGCCGGAGAGGTCGAACGCCGCCAGCAGGGCCGACGCATAGTGGAGGTGTGCGGCGGCGCTCAGGCCGACCAGGCCGTCGCCCGGCTCGTAGCTGCGGCGGACGAGCGATTCCAGCGCATCGACGGCGTCCGGAAGGTTTCGACTGACCGCCGAACGCAGCCGCTCGTCGTCGGACAGCGTGGCTGCGTCGGCCAGCAACCGGAGCCATTGCATGCGGCTGCACGGCTCTGAGGCGGGTCCGGCGAGCAACAGCGCCCTGGTCAGCCCCTGCTCGACGCCGTCGCGGACCAGGCCGTCGCCCGCGACATAGAGGCGCAAGAGGAAGGAGACCGCGTCCGGAGGCTGCGCCTCCAGATTTCCGGTCAGGACACGATCCCGGGCCCATTCGATCGCGGCAGGATTCACCGGCAAATTATAATGACCGGACGCCTGCAGTCGGACCCCGACCGCTTCCCACACATGGTGCGGACGGCGCGGCCGCCCTCATTCGAGTACCAGCGCGCATGACGCACACGATCACCCTGATCCCCGGCGACGGCATCGGCCCAGAAGTCACGGAAGCTGTCGTTCGCATTCTCGCCGCCTCCGGCGTCGCCATCAACTGGGAGCGCCACGACGCGGGCGTGCTCGCCGTGGATCGCGGTGGCGTGCCGCTGCCGATCGAACTGCTCGATTCGGTCCGCCGCAACAAGGTGGCGTTGAAGGGACCCGTCACCACACCGATCGGCACCGGCTTCACCAGCGTCAACGTCGGCCTGCGCAAGGCGCTCGACCTGTTCGCCAATCTGCGTCCGGTCTGGAACATGCCGGGCGTCGAGAGCCGCTACACCGGCATCGACCTGGTCATCGTGCGCGAGAACACCGAAGACCTCTATGCCGGTCTCGAGCACGAGATCGTGCCGGGCGTAGTGGAGAGCCTGAAGATCATCACCGAGAAGGCCTCGACCCGCATCGGCCGCTTCGCCTTCGAGTACGCACGCAAGCATGGCCGCAAGAAGGTGACGTCGATCCACAAGGCCAACATCATGAAGTTGAGTGATGGCCTGTTCATCGGCAGCGTGCGTGCCGTCGCGCGCGAGTATCCGGAAATCATCTACGACGAGAAGATCGTCGATGCCGCCTGCATGATGCTGGTGATGAAGCCCGAGCAGTTCGACGTGCTGGTGATGCCGAACCTGTACGGCGACATCGTGTCGGACCTGTGCGCCGGCCTGGTCGGCGGCCTCGGCGTCGTCGGCGCGGCAAACCTCGGCACCGAGATCGGCGTGTTCGAAGCCGTGCACGGCAGCGCGCCCGATATCGCCGGCAAGAACTTCGCGAACCCCACGGCGCTGCTGCTGTCGGCCGTGCTCATGCTGCGACACATCAACGAGGACGCCGCGGCCGATCGAATCGTCGCGGCGTTGAACAGCGTGCTCGCCTCCGGTGCGTCGCGCACGCGCGACCTTGGCGGCACCACCTCCACCTTCGAATTCGCGGACGCAGTCTGCCGGGCGATCGCCTGATCGCCGTGCTATAGTCCGAGGAATCCATGATGGATGACATCGCCCAGGCCG
>JAYTXA010000048.1:0-76901 GCA_043743165.1 Acidobacteriota bacterium
CGGGCTGTTCATCGCCTCGAGCATCTCCGGCGGCATCCCGCCGGCCTTCGTGTTCTTCGGCTGCGGCTTGCCCTTCGGCGTGGCGTAGCCGCGGCGCGAGCGCACGGCAAGACCCGGCCGATTGACCTTCACCTCGATCTTGTGGAACTTGCCGTCGGCTTTCGTGGTCGGCGGGTAGTAGGCGAGCACGTAATACGAGCTGTTGTCGCGCACGATGCGGTCGAAGACGGCGGTGGGATCGTTGCGGTTGACAGAGGCGATGCCGCCGCTGTCCTCCGACAGCTGGCGTAGGCTGTCCTGCGACAGGCGCAGTTCGTTGTTGAGCGAGCCGACCCCGATGCCGGCTCCGCCGGTGGCATCGTTCTGATCCGCGAAGCTGCCGACGCTAATCGACTCGTCGCCCTGCGTGGTCAGTCCGCGAGGGTCGATGGCATAGATGCTGACGTTCGAGCGCGCGGTCATCGCGATTGTCTCGCGGATGTCCATGATGATCGAGCTGGCGTGGCTCGGCGGTGCATCGTAGGTGCGGATGATGTCCGAGAGGTCGTAATCGATCCCCTCACTGAACAGCAGCATCGTCTTGCGGCGGCCGCGGACGCCGCCGAACCACTCGGCCACCTGGCGAAGGGTCGAGAGCATCGACGTCGCGTTGCGCCCACGCTCCATGTCGTCCGGGTCGTCGACCCGCCCGCCCGCGTCGGGTCCGAGTTGCTGACGGAAGTACTGGTCGTTCCTCGACAGCGTCACCGACTGCAGCTTGCGGCCCAGGAACTTGTCGACGGCGTTCAGCAGCAAACGCTTGTTGCTGGTGAATTCCTGCGCATCCGCCGAACGCCCACCGGTGTAGACGACCGCCATCAGGTCGTTGGCGCCGAGGTTGCGCTCGATGAACTGGCGAGCCGAGCGCCGCACCTGCTGCGAGCGCAGGGCGTCGACGTGCAGGTCGTCCAGAATCATCACGTAGACGCGGCCATCGAACGGGCGCTCGTTCGACTGCACGTCCGGTTCGATCGGCCGGGCCGAGAACAGCGGCCGCTCGGCGCGCTCGATGGGAATGTCGACCACCGAGAAGGTGGAAATCGACTGGGGCTTGCCGTCCTCCGACACCTGGAAGTCTTCCTTCTTCAGGTTGCGGACGAAATTCCCCTGCTGGTCGGTGACGACCGCGTCGACCTCGACGTATTCGACGACCGCCTTGAAGGTGGGCGCGGGCGCGGACGGCTGCTCCTGCGACGACGGCTGTCCCTGGGCCGCCATGAGCCCGGCACCGGCGAGCAGCACGATGGCTGCGGCAATCCTGACGCGTGCGTTCTTAAGCATCCCTGACCTCGACCCGGATTATAGCGATTCGTCCCGGACGCCCACGGGGGCGATCGCCGGGCATGGCCGACCGGCGGCACCCGGTCATTTTGACGCCGGCTGATGCGCGACGGACGGCCATGCGCGCGAAAACCACGTCTATACTGATGCCCTATGAGCGCCGGTTCCGACTCCTTGGATCTGCCCGCCATCCGTGCCGCCCTCGCGGCTGACGGTCTCGACGGTTGGCTGCTCTACGATTTCCGCGGCATCAATCCGATCGCCGCCGACATCACCGGCGTGCTGCGGCAAGGCGGACACCTGGCCACGCGCCGCTGGTATTACCTCATTCCGGCGCAGGGCGAACCGCGCGCGCTGGTCCATGCCATCGAACCGCACTCGCTCTCGCACCTCCCGGGCGCGACCTTCAGATACGCGGGGCGCGAGGAACTGCGCTCGGGTCTGAAGTCGCTGCTGAGCGGCATGCAGCGGGTGGCGATGGAATACTCACCGGGCTGCGCCATTCCCTACATCTCCCGCGTCGATGCCGGCACCATCGAACTCGTCCGCGAGGCAGGTGCGGAGGTGGTATCGTCCGGCGATCTGGTGCAGCGCTTCTCGGCCATCTGGAACGATGCGCAGATTGCGTCGCATCTCGAGGCATCCGACGCCCTTTACCGCATCAAGGACCGCGCCTTCGACGAGATTGCCCGCCGGCTGCGCTCGGGCGAGCCGACGACCGAGTACGACATCCAGCAGGCGATGGCCAGATGGTTTCGCGATGAAGGCCTGGTCACCGACTCCGACCCGAACGTCTCGGCCCAGCAGAATGCCGGCAATCCCCACTACCTGCCAACGGCCGAGCGCAGCCGCGCCGTCCGGCGCGATGAGCTGGTGCTGCTCGACCTGTGGGGCAAACTCGACCGTCAGGGGTCGGTCTATGCCGATATCACCTGGGTCGGTTATACCGGGGCGCAGATACCGAGCCGAGAGGCGAAGGCGTTTGCGGCAGCGGCCGCGGCTCGTGATGCCGCCGTGGCGTTGGTGAAGAGCCGGGCGGAAACCGGGCAGGAGGTCCGCGGCTGGGAAGTGGACCAGGCCGCCTCGACGGTTCTGCGCGACGCGGGATATGCAGCACAGATCCTGCATCGCACCGGGCACAGCCTTGGGGACACGGTCCACGGCACCGGCGTCAATATGGACGACTACGAAACCCACGACGACAGGCGTTTGTTGCCCGGCACGGGCTTCACAATCGAACCAGGCGTATATTTTCCTGATTTCGGCATCCGCACCGAGATCAATATGATCATGCGCGCGGGGTCGGCCGAGGTGAGCGGTCCCCTGCAGTCAGCCATTCTCGCTCTCGTGTAGTACGGAGGAACGATGTCCACCCGCAAGACCACCCTGTTTTACGCGCTGCTCATCGCGGTGTCGTCGATTGCCGTCGGTATGGTGCTCGCGTCCCGCTTTGACATGGCGCCGGCCTCAGCCGCCCAGACGCTGCAGATTCCGCCCATGAACAGCGCGCCGGTCACCGGACCGCTCGACGCCCAGACCTTCCGGAACGTCGCCAAGGCACAGCAGCCGATGGTGGTGAACATCCGGACCGAGTCGAAAGCCAAGGGGCAGGATCTCACCGAGATGTTCGGCGGCGGAGGCGGGGGCGGCAACGACGACCTCTTCCGCCGCTTCTTCGGCCAGCCTCAGGATCCGGACGAGCAGGAGGCGCCGCCGCAGCGTCCCGGTCAGCGTGGGGCTCCGGGCGGCGGCAATCGCCGTCCGCCGAAGGAACAGACCACGGTCGCGGCCGGCACGGGCTTCATCATCAGCAAGGATGGGCTCATCCTCACCAACAACCACGTCATCGACGATGCGACGAAGATCGAAGTGTCGCTGTTCGGTGAAGACGACGACCAGACCTACCCGGCCAAGCTGATCGGCAAGGACGCGCTGACCGACAGCGCACTCATCCAGCTGACGCAGATGCCGAACCATCCGCTGCCCGAGGCCAAGTTCGGCGACTCCGCGCAGATGGCGGCCGGCGACTGGGTCATGGCCATCGGCAACCCCTTCAATCAGGGGTGGACGGTGACGGTGGGCGTTGTCTCGGCACAGTCGCGCCCGTTCACGACCGACGGCCGGACGAACGAGATGATTCAGACCGACGCAGCCATCAACCCGGGCAACTCGGGTGGTCCGCTGCTCAACCTGCGCGGCGAAGTTATCGGCATCAACACGATGATTTTCACCAACGGCCGGGCAGAAGGAAACATCGGCATCGGCTTCGCGGTCCCCACCAATACCATTCGCGACCTGCTGCCCCAGTTGATGCAGGGGAAGGTGATTCGCGGCCGTATCGGCCTGCAGATGACGAACATTCCGCGTGACGGCTTCCAGGACTTCGGCCTGAAGTCGCGCGCCGGTGCGCTCGTCTCGAGCGTCGCCCCGGGCGGTCCCGCCGAAAAGGCTGGCGTAAAGCCGGGCGACGTCATCACGAAGTTCAACGACAAGGCGGTGCAGAACACCACCGACCTGCAGAAGCTGGTTGCGTCCACCAAGCCGGGCACCTCCGTGAACCTCGCGCTGGTGCGCAACGGCAAGGAACAGCAGATCCGTGCGGTCGTCGAAGAGCTCGACCTCGACGTCGAGCGCGGCGCCCGCCAGACGCGCAGCAACGAGCGCGAGCAGCCCGAAACGCAGGGGCAGGACAGCTTCGGCCTGACCCTCGGCACCCTCACGCCGCAGATGTCGCGCCGGCTGCAGATGCCGTCCGGCCAGAGCGGCGCCGTTGTCACCAACGTCGACGAGAACGGTCCGTCAGCCGGCATCCTGCGGGAAGGCGACGTCCTCCTCTCGGTGAACGGGCAGGCGGTCACCTCGGCCGCCGACGCCGGACGCGAGCTGCAACGCATCGGCGCCGGCCGCATCGCCCGCATCCTGGTGTGGCGCGGCGACGGTGAGGTCTTCCTCACCATCCGGAAGGAATAGCCGCGGTGCGACCTCCGACGTGCTGCTCGATCTGATTCGTACCTCCATCCGTGAACGCGGCCCCCTGACGGTGGCCGCGTTCATGGACCTCGCCCTCTATCACCCCGAGTTCGGCTACTACGCCCGCGCCGCCCGACGGTCCGGAAGCACGGGCGACTTCGTCACCAGTGTCGATCTCGGTCCGCTGTTCGGCGAACTCCTCGCGCTGCAGGTCGCCGAGATGGCGCAGCTGCTCGGCGCTGCGGACTCGCCGGTCACCCTCGTCGAAGCCGGCGCCGGGGACGGCCGTCTCTCGCACGCCATGCTGCGCGGCCTGAAGAAGGCGGCGCCTCGGGTGTGCGCGCACACCCACCTGCATCTGGTCGAGCGCAGCGCATTCGCTCGCGCCGCCCAGCACAAAGTGCTGACGGCCTGGAGCGCACAGGCCATCGGCAGCGACACCCTCCCCGGCGAATTCGAAGGGATCATCGTCGCCAACGAGTTACTCGATGCCATGCCGGTCCATCAGGTGATGGCGTCGGACGCCGGGTTGCGCGAAGTGCACGTGGTTCTCGATGGCGATCAGCTCGTCACGCGCAACCTCGAGCCGTCGTCACCCAGGCTGGCGGCGCAGCTCGATGCCGCGGGCATCGTGCTGGCGTCCGGCGCCCGCGCTGAACTGTCCCTCGCCGCCGTCGACTGGGTCCGCGATGCCGCCAGGCGCCTGCAGCGCGGCTTCATGATCCTCATCGACTACGGACACGAGGCCGCACAGCTCTACGCAGAGCCGCGAACCTCCGGCACGCTGACCACCTATCGTCAGCACCAGCAGAGCGACGCCGGCAGCAGCGCGTGGCTCGACACGCCTGGTGAACAGGACATCACGGCGCACGTCGACTTCACCAGCATCCGGGCCGCGGCCGAGTCGCAGGGGTGCGACACGCTCGCCCTGATCGACCAGACCTACTTCCTGATGGCCCTGGCCGGCCCTCGCCTGGAGTCGTTTGACGACCGCGAGCGACAGGCGTTCAAGACCCTGGTCATGCCCGGCGGCCTTGGCAGCACGATGAAGGTGCTCGTCCTCTCGAAGGGGCTTGGCAGGCCGTGGCTCAGCGGCTGCAGCGGCCTGGCACGATTGACGTAGGCATGGCCGGCTCCCTCGAGCGCGAGATCAAGCTTCGCTTCGATTCCGCACACGCCGCGCGCAGCGCCGTCCTCGCCCTGGACACCACGCTGGTGCGCGCCCGGCGACTGCAGTCGGACATCATCCTCGACACAGCTGACGGCAGCCTGTCCGGAGCGCGCAGCGCCCTGCGCGTCCGCCTCGAGCCAGACCGCAGCTTCCTCACCTTCAAGGGCGCACCGCAACCGTCGGTGATGAAGCTACGCGAGGAACTGGAGACGGGTGTGGACGACGGCCTCCTGCTGCTGACCATCCTCGAGCGGCTCGGCTTTCGAGTCGCGTTCCGCTACGAGAAGTTCCGCGAAGAGTACGAAGGGCACGGCGTGCTGTTCGCCATCGACGAAACGCCCGTGGGCACCTACGTCGAAATCGAAGGTAGCGACATCGGTATCGCCGAGGCGGCCACTCGACTCGGCCGCGACGAGTCCGACTACGTCGTGGCGTCATACCGGATGCTGTACCTGCAGGAATGTCAGGCTCGCGGCGTCGAACCGCGCGACATGGTCTTCCCACGCTGAACCCGCGATGCCGCCGCTGACCCACGCGCTGCTGCTGACCGCCGGTCTCGGTACCCGGCTGCGTCCGCTGACCACCATCCGTGCGAAGCCGGCCATCCCGGTGGCCGGCACGCCGATGGTCGTCCGCATCATGGGCTGGCTGCGCGAGGCCGGCCTCACGGAGGTGGTGCTCAACCTGCACCACCTGCCGGAGTCGATCGCCACCATCGTCGGCGACGGCTCGGGTCACGGTGTTCGAGCGCGGTATTCGTGGGAACATCCGGAGGTGCTCGGGTCGGCCGGCGGCCCGCGACAGGCGCTCGACATCATTGGCGCCGACACCTTCGTTATCGTCAACGGCGACACGCTGACCAACCTTGCCCTGCCGCCGCTCCTCGACGCCCATGCCGCCTCGGGCGCACTGGTCACGATGGCGGTGATTCCTAATACGCAACCGCAGCACTACAGCGGACTCAGGGTGGCCAGCGACGGCGCCGTGCTCGGCGTCGTGCCGCGCGGATCGAGCGACGCGTCGTTCCACTTCGTCGGCGTGCAGGTGGCGCATCGTGACGCCTTTGCGGGAGCGCCCGCCGGGCGTCCGTCGAACTCGGTCGGCGACGTCTACCTCCGGCTTGTCGCAGCGCGTCCGGGCAGCATCCGCGTGCATGTGTGCGGGGCCGACTTCTGGGACATCGGCACCGTGGCCGACTACTGGCACACGTCGCACGTCTTCGCGCGCGCCGAGGGGATCGACTTGAGCGCAGGTGCGCAGCTCACGGGTGACGCGCGCGTCACATCGTCCATCGTCTGGAGCGATGTGCATGTCGGCCCTGGCGCCTTGGTCGACCACTGCATTGTCACCGACGGTGTGCGGGTCGAAGCCGGCGCACGATTCGCACACCAGATCCTGATGCGCGGCACCGGCGGCCAGGTCGTCGCCGTGCCTCTTTCCCTGGAGCAACCATGAGTGCGCCCGGCCCTGATGCAGCAACGACAGCGCGCATTCACCGCTACCTTGCCCTCGCCGGACTGTCGGGGCTCGAGCCCCGTATCGTGCCGCTGACGCCCGACGCGTCGGATCGGCGCTACTTCCGCATCCTGTTGCCGTCTGCCGCACCGATCGTGCTGGCCGTGCATACCGGTCCGATCGACTACGCGACGCTGCCGTTCGCCAGCGTGGCCGCGTTGCTGACGCGCATGAAGATTCCGGCGCCGCGCGTCCTTGGACACGCGAACGAGCTCGGCGTCATCGCCCAGGAGGACCTTGGCGACGTCACCCTGCAGTCGCACCTGGGTGCGGACAGCGTCAGCAGTCATGCCGCGCTGTATCACGAGGCGATCGAGCTCATTCATCAACTGCAGGTGCGAGGGCGCACCTTCGCCAACGACGGCTACGTTCCCTACACGCTGGCGTTCGATGTCGAGAAGCTCACGTTCGAGCTGAACTTCTTCCAGCAGCACTTTCTCGAAGGCCATCGGCGCGTCGCGCTGAGCCCCGTCGAGCGCGAGGCGCTGGCCTGGGAATGGTCGGCGATCGTCGCGGACCTGGCGAGTGAGCCTCGGGTGCTGTGTCACCGCGATTACCACAGCCGGAACCTGATGTTTCACGGCGGCCGGCTCGTGATGATCGACTTCCAGGATGCGCGCATGGGTCCTGATACCTACGATCTGGCGTCACTGCTGCGCGATTCGTACGTGGACATCACCGGCGACGAGCTCGACCGCTTCCTCGTGCACGTCACGCAGCGTGCCGGCATCACCGACGCCGCCGAGTATCGCCGGCGGTTCGACCTGATGGCTGTCCAGCGCAACATCAAGGCGCTGGGCACGTTCGGCTTCCAGGCGTCGGCACGCGGCAATCCTGGGTACACCCAGTACATGCCACGCACCCTGGCCAGCGTGCGCGACAACCTGGTCCGCTATCCGCGCTTCGCGCGACTGCAGGCGCTGCTCGCGGCGCACGTCGAAGAGCTGCGCTAACATTGGCGGCAGGACTTGCGACTTGCCACTGGCGACTGACAGGTAACCACCATGCAGCATGTCTACATCGAAGATATCGGCAAGCACGAAGGTCAGGAAGTCACCATCAAGGGATGGCTGTCGAACCGGCGATCGAGCGGGAAGATCCACTTCCTGATCCTGCGCGACGGCAGCGGCTTCATCCAGGGCGTGATGTCGAAGGCCACGGTCGGTGACGAGATGTTCACGGCGGCCGGCCACCTTTCCCAGGAGACCTCGGTCATCGTCACCGGCACGGCCCGCGCCGACACGCGCGCCAAGAGCGGCTACGAGATCGACGTGAAGTCGCTCGAGGTCGTGGGCGCGTCGCACGACTTCCCCATCACGCCCAAGGAACACGGCGTCGACTTCCTGCTCGACAGGCGCCACCTGTGGATTCGCAGCGAACGCCAGACCGCCATCCTGCGCATCCGCCACGAAGTGATCAACGCGGTGCGCGACTTCTTCAACAGCCGCGGCTTCATCCTCACTGACGCGCCGATCTTCACGCCGGCGGCGTGCGAGGGCACCACCACACTCTTCCCCGTCGAGTACTTCGACGACCAGAAGGCCTACCTCACGCAGAGCGGCCAGCTCTATCTCGAATCAACGGCGATGGCGCTCGGCCGCGTCTACTCGTTCGGTCCAACCTTCCGCGCCGAGAAGTCGAAGACCCGCCGGCACCTCACCGAGTTCTGGATGGTCGAGCCCGAGATCGCGTATGCCCATCTGGACGACGTGATGGATCTGGCCGAGGACCTGGTGGTGTCGGTCGTGGCGCGCGTGCTGGAGACGCGGCAGCACGAACTGACGATCATCGAGCGCGACACCAGCAAGCTCGAATCCGTGCGCAAGCCGTTCCCGCGCATCACCTACGACGACGCGGTGAAGACCCTGCAGGCAAAGGGACTACCCATCGAGTGGGGCGGCGACTTCGGCGGACCGGACGAGACCACGCTGTCCGAGCAGTACGATCGGCCGGTGATGGTCAGCCGCTACCCGTCGGCCATCAAGGCGTTCTACATGAAGCCCGACCCGCTGCGCCCGGAACTCGCGCTCGGCGTCGACATGCTGGCGCCCGAAGGCTACGGCGAGATCATCGGCGGCGGCGAGCGCCTGGCCGATCTCGACCTGATGCTGCAGCGCATCAAGGAACACGGCCTGCCGCAGGAATCGTTCGAGTGGTATCTCGACCTGCGGCGCTACGGCAGCGTGCCGCACGGCGGCTTCGGCATGGGCATCGAACGGCTCGTTGCGTGGATCTGCAAGCTCGAACACGTGCGCGAAACGATCCCGTATCCGCGCATGCTCTACCGGCTGTACCCGTAACAGTCTGCCGGCGTCGCGAAGACGATGTTCGGCACAGAGCGGTTGTCAGGCGGCCGCGAGGCAGACCGATGAAAAATCGTGCTGCAGGATGAGTGCTGCGTCGGCCCCCGTCATCGGCCGTCCGAAAAGATATCCCTGGGCGGCATCGCATTCGAGCGCCAGCACCGTGGCGACCTGCGCGGGTCCTTCGATCCCCTCGGCGGTGATGCGCTTTCCGAGATTGTGGCCGAGGCCGATGATCGCGTTGAGAATCGTGATGGCCTGCAGGTCCCCGTCAGCCGCCTCGATGAAGCTCCGGTCCACCTTGATCCCGTCGAGCGGCAGCGAGCGCAGCAGGCTGAGCGAGGATAGTCCGGCGCCGAAGTCGTCCAAATGGATCTCGACGCCGAGAGCCTTCAGTTGTTCCAGCACATTGCGGATGACGGTCGGGGTGCCGGCCACCGCGGTCTCGGTGATTTCGAGGCGCAAGCGTCCTGGCGCCACCGAGAGGCGCTTCAGCGACCCCTCCACGCCTGGCAGTAGCGATGCGTCGACGAGTTGCCGGCGCGAGACGTTCACATTCATGCAGATGTTCTCGCCGCCGGGCAGGCGGCTCAGCCGCTCCATCGTCTCAATCGCCTGGTCCAGGATCAACTGGCCGATCGGGACAATCAGTCCGGTCTCTTCTGCGATCGGAATGAACTCGTCTGGCGCAATCATCCCGTGCCGAGGATGCAACCAGCGGGCGAGAGCCTCGAATCCCGACACCCGTCCCGTCCGCAGGTCGATGATTGGCTGGTAGAGCGCCACGATCTGCCCGGCAAGAATGGCGGCACGCAGATCGTTCTCGAGACTGAGGCGCTTGCGGGCCCGCAGGTGCATGGACTCGTCGAACACGACGTAGTTGGCCTTGCCGGCCGCCTTGGCCTGGTACAGCGCCGTGTCGGCATCGCGGAGCAGGTCCTCGACAGCCCCGTATGCACGCTGGCTGGTGCTGATCCCGATGCTGCAGCTCACGGTCAGCGAGTGCGCGGCCAGACAGAACGGCTCGGCCATCGCTGCCAGGATCCGCTCGGCGACGTGCCCGGCATCGTCAGGATGTTTCAACTGGTCCAGTACCACCACGAACTCGTCACCGCCGAATCGTCCCGCAAGGTCCTTCTGCGGGCCGGCCAGTGTGTCCCCCTGCCGCAGCACGCGTGTCAACCGGCGTGCCGTTTCAATCAGCATGTGGTCGCCGGCGCCGTGTCCGAGGCTGTCGTTCACGTACTTGAAGTTATCGAGATCGATGAAGAGGACCGCGTAGACCAGTGCTGGCTGCCCAGTGGACCGCGCGAACAGGTGCTGCAGCCGTTCGGAGACCATTGCGCGGTTCGGAAGGTCCGTCAGGCGGTCGACCATCGCCGTGCGTCTCAGCGCGGTCTCGGCAAGACTGCGTTCGGCCGCAAGCGACACGTTGGTGGAGACGACGCTGAGCTTCCGGAGAACGACCTCATCGAGCGGCTCGGTCGCCGATACGGTGAGCACGCCGATGACGCGCGTGTCGATCAGCAGGGGGTAGCCCGCAAACACCGTCGTCGCGTCCGTGCGGCCCCAGTCCTCGTGCCCGCCTGTGCTGGTGCGCAGGTAGGGCGTCCCCGTGCTGGCAATGACGGCAATGGCCGACGCGCTGTCCAGCCTGACCGGCGCCAAGACGTCCTGTGTGCGCTCGACCGCGGGTCCGGCGCTGGCCTGGAGCACGAGCACCTCGGCCGCTCGATCGAGCATCCAGAACCGGACGGCGTCAACCTCCAGATTGCCTGCCAGGGCATCGGCGCAGGCCTGCAGCATGCACGGGAGGCTATGGTGCGTCGTGTAGGCGAGGGCTACCTGCATGCCAAGGTTGGACAGCGCCAGATGCTGCTTGTGATCACGTTCCGCCAGCTTCTGGCCTGTGACATCCCGCGTCACTGCCAGCAGTGAGTGCACGGTGCCGCTCGCATCCGGCATGGGCGCCGCGTGGGTTTCGAGCCAGCGTTCGGTGCCACGAAGGCCCTTCACCTTGTACTGAAGCGTCGCCGCCTCCCCGTCGATGACGCGGTGGTGCAGGCCGATGAAGCTGGCGCGGAACTCGGGGAGCAGGAATTCGCTCAGCGGCTGCGACTGCACATCTTCGATGGTGTCCGCTTCCAGCAGGGCCAGCCCCGCTGGATTCATCTCGAGCAACCTCCCGTCGGCGGCGACCACCCTCACACACTGCGGTTCGGTTTCGAAGATCGTCCGCATTCGTTGTTCGCTAGCGCGCAGGTTCGTCTCTATCTGGCGCCGCTCGGTGATGTCCACGTGGCTGCCCGTCATGCGAATCGGCTGGCCGGTGCTGTCGCGCTCCACCCTTCCGCGGCTGAGGAACCAGCGCCACGCCCCGTCCCGGTGACGCAGGCGATACTCTGCGTGGTAGGTGCGATGGAGTCCGTCGCGGCACTCTCGCAAGGTGGCCCGCGCCTGCTCGCGATCGGCCGGGTGCAGGCGCGTCTGCCATTCCTGGGCCAGGTTCGGCAGCTCGTCGTCGCGGTAGCCAAGTTGACGCTTCCACTCCGGCGAGTAGTGAGTAGTGCGGTTGGCAATGTCCCACTCCCATAGCCCAATGTCACCCGCCTCCATCAGCAGGCCGATCCGGGTCTGCGCTGCCGACATGCGGCCGTGGATGGACGTGCTGACGATGGTCAGGACGAGAATGAGCGCGACGAAGGTGCAGACCAGGAGAGCGAGCAGGCTGGGTGGTAACAGCGGACCCTGATCGGCGGGCACCACCGGGAGATCCAGGGAATAGAACCGCGCCGCGCCCATCGCGGTGTAATGCGTGCCAGCCACTGCGCATCCGAGCACCATGGCCGCCAGCGGCCGACGATACCCCAGCGGAGCGCGCCGCAACGCAAACCGTGCATAGAGCGACAGGGTCGCGAGCAGATATGCCACCACGCATGACAGTGCGAACAGCGCCGGCGCGAGCGTCATCGTCGCGTTCATCTGCATCGCTTCCATGCCGACGGAGTGCATGGCGCCGATGCCGAGTGCGAGGAGGAGGCCACCCACCTGCAGGCGCATGGGACTAAGGTTCTCGCGGGCCAGGACGCTGACCGCGGCCGCGCTGCCCATCAGCGCCGGCACGATCGACAACAGCGTCAGCCAGGTTCTGAAGTGCACGGGTACAGGAAGGACGAAGGCGAGCATGCCGACGAAGTGCATCGTCCAGATGCCGGTGCCAAGCGCGGCAGCGCCGGCCATCAGCCAGATGCGGGTTGAGGCCATCCGACGCCTGGCGCTCCGGACACAGTCGACCGCCGCGAACGCCGCGAAGGCCGCGAGTACGGCCACGGCAAGCGAGAGCGCGACGAGCCACGGGTCGTGGTATCCGAGCAGTGCGACGCCATGACCCGCAGCCATCGAGTGCAGGCGCAGCGGAAAGGTATGCAGCATAGCGTCAGACACGTAATCGGCGCGGCTGACGCCTGCTGCAGTGTGGCGGATAGCGGCAGCGTGCAACGGACGCCCCCGGCCGCGAACTGCACAGGCACCAAGCCGACGACCACCTCGACCTTACTCGGACAGGAATGCCTGCGCTTCCTCGACGGCGGCTGGAAGCACTGCTGCAATCTCGGCGAGCTGCTCCCTGCCCATACGCAAGTGGTCGAGCGCCGCGTCTGATATTTCTGAGCTGCGCGCATCGAGCAGGAACGGCGGTTTCATGTCCACGACCAGGCGGTCCGCCACATGGACCAGAGTCACCAGTGTTCGCTCGCTTGCGGGGAGTTCCAGTGGGCGATGGTGCCAGCCGACCACACGCGACAGTGTGAGCGGCAGCCGCCAGTGCTCCGAGAGTCCGGCCCCGAAGTCTTCGTGCGTGGCGCCGAACACCTGACGCTCCGCCGCGAGCAGGTCGAGTGTGGCATCGGCTTCGAGCCGTGCCAGCACGGTCGCGAGGCCGGACCGATCGAACTGCAGTTCCACCATCAGCCCGATGTCGTGAATCAACCCTGCGAGAAAGGCCTCGTCCGGTGCGTGCCACCGCGTGGCCACAGCGACCATCCGCGAGGCGGTCGCGACCGCAATGCTGTGGGTCCACAGGTCCTTCGGGGAGAAGGTGGCAGAGAGCGGCTGCCCCTGGAACACCCTGGTGAGACTGGTCGCAATCGCCACGTTTTTCACGCTGGAGAAACCCATCATCGCGACAGCGCGGTCGACCGACGTCACCCGTTGCGGGAGGCCGTAGAACGCCGAATTCACGACCTTCAGCAGGCGCGTGCTCAATTCCGGCGCGCGCACGATCACCGCCGCCATGTCGTCGACCGACGCATCAGGGTCGTCGGCGGTCTTGATGATCTGCAGGGCGATCTCGGGGAGCATCGCCAGGTGCGGCACCTTGGCGATAGCGAGCGATACGGCGTGGGGGCGTGGGGACTCAGACACCGCGGAGCATCGTACACGCTCCGCCTCGCACGGTCGGCCACTCTCTGCTCCAGGAGCGACGGTGGTCGTCTGCAGAAGAACGGTCTCCACGCGCTATGCTTATGGTTTCGGGGGTTTCGGGGCTTCACCAGCTCAGCGTCAACGCGACTCGAGGCTGAAGCCCGGCAGCAGGTTGTCTGGATGAAGATTGGAATGATTTCGCTCGGATGTCCCAAGAATCTCGTGGACTCCGAGGTGATGCTTGGGCTCGCGCAGCAGGCCGGGCACGAATTGACGCACGACCCGTCTGACGCCGACGTGCTCGTGGTGAACACCTGCGCGTTCATCGACTCGGCCAAGCAGGAGTCGATCGACACCATCCTCGAGATGGCGCAGTTCAAGAAGGACGGCTCGGCCAAACGCCTCGTCGTCACTGGCTGCCTGGCCGAGCGCTACCGCGATGAACTGAAGGCGGAGATTCCGGAGATCGACGCGGTGCTCGGCACCGGCGAGGTACCGGACATCGTCGCGGCCATCGGCGGGGTCGGGACGCGGAAGTCGTCGCCCCTGACGTTCTTCCGGCCTACCGTGAAGTACCCGGAAGCCACGGTCCAGAACGCCGAGCCGGGAGCGTCGGCCGGCATCGGCTCCGGGTCAGCGACGGCGGTCGCCGCGGTGATCGAGCACCATCACGACGACCCGGTGGCCAGCGACCTCCCCCCGCATCTCCCCGGCGCGCCCACCTACATCTACGACGCCAACACGCCACGAATCTTCGCCACGCCCCGGCACTACGCCTACGTGAAGGTGGCCGAAGGGTGCGACTACAAGTGCGCCTTCTGCATCATCCCAACGCTGCGCGGCGCCTATCGCAGCCGAACGGCGGAGTCGATTGTCGACGAGGCGCGGGCGCTGGCCGCGCGCGGCGTCAAGGAACTGCTCCTCATCTCGCAGGACACCACCTTCTACGGCATCGACCGCGGCGAACGCGGCGCGCTGGCGCGCCTGCTGCGGCAGTTGAACGCGGTGGACGGCCTCGAGTGGATTCGCCTCCACTATCTCTACCCCACGACGATCGACGACGACACGCTGTCGGCCATGGCCGACTGCGAGAAGGTTTGCAACTACATCGACCTGCCGCTGCAGCATGCGTCGAATCCGGTCCTCAAGCGGATGAAGCGTCCGGGCACGCGCCAGAAGTACGACCAGCTGCTGAACCGCATCCAGGCGCGGGTGCCGGGTGTCTCCTTCAGGACCACTTTCATCGTCGGCTTCCCTGGGGAGACCGACGCCGACGTGATCGAGCTCTGCCAGTTCATTACCGCCCATGCGTTCGACCATGTCGGCGTCTTCACGTATTCGCACGAAGAAGGCACCTCGGCGTTCGGACTCGAGGACGATGTGCCGGCGAACGTGAAGATCGCGCGGCGGAACATGGTCATGCGGCTGCAGAAGAAGCTGGTGAAGGCGCGGCAGAAGCAGCGCATCGGGCAGCGGCACCGGATTGTGATCGACGGACCGGATTCGGACCACGAACTGGTGCTGCGCGGCAGGCTCGCCACCCAGGCGCCGGACATCGATGCCTCGGTCTACCTCACCGAGTGCGACCCTTCGGTGTATCGGGCCGGCGATTTTGTCGAGGTAGAAGTCGTCGGCGCTCGCGATTACGACCTGCTCGTGCGACCGATCGCGTGAGCACGGCCTCGGACAGCAGCCCAGTACGCCCACGGGACGGCCGTTTCCGCGTGCTATACTTTGGTGTTCGGAGCTTTGGTTGCAGGACCGAAGCGGGCGGAGTGCCCGCTTTTTTTGTTTCAGAACCCTGAAACACCGTCTCGCCGAAGCTCGATGGAGCGGAGGCGGATGCGGGGCGTAGCGAGCATCGTTGAACAGGTGAAGGACGCGGCGACGCGAGTGGCCGCGACGCACGGGCTCGAACTGTTCGATGTGCAGTTCCGCCGTGAGGAATACAGCATGGTGCTCCGGGTGCAGATCGACCGCCCCGGACCGGCCGCGACCGCCGAGGAGTGCGTGAGCGTCCAGGATTGTTCGCATGTGAGCCGCGACTTGAGTGCGCTGCTCGACGTGGAGAACTTCATCCCGGTCGCTTACACCCTCGAGGTCTCGTCGCCGGGACTTGATCGCCCACTCAGGGGCCGGACCGATTTTGAACGCTTTACCGGACGTCGCGCCAAGGTCGTGATGCGGGAAGCGGTTGACGGGCAGACGTTCTTCAGGGGGCGGCTTGCCGGTGTGGATGCCGACAACGCGCTGATCGATGGCGACGATGGCCGGCAGCACCGGGTGCCGCTCGGGCTCGTGACGCGAGCGAATCTGGAAGTGGAATTTTAGACAATGGCTAATCCGCTGCAGCAGACCATCGAAGCACTCTCGAAGGAAAAGGGCGTCGACCCGGAGGTGATCATCACTGCCCTCCAGGACGCCATCGAGACCGCCGCGCGCAAGCGCTACAAGAACGAGAACATGCGCGCCCGGTTCAATACCGAGACCGGAGCCATGGAGCTCGTCGCGGTGAAGCGGATTGTCGAGGAGGTCACGAACGCCGCGACCGAGATGTCCCTTGAGGAAGCGCACGCCCTGTACGGCGACGAGGCCGAAGTGGACATGGAAGTCGAGTTCCCCCGCCCGACGGAGGACCTCGGCCGCATCGCCGCCCAGACCGCCAAGCAGGTCATTTTCCAGAAGGTGCGCGAGGCCGAGCGCGAAAACGTGTTCGCCGAGTTCAACCAGCAGATCGGCGACGTCAAGAACGGCATCGTCAAGCGCTTCGAGAACGGCGATATCATCGTCGAACTCGGCCGAATCGAGGCTGTGCTGCCGCGTAAGGAACAGTCCCGCGCGGAGAGCTATTCGCCGCAGGATCGCTTGCGCGCCGTCATCAAGCGCGTCAACCGCAGCGCCAAGGGTCCGCAGATCGAGCTCTCGCGCACCGACCCGGCTCTGCTCATCAAGCTGTTCGAACAGGAAGTTCCGGAAATCTACGATGGCACCGTGATGATTCGCGGCGCCGTGCGTGAAGCGGGCGACCGCGCCAAGGTGGCGGTCTACTCGCGCGAGCGCGACATCGACCCGGTTGGCGCCTGCGTCGGCATGAAGGGCACACGCGTCCAGGCCATCATCCGCGAGCTGCGCGGCGAGAAGATCGACATCGTCGAGTACTCGGACGACCCGATTGCGTTCGTCACCAACGCGCTCAGCCCGGCCAAGGTTCAGCGTGTCTCTATCGTCGATGACGGCGGCCGGGTGATGGAAGTCGTCGTCGAGGACAAGCAACTCTCACTGGCCATCGGTAAGAAGGGCCAGAACGTTCGCCTGGCCGCCAAGCTGACCGGCTGGCGCATCGACATCAAGAGCGAAGAGGAAAAGCGTCGAGAGGTCGAAGCGCAGTTCGGCGAACTCGAGGCGGGCACCGACGACCAGGCAGAGGGCGCGGACGAGGCGGGCACCGACACGCCGCTCCCGTACACGCTCGAGGGTATCGGCGACCGCACCGTGCGTACGCGGGTCGAGGCCGGCCTTGACACCGCCGAAGCAGTGGCTGCCGCGACAATCGAGCAGCTGTCGGAAATCCCCGGAATCGGGGGCAAGACCGCCGAGAAGATCCTCGCCGCCGCACGGGGCGAGGCTGTCTCGAGCGAAGGCGACTCGGGCGAAGGCGCTCAGAGCGAGAGCGCTGAATAGCACGATCGCATTTAGAGTTGAGGTAAACCGTTGGCAACTGTTCGGATTTACAAGGTTGCGGAGCTGCTCGGGACCACGAGCCAGGAAGTGACGGCGCTGCTGAAGCGCGATCACGGCATCGAGGTCAAGAGCGCGTCGAGCACGATTGAGGAAGTCGTGGCCCGGCAATTCGTCGACCGTCTCGCAAAGCAGCGGAACATCACGTTGCCGACCGGCGACATTTTCTCGGAAACACCGATGCAGAAGGGGGGCGGCGGGTTCAAGAAGCCGACCCTCGCCAAGAAGGCGCCTGAACCGGCAAAGCCGGCCGCACCCCCGCTGCCGCCGCCCCGTCTTGTGAAGACGGCCAAGGTGGCGCATGCGCCGGGGATGGAGCCTCACGAGGAGCACGGGCACCAGACGTCCGGCCACCACGAGTCCCACCACGCCGATTCGCACCATGTCGCGGTGCACGCGCACGACGCGGCGCACGCGCACGACGCCGTGGTTCACCACGTCGAACACGCGCCTGTCGCAGAGGCGCACCAGCCCGAGCCGGTCGTCCATGCCGAGCCGGAACCCGTGCACGTTGCCCACTCCATTCAAGAGCCGAACGTAGTGCCCGAAGCCGTAGCGGCTCCGCCTGCGGAGCCTGCCCTGGTAGCGGCAACTCCGGAACCTGTTGCCGTCGAGCCGTCACCGGCGCTCGCGGTCGCACCGCCTGCGGCCCCCGTGGCTGCGGCGCCAGCGCCCGCACCCGCGCCGGTCGTGACCCGTCCGGTGGGCCGCATCGTGCCGCCGAAGAACCGGCTGCGTATCGAAGACACGCCCCCGCCGATGACGCCGCCGCTGTCGCCCAATCCGGTGTCCCGTGTGGTGCCGCGGCCCATCGTCCGTCCGCCGGAGCGTCCGGCCGTGGCAAACCCCGCTCGTCCGGCCGGCTCCACCCAGCCCGGCGCGCCCACCTCACGTCCGGGTGTTCCCGGCCAGCGTCCGCCGATGGGCGCGCGTCCACCGTACTCGGGTCCCGCTGGTCCTCGTCCGCCGCTTGGCGGCCCCCGTCCGCTGCCGGGCCAGCCGGCCCGGCCGGGCATGCCTGGTGCGCCGCCGCGCCCGGGACAGGGACAGTATCCGCAGCGCCCCGGCATGCCGTCGCGGCCGTCGTTCGGACAGCGTCCGCCGATGGGCGGCCGTTCGTCATCAGGTCCGCGTCGCGACTCGCGGCCGTCGGCCCCGTCGGCTCCTGCCGCGCCGCCGCCAGTCACCCGCACCATCACGCTCGCCGAGGGCATGACGGTGAAAGACCTGGCCGATAAGCTCGATGTGCGTGTGAAGGATGTCCTCGCCAAGCTGCTGATGAAGCGCTTGATGATGACCATCAACTCCACCCTCGACACCGAGACCGCCTCGATGCTCGCCCGCGAGTTCGGCGCCGAGGTCCAGATGCGCAGCTTCGAAGAGGAGCTGATCCAGGTGGATGCCGGCACCGCCAACGCCGCCGACATCGTCATGCGCGCGCCGGTCGTCACGGTCATGGGTCACGTCGACCACGGCAAGACGAGCCTGCTCGATGCCATTCGCCAGGCCCGCGTCGCAGAACGCGAAGCCGGCGGCATCACGCAGCACATCGGGGCGTATCACGTCACTATCAACGGCAAGAACATCGTGTTCCTGGATACCCCGGGCCACGAGGCGTTCACCCTCATGCGCGCCCGCGGCGCCAAGGTCACGGACGTCGTGATTCTGGTGGTGGCGGCCGACGACGGCGTCATGCCGCAGACGCGCGAGGCGATCGATCACGCGAAGGCGGCGAACGTGCCGATCATCGTGGCGATCAACAAGATCGACAAGCCTGGCGCCAATACCGAACGCGTGAAGCGCGAGCTCACCGAGCTCGACCTCATGCCCGAAGAATGGGGCGGTAAGACGGTCACGGTCGAGGTCTCGGCGAAGAAGCGGACCAACATCGACTCGCTGCTCGAGATGATCCTGCTCGTCAGCGAAATCCTCGAGCTGAAGGCCAACCCGAAGCGCTCGGCGTCTGGCACCGTACTCGAAGCCAAACTCGACAAGGGCCGCGGCCCGGTGGCGACCGTCCTCGTCCAGGACGGCACCCTCAGCGTCGGCGACACGTTCATTGCGGGTCCAGTCGTGGGCCGCGTGCGCGCGCTCATCGACGACCGCGGCCGTCCGACCAAGTCGGCTGGTCCGTCCACGCCGGTCGAAGTGCTCGGCCTGACTGGCCTGCCGCAGCCTGGCGACGTGTTCCAGGTGGCGGAAGCCGCCAAGGCGCGCCAGATCGCCGCATTCCGTGAGGAGCAGGCGAAGAATCGCGCCCTCGGCGCCAAGGGCGGACGTCTCACCCTCGAGTCGCTGCAGGCGCAGATCGCCGAAGGCGGCATGAAGGAACTGCCGATCATCATCAAGGCCGACGTGCAGGGTTCGGCCGAAGTGCTGGCCGACACGCTGGCCAAGCTGTCCGACGACAAGGTGAAGATTCGCATCATCCACTCCGGTGTCGGTGCGGTCACCGAATCGGACGTGCTGCTCGGCACGGCGTCCAAGGCCATCATCATCGCGTTCAACGTCCGGCCCGATCGCAATGCCGAGTCGGTCGCGAACCGCGAAGGCGTCGACATCCGCCAGCACTCGATCATCTACAACGTCACCGACGAGATGAAGAAGGCCATGGTCGGCCTGCTCGAGCCCACCTTCAAGGAGCTCCGCATCGGCGTGGCCCAGGTGCGCGACATCTTCAAGGTGCCGAAATTCGGCACGATCGCCGGCTGCATGGTCACGGAGGGGCGTATCACCCGTTCCGGCGACTCGCAGGCGCGCCTGCTCCGCGACAACGTGGTCGTGTTCGAAGGCAAGATCGGTTCGCTTCGTCGCTTCAAGGACGACGTCGGCGAAGTGAAGACCGGCTTCGAGTGCGGCATCGGCTTCGACAAGTACAACGACCTCCGGGTCGGTGACGTCATCGAGGTCTTCATGATGGAGCGCATCGTCATCACGGCGTAGCCTCCAGCCTCTCTGCGTCCACCAGGTCAGCCTGCTGGCCTGGTGGACGCATCGCCCGCTCCGCGCTCGAGTTCCTCACCTGGCTCCTCAGGCCTTTCCCTGTCGTGATTGGCCATTAGCGTTTAGCATTTCCAGTCATGTCCCAAGGTTCCCGTCCCGATCGCGTCGCCGACCAGTTGCGGAGCGAACTCGCGACGATGCTGTCGCGCGAGGTTCACGACCCCGGCATCGGCTTCGTCACACTCACGCGCGTGCATGTCAGCCCCGATCTGCAACAGGCCCGGGTGATGTACACCGCCCTCGGCGACGACAAGGCCCGTGCAAACACCGCCCGAGCGCTCGAGCGCGTCGCGCCGTTCCTGCGCCGCCAGATCGGCGCCCGGCTGCGCCTGAAGCGGGCCCCCGAATTCAAGTTCATCTACGATGGGTCGATCGCCGGCCAGGACCGCATCGAGCAGATCCTGAACGAACTGCATACGCCCCACACGAGTGGCTCGGAGTCCGATGAGTAACGACGCCACCGTCTTCCAGCAGATCGTCGACGCCGTCCGCCAGCGCCACCGTTTCGTCGTCTCGTCGCATTCGCGGCCCGACGGCGACTCGATCGGGTCGCAGCTCGCGTTCGCCTACGCGCTGCGCGCGCTCGGCAAGGACGTGTTGATCGTCAACAAGGACGCCGCGCCGCCGCCGCTGATGACCTTTCCGGGCGTGCCGGACATCGAGATTGCCGGCCAGGTATTCGGCGACTTCGACGCTGCCGTGATCATGGAGTGCGGCGATCTGGCGCGGCCCGGCGTCAGCGGCCTCGGCAACCACTTCGTCATCAACATCGACCACCATCCTGGCAACACGAACTACGGCGCGCTGAACTGGCTGGACGAGTCGGCTGCGGCGTGCGGCGAGATGGTCTTCGACCTGGTGAACGCGCTCGGCGTGCCGATGACGAAGGAAATCGCAACCCACATCTACCTCGCGATCCTCACCGACACCGGCTCGTTCCACTACTCGAGCATTTCGCCCCGCACGTTCGATATCTGCAAGCAGTTGCTCGAGGCCGGCGTCGATCCGGTGGCGGTCGCACGCAGCGTCTACGACAGCAACAACATGGGGCGCCTGAAGCTGTTCGGCGCGGTGCTGAGTGCGATGCAGATCGACCCCTCTGGCCGCATCGCCATTGTCTATCTCGATCATGAGATGGCCCGGGCGGCTGGCGGCACCTACGAAGACACCGAAGGGCTGATCAACCTGCCGCTGACGGTGAAGGAGATCCAGTCGGTGGTCTTCTTCAAGCAGGCGGAAGGGGACGACTACCGCGTCAGCATGCGGTCGAAGGGCGACATCGACATCGGCGGGGTCGCCAAGGAATTCGGTGGCGGCGGCCACAAGAACGCTGCCGGCTGCTCCGTGAACGGCGCCATCGACAAGCTGCAGAAGGTGTTTCTCGACAAGATCGAGCAGGCGATTGATGGACGGCCTGCTTCTCGTTGACAAGCCGTCCGGCCCGACCTCGCATGACGTCGTCGCTCGCGTCCGGCGCGCCTTGCGAGAGAAGCGCATCGGGCACACCGGCACGCTCGACCCGATGGCGAGCGGGGTTTTGGCGCTCGTCGTCGGTCGCGCCACACGCCTGGCCCGCTTCATCGGCGGCGACAAGGCTTACGACGCCACCATTCGCCTCGGCCTGAACACCGATAGCGGCGACGCCCTCGGCGTGCCCGTCGGCGCGCCGTACGCCGGCCCCTGGCCTGACCGCGCCACCATCGAGGCCGCGCTCGACCGCTTTCGCGGCACCTTCCTCCAGCAACCGCCGGCGTTCTCGGCCAAGAAGATTGCCGGCCGCCGCAGCTATGCCCTGGCGCGCAAGGCCCGCGCGAACGCCGCAGCTGCCGTCGATACCGAGACGCCGCCGGATACGGACGCCGTGGCCCCGTTGCCTGACCCGGTCGAGGTGACCGCGTACGTGATCGAGTTGCTCGAAGTGGCCGACGACCGCGTGCAGCTGTCCGTCCGCTGCTCCGCGGGCTTCTATATCCGTTCCCTCGCCGTCGACCTCGGCACCGCCGTCGGCACCGGCGCCCATCTGACGGCGCTGCGGCGGACCGAAGCCGCAGGCGTCGGCCTCGACCGGGCTGTCCCGCTCGACCAGCTCGAAGCGGGTGCAGGGGCCACTGCCCTCGTGCCGCTCGACGAGATGCTGACCGAACTGCCGGCCGTCACGCTCACCGAGGGGGGCGTGGCACACGTGCGGTTCGGGAAGAATCTCGGCCCGGGCGATGCCAGCGCCGGCTTCGCCGCCGGGGTGACAGCCGCCACGGCCGTCTCCGCACGGGTCGTCAGGTTGCTCGGACCGTCAGGACAACTGGTAGCCATGGCCACGGCGTCAGATGCACCAGGCCTTTTGCATCCGGCGGTTGTGCTGTTGTAGTAACATGTTGAGCTTGTTCGACTAACGGAATTCTGACAGACGGCGCATCCGGTCCCTTGACGGGAACTGGGGCGCACGTGGAGGACGCACAGTGGCACTTTCGAAAGATCGCAAGAACGAGTTGATCGGCTCCTACAAGACGCACGACGTTGACACCGGCTCGCCGGAAGTTCAGGTCGCCATCCTCACCGAGCGCATCACCTACCTCACCGAGCACTTCAAGACCCACGCGAAGGACCATCACTCGCGTCGCGGTCTGCTGATGCTCGTTGGCCGCCGGCGCCGCCTTCTCGATTACGTCAAGTCGAAGGACGTCAAGCGCTACTCGGACCTCATCAAGCGTCTGAACATCCGCAAGTGACGCGGATCGCGCTTTCCTTCTCACCACAGTTTTCACGAGAGATGTGCGATCTATGACAACGCGCGAAGTTTCAGTCGGCCAGAGCTCCATCAGATTCGAAACCGGTAAGCTGGCCAAGCAGGCCGGCGGCTCGATCATCGTCAGGTCAGGCGACTCGGTCGTCCTTGTCACCGCGTGCCGGGCGAACAGCCCCCGCGACGTCGACTTCCTGCCGCTGACCGTCGACTACCGCGAATATACCTACGCGTCGGGACGCATCCCGGGCGGGTTTTTCAAGCGCGAGGGTAAGCCTGCCGAAAAGGAAGTGCTCACCAGCCGCATGATCGACCGTCCGATCCGCCCGCTCTTCCCGGCCGGCTGGCGCTTCGAGACGCAGATCATCGCGCTCGTCTTGTCCGCTGACGGAGCGAACGACACCGACGTGCTCGCCATCACCGGTGCGTCGGCGGCCATGGCGCTGTCCGATGTCCCGTTCGAGAAGACCATTGCCGGCGTCCGCGTCGGTCTGGTTGACGGGCAGTACCTAATCAACCCGACGTTCGAACAGCGCAAGGTCAGCAAGCTCGACATCATCGTTGCCGGCAGCAAGGACGGCCTGGTGATGGTCGAAGCCGGCGCGAAGGAAGTGACGGAAGAGCAGGTTGTCGAGGCGCTCGAAGCCGCACACGCCGCCATCAAGCAGCTGGTCGCCGCGATCGACGAGATCGCTGCCGAAGTCGGCAAGACGAAGGCGACGGTCATCGCGAAGACGGTGGACGCCACGTTCGCGAAGGAAGTCGAGGACAAGGTTCTCGGCAAGCTCACCGCCGCGATGCGCATCCACGACAAGCTCGAGAACTACGCGACAACCGACAAGGTCATCGCCGAACTCGTCGACTCCTACCCGGCGGACCAGCCTGCTCAGCGCGCCGACGCGAAGATCGTTGCCAAGCACCTCAAGGAAAAGGTGCTCTACGACGAGATCCTGAACAACAACGTCCGCCTGGACGGCCGCAAGCTCGACGAAGTCCGCCCGATCTGGATCGAGACCAGCGTGCTGCCGCGCACCCACGGTTCGGCCGTGTTCACGCGTGGCGAAACGCAGGCGCTCGTCACCTGCACGCTCGGCACTGCCGACGACGCGCAGAAGATCGAGACGTTCGAAGGCGAGACCTGGAAGAACTTCATGCTGCACTACAACTTCCCGCCGTTCTCGGTCGGTGAGGTTGGTCGCATGACCGGTCCGGGTCGCCGCGAAGTCGGCCACGGCGCCCTCGCGGAACGCGCGGTCGCCGGCATGATCCCCGGTGAAGAGCACTTCCCGTACACCGTGCGCGTCGTCTCCGACATTCTCGAGTCGAACGGCTCGTCCTCGATGGCATCGGTGTGCGGCGCCTCGCTCGCGATGATGGATGCCGGTGTGCCACTCAAGGCGCCGGTCGCCGGTATCGCGATGGGCCTGGTGATGGACGAGGCCAGCGGCAAGTTCGCGGTGCTCTCCGACATCGCCGGCGCTGAAGACCACTACGGCGACATGGACTTCAAAGTTGCCGGTACCGCCGAGGGCATCACCGCCCTGCAGATGGACATCAAGCTGTCCGGTGTCCCGACGCAGGTGATGCGCAAGGCGCTCGAGCAGGCCCGCCAGGGCCGCATGCACATCCTCGGCATCATGGCCGACGCACTAGCTGCGCACCGCGAGAACATCTCGCAGCACGCGCCGCGCATCGTCACCATCAAGATCCCGGTGGACAAGATCCGCGACGTCATCGGGCCGGGTGGCAAGATGATCCGCAGCATCATCGAACGTACCGGCGTGAAGATCGACGTGGAAGACGATGGCCGGGTGAACGTGGCGTCGGCCGACGGTGCCTCGGCGCAGAAGGCCATCTCGATCATTCAGGAACTCACGGCCACGCCGGAGCTCAACAAGACCTACCTCGGCAAGGTTCAGCGCATCACCGACTTCGGTGCATTCGTCGAGATCATGGCCGGCACGGACGGTCTGCTGCACGTGTCCGAAATCGCGAACCACCGCGTGAAGGACGTGCGCGACGAACTGAAGGAAGGCGAACAGATCCTGGTCAAGGTCATCAACATCGACCCGACCGGCAAGATTCGCCTCAGCCGCAAGGCGCTGCTCGCCGACGAAGGCACGGCGCCGAAGGCGTAAGGACGCGGTCGGACGGCAACGGCGGCTCGCTCCTGGGCGCGCAGCCATTCGGTTCACACCACTAGCGACACAGAGGCCGGCGAGCAATCGCCGGCCTCTGTGTTTTTCAGCCCAGGGACACCGCCACCGGGCCGAGATCGTCTCGCGACATAGTCCATATCTATGGCACGCCAACGAATTATGTATTTATGAAGTCGGTCGCCTTGCGTCCACACTGATCGCCAAGGAGACACACACCGTGAAGCACATCGCATTTGTTGCCGCGCTCGCATCCGCGCTGGCACTCGGACACACAGGCACGCTGGCGCAGCGCTCGGTCGGCGACGACTCTCTCACACGACTCATGGAAGGCAACCGGCGCTTCGTCTCAGGGCAGGCCCAGCATCCGAGGCAGGACGCTTCGACGCGGATAGCTGCCGCGAAAGGACAGAAGCCGTTCGCCATGCTGGTGAGTTGCGCCGATTCGCGCGTGCCGCCTGAAATTCTGTTCGACCAGGGCATTGGCGACCTGTTCGTGGTGCGTGCCGCCGGCAACATCGCCGATACGGTGGCACTCGGCAGTCTCGAATACGGCCATGCCGTGCTTGGCTCACCCCTCGTCGTCGTTCTCGGCCACGAGTACTGCGGCGCAGTCGACGCAGCCGTCAAGGGGAACGCGGTCCCCGGCCACATCGCGGAGGTCGTGCGCCAGATCAAGCCAGCCGTCGAGAAGTCGAAGGGCGTCACTGACATGCTGAACGCGGCGATCGACCAAAACGTGCGCGACGTCACCGCAGGACTCAATCAGCGCAGCGCCCTGCTGCGCGAGGCGGTCACGTCGGGCAAGTTGAGAATCGTCGGCGCACGCTACGACCTGGACTCGGGCGAGGTGACGCTGGTCCAGTGACCATCCCCGCCGGTGCCACTCAGGAGTGAAGCGTCACGGCGAGAGCGAGGCGCTGTCAGCGTGGCTGCGCCTCGCTTCGTGTCACCAGCTGCCGCGCTGAAGGGCGCGCGACTCAGGCCTCGAACGACCGTGCGGCTTCGATGCGCTCGCGAATCGGAGGATGGCTGTAGAACAGCCACTGCACCAGCGTCGAAGGTTCGTCCTCGGCAAGGTTCTGCGCCGCCAGGCGGCGCATGGCCGACACGAATGCAGGGGCGTTCCTCGTCAGACCGATGGCAAACCGATCGGCGCGACGTTCGTGCGCTCGTGACATCGCGTGCGCAGCCGGCACCATCACGAGCGACACCGCACCGGCGGCGAGCAGCAGGATGGGTAGACCGGCAATGTCGCTCACGCCGCGCAGGCCGGCGAGCGGCGCCGTCAGCCGCAGCATCCACGACGCCGCGAAGAACCCAGCCAGGATGAGGCCGGTCTCGAACGCCAGCCCCTTCCAGATGTCGCCGTGGACATGGTGGCCAAGTTCGTGGGCGAGCACGACCTCGATCTCGTCGTCGGAATACTGCTCCAGCATCGTGTCCGAGACGAGGATGCGGCGCGAGTGGCCAATCCCGGTTAACGCCGCGTTGGCCTTGCTCGTTTTCTCCCCCAGTCCCCACTCATACGCGTCAAGCACGCGGGTTCCGGCACGTTCGCCAAGGGCGATCAGCCTGGTGCGAAGAGATTCCCTGGCCAGCGGCTTCACCGAGTAGAACAGCGGCAGCAGGAGCAGCGGCGCGAGATTCGCAAAGCCGACGATCAGCGCGGCGAAGACCACCGCCGACGGCAGCCACCACGCGTCTGGAAACCGGCCGATGAAAAAATAGAGAATGCTTCCGGCGATAACGCCGAGCAGAAGACCAAACGCCAGCGACTTGAGCTGATCGATGGCCCAGGTGCGAAGCGGCTGTTTCGACAACCCGTAGCGACGCTCGAGGACGAAGCTGCCGTAGAACGCCAGCGGCACACTGCCAACCTCACTCAGCAGCGTGAGCAGCACCACGTAGACGATCACGGACAGGCCGCGCAGCCATCCCTCGGGAGCCAGCACCGACACGAGGCTCTCGGCCACGTCGCGCAGCCACACGCTGGCGCCGCTGGCGACGAGCGCCAGCAGGAAGAGCGCGCCCCACGCCATGGAGGCCACGCCAACCTGCCGCTTCAGTCGGTTGTACCTGGTGGCTTTGTCTTCGTTCACGGCCGTGGACGGACCTTGATGTTGCCGTTGGTCGTCGTCAGGTCGATCGGGGCACCACCGGCGTTCAGGCGTCCGCGCGTCTTGCGGGCCGACTGTTCGCCCGTCACCTGCAGCGGCACATCAGCGATATCAATCGTGCCGTTGCGGCAGTTGGCCTCGAGGTTGGCATTGGCGGTGGTGGGGAGTGTGAGGGAGATGGAGCCGTTGGTGGCGCGCACGTCCACGGGGTCCTGTCCCACGGCCGCGAGATCGATGGCCACGGCTCCGTTCGTGGAGCGCGCTTCGACGCCGCCGCCGAGTGCCGTCGCCGCGATGGCGCCGTTGGTGGTCGACGCCACCACGGTACCGTTGACGTTCGCCACGGTGATATCGCCACCGGCCGTGCGCAGGCGCAGCCGCGTCGACCGCGGCACGGTGACGTGGAAGTTCACGGTGACGTCGACGCCCAAGACAATGCCGCCGAGTCCGTCGTTGCGGAGCACGACTTTGTCAGCCGCGACATCCTCGGTGATCCGAACCCGTGCGACCGCTTCCTGGGCGATGGCGTCGCTCGACGAGCGGACGATGCGTTCGGCCGTGACGTCGATGGCGGCGGCCTCGCTGCCCCGCACCTCGATCGCGCCGACCGCGCCGACGATCTGGAACTCGCCGCCGTCCTGCAGGGTGTAGTGGCGAACCCACTCATCAGAGCCGCGGCCAGTCAGTTGGCGGTCTCCAAGCCGGCATCCGGCGAAGCCAGACATCGCGAGGAGCACGGCCAGTATGGCCGCACGGGCCGGTGTGGACGGAGGTCGGCCCGGCTGGTGTGAACGGCTCATCATCAGCCGATCATAGGTCAGCCGCGCCCAATCAGGATCCCCTGGAGGATCAGTTCATCTGGACCGAGATCAGCTTGGACACACCAGGTTCCTCCATGGTGACGCCGTAGAGACGATCGGCAATCTCCATGGTTCTCCGGTGGTGCGTGATCAGAATGAACTGCGTCTGGTCCTGCATGCTGCGCAGCATGTCGACGAAGCGGCCGACGTTGGCATCGTCGAGCGGCGCGTCGATTTCGTCCAGCAGGCAGAACGGGCTCGGCTTGTACTTGAACAGGCCGAACATCAGCGAGATGGCCGTCAGCGCCTTCTCCCCGCCCGAGAGCAGTTGCACGCTCTGCAGCCGCTTGCCTGGCGGCTGCGCCACGATCTCGATGCCGCTCTCGAGCGGATCGTTCTCGTCGAGCAGCGTCAGCCCGGCGCGGCCACCGCCGAAGAGCGTGGTGAACACGTCCTGGAAGTTGCGATTGATGGCCGCAAAGGCCTCGACGAAGCGCACCTTGGTGGTCTCGTCGATGCGGCGGATGGCTTCCGTGGTCTGGGCAATCGAGTCGACCAGGTCCGTGCGCTGCGTCGAGAGAAACTCGTAGCGCGCCTCGAGCTCGTCATATTGCTCGATGGCCATCATGTTCACCGGCCCGAGCCGGTCGATCTTCGACCGCAGGGTGGAGATGGCCTCTTCGGCGCTGAGCGTACGCTGGCTGGCAGCGGCGACGGCGGCCTCGGCCACATCGACCGCGTCCTGTGCGTCACTGCCCTCGGCCTGCACGGCGTAGGCCTCCGCAACCGGCATCCCCTCTTCGTCGGTCGACTCCTCGAGGTCATCGGCGAGGATGGCGCGCGCGTCCGGCACGGCACCGCCCGTGCGCTCGAGCTCTTCGACCTCGACCATCACCTCGTCGAGCGTCGCCTGCACGGTATCGACACAGGTGGCCGCAAGGTGCGACAGGTCGCTCTCGGCCGTGGCGCGAGCGACGTCGAACTCCGACACCATGGCGCGAATACCTTCGTACTCGCTGCGCGCCACGCGGATGGCGGCTTCGAACTCGTCGGCGCTGATGCGCAGCGTCGACACGCCGTCGTCAGCGCTGGCGACCGCCGCGCGGTGCGCCTCGAGCGCGCGGATGTCGTCGTTCAGCCGCTCTTCGTTCATGAGCACGGCGGCGCGGAGATCCTCGATGCGACGCCGGGTGTCGTCGAGTTCCGACGCGAGCACCTCGCAGCGCGACTCGAGCTCACGGCTCGCTTCTTCGAGGCGGCGCACCTCGCTCGCCAGTCCCGAGGCGCGCTCGACGAGCGCGGCGTGGGTGGCGCGAGCCTCCGCGGCGCGGCGGTTCAATTCCTGGACCGTCTCGCGTGCCAGGGCCAGCGTGCGCTGCGTCTCGCCGAGACGCTCGTCCGCCATCCGCTGCTCCTGCTCGAGCGTCAGGATGGAGGCACGGGCTTCTTCCTGCCGCAATTCAAGCGCGTGCCGTTCCTCTTCGGCGTGGTGTCGCTCGCGAGCAAGCTGGTCGCCCTTCAGAGTCACCTTCGTCGAGTCTTCCGATGCCCGCTGCAACTGCGCCTCGAGTGCAACGATCTGCTTCTCCTGGCGATGATGCTCGGCGTTGAGCGCGGCGATGGCCTGCGTCGCCTCGCTGATCACCCGTTCCAGCTCATGGGTTTCGGCAGTAAGCCTGGCGAGCGAGTCGCGTTCGCCTTCAATCCGGGCGCGGAGATCCTTGATCTCGCGCTTGGTCTCGAGGATGCCGCGGGTCTCCTTGCCGTGCCCACCGGCCACCAGATGGGGACCACGGAACACTTCGCCGTCGGCCGTGACGATCGGGCAGGGCGCGAACGCGGCAGCGGCTTCGGCTCGCTCGTAGGAATCGGTCAGCCACGCCTCGCCGATGGCGCGCCGCACGACGTCGCCGTACGGACCGTTCAGCCGCACGACCGACGACAGCGTGACGAACCCGGCTGGCGGCGCCACCGAGGGACTCTCGGACACCGCACCATCAGGACCGTCGATGACGACGAAGCCGCAGCGGCCCGCCGACGCCTCGCGAATCAGCTCGAAGCCGGCAAACGCGTGGTCCTGACGCTCGACGACGATGTGCTGCAGCAGGTCGCCGAGGTAGGCCTCGACCGCGCGCTCGCGGCCGGCGTCCACTTCGAGGTAATCGACGACGGCACCCTTCTGGCCCACCTTGCCGTTGGCCTGCGCGAGCACCGTGCGCGCGGCGTCGCCGAACTCCGCACGGCCGGCTTCCAGTTCCTCGAGCGACGTCAGGCGGGCCCCGAGCCCTGCCAGATCGTGCTCGCGCGTCCGCACCGACCTGGCGCGCCACTCGTGCTCGATGCGGGCGCTGGCCAGCTCCGACTCACGCGCGGCTCGCGCCATCCTGGTGGCGTCGAGGGCATCGTGCGCACGGCGAAGGCCGTCGGCGGCGGACGCGCGATCGCCTTCGAGGCGATCGAACTCGATACGCACATCTTCGGTTTCGACCTGCAGTTTGGACAACGTCTCGAGGACGCGGTCGCGCTGGGCGGCGGCACTCTCGAGCGCATGCCGCAGCGCGGTTGCGGCGTTGATGGTCGAGTAGACCTCGCGACGGGCCGCGTCGACCGCCGCTTCCATGCCCTCGATCTCGCGATGTCCGATCTCGTAGGCGTGCGATTCCGACGTCAGCGCCGCGGCGGCACGATCGCGCTCGTCGATCGCCATCGCCGACGCCGTCCGGCGGTCGTCGAGTTCCAGCGCCGCCGGTTCACGGCGTGCCTGCAGCACGTCGATCTCCTGCGCCACCACACGGGCGCGGGCGCTCAGCGAGTCGGCCTGTCCGGCATCGAAGGTGATCTGCTGCTGCAGGCGGTTGATGGCCAGTTCGGCGGCGTGCGCGATCTCGCGGGCGGCGGTGGCCTTCGACTCCGCTTCCGCGAGTTCGATGCGCGAACGGCCGAAGTCCGACTCGATCTCCGACACTCGCGCGCCGGCAGCAGCCTCGCGTTCGCGTGTGTCGGCCAGGCGAGCACGCGCCGACTCGATGGTTTCCGCCAGCTGGCGGTACTTGCGCGCGAAGAGCACCTTCTCCCAGCGCCGCAGTTCGTCACGCAGCTTCTTGTAGCGCTTGGCCTTGCCGGCCTGCCGCTTCAGCGTGCCGCGCTGCTTCTCCACTTCGAAGACGATGTCGTCGATGCGCGTAAGGTTCTGCTGGGCCGCATCGAGCTTGAGTTCGGCGGAACGCCGGCGAGCCTTGTACTTCGTGACGCCGGCGGCTTCCTCGATCAACTGGCGCCGGTCGGTGGGACGCGTGCTGAGAATCAGGCCGATCTTGCCCTGCTCGATGATGGCGTAGGCCTTGGCGCCGAGCCCGGTGTCCATCAGCAGGTCGTGGATGTCGCGCAGGCGGCACGCATGGCCGTCGATGAGGTATTCGCTCTCGCCCGAGCGGTACAGGCGGCGGGTCACTTCCACTTCGCGCGCCACCGTCTGGATCAGCTCCTCGGCCTCTTCAGGCGCAAACGCAATGCGGTTGGCCGGGGCCTGGGCGTCGTCGACGGGCGGCTCGAGCACGGCGACGCCGCCGTCGGCGTCGGCACTCATCTCCATCTCGGAGCCGGCGCCCTGGTCGGCATGCGCGCTCGCGCCGCCGCCGGCACTCACCCTCGGGGCCGGGTTGAACACCGGCCCTGACACCGACTTCACCACTCCGCTGAAACGGAGGCGCACCTCGGCGGTCGCGCTCGGCTTGCGCGCGTCACTGCCATTGAAGATGACGTCCTCCATCTTGTCGCCGCGCAGGCTCTTGGCGCTTTGCTCGCCCATGACCCACGTGATCGCATCGGAGACATTGCTCTTGCCGCATCCGTTGGGACCGACAATGGCCGTCACCCCCTTGTCGAAGGCAAGCTCCGACCGGTCCGAGAAGGACTTGAACCCGTTGATTTCGAGTTTTTCCAGACGCATGAACAGACACCACCGCGCCTCAGAACGGCGCACGTGCAGGGTAATGGCGGAGATGGTTACAGAACAGATCGGACCGGATTGGTGGCCCTTTCCCCATCCTTTTCAGGAGCGGGGGCCCCGGGGCCTTGAAACGGTGGCCAGTGTAACAAGTGCTAGATAGAGGGGCAAGGGCAATCTACGACCGCTACTCATTGTGGTCGTACGCCCCACCGTCGGCTTACGCCGATGGGAAGTTCATGGTCAGAACTCTTCTGACTTCCTACTTCTTCTGGACGCCGGCGAGCTTCTCGGCTTCGCCAAACGACTGCAGGGCCACCTGGGCCTGGGGGTCGACCTCGACCAGATGCCGGCGTGCCTCGGCAATGCCGAACGCCGCCTCGTCGATGCGGAAGCGCAGCATGGCCTTGATGAACGTCAAGTCGTTCTGCCAGGCGGCCTCGTCCATCTTCACCTTGTTGGCGACGAGCTGCTCGCGGAACGCCGCCAGCATCTGGTCGTCCACGGTGAAGCCGGGCTTGATGACCACCCACCCCTTGCCGGGCGGCTGCGGAATGCGGGTGTCGCCGTCGGCGATGAACTTCTGCGAGAAGGTCTCGAACTCCTGCCGGCCGTAGAGCGCGCGGGCGAACGTCGAGGGGTTGAACCCTTCGATTTGTCCGGCTACGTATTTGTCCGGCTCCACGCCGCCGCCGCTATAGACCGGACGTCCGGCGCCGGTGCGCTTCAGGTCGCTCGGGTTGTGCGGCTTGACCGCATCCTGATCCTTCTGCGTGTAGCTCAGATACTCGTCGAATGTCTCGTCCCACGGGCGCTGAATGAGGCGGCCGCTCGGCGTGAAGTAGTGCGCCGTGGTCAGAGCCAAGCCGGCGCCGTTGGCGATCGGGTAGACCGACTGCACCAGCGCCTTGCCGAACGTGGTTTCACCAACCACGTAGGCGCGGTCGTGGTCCTGCATCGCGCCAGTGAAGATCTCCGACGCACTGGCGCTGTTGCGGTTGGCGAGCACCACCATCGGGATGTCGAGGAAGGTGCTGTCCTCGGTCGCGTGGTAATCCTGATCCGAGTTCCGGATGCGGCCGCGCGTGTAGACGATCATCTTCCCCTTCGGGAGGAACTCGTTCGACACCTTGATGGCCTGATCGAGCGGGCCGCCGGGGTTTCCGCGGATGTCATAGAGAAGCCGCGTCATTCCCTTCGAGCGCAGGTCGTTCAAGGCGCGCTGCATCTCGCGGTCGGTGTTCTCGCCCCAGTCCTGATGGCGGATGTAGCCAGTGGTCGCGTCGATCATGAAGTGCGCGGGGACGGTGAGAATCTGGACTTCGTCGCGCGTCACGTCGAGCGGCAGCAGCTGCTCGTAGCCGCGACGCCGAATCTCCACCTTCACCGGCGTGCCCTTGCCGCCGCGCAGCTTCTTCATCGCCTGCTCGGTGGTCCACCCTTTCGCGTCCTCACCATCGATGCGCGCCATCACGTCGCCGCGACGGATGCCCACCTTGAAGGCCGGCGAACCCTCGAACACGCTGGCTGCGGTGATGTCGCCTTCGATCGACTGGATGGTGATGCCGAGCCCGTAATAGCGCCCTTCCTGACGCTCGCGCATCTGCGCGTACTCGCGCGGATCGAAGAAGCTCGAATGCGGATCGAGCGTCGAGAGCATGCCGCGGATGGCCGCATAGACCACACGGTCCGATTCGACCTTGTCGACGTATTGCCCTTCGATGGCGCTGAGCGCCGCGGAAAAGGTGGCGTAGTGGACGGTCAGCCGATCGTCAACCGCCAGCGCGCTGCGCCCGAACAATCCGCCGACGAGAGCCGACACGGCGATGACGAACAGGACGATGGAGACCGGACGCATACCTCGCATGAGGCAAAGGGTAACAGACAAATTCCTTATCGAGCAACGACTTCCGGGTCCGCGAGTGGATGGAATCCCTTGACCCTCACCGCCCCGGGTTCCATAATCGATGCACGCGTCACCTCGCGGATTCTGAAAGCAGGAGAGCTATGTTTGGTTCGATTGGGATGCCGGAGCTGATCATCATTTTCGTGATCGCCCTGATCATCTTTGGCCCCCGCAAGCTGCCGGAACTCGGCCGTTCGCTCGGCAAGAGTCTGTCGGAGTTCAAGCGTGCCTCCAACGAGCTGAAGAGCACGCTCGAAGAGGAAATCCGTATGGAGGAACAGCAGCAGCGGCCGAAGCCGACCGTGGCCCCCCCACCGGTGACGGTGAGCGACGAGACGGCGACGTCTCCCGCGCCGGAGCCTATGCCTGTCCGGCAGGACCACACCGCCTAGCCCGGCATTTCCAGCATGGCGCTCGTCCCGTTTCCAGGACCGCAGAGTACTGCGGCGCAACTCCCGCCTGATGAGGAGGAAGATTCCTCCAGCGCGAGGATGTCGTTCCTCGATCACCTGGACGAGTTGCGCCGGCGCATCGTCAATTCGTGTATTGCCATTGCCGTTGGCGTCGCGGCGACGTTCTACTGGATCGAGTGGATCTTCAACTTCATCCTGGCGCCGACCCGGTCCGCCCTGCCCGCCGGCGTCAAGCTCGTCTACACCCAGCCGGGTGAAGCCTTCTCGCTCTACATCACGATTGCGCTCATTGCCGGCGCGGTCGTCGCGTCGCCGTTCATCATGCTGCAGGTGTGGCTGTTCATCGCGCCCGGCCTGTACTCGAACGAGAAGCGGATGGCGATCCCGTTCGTGCTGCTCACCACGGTAGGGTTCCTCTGCGGCGCGGCGTTCAACCACTACGTCGCGTTCAAGTACCTGATGGTGTTCTTCGGCAGCTTCAACACGCCCGATCTGGCGTTCATGCCCAAGCTGGATGACGTGTTCGGGCTCTACTCGAAGATGATGCTCGGCCTGGGACTCGTCTTCCAGATGCCTGCCGTCGTCTACTTCCTGGCGCGGATGCGCCTGGTGACAGCGCGCTTCCTGATCACCCACGTGAAGTACGCCATCCTCATCATCTTCATCGTGGCCGCGGTCATCACTCCGAGCGGCGACATGATGACGCAGGGGATCTTCGCAGCGCCGATGCTCGGCCTCTACCTGCTCAGCATCATCATTGCCTGGGCGGTTGCGCCCCGCCGCGACAAGACCCTCGACGCCTGAGGCGTCCCCGCCCGGTCCCCCGTCACCTCTTCGATTGACGGCTCTTATACGGGAGCCGTACTATAAGTGCTTGAGCTGCTGACCTTTGGGAGGTTCAGCCTGATGAACAACTCACGAAAAATCTTCGGGTTCGCGGTGCTTGCCGCACTGTGGACCACGGCAGCGGGTGCCCAGACGTCTTCCGCATCGGCCCCATCAGCCGCCGGGAGCGCTGAGTCGACCCTCCGCCTCGCCACCAACACGGCCGACGGCGACACCGGCCTCTGGTACGTCCCGACGGCCGAGATACTTGCGCGCGGCAAGTGGTCGGCTGGTGTCTACCGCACAGGCATCAACTACCGCGAGGGCTTTACGGCCGTTTCGGACTTCCCGCTCACGTTCGGCATCGGCGTGTCGAACCGGGTGGAACTGTTCGGCTCCTTCAAGGCCGTGACACGCATCGACCGCGACATCCGGCCGGTCTTCACATCGGACCCCAGGGTCGGTGGGGTCGTGGGCCAGTATCCGTTCGTGAAGCAGGGATGGAGCGGCAGCCAGTTGGGCGACTTCTCGGTCGGTGCCAAGTTCAATCTGCTCTCCGAAGCCGATGAGAAGCCGGCGGCCCTTGCCGTCCGCGGCATGGTGAAGCTGCCGACAGGCGACACGGCGACAGGCGTCGGCACCGGAAAGCTCGACGGCCTCTTCGACCTCATCGTCAGCAAGGACGCCGGCAAGATGGTCGAGTTCTCGGGCTACGGCGGCGCCGTGTTGCGCGGACAGCCCGACGGGGCGTCAGCCTCGAACGCGTTGCGCTACGGCGTCGGCGCGGGATTCCCGTCGCGCAGCCTGCTGCGGGTCACGGCCGAGTTCACGGGCGAGAAACCGTTCGACGATACGGTGACGCTCACGACGCCGCTGGTGGCCTACGACGGCAGCCGCTCGCCACTGTCGACTCCGCTCGACGCGTTCACGGCCGCCACGGTCGGACTCACGTGGCAGGACCGCAAGGGCTTCTTCGTGGGCGCCGCCGCAACCTGGACGCAGCCGACAGCGAAGCGCTCGAGCTATCGCACCGACGACAACCGCTCGGGCGACTTCCTCGACTACCAGCTGCGTGTCGGCTATCACCCGGGCGCGCGCAAGTTCGTGCCGCCGCCGCCGCCGGCCCCGCCGCCACCACCACCGCCCCCGGCACCGCAGAACCGCCCGCCGACGGTGCAGGCGCGCTGCGAACCGTGCACGGTCGAAGTGGGCAAGACCTCGTCGGTCACGGCTGTCGCGCAGGACCCGGATGGCGACTCGCTCACCTACCGCTGGAGTGTGCCGACCGGCACCCTGCAGAACCCGACCGATCGTCAGACGATCTGGACGGCGCCGAACCAGGAAGGTCCGGTTCAGGCCACCATCACCGTCGACGACGGCAAGGGCGGCACGGCATCAGCCAACACGACGATTCAGGTCGTCCGGCCGGCTCCGGTCGTCGAGCTCAACTTCGAAGACGTCTACTTCGAATTCGACCGCTCGACGCTCCGCCCCGATGCGCTCCGTCTGCTTGACGATGCGGTGGCCAAGCTGCAGGCCAGCCCCGGCAAGAACATGGTCATCGAGGGCCACACCTGCAACATCGGCACGGCCGAATACAACCTGGCGCTCGGCGAGCGCCGCGCCCGCAGCGTCGTCGAGTACCTGACGTCGCGCGGGGTGTCCGCTGGCCGGCTCGAAATCAGGAGCTACGGCGAGGAACGGCCCAAGTTCGACAACGCCCGTGAGGAAACGCGCCGCCTGAATCGGCGCGCCGCGCTCGTGGTCAAAGTCCAGTAGGCCGAAGCGAGCGGTTAGAAGTCAGCGATCAGCATTGAGCAATCAGCACTGAGAATGAGGCGGGTCTTCGGACCCGCCTCTTGTTGTTTAGGATTCCCCCGGTGGTTATCAAGGCATCGACAGGCAGGCAGGTTGACACGCTCATCGCCGACCTCGGGTCGCCGAGGGCCATCACGCGCGACGGAGCGGTTGCGCGGCTCACGGTGATCGGCGAGCGCGCCGTGTCGCGCCTGATGGCCCTCGTCGCCAATCGCCAGGCCACAACCGAGACTCGCGTCGCCGCCATCCATGCCCTCGAGGGGATCGGCGACATGCGCGCCTTCGACCCGGCACTGGCTGCGCTCGACGATGCGGACCCGGCAGTCGGGGCGGCTGCCATTGGCGTGCTCCAGGTCTTCCTGACGTCCGCGCGCGGGATGGACGCGCTCGATCGCCTGAGCGCCACCGCGCTCGATCGCACGCGCGATCGGATCGTGCGCCTGGCCGCCATCCGCGCCCTTCGCGATCTCGGTGCCGGTACGATCGGCCCGCTGCTGGCCGCGCTCGGCAGCGATCCCGATCAGGCCATTGCCATGGCGGCCGGACTTGGGCCGGCGGCCGCCGCCGATCCGTTCAAAATACTGAAGGACGCAGCCGAAGGGGCGCTCCCCGACTCACCCGACGTCCTGAAGCTGGCACTCACCGAGTCGGCCGCGCAGGCACCGCCAGCCGTGCTCCAGCAGGTGATCGAGCGGGTACGCTTCAGGGAAGGCGCCGAGACGGGTCCGGTTCGAGCCGAATGGACCGCCCTTCGTGGCGCCGCCCATGCTGCCCTGGCGCAACGCGGCAGCCGGCTCGCGCTCTACGACCTCAAGGAGTCGCTCGAATCGGCTCGCGAACCGCTGCCGGTCGAGTTTCTCGGCGCGGCGGCCATCATCGGCGACACGTCGTGTCTCGAGTGCGTCGCGGCGGCCTTCGCCCGTGCGCTCGAGCACGGCGGACGCGTCGACGATTGGTGGCGGCAGCGGCTGACCGATGTTTTCAGGACCATCGCCGCGCGCGAACAGGTGACGCGGCGCACCGTCGCCGGCAAGAAGCTCTCGGCGAAGCACCGCGAGGCTGCCGCGCTGCTGTGGCCTTGACGCACCGATGACCATCCAGACGAGCCTGAGGGTCCGCGGCTACGCCACGCCAACGCGAAAACGCGCTAGTTACTGAAGTGAAGGCGGGCTCTATCTAGTAGGCCTTGGCAAACTAGTAGGCCTTGGCAAACCAGGCCTCGGCCACCGCGGGCTTGCCGCAGCGGACGCAGCCCTTGCCGGCCGGCGCCGTGCCGTCGAGCGGCATGTTGCGGATGGTGGCCTGCGTCTCGGTCTTCACCTGCGCTTCGCACTCGGCGTCTCCGCACCACGGCGCGATGACGAAGCCCGGACGTCCTTCCATGGTGGTCTTGAACGTCTCGTAGTCGTCGGCGCGGTGCGTATGCTCCTCGCGGAAGGCCATCGCCTTCGCCAGCAGTGAGACCTGGATGTCGTCGAGCAGTTCGCGCACCTTCGCGGCCAGCCCCTCCATCGGCACGCCAAGTTTCTCGCGCGTGTCGCGGCGGGCGAGCAGCACCTGTCCCTTCTCGATGTCCTTCGGTCCGATCTCGAGCCGCAGCGGCACGCCGCGCATCTCCCACTCGGAGAACTTCCAGCCCGGACGCTCCTCGCGTTCATCGAGCGTGACGCGGATGCCGGCGTCGACGAGCTGCTGCTGCACCTCCTGCGCCTTGGGCAGCACCGTCTCGCGCCAGTTGTCGCGGCCGATCGGGACAATCACCACCTGATAGGGCGCCACGGCCGGCGGCAGCACGAGGCCGCTGTCGTCGCCGTGCGTCATGATGATCGCGCCGACCAGGCGCGTGGTGACGCCCCATGACGTGCCCCACACGTGCTGCACCGACTTGTCGCGCGCCTGGAAGGTGATGTCGAACGCCTTCGCGAAGTTCTGCCCGAGGTTGTGCGAGGTGCCGGCCTGCAGCGCGCGACCATCGCCCATCATCGCCTCGATCGAGTAGGTGCGCAGGGCGCCGGCGAACTTCTCGCTCTCGCTCTTGATGCCCTTGACGACCGGCATGGCCAGCAGTTCGGCGCAGAGGGTCGTGTAGACGTCGAGCATCTTCCGCGTCTCGACCTCGGCCTCCTCGGCCGTCTCGTGCGCGGTGTGCCCTTCCTGCCACAGGAACTCGGTCGTGCGCAGGAACGGCCGTGTCACCTTCTCCCAGCGGACCACGTTGGCCCACTGGTTCAGCAGCATCGGCAGGTCGCGCCACGACTGGATCCACTTCGCGTACATCACGCCGACGATCGCTTCCGACGTCGGGCGGACGACGAGCTTCTCCTCGAGTTCCTCACCGCCGCCGTGCGTGACGTAGGCCACCTGCGGCGCGAACCCTTCCACATGCTCGGCTTCCTTGGTGAGCAGGCTGTTCGGGATGAACAGCGGGAAGTACGCGTTCACGTGCCCCGTGCGCTTGATCTCCTTGTCGAGCGCCTGCTGGATCAGCTCCCAGATGGCGTAGCCGTACGGTCGGATGACCATGCAGCCCTTGACCGGGGAGTAATCTGCCAGCTCCGCGCGCCGGACCACATCGAGGTACCAGCGTGAGAAGTCCTGCGAGCGAGGCGTGATTTCGGTGACGAACGCGTCGGGTTTTTCGTTTTTGGCCATCGAGCTATTCGGGAGTGGGTAAAGGCGACTGGCTTTCCACCAGGTGGACCCTGAAGTGTAGATCGTCGCGAGCCGGGAAGTCGGCGCGGAAGTGTCCGCCGCGGCTTTCCTCGCGGCGCAGGGCGGCACGCGCCACCAGGAGCGCCACAGTGGCGAGGTTGAACTGGCTCCACACCGCACCGTCGCTGCCGACGGCATTGCGCGCGTCGAGCGCCGCCGCCGCACGCGCGCCTTCGAGGCGCTCCACACCGCGGGCCAGCGCGTCTCGGGTGCGGAACAGACCGGCCGCACGCCACATGAGATCGCGGATACCGGTGGCATCGAGCGCGTCCGGCTGCGGGTCGGTCCCGGTCGTCGTCGCCACGGGCACGCGGTCCGGCTTCAGCATCGCCGCTGTGGCCGGCTGCGGCATGGCCTCGCCCGCGCGAGCGCCGAACACCAGCCCTTCGAGCAGCGAGTTGCTGGCGAGCCGATTCGCGCCGTGGACGCCGGTACACGCGGTTTCGCCTGCAGCAAACAGCCCGGGGACAGACGTGCGCGCCCACTCGTCGGTGTCGATGCCCCCCATCATGTAGTGAGCGGCCGGCCCGACCGGGATGCGGTCGCGAGCGATGTCGATGCCGACGCGGTGGCACATCTCGGTGATGGTCGGAAAGCGGACGCGCACGCGCTCGGGGTCGAGATGCTGCAGGGTCAAGTACACCGCCCCGCCGGTCGCCTCGATCTCGCGAACGATGCCGCGCGCCACGACGTCGCGCGGCGCGAGGTCGCCGGCTGAATCGTAGCGGCGCATGAACGCCTCGCCGCGCGCGTTGATCAGCTTGGCGCCTTCACCGCGCAGCGCCTCCGAGATGAGGAACCGCGGCGCCCCAGCGAGGCTCAAGGCGGTGGGGTGGAACTGCACGAACTCGAGATCGGCCACCCGTGCGCCGGCGCGATAGGCGAGCGCGATGCCGTCGCCGGTGGCCACGGCCGGATTGGTGGTCTCGCGGAACACCTGCCCGGCGCCGCCGGTGGCCAGCAGCACGCGCGGCGCACGCAGGTCGCGCAGCACGCCCCCGCCCTCCACGTAGCGGATACCCGCCACCACACCGCCCTCGATCAGCACGTCGGTGACTCGCGCGTGATTGACGACGCGCACGGTGGGCAGCGCCACGACCCGTTCCCACATCGCGCGCGAGATCTCGCGGCCGGTCGCGTCGCCGGCGTGCAGGATGCGGTGCACGCTGTGCGCCGCCTCGAGGCCGAACAGCAAGGCGCCAGACGTCGAGCGGTCGAACCTGGCGCCCCACTCGATCAGTTCGCGCACCTGTCGCGGGCCTTCGCTGACCAGCACGCGCACCGCCGATTGGTCGCACAGTCCGGCGCCGGCGGCGATCGTGTCGGCCACGTGCAGATCGACGCTGTCGCCGGGGCCCATCGCCGCGGCGATGCCTCCCTGCGCGTAGCCGGTGTTGCTCTCGGACGATTCGGCCTTGGTCAGGATGACGACGCGCCCGGCCGGCGCCAGCGCGGAGGCCGCGCGCAAGCCGGCGATGCCGCCGCCCACGATGATGAAGTCAGCGGAGTCGGAGGCCGTGGACGTCAATTGTTGAATGTTATCCTAAGGACTTCGGATACCACCTCACATGGAACCACTCCGCCTCGACGTTGCCACTCCCTCGCGCCCGTACGTGATCACCCTTGGTGACGGCGTGCTCGGTCGGCTCACGACACTGCTCGACGAGGTGCAGGCCCCGGCTCGGCGGTTCGTCGTCTCCAGCCCGACCGTGTGGCGGTTCCACGGCGAGCGCTTCGAGAAGGCCACGAAGGCGGAGCCGATCATCGTGCCCGACGGCGAGCGCTACAAGCAGACGCCGACGGTCATGCGGGTCTACGACGCCCTCATCAAGGCGAACGCCGAGCGCTCGTCAACCCTCATCACATTCGGCGGCGGCGTCATCGGCGACCTCGCGGGTTACGCGGCCGCCACCTACCTGCGCGGCATCGCGCTGGTCCACGTGCCGACCACCCTCCTGGCACAGGTCGACAGTTCGATTGGTGGCAAGGTGGGCGTGAACCATCCGCTCGGGAAGAACCTGATCGGCGCCTTCTACCAGCCGCACGCAGTGGTCATCGACCCGTCGGTGCTCGGCACGCTGGCGCGCCGCGAATTCCGCGCCGGCCTCTACGAAGTAATCAAGTACGGCGTCACTTCGAGCCCGACGCTGTTCGAGCGCGTGGCGAAGGACCACCGGGCCATCTTCAATCGCGACCCCGACGTGCTCACCTCGATCATCGCCGAGGCGTGCCGCATCAAGGCGGACGTGGTGACGAAGGACGAGAAAGAGTCGGGCCTGCGCCGCATCCTCAACTTCGGCCACACGGCCGGACACGCGCTGGAGTCGGTCACCAGGTACCGCCGCTTCCGTCACGGCGAAGCCGTCGGCTACGGCATGCTCGTGGCCGCTGAACTGGCCGTGGCACGCGGCGCCATGACCCAGTCGGACCGGAAGGCGCTCGCCGACGTCATTGCCAGCCTCGGCCCGCTGCCGCCGATTGGCGACATCTCCCTGAAGGAGGTGCTCGACGCGATGAAGCACGACAAGAAGATGATCGCCGGACGGCTGCACTTCGTTTTGCCGACGGGCATCGGCTCGTGGGCGATCGTGGACGATGTGACCGAGAAGGAGATGAAGAGGGGACTCGCACGCGTCGGGCTGAAAAAGTGAACGCGTCGCTTGGCGATCGGCGCTTCGCGCGTCAGCCGAGCCCGAAGTCGCGGGCCTTCTGCAGGAAGAACTTGTAACTCACCTGCAGGATTTCAGCGGCCCTGCCGGCGTGGCCATTGGCTTCCGAGAGCGCCTGGGTGAACTTGCGGCGCTCCACTTCCGTCACCACCCGCCTGGTGGCGTCGGCCAATGAGCCGGACAGGTCGATCTCGTCCCACGGACCGGGGGACCGCGCCTCGGCCGACAGCGGCGCGTGCAGGTGCGAGGTGAGGTTCAGGTGCCGCGCGTGAATCGAGTCGCCGTCGGTGAGAATGACCGCGCGTTCCATGCAGTTCTGCAGTTCGCGCACGTTGCCACGCCAGCCGTAGGCCTGCATCGCCTCGATCGCATCCGGCGCCAGCACCACTTTCTTGCGAAGTTCCCGGCAGAAGCGATCGACGAAGTAGCGCGCCAGCAGGGCGATGTCGCCGGGCCGTTCACGCAGCGGCGGGATGGTGATCGGAAAGACCGACAGGCGGAAGTAGAGGTCTTCGCGGTACTGCCGCGCGGCAACCGCCGCTTTCAGGTTGCGGTTCGTCGCGGCCACCACCCGCACGTCGACATGCAGCAGCGAGGTGCCACCCACACGCTCGAACTGCTTCTCTTCCAGGGCGCGCAAGATCTTGGCCTGCAGCGTCAGCGGCAGGTCGCCGATCTCGTCGAGAAACAGGGTGCCGCGATGGGCCAGTTCGAACTTGCCGGGCTTGCGCTGCGTGGCGCCGGTGAAGGCGCCCTTCTCGTGCCCGAACAGCTCGGTCTCGAGCAACGTCTCCGGAATCGCCGCGCAGTTGATGGCGACGAACGGACCGTCGGCGCGAGGGCTCAGCGCGTGGACCGCCCGTGCAAACAGTTCCTTGCCGGTGCCACTCTCGCCCTCGATGAGGACCGTGGCGTCGCTCGCGGCCGCGCGGTGCATGGCGATGGTGACCTGCTTCAACCGCGGGTCTTCACCGACAATCTGGGGAGCGCCGCGGCGCTGCGCGAGCTCTTCTTTCAGCAGGATGTTCTCGGTCACCAGGCGGCGCTGCGACAGCGCACGCTCGACCAGCAGCAACAGGTGGTCGGGGTCGACCGGCTTGGCCAGGAAGTCGAGCGCGCCTTCCTTCATGGCCACGACCGCGTCCTGGATGCTGCCGTAGGCGGTCATGACCACCACCGGCATTTCCGGATCGAGTTCCTTGGCGGCGCGAAGGACGCCGAAACCGTCGCCCTCGGTCAGTCGAAGATCGGACAGCACGAGCCCGGGCCGGCCGGTGCGCAGCGCCTCGATTGCTTCGTTCTGGTCGCGCGCCTCAATCACCACGTGCCCCTGCGACTCGAGGGCGTGGCGCAACATCGCGCGCAGCGAATCCTTGTCCTCGACGAGGAGGATCGGCGGATCGGTCGAGCGGCGGGCCACTAGCGCAGCCAGCCCGCGGGCACGCCAGCGCGACGGGCTTCTTCCTCGAGCTCCGGAATTGCGGCCTTGCCCTGCTCGATGGCCTTCTTCAGCCGGTCGATTTCGCCCAGAGACTTCTGGCGGTCGTTCGCGATCTGGCTCCGTTGCGCCGGGTCGTCGCGATTGACGAAGTCGGCGGTCAGCGAGTCGACGCGCGTCTGCAGCGCGTCCAGATAGGTCTGGTCCCGCTCCAGCTGCTCCTTCAGCGTGTTCATCCGCTTCGACCAGTAGTCCTGGTCTTTCACATCAGTTTCACCGCCCGATGATTTCGCGGTGTCGCCGGAGGGCGTGGCGTCCGCGTCGCCATCAGCCTTCGGCTTGGCGTTGGTGGCGGCACTCCCCGGTCCTGGCTTCGCTGCGTCGACAAGCTCGGCGGCATCGGCTGGAGGCGCACCAGGCACCGGCTTCAGGTCGGTGTTGGTGTAGGTCTTCGCACCGCCCTGCACGGTCTGACGACGCTCGCTTTCCTTGCGAGCCACGTCGGCAAGCGATTGGGCGGACACCGTCGAGATGACGGCAACATGGGCGATCAGGATAAAGGCAAGGACACGCATGGCTTTGGAACGTATCGGCTCGAGACGAATCGTACGTAAGGTGTCTGCGGGGGTCAAACACGACTAACGGAGTTCTCGCCACGCCATGACCTGCAACACTGGGAAGCCCGACGGTGCCGGACCACGCGTGGCCGGGTCGGCGAACTCCCACCGGGCCAGCGCCGACAGGTCGAGCCGCGACACCGCCCCCTCGACGATGCGCCTGGCGCCACGGCGGCCAAAGGCTTCGGCCCGCACCCAGAGGATGCCGGCGCCCGGGCTTGCGCCCGGACCGATGCTACCGCCATCGCGCCACGGGTCGCCATCAATCTCGCCCGGGTCGTCGGCCACCATCGCGGCCACGACGAGCGGCAGCCCTCCGGTCGTGCCTCCTGACGCCGCATCGAGTGTTCCCCACGAGAACAGGCGCCAGCGCGGATTCCGCGGGCCCCAGGGGCGGTCGGCGGTCGATCGGTCCAGGTCGGACTCGCTGCAGGGTGTGGCCCGGCCGCAGTTCGCCTGGTTCACCACTACGTCGAAATCGACGGATGAGCCGTCGGGCAGGCGGCGCAGGCCCGACGCTGGCCCGTCGCGAAAGGCCGACACGACGGTGCCACTGAGCACCGCGGTGAAGCTCGGCACATTCCGCAGCTCCGCCACCGTGCGCTCGAACGCGGCATCGGCGGCGTACAACGCCTCGGACGCCGCACCACTGTTTGCGGCGATCAGGGTGTCGGCGCTGGTGGCGAGCACGAGCGCCGCCCCGATTGCGGACAGCAACAGCATGGCGAGCAGCGTCACGATGAGGGCCAGGCCCCGCTCGCTCCGCATTCAGCGCCTCATCCCCAGCGGCCTGGGCGAGACGACCACACGCGCCACCCGGTCGGGGACGAGGCGGGTGCCCCGCGCGGTGCCGCCACGCGTGAACAGCGGGCCGGCCGGTCCGCGCAGCGCGGCCACCGCCGACTGCACGGTCACCGTCATCACCACCTGCCGGACCCGCAGCAGATCGGCGTCGTAGCGATTCGGATCCGCCGCGTTCGGACACCACGGTCCGTCGGTCAACAACTCGCGCGGCAGCGGCACGAGTGACGCCGACGCCGCGAGCAACGGCAGGCGCGGCACGGCGACACCGGAGGGTGTCCGCGAGAACACGCAGTTCTCCCCCGCCGGAAAGCCTGGCAGGGTGACGGCGGTGACGGGCGGCAGCGGCCCGTACGACACACGCGGGACCTCGGTTGACGGAACCCCGGGCACCATGACTGGCGGCTCGGCATCACCGAAGTAGTCGAACCGCAGGGCGGCGACATGGTCGACCACGGGGACGTCCGCTCCCGCCGCCGTATCGTAGCGAACCAGCTGCGGTGTGGATGACGTCCGGTCTTCCTTCAGGAAATAGCTTCTCGTCGTCGCGGCGGTGAGCAGCGTCGCGGCCGGTGCGAACACGGCGGGGCTGTCGCGAAGGTTGTGCTGCAGCGTCAGCGTCAGGCCCGCGACGCCGGTGACGGTGAACAGATCCCAGGCCCCGTGAGGCCCGATAGCGGCAACGGTCATGCCGGCGCGGAACCCGCACGACACGTCGCCTGCCACGCAGCCCGAACCGGGCACGACGGTCGTCGTACCCGCCATCGAGGCGAGCGGTGACGCGAGCAGCGCATGCGGGGCGCTCGTGTCCGCCGACCACATCGACACACGAGTCGCATCGAAGCTGCCGGCCGGGTCCGGCGTTCGGCGTCCGATCCGGTGCGGGAACACCGCGGCCGCTGGCGCGACGGCTCGCGCCTCCGACGCCAGTGCGGGGACGCTGCCCGCAACGGTCAGGTCGCGCGCCACGGCATCGACCGCCGCCCGTAGCCGCTGCTCGACATCAGCCCGTTCCGGCTGGGTCTGGAAGGCACCACCGGCAGGATCGAGCATCGAGAACACCGCAGAGGTGACCAGCACGGCAATGGTGAGGGCCACGAGCAGTTCGACGAGCGAGAAGCCGCGGGCGTCGTGCCCCGCGCCGTGCTCTGCGCCGTGGGGCCGCGTCATCGCATCCTCCGCGGCCGGAGCGCTACGAGCCAGGCGCCGTTCGCTGCCCTCGCGGCCGCAACCACGCGGTTGGCGGCCGCGCGTTCCACCGGCACCACCAGCACCTGCAGGCGCACCGTGTCGGCCAGCGCACCCGGCAGGTCGATCGACCAGCGGCGCACCCAGGCTGTTCCCGCCGGCGGGCGAGTTCCGCCTGCCAGCCAGGTGCCCCTGGCATCGAGGAAGTCGCAGTAGCCGACAGCGTTGGCGAGCAGGGCGTCGGCAGGCGACACGCCGAGCCCCGTGCCCCCGGCCGGACGCGACGGCGTGACGCTCAGGTCGGTTGACCAGTCGCTGATCGGCACCACACCCGCGTCGCTGGTCCACGCCAGCCCTCGCAGCTCCTCGAGCCGGGCCCGCGCCAGGGTCTGCGCGAGCGTAGCGTCCGACGCGGCCCGTTGCGCCCGCGCCGATACCAGCGAGAGCTGCGCCGCCCCGCTCACACCGATCGCGAGCAGTGACACCGCAACCATCACTTCGATGAGGCTGAAGCCACGACGGTCGTCGTTCGTCATGCCAATGCGGAGTGCAACCGATAGACCACGACCCGCGCAGAGGAATGAATCGACGCTTTTGTTGAGCGTTTCGCTGACGTTCGCGCGTATCGCCTGCGACGCGCAAGAGCGCGGCGATCAGAATACGCGATCTCGCGCTGAGCGAGCCGCCGCAGAAAACGCCACCGAGGCGCCTGGCGCTCAGGCCGGAGGCGGCCGCCTTCAGATGATGGGCAGTACGACCTGCAGCCGTGCGCCGCCCGCCGGCGACGTGCCAACCGTCACACGTCCGTTGTGCGACACGACAATCTTCTGGACGAGGGCGAGGCCGAGACCGGTCCCGTGCTTCTTCGAGGTGAAGAATGGCTGGAAGACACGCTCGCGCGCCGGCGCCGGAATGCCGGGACCGTTGTCGTCGATGGTCACCGTGCACGTGCCCCGCTTCGCGTCGACGACCGACTCGACGCTGACGTGCGGCGTCACCGCCGCGCCAGAGCACGCTTCGACGGCGTTGCGCAGCAGGTTGCTGAACGCCTGCCGCAGCAGCACCTCATCGCCCTGAATCTGGCCGAACTCGCCCTGCATCGTGACGTCGCCCCCGAGCGCCCTCGCCTCGGTCCGCCCTTCCTCTGCCACGCGGTCGCACAGCGTCCGGAGGTCGATGTCGGACAGCGCCAGCTGCGCCGGTTTGGCGAAGTTCAAAAAGTTGGTAACGATCTCGCCGAGCGAGATCGCCTCGGCGCGGATGCCCTCGATGTAGGGACGGAAGTTCGGCGGCAGCGCCGCCGGGTCGATCAGCCTGCCGTAGCCGTGAATGGTGGCGAGGCCGTTGCGGAACTCGTGCGCGATGCCGGCGGTCAGCTCGCCCACGGTCGCCAGGCTCTGTTTGAGTCGCAACTGTTCCTCGAGCTGCTGCACCGCCGTGAGATCGGTGAACAGGCAGACGGCGCCGTGAAGCTGGCCGGTGCCGTCGAACAGCGGCGAGACGGTGACGCCGAAGCGCGACGCCGCACGCTTCCCTTCCGGAAGGTGAATCGTGCGTCGAAGGATGGCGCGGCCGTTGGACAGACACTCATCGATGGTCTGGGAGAGTGCGGGCTCGCCAATGACATCGTGGTAATCCCCGGTTGCGGGCGCGTCGGGCAGGTCGAGCAGCCGACGGGCTGACGGGTTCATGATGCGCACGTGTCCGTCGAGGCCGACGACCAGCAGGCCGGACGTGAGGCTTGCGATGATTTCGCCGCTCAACCGCTCGGAGGCCTCGGCTCTGGCCGCTGTGGCCCGCTCCTGCGCCCTGAGGCGCGCAATCGCTTCCTCGAGAGCCGCCGAGAGCGTCGACGTGTCATCGCCGCCGGTGCGACCGACGTGCTGCCGCTGGCGCGCCGCCGAGAAGATGCGAAGGGTCGCGAACATCAGCAGGCCAGAAAGGGCGCCGACGATGCCCGTGAGCCCGAGAAACGCCAGGGCGTTCGTATTCATCCGCGGGTCACAGCGGTTCCCAGAACTGCAGATACCAGGCGAGAAGGCTGGGGCCGGCGGTCGCCGCCAGCGCCGCGCCCATGGCGAGGAACGTGCCGAACGGCAGGGCATACTTCATGTCGCCCTTGCGCGCGGCAATGATCAGGAGCCCGACCACCGAGCCGGCCAGCGACCCCATCACCAGCGTCATGATGGTGAGCTGCCAGCCGAGGAACGCGCCGATCATCGCGAGCATCTTCACGTCGCCCATGCCGAGACCGTCTTCATGACGGATGCGGTAGTACGCCTCGGCAATCAGCCACAGGCTGCCGCCGCCCACCACCGCGCCGATGAGCGACGCCGTCAAGCCGGGTTCGCCGGTGAGGAAGCTGAAGACGATGCCGACGGCAATGCCCGGCAGCGTGAGCACGTTCGGCAGGAGGTGATGCTCGAAGTCGATGGCGAACAGCACGATGAGCATGCAGCCGAACACCAGCCGCGACAGGAGCAGCAGCGACGGACCGTAATACCACGCGGCCACTCCGAACATCAGGGCGGTCAGCGCCTCGACGATCGGGTGCTGCGCCGACAACGGCGCCTTGCACGTGCGGCACCTGGCGCCGAGCACCACCCAGCTGACAATCGGGAGGTTCTCGTACCAGGCGAGTTCGCGCCGGCACGACTCGCAGGCCGAGGCCGGGAAGACAATTGATTTCCCCAGCGGCACGCGGTAGATGCAGACGTTCAGGAAGCTCCCGAGTACCGCGCCGACGATCGTCGCGAGGGTGATGAAGACAATATCGTTCATGGCTGAGGCGCCAGCATGGCGCGCTGCGGCTCGAGCGGCAGCGGGAACAGGGGAGACTGCCGGCTCAGGCGCACCGTGCCCGACGGATCGAGTTCGAACGGTGTGCGGCTCGGGTCGACCGGCACGCCGCGCAGCGCTCCGGCCCGGATGAGATCCACCCAGCTGGAGGTTGCCATACCGGCCGCGCGGGCGCGGTTGACGTCGGCCTGCACCTGATCGATGAAGTCGGCGGCGTCGAGTTGACTCAGGCGGCGCTCGGCGTCGTTCCGCAGCCAGTCGATTTCGGCCGAGGCGCGAATCGCTTCCCACATCGTCCTCGACGACTGCCGATCGCCCCCTTCGGCGAGTGTGGTGGCTGCCAGCGACTTGAGGAACCACGGGGCGCCGTCGACCGTGCTGGCCTTCTCGAACCAGCCGGCCGCGGCGACATAGTCGTGACGCCACCAGTAGTGCACGAACCCGATGTCCTGCATGTATTCCCACTTATCGGGTCGAGCGGCCAATCCCTTTTCAAGAAGCGTCACTGCGAGGTCCGGTCGCCCTGCTCCACCGGGATACGGCTCGGCCAGGAAGATCGACCCGAAGCGGTAGGCGATGTTGAACCCGGGGTCGAGGCTCGTGGTCAGGTCGAGCAGCGGATAGAGCAGTGGATATGCTTCGGTTGGAGCGCCGCCAGGTTGAGGCGCAGGCGGTGGCTCCTTCAGGAGGCGCAGTTTCACGCCGCCGTAGTACTGAATGGCCCGAATCCAGTAGAGGTCCGCGGCGATCGCCGCGTAGCCCACCGTCATGCGGCGGACGGCCGTGCCGGAGGTGAGGTAGAGCGCTTCCTCCGACGGGGGCGGCGGCGGAAACCGGCGTTCGCGAGCCGCCTGCACCGCAGCAGCGCCGCCGAGCAGGACGGCGGCCACGAGTACGGCACCGAGTGTCCGAAGCCTCGAACCCATGGCGCCCTACTTGAAGTCGCGTCTGGAGAAGATAGCGGTGGACGCCACGAGCAGCGCGCCGATGTAGAGGAGCGCGTAGCCGATGCTCAGGGCGATGTAGCTGGCCGGCACCGGCTGACCCTGCACCACCTGCGACCGTACGTCGAAGGGCGACAGGTTCGGCAGGAGCCAGTACAGGCCGGTGGTGAGTCCGTTCGCCAGCGGCGACTCGATCACCTGGTTGAAGTTGCGCAGGTCGGTGCTGAAGCGACCGGCGACGAACAGCGCGAAGGTGAACGCCGCCGACAGGATGGGGGTCGAGAACGTCGAGAAGAACACCGCGATGGCGGTGACGATGGACAGTTCGCAAAACGTGAGCAGGAATGCCGTCAGCATCGCCGGATCCAGCGCCGGGCGCTCCCACCCGGCAGCAGCCAGCGGCGGCGCCGCCCAGGCCATATAGGCCAGCACCGCATAGAGCGCGCCCGCCATCACGGCCAGATTCACTGCCAGCGTGAGCACCAGCCCGAGGTACTTGCCAATCACCAACTGGTAGCGTTCGATCGGCTTGGCCAGGAGGCTGTAGATGCTGCGCTTCTCCACTTCCTTCGACACCAGGCCGATGCCGATGAACACGGCGATGAAGAGGCCGAAGATCGAGGTGGCCGCCAGGCCGAGGTCCTTGATGATTTTCACGTCCTGTCCGGCCGTGAGCTGACCGATCAGGTACGACGCGCCCATCAGCACGATGGCGAAGAAGACGAGGTTGTAGAGAACCTTGTCGCGCACCGACTCGCGGAAGACGTTGAGCGCGATCACGGCAACCGGACGGGTCATCCGCGGCCTCCCTTGACCGTGCCCAGCCCGCGGTCGTGCTCCGCCACCGACGGCGCCGTCACCTGCTGCACGAAGAAGTCTTCGAGCGTGTCGCGCAGCGGATTCACCGACAGCAGCGTCGCGCCGGCCGCCGACAGGTCGGCAACGAAGCGATCGGGGCCGGGGTCGACGGGCAGGTCAAACACGAAGCGGTCGTCGCCGATACGGGTGACCGAGGTGGCGCGGGGGGTGAGCGCCGCCAGCAGCGTGCTGTTCACCCCGATTGCCACCACTTCCCACCCGCGGATCTGGAACGCGAGCATGTCGGTGAGGCGCCCGGCGGTAATGAGCCGCCCCTTGGCGAGGATGGCCACCCGGCTGCAGAGCGCCTCAGCGTCGCTCAGCACGTGCGAGCTGAAGAACACCGTGCAGCCGCGGTCGCGCAGGCGCAGGATGAGCGACCGGACGTCGCGGCGACCGAGCGGATCGAGTCCGGACATTGGCTCGTCGAAAATGACCAGGTCGGGTTCGTTGAGCAAGGCCTGGGCAATGCCGACACGCTGAAGCATGCCCTTCGAGAACTTGCGCAACTGCAGACGGCGCTCGGCGCCGAGGCCCACTTCGTCGAGCAGGGCCGACACGCGGCGGGTCCGCTCCTGGCCGCTGATGCCGAAGAGGCCCGCGAAGTAGGCGAGCAGTTCTTCCGCGGTCAGGTAGTCGTAGAAGTAGGGGTGCTCCGGCAGGTAGCCGATGCGTCGGCGCACGTCGAGATCGCCAGCAGGGCGGCCGAGAATTTCGGCGCTGCCAGACGTGGGAAACACCAGCCGCATCAGGAGCTTCAGCGTGGTGGTCTTCCCGGCGCCGTTCGGCCCGAGGAATCCGAACACCTCGCCCGGCGCAACCTCGAGGGTCAGCCGGTCCAGGGCTCGGTACGGACGGTTGCGCCAGAAGCCAACGGCGTAGTCCTTGGTCAGCTCGTGGGTGGCCAGCGCCGGCATATCGTCAGGAGTGCTACTTGGCGTGCGCGAGTTCGTACGCGATCGCCTGATCGAAGAACTGGGGCGCCCAGGCGCCGTCGATCTTGACACCGTTGATGAAGAAGGTGGGCGTCTGGTTCACCTTCAGCTGCTGCCCCATCGCGATGTCGCTCTTCACCTGCTCCAGGGTGGCGGCGTACTTCGCGTCGAAGTCGGTCGCCTGTCCGACGTCGACCGTCGCCTTGCGCAGGCTCTCCGGCGTCATGTCCTTCTGGTTCGAGTAGAGGTAGTCCTCGAGCTGGTCGCCGCGGTTGTGCGCGCGCGCGAGCCGCACGGCCACGGCGGCGTCGCACGCCCACGGATGCAACATCGTCTTCACGACCGCGTTGCAGTTCGGGTTGAGCGGAAAGTCCTTGTGGACGACCTTCACCTGGCCGGGGTGCGACGCCGCGTACTTGGCGAGGATCGGCTTGTAGGCGAGGAACGCCTGACCGCAGGCCGGGCACTGGAAGTCGGCAAACTTCACGATGAGCACCTTCGCGCCGTCGTTCGGCACGACGAGCGGCACCCGCGGCGCGCTGGCCATGAAGCGCTCGAGTTCCGAACGCTGATCCTGCGTCACTTCTGGCGCCACCGTTCCCGCGCCGGCCAGCGCAGAGGTGACCGGGGCCGCCTCACGGGGGAAGAACGCGAGCGTAGTGGCAGCGCCGCCCAGCCAGAGCACCGCAAGGGCGATGGCCAGCGGGCTGGTGACAAGCGTCTTCAAATCCTGCGCGGCGCGACGGGGAAGGGACAGCATAGGTATGGAGGTAGCCGCACCCGAAATGAGGAAGAGCCCAATCACGGCGGCGTAGGTGATGAGGCACAAGACGCAGACCAGCTTCAGGATGACGAACGAGGCGTAGCCGAGATACAGGATGCCGGCCAGTGCCAGCGTTGACGCGGCGAACAGGTACGCCGGGACGGCCTCGCGGACGACCGGACGCGCGGTCATGCCCGCGATGGACATGAGCGCGGCGAAGCCGAACCAGATGCCGCCGAAGACCGAGACCGAGATGCCGCGGAACGTGCCGAACCGGCTGGCATACACCTGCGTGCAACTGATGGTGGTGTTGACGTCGCAGAAGCTGGTGTAGGTCGGGTCCGCGAACATGCGGTAGTGCACGTAGGCGGCGGTGCCCGCGGCGCCGAGGCCGACGAGGGCGCACAGCAGGGCCAATCGCGCGGTGGTGGTGCTCATAGGATGAGGACTATATGTTAGCCGGACCCTCACGTACAAGAAAACGGGATGCCGCGTGAGCGGCATCCCGTATCAGCAGGACCAGTGCGTGGGTGCTTACTGGAGAACCTTCGCCGTGCCGCCGACGGCGATGTTCGCAGGCGTGAGCTGGGTGCCGAGGTTCTCGAAGTAGATCGTGCCGCGGGTATCGGTGGCGAACGAGCGCTGGCCGGTCGAGCCAACGGTTACGGGGCGGGCGTCGGCGAAGTAGGCGGACATTGCGGGCATCGTCGAGCCGTTGCAGGTGTTCGCCGTGGTCGTGATAATCGCCGCGCCCGTGTCCGCTGCGAGGGTCACGATGTAACCGCTCTTGCTGACGCCGTTGGTCGCGAGGTCGGGTGAGATGAAGCCGGCGCTCGAACCGGCCGGCGGCGTCGCGAGGTCCACCAGGGTCTGCGCGTAGCCGTTCGCGCCGCAGCTCGACGAGAAGGTCGACTCGGCCGAATTGATGGCGCGCAGCGAGCCGATGGCCGACGCTTCGTTGCCCGACATACGGGCGCGCAGCAGACCGGGGACGGCGATGGCGGCGATGATACCGATGATGGCCACAACGATCAGCAGTTCGATCAGCGTGAAGCCCTTGGCGTTGCGAACGTTCTTCATGGTCCTACTCCTACTCAGAGGTTGGTTACGTTGCCCACGTCATGTGGACGGTCCGTGACATGTCTATGAGCAACGTGAATGCCAGACCTCAACACTTACCGCGCCGATCGGAAAGACCTTTAGATTCTATGGCTTGCAGCGCCACTATGCAATTCCGTCAACTGCCATCCGGCGCCTGTTGACAGTTTGCGTCAACCGGCGGTGACGAGGTTTGTCAGGTCGGCGCGAGCGGCGAGGCTCGTGCCGCTGCCGTAGCGCGCCCGTACATGAAGAGAGGGAAGCCGGTGCCGGCTTCCCCCTCGTTCGGACGTTGATCCGTCGGTCGCTATAACAGCACCGTTGCCGGTCCAGCGTGCGTGCAATCTCCGCTGGTTTATCGGAGGTTGTACTTCTTTACGTAGTACCTGAACGACCGGAAACTCATCCCCAGCAAATCGGCGGCCTTGACCTGCACGCCGTTGGCCCGTTCGAGCGCCTGCGAGATGTAACTCCGCTCGATTTCCTGCACCCGCGCTTCCAGGTCGAGTCCTTCCACCGGCAGCGTTTCGTTGGCGCCGGCCGCGGTGAGCGCTGCAGCCAGCCGTGACGAGCCGCCCCGGACGACCGGCGGCAGGCTCTCAGGCTGGATGGACGGCGTCCCCTCGAGCGCCACGGCACGCTCGATGACGTTCTCGAGTTCGCGGATGTTCCCCGGCCAATCGTGCTTCTGCAGCAACTCCAGCGCCGGTCGCGAGATGGCGGTGATCGGCTTCTCCATCTGGGTGGAGTACTTGGTCAGGAAGTGCTCGGCCAGCAGCGGAATATCCTCGCGCCGTTCGCGCAGCGGCGGCAGCACAATCGGGATGACGTTGATGCGATAGAACAGGTCCTCGCGGAAGCGGCTCTCGGCTACCGCCTTCGTCAGGTCCTGGTTCGTGGCGGCGATGACGCGAATGTCGGCCTGCAACTCCTCGAGGCCACCGACGCGGCGGAAGCGGCGCTCCTGCAGCACCCGCAGCAGCTTCACCTGCATCACCGGGCTCATCTCGCCGATCTCGTCGAGGAAGATGGTGCCCTTCTCTGCGACCTCGAGCAGCCCCTTCTTGTTCTGGTCGGCGCCGGTGAACGCACCCCGCATGTGGCCGAACAGCTCGGATTCCAGGAGCGTTTCCGGCATGGCGCCGCAATTGAGCGCCACCATCGGCTTGTCGCGCCGCAGCGAGTGATAGTGCACCGCCTGCGCCACGAGTCCCTTGCCCGTGCCCGACTCGCCCGTCAGCAGAATGGTGCTGTTGGTGCGCGCCACAGTCTCGATCATCTTGAAGACGTCGAGCATCGACTCGCTGCGCCCGATGATGTTCGAAAACGAATGCGAGACGCCCAGGGTGCGCTTCAGCAGGATGTTCTCCTGCTTGAGATGGCGGTTCTCCACCTTCTCGCGCACCTTCATCTTCAGCAGATCGATGTCGAACGGCTTGCTCAGGTAATCGCAGGCGCCGAGCCGCATCGCCTCGATGGCGGTTTCGGTCGAGGCGAACGCCGTGATCATGATGCCGAGGATGTCGGGGTCGATCTGCTTTGCGGCCCGCAGCACGTCGACGCCGCTCATGTCCGGCATCTTGATGTCGGAGATCAGGAGGTCGAACGGACCGCGCTCGAGGGCGGCAACCGCCATACGGCCGTTCTCGGCGAGCGTCACGTCGTAACCCTCGCGCTTGAGCACAATCGCGAGCATCTGGCGCATCGACGGCTCATCGTCGACCACGAGGATTCGCGGTGCCTGGCGATCGGCCGCCGTAGGAATATTGGAGGTGTCGGTGGCGCTCATGTCGTGACTTCCGCTCGCGCCGGCAGGCGCACTGAAAAGGTCGTACCGATACCGGGCGTAGAGTCGACCTCGATCGCGCCCTGATAGTCAGTGACGATGCGGTGGACGATGGCGAGCCCGAGCCCGCTGCCCTTCGCGAAGGTGCCGTGGAACGGCTGGAACAGTCCTTCGACCGCCTCCGCCGCAATGCCCACGCCGTGGTCCTGCACAGTGATCACCACCTCGGGACCGTCGACCGACGCCCCGAGCCGCAGCGCCCCGCCTTCGGGCATCGCCCGGAGTCCGTTGGTGGCGAGGTTCCAGATGATCTGCGTGATCTGCCCCTGGTCGGCCTCGCACCAGATCGGTTCGTCGGGCACCGCCACGTCGACGGTGTGCGACTCGCGCACGTCGGCGCTGTTGCGGAGCAGCAGCCCCGCGTCCTGCACGACGCGGCGCAGATCGAAGCGCGCGATCGCGAAGCGGTGCGGACGCGCGTATTCGAGGAACGACTTGATGGTGGTGTTCAGGCGGTCGGACTCGCGCAGCACAATGTCCATGAGCTGCGCCTGCTCCTCGTTCAGCGGCAGGTCGTCGCGCAGGATCTGGATGGAACCGGACATCGACGCGAGCGGATTCCGAATCTCGTGGGCGATGCCGGCCGCCATCTCGCCAACCGCGGCCAGCCTCGACTGCAACTGCGAATCGCGCTCGAGCCGCTTCACGTCGGTCAGGTCCTGGAAGGTAAGAAGGAACCCGGCCGTGCCGGTCGGGGTATCGACGTGTGTGGCACTGAGCCCCATGTCGATGGCGCGACCGTCGCCGCGCCGGAACTTGAGTTCGAGCCGTCGCGCACCGCTCCGGCCGAGCCCGCGTTTGAACGCCTGGGTGAGCTCCGCCGGCAGTTGCAGCACATCGGACACTAAACGTCCGACGACCGCCTCGGCCGTCAGGCCGCAGATCCGCTCGGCCGCGTGATTGAACGTCAGCACATGCTGCGACGGGTCCGTCGTCACGAGCCCGCTCGGCAGACTGTCGATGACGTTCTGGTTCAGCGCCTGCAGGTCGGCGAGGTCGCTGGACGCCCGCTCGAGCCGTGCGCCCGCGGACCGCACGCTCTCCGCCATCGACCCGCTCAGCAGCGCCACGGCGAAGAACCCGAACAGGTTGAGCCCTACCACGTACTGCGCCGCCGCGCGCGTCGGCAGCGAAGTCGCACTCGCCACGAGCCAGAGGTCCGGCGACATGGACGCCGGCAGGTACTGCGTCAGCACGATGCCGACGTAGAGCACGCCCGACAGCGTCGCCACCATCATGCCGCCGCGACGGAACTGGATGACGCTGCCCGCGATGATCGGCAGCGCGTAGAGTGACGAGAAAAAGCTGGTGACGCCGCCGGTGAGGAAGATGAACGCCGACACCACCACGGCGTCGCAGGCGAGCTGCGCGTCGACCAGCCAGCGGTGGCGCTCGACGTAGCGCAGGCTCCACGCCCACACGATGGTGAGGGCGTAGGTGAGCGCAATGAGCCAGAAGAAGGGATGGACAGCGAAGGAGCCCGGCGCCGTGATCTGGGCCAGTGTCGCGCCGCCGAGCAGCAGGGTGCCGATCATCGCCCGGATGGCGATCAGCCAGCCCACCCGCCCCTTGAAGTCCGTCCCCATCACCGCCTAGGTCAGCTTGCTGATCAGGTCGAAGATCGGCAGGTACATCGCGATGACGATGCCGCCGACGACCACGCCGAGGAAGGCGATCATCACCGGCTCGAGCAGGGTGAGCAGGCCGGCGACCGCGGTGTCCACTTCGTCCTCGTAGAAGTCGGCGATCTTTGCGAGCATCGTGTCGAGGGCGCCCGTGGTTTCGCCGACACTGATCATCTGCACCACCATCGACGGGAACACGGTGGTCTCGCGCAGCGGCGCCGCAATCGTCTCGCCGCGCTCGATGCTCTTGCGCGTCACCATCACCGCGTCCTCGATGACCGAGTTGCCCGACGTGCGCGCCGTGATCTCGAGACCGTCGAGAATCGGCACGCCCGAGCTGATGAGCGTGGCCAGCGTCCGGCAGAAGCGGGCGACGGCGATTTTCCGCAGGATGTTGCCGAGGATCGGCATCTTCAGCATCGTGCCGTCGATGACGCGCTTGCCGCCGTCCGTGACGTAGTAGGTCCGGAATGCCCAGCCGAGGGCAACGAACGCCACCGCCATGATCGGAAAGTACGACACGAGTGAATTACTCAGCCAGATGACGACGCGCGTCGGCAGCGGCAGCTCGGCGCCGAGCCCTTCGAACAGTTGCGCGAACGTCGGGATGACTTTCCAGAGAATGACGCCGACCACGAGCGCGGCAATGACGATGACCGCCACCGGGTAGATCATCGCGGACTTCACCTGGCCCTTGAGCTTGACGTTCTTCTCGATATAGGTAGCCAGGCGCTTCAGGATCGTGTCCAGGATGCCGCCGGCTTCGCCCGCCGCCACCATGTTCGTGAACAGGTGATCGAATGCCTTCGGATGCTTGCGCATCGCATCGGCCAGCGAGGCGCCGCCTTCCACATCGCTGCGGGTCTGGAGGATGACGGCGGCGAAGTTCTTGTCCTCTTCCTGCGACCCGAGGATGTCGAGACACTGCACCAGCGGCAGGCCAGCGTCGATCATCACCGAGAACTGGCGCGTGAACACCGCCAGGCTCTTGGCCGACGCCCGCTTGCCGGTCTTGCCGGCGACCTTGGCCGGCGCCGCGCTCTTCGCCTTGGCCGGCGTGATCCTGGTGACCAACACCTGCTCACGCCTGAGGGCGGCAACCGCGGCATCCGCCGAGTCGGCTACGCGCTCTCCGCTGACAGTCTGCCCCGCTCGTGTTCTCCCGGAGTATGCAAATGTCGCCATGTCTTCCTCAGCCCTTCTCCAACACGTCCGCTAACGACCCATCGGGCGCACGGGCATCCCCGATGCGCGACCGAGGCCAGCGCCGGCGACGACGCCGACGCCGCGATTGATCATTTCCTGTAGTTCGTCCTTGTTCGACGAGCTGCCAAGCGCCGTCTCGATTGTGATGAGCCGCTTCATGTACAAGCTGGCCAGCGACTGATTGGCGGTCTGCATGCCGAGCTTCTCCTGTCCGGTCTGCATGGCGCCGTAGATCTGGTGCACCTTGTCGTCGCGAATCAGGTTCCGGATGGCCGGCGTCGGCACCAGGATCTCGAGCGACGCGACGCGTCCCTTGCCGTCGGCCTTCGGCAACAGCGCCTGACAGACGATCCCCTCGAGCACCAGCGACAGCTGTGTCCGGATCTGCGACTGCTGCCCTGCCGGGAAGATGTCGATGATGCGGTTGATGGTCTGCGCCGCGGAGTTCGTGTGCAGCGTGCCGAACGTGAGGTGCCCGGTCTCGGCGATCTTCAACGCGGCTTCGACCGTCTCGAGGTCGCGCATTTCGCCGATGAGGACGATGTCCGGGTCTTCACGAAGGGCGGCACGCAACGCGTTCGAGAAGCTGTTGGTGTCGCTGTGTACCTCGCGCTGGTTGACGAGGCAACCCTTGTGCTGATGGATGTACTCGATCGGATCCTCGATGGTGAGGATGTGATCGTGGCGCTCGGTGTTGATCTTGTCGATCATCGCCGCCAGCGTCGTCGACTTGCCGCTGCCGGTTGGCCCGGTGACCAGCACCAGGCCGCGCGGCCGCTCCGACAGGGTGGCCACCACCTTGGGCAGCCCCAGTTCATCGAAGCCGCGGACATTCTCGGGGATGAGACGGTAGACCGCGCCGGTGGCGCCGCGCTGGCTGAACACGTTGCAACGGAAGCGCGCCAGGCCTTTGATACCGAAGGAGAAGTCGAGCTCCTGCGTCTCTTCGTAGCGCTTCTTCTGCGCGTCGGTGAGGACGCTGTAGACCAGTTGCTTGGTCTCGGCCGGGCCGAGGTCGGGCAGTGGCAGCCGCTGCAGGTGACCGTGGACGCGGACCTGCGGCGGTGTGGCGGTCGTGATGTGCAGGTCGGAGCCGTTCAATTCGACCAGCGTCTTCAGGAGTTCGGGCAGCGTGGCCATGGACTATTTCACCGTTTCCCTGACGACCTCTTCGATCGTCGTGACACCGTCTTTGACCTTGCGGAGACCGCTCTGCCGGAGCGTGATCATCCCTTCGTCAACCGCCTTGCGCCGAAGTTCGATGCCGGAGGCGCCGACGAGAATCAGCTCGCGCAGCTCCTCGCTGATCTCCATCACCTCGTACAGACCGACACGCCCCTTGTAGCCGGTCTGGTTGCAGCGTTCGCAGCCGGCCCCCTTCAGTGGCGTGACCGAGTTGGCGTCGTCCGCCGAGAAGCCGGCGTGGATCAAGGCCGCAGGTGCGTGGGGGAACGGCTCGGCGCAGTTGCTGCAGATGCGGCGCACGAGGCGCTGCGCGCAGATCAGATGCACCGAGCTCGCCACCAGGAACGGTTCGATGCCCATGTTCATCAAGCGGTTCACGGTGCTCGGCGCATCGTTGGTGTGCAGCGTCGAGAGCACGAGGTGGCCGGTCAGGGCCGCCTTCACCGCGATTTCCGCCGTCTCGAAGTCGCGGATTTCACCGACGAGGATGATGTTCGGATCCTGGCGGAGGAATGAGCGCAGCGCCGCCGCGAAGTTGAGGCCGATGTTCTCCCGCACCTGCACCTGGTTGATGCCGACAAGGTTGAACTCGACCGGATCCTCGGCGGTCATGATGTTCGTTTCCTGCGTGTTCAACTTCGCGATCGACGAGTAGAGCGTGTTGGTCTTGCCGCTACCGGTGGGACCGGTCACCAGCACCATGCCCCACGGCCGCTGGATGGCCGTCTCGAACTTCAGTAGCGACTCGGACTCGAAGCCGAGACGCGTCATGTCGAGCATCAGCTTGTCGCGATCGAGGAGACGCATGACGATCTTCTCCCCGAACAGCGTCGGGAGCACGGAGACGCGGAAGTCGATTTCCTTGGGCTGCCCGTTCTCGTTGAAGCGAATCTTGATGCGCCCGTCCTGCGGCAGCCGCTTTTCCGCGATGTCGAGCTTCGACATGATCTTGATGCGCGAGGCGATGGCGTCGCGGAACTTCATCGGCGGACTCATGATGTTGTAGAGAATCCCGTCGATACGGTAGCGGACCCGCAGTTCCTTCTCGTACGGCTCGATGTGGATGTCGCTGGCGCCCTTCTGGATCGCCGACATCAGCACCACGTTGACCAGGCGGACGACCGGCGCCTCTTCGCCCTGCCTGGCCAGCGCCTCGGCGCTGATCTCCTGCAGTTCCTCGAGCACCTCGACGTCGTCGGCGACCGAGAGCGACTCCTGCAGTTCCTCGAGGCCGCGGCTGGCGGCATCGAGCGCGCTCGGACCGGTCGGCAGCGGCGCTTGCACGGTCTTGCCCGCGGTCGGGTAGTACTTCGTGATCGCGTCGACTACCGCCGTTTCCGACGCCACGACCGGCTCGACGTTGTAGCCGGTCATGAACTTGATGTCGTCCATCGCGAAGACGTTGGTGGGGTCCGTCATCGCGATCGTGAGCGTGGCGCCCGATCGGCTCAGGGGGATGATTTCGTACTTCTGCGCGGTGTCGGCAGGAATGAGCTTGATGACGCTCTGGTCGATCTCGAACTGCGCGAGGTTGATCGACGGCACACCGTACTGGCGGCTGAGGAGGGCGGTGATCTCGTCGTCTTTCACGAGGCCGAGGCGTACGAGGTTGTGACCCAGCTTCCCGCCATTGGCCTTTTGATGGTTCAGGGCCTGCTGAAGCTGGTCCGGGGTGATGCGCTTCTCCTTGAGGAGGAGTTCCCCTATGCGGACGGCCATGTCTCGATCGGCATGCTCATGGGTGGTTCAGAACGACACGCTGACGCTCGAACTCCACCCGGTCACTGATTCGTCCCGCCCCAGTGTTCGTGACGCGTTGACGTGAAACGCCGGCGTCAGCGCGACGCTGACGCCGGTGCTGACCGCCGGTCGTGATGCCCCGACGGTGTTGACCGAGGCCCCCGCGCGAACGCCAAGACGTCCCTTCGCGAGCCAGGCCTCGACTCCGGTCGCCACGTGACGAACCTCACCCACCGCGGTGGCGGTCGTGGTGAGGTCGGCATCAGCGGCCACGGTCACTCCCTTGAGCGAGCCGTTCGGGACGCTCAGCACCGCCAGCCCCACGCGCGCCTGACGGCCGAGCGTGAGAGGGTCGGCGCCCTCGTCGCCAAACGACGGCTCGAAAACGTTCTTCACCGTGAGACCGAGGCGGACATGGCCGACATTGGCCATCACCCCGACGTCGGCATCAGCCCGGGTCTGCCTGGCCACGTCGGCGGCGTCGGCATCGTCGAGCAGATCAGTGCCGTCGGGTGAAACGACGACCGCTCCGGCCCGCAACAGCTTCAGCGTCGTCCCGATCACCAGGTGGTTCCCGAGCGACTGCCCCGCGGTGGTTCCGAACTGGCTGATGGCCACTGAGCGCACACGGGTCCCACTGTTCCGCTGATCTTGTCGGTATTCCGACGACACAGCTGTAGTGGCCGGCGACGCTATTTCGCTGAGTCGCAGGCGGTAGTAGCTGATGCCAAGGGCCGGGAATGCGAGCGCCATCGTGCTGGATGTGGTTCTCGCCGCAGGGCCGCCGACGGTGGGGGTGACAGGCTCGGTCGTACGCCCGCGCTCGACGACCGCACTCAGGTACGAGCCGGTGGCAAGTCCGGCCGGATTCCACCAGCTCGCCGTGGCATCGTCGGCGATCGCCACGAAGGCTCCGGACATGCCCTGGGCGCGCACACCGATGTTTTCGAAGGTTTGCGCCGAGACGTCGGACGCCGTACCGGCCAGCAGCCCGAAGGCAAGGCTGGCGCACAAGAACTCACAGATCCGCATATTCCTGAATTATCGGGCGAAAGGGTGCGCGAGGTGAGCCGGGCAGGAGCGCGGCAGAGGAATGCCCGTGCAACGCGGCAGATATCACCGTGTCGACGCCGGAACCCACGTGGTACCTTAGCCGTCTTACCCGTTAGCGAAACTAACTATCTATCCGGATGCCTTCCGCTGCCACGCGCGACACCGCGCGAGAAATCCTTCGAATCATCCCGCTGGTCATGAGAACCGTGGCCGCGGAGCTGAGAGCCGCCGGCGAGATGCCGGCGCCGGCGCACTTTGCCCTGCTCACGATCCTCGGAAACCAGCCCAGAACGCTCACGGAGCTGGCGCTGCTGCAGGGCGTCAGCCTGCCGACCATGTCGAACTCGGTCTCGACGCTGGTGCAGCGGGGCTGGGTGAAACGTACCTCGCCGGCACGCGACCGCCGCGTGGTGCTGATCGAGATCACCCCGGTCGGCATGGCCACGGTCGAGCGGGTGGGCAAGGCGGCCGAGGCGCACCTGTGCGAGATGCTCTCCGTCGTGCCGCCGGCCGCACGCCGCCGCCTGAAAGCAGGGTTGGGCGTGCTGCGCGACGTGTTTTCCGAGGCGCCGGCCACAAAGCCGCAGCGGGCGGCGCGCGCTACCCGGGTGCGAACACCGGCATGAGCTGGCGCGTCTAAGAGTGAAGCCCGGTCAATCTCATGGCAGCAGACTCCCTCTCCGTCGATTCGTACGGATGTCGCCGTTTTTCTGGAGCGTAGCGTGAACAAGAAGATCCTCATCGTTTTGGCCATCGTCATCCTTGGTGGAGCGGCGGCCGGCGCGAGTTACTACTTCAGGAAGACCCCCGGCCCCACGGTCACGGTCGAGACCATCCGCATGCGCGAGCTGGAGGCCATCGTCTCGGCCTCGGGCAAGATCCAGCCCAAGCGCCTGGTCAACATCAGCGCTGACGCGTCCGGGCGCGTCGTCGACCTGGCGGTGAACGAAGGCGACCGGGTGACGCGCGGCCAGTTCCTGCTGCAGATCGACCCCAAGTCCCTCCGCACCCGCGTGGACAGCGGCAATGCCTCGCTGCAGGCCGCTGAGGGCTCGCTCGACCAGCAGCGCCAGGCGGTGGAAACCGCCCGCGTGCAGCTGGACCAGACCCAGAAGAACCTGGCTCGACAGCGCGACCTCTGGAATCAGCAACTGACCACGCGCGAGGCGCTCGAGAAGGCGGAGAACGACGTCAAGGCGGCCGAGTCGAGCCTGATAGAGCGCCAGAAACAGGTCAACTCCCAGGCCGCACGCATCGGGCAGGAGCGAGCCACCCTCGAGAGCGCGCGCTACGACCTGAGCAAAGTGCGCATCGAGTCGCCCATCGACGGCATCGTCACCCGCCGCAACATCCAGGAAGGCGAAACCGCGGTCATCGGCACCATGAACAACGCCGGGACGGTGCTGCTGACCCTGGCCGACATGTCGATCATCCAGGCCGAGGTCGAGGTCGACGAAACCAACATTCCGAACGTCACCATCGGCCAGCCGGCGAAGATCACCATCGACGCCATTCCGGACCGCACCTTCAAGGGGCACGTCAGCGAAATCGGCAACAGCCCGATCCAGGCAACTGCTGGCAGTACAGCCACGAACCAGGCGACGAACTTCAAGGTTGTGGTCATGCTCGACGAGCCGATCCCCGACGTCCGGCCTGGCTTCACCTGCACGGCCGACATCACCACGGCAACCCGCACCAACGTCACGGCGGTGCCAATCCCCGCTGTGGCGGTGCGTGAACTGACCTACGACGCCGCCGGTCAGGTGGTGAAGCCGCCGAAGGAAGCAAAGAAGCGCAAGCCGACCGATCCGCCGCCGCCGGTGCCGGAACTGCTGCCGGGCCAGACGCGCAAGGAAGTCGAAGGGGTTTTCGTGCGTCGTGGGACGGTGGCCGAATTCGTGACGATCGGACTCGGCATCTCCGGCGACCGCTACTTCGAGGTGCTGCAGGGGCTGAAGGCGGGCGACGAAGTCGTCACTGGCCCGTACAACTCGGTCCGCAACCTCGGCGACGGCGACGACATCACCGTCGAACCGAAGACCACCGCACCCGGCAAGTAAGGGCGGGCTGACGCGTGAACAAAATTCTGGAATCGGCGGGCATCGCCCTCGACGCCATCTGGGCGTCCAAGCTCAGGTCGCTGATGACCGTGCTGGGCAACATCGTGGCGGTGACGTCGATCATTGCCGTGGTGTCGCTCATCCAGGGGCTGAACGCGTCGGTTACCGCCGCCATCATGAACCAGGCTGGCGCCGACTCCTTCAGCATCCAGCAGTTCCCGGTCACCCGCAGCGACGATGAGTTCGAGGCGGTGCGGGCGAATCCGCGCATCACCCTGCAGGATGCCCGGGCCATCCGCCGCTACAGTGACGAGGTGACGGCCGTGATGGCCGAGGCCAGCGGCAACGGCCGGGTCAGCTATCACGACAAGTCGATCGACAGCACCCGGGTGCTCGGGGTCTCCGCCGACTACGTGGAGTTCTCGACGTTCGACGCCGAGCGCGGGCGCCTGATGAGCCCACCCGAGGTCACCACCTCACGTCCGGTCGCCGTCGTCGGCTGGCAAACGGCCGACCGGCTCTTCGGGGCAACGGTCGACCCGCTCGACAAGGTGATTCAGGTCGAAGGCATTCACTTCCGCATCGTCGGTGTCAGCGCCAAGCGCGGCTCCATCCTGGGACAGTCGCAGGACGAGTTCGTCGTCCTGCCGCTCGGCCAGTTCCAGCAGTTGTTCGGGTCCCGCCGGTCGCTGTCGCTCACGGTGAAGCCGCGCGACGTCGCGGATCTACCCGCGGTGATGGACGACGCCACCATCGCGCTGCGGACCGCCCGCGGGCTCAAGCCCAAGCAGGCCGACAACTTCGGGATGTTCACGTCGGACACGATTCTCGACATCTATCACCAGGCCACCAACGGCATCTTCGCGGTGCTGGTCGGCGTGGTCGCCCTGTCGCTGGTCGTGGGCGGTATCGTCATCATGAACATCATGCTCATGGTGGTGAGCGAGCGGACGCGTGAGATCGGGCTGCGCAAGGCGCTGGGCGCCAGGCGCGCCGACATCATGGCGCAGATGCTCACCGAGAGCGTCGTGCTGTCGGTGTTCGGCGGCATCATCGGCACCATGTTCGGCGCCGGCATCGCCACGACCATCGCCAGGTTCACGCCGATTCCGGCCTCGGTGGAACTGTGGTCCGTGGCGCTGGGGATCGGCATCACGGCCCTCGTCGGCCTCTTCTTCGGTCTCTACCCAGCGTCGCGAGCCGCACGGCTCGACCCCATCGAGGCACTTCGCCGTGAATAGATTCGCAGCAGCGGGCCGCGCGCGCGCACGCGCGACAGGCAAATCGCCCATCGCCCATCGCCGATGTCCAGCAGAGGGTATGTCGCCATGCGCCTGACCCTCTTCGGCGAGATCATCACGATGGCGCTCGACACGGTGCGTACCAACAAGATGCGCTCGGCGCTGACCGTGCTCGGCGTGGTCATCGGCATCACATCGATCGTCGGCATGACCTCGATGATCCGCGGCTTCGACCAGTCGCTGCGCGACATGATCGGCACGATCGGCCCCAATACGATCTTCGTCCAGCGCTTCGGCGTGACGAGCTTCGCGAGCGGCGGCGAGATTCGCGAGTTGCTGAAGCGCCCGAACCTGACCATTTCCGACGCGCGGGCGATCGAGCAGCAGAGCGACACGATTCAGCTCGTCGACATCCAGCTCGGCGCCGGCGGCCCGCCGACGACGCGGCGGGTCTTCTACCGCGATCTGCGCACCAGGCCGGTGGTGGTGTTCGGCACGACCGAGAATTTCGCCGAAGGCACGAAGATCCCGATGATTGCCGGACGGTTCTTCAACGGCACCGAAGTGCAGTACCGCAAGAACGTCGCGGTCATCGGCAACTCACCCCACGAACTGCTGTTCGGCGCCAGCGGCACCGACCCGATCGGCAAGTTCATCCGTATTGGCTCGGAGCGGTTCGAGGTGGTCGGCGTGTTCGACAAGCGGCCGGCGGCCGGCGGCTTCAACCTGGGCCAGGACGACTTCGTCGTCATCCCCTACACCGCCTACCAGCGCATCTTCGGACTCAATGCCGTACGCGTAGCTCGTAACGCGACCTTCATGCCCATCCAGATTGCGCTCGTGCCGCGCGAAGGGGTGAAGCAGGAGGACGCGATGGCCGACGTCGAGCGGGTCATGCGCATCCGCCACGGATTGCGGCTGACCGAGCCGAACGACTTCGACGTGCTGACGCAGGACGCGTTCCTCAAACTCTGGGATCAGATCAGCCAGGGCACGTTCTTCGCCCTGATCGTCATCTCCTCGATCGCGCTGATGGTGGGCGGCATCGGCGTCATGGCGATCATGTCGATTTCGGTTACCGAGCGGACGCGTGAAATCGGCGTGCGCAAGGCGCTCGGCGCCCGCCGGTCCGAAATCCTGTTCCAGTTCCTGATGGAAGCGGCGTTCCTGACGTCGCTCGGTGGCGTCATCGGCATCGGCCTTGGCAGCGGACTCGGGTGGCTGGTGCACGTGGTGTCCGGCTTTCCGATCTCGCTCCCGTGGTGGTCGTTTGCCATCGGCCTGGGCTTCTCGGCCTCGGTGGGCATCTTCTTCGGCATGTGGCCCGCCGTGAAGGCGTCGCGCCTCGACCCCATCGAAGCTCTTCGCTACGAATAGCGCGACGGGAGGTATGATCCGCCCATACCCCGGTCGCCGAATCATTCGGCGCACGGACGCAGCTCAGTGTGAAGGGCAGCGTGGGGGTGTCAGCCCTCCCGCCGCCTCGCACGTCAGGCCCCTCCCATAAGCGGCCTGGGGGAGAGACTCCCATGAAGGTTTACGACGCCGGCACCATACGTAACGTCGCGCTCGTCGGTCACACCGGCTCAGGCAAGACGCAGTTGGCTTCCGCCATCCTCGCAGACGCGGGCATGGTGAACCGCTTCGGCAAGGTGGACGACGGGACGACGGTCACCGACTTCGACGAAGAAGAGATCGCTCGCAAGCACACGCTCTCGGCCAGTCTTTCCTACGCCGAGTGGAACAAGCACAAGATCAACGTCATCGATACGCCTGGCATCGGGAACTTCTTCAGCGATGCGCGAGCCGCCCTGCACGTGGCCGATGCCGCCGTGGTCGTCGTCGACGGCGTCGCCGGGGTGATGGTGCAGACCGAGAAGGTATGGGCGGCCGCCGAGGAGTTGAAGCTGCCGCGCCTCATCGTGGTGAACCGCATGGACCGCGAGCGCGCCAGCCTGGAGCGCACGCTGCAGTCGCTGCGCGACTCCTGCAGCCGGTCGGTCATCCCGCTGCAGTTCCCCATCGGAGAGGAGAAGGGCTTCACCGGCGTTATCGACCTGATGACCCGCAAGGCGTTCATCTACAAGGGCGGTGAGAAGGGCGAGTTCAGCGAGGCGCCAATTCCCTCGGAACTGGCGACGGCAGCGGAGCACGCACGCGAGCTATTGATCGAGATGGTGGCGGAGTCGGACGAGACATTGATGGAGCACTTTTTCGAGGCTGGCACCCTGACCGACGAAGAGCTGCTATCCGGGCTGAAGGCCGCGACGGCTGCCGGGACGCTCTTCCCGCTGGTCTGCACGTCCGCAACGCTGAACATCGGCATTCCGCAGTTGCTCGATGCCATCATTGCCACGCTGCCCTCTCCGGCCGAGCGCCCGTTCAACTTCGTCGGCGAGGACGGAGTCGTGGCGTCCCGCGCGGCCGATGACAAGGCGCCGCTGTCTGCCTTCGTCTGGAAGACGGTCGCCGACCCGTTCGCCGGGCGCATCACGATGTTCCGGGTGGTATCGGGAACGCTGAAGGCCGACTCCTCCGTGCACAACAAGACGCGTGACGTCGCCGAGCGCGTCGGCAGCCTGCAACTGCTGCAGGGCAAGACGCCGGCGCCGGTCCCCGAGATCAAGGCGGGTGACCTTGGCACTGTCGCGAAGCTGAAGGACACGCTCACCAACGACACACTGGGCGACAAGGCAGGTGGCGGCAGCTATCCCCCGATTCGGTTCCCGGAGCCCGTGCTGTCGTACGCGATCGAGCCGAAGAGTCGCGGCGACGAGGACAAGATCAACCAGGCGATGCACCGTCTGGAAGAGGAAGACCCCTCGATTCGATACAGCCGCGATCCGCAGACGATGGAGTTGCTGCTGTCGGGGCAGGGCCAGATTCATATCGAAGTGACGGTGGCGAAATTGAAGCGGCGCTTCGGCGTTGACGTCTTGCTGAAGCCGCCGCACATTGCGTATCGCGAGACGATCAAGGCGTCGACCGAGGCACATGGTCGCCACAAGAAGCAGACTGGCGGCCACGGGCAGTTCGGCGATTGCAAGATCAGGGTCGAGCCGCTGCCGCGTGGCAGCGATTTCGAGTTCGTTGACGACATCTTCGGCGGCTCCATCCCGCGCCAGTACATCCCGGCCGTCGAGAAGGGCATCCAGGAGACGCGGGTGCGCGGTTTCCTGGCTGGCTTCCCGATGGTCGACTTCAGGGTGACGGTGTTCGACGGCTCGTATCACGACGTCGACTCGAATGAGCTGTCGTTCAAGATGGCCGGGCGCCTGGCGTTCAAGGATGCGATGACGCGGGCCAGGCCGACCATCCTCGAGCCGATCATGAACGTGGAGGTTTATGCCCCGTCCGACTTCGCGGGCGACCTCATGGGCGACCTGAATGGCCGCCGTGGCCGTATTGCCGGGATGGACACACGCGGCCTCATGACCGTCATCAAGGCTCAGATACCGATGGCCGAGATGCTGACCTACGAACAGCACCTGACGTCGGCCACTGGCGGCCGCGGGTCCTACCACATGGAATACTCGCACTACGACGAGGTGCCGTCGCACCTGCAGACGAAAATCGTGGCAACAGCCAAGGCCGAGCGCGCGGGCGTCGAGGTGGAAGAAGCGTAAAACAGAAAAGCCCCGCAGGTGCGACGGCACCGCGGGGCTTTTCTGTGTTTGCCTGGCCCAGAGCCCTGAGCCTGAAGCCTGTCTAGCTGCCGCCGGCCTTGCGCGGGGTGGTCGACTTGCGGACCGACCCACGGTTCGGCTTCGGTGCCTTGGTCTTCGGCGCGTCGCCGTCGCCCTTCTTGCCACCGCGGATGCGAGCCGCTGCGGCCTTGAGGCGTCCGCCAACACCCTTCGGCTTCGGCGCGGCCTCGGCCTGGGCGCCGTCGGCGTCGACGTGTGCGTTCGGGTTGTACTCGCTGCCGACCAGTTCGATCTGGGCGGTTTCGGCGCCATCACCCTTACGGCTGCCGATGCGCAGGATGCGGGTGTAGCCGCCGGGACGAGCTTGGAAACGCGGCGCCAGATCGTCGAACAACTTGCTGACCACCGCGCGGTCCTGAATGTCCCGCATCACGAGCCGACGGGCATTCAGCGCCTTGAGGTTGGCATCGCCGGCAGCAACGCCGCGCTTGGCGATCGTGATCAGCCGCTCCACGAAGGGCCGCAGTTCCTTGGCCTTGGGGACCGTCGTCACGATGTGCTCGTGTCGGAGAAGCGACGTGGCCTGGTTCCGGATCATCGCCATGCGATGTTCGGTGACGCGGCCCAGCTTGCGGTGTGCTACTCGGTGTCTCATTGTTCGTGTCCTAGTCCTGCCCGGCCGCCTGGTCGACGCGCATGCCGAGGCTCAGGCCCATCGTGTGCAGGATTTCCTTGATCTCGTTCAGGCTCTTGCGCCCGAAATTCTTGGTCTTGAGCATCTCGGCTTCCGTCTTCTGCACCAGTTCGCGAATCGTGCGAATGTTCGCGTTCTTGAGGCAGTTGTAGGAGCGGACCGAAAGTTCGAGTTCCTCAACCGACTTGTCGAGGTTTTCGTTGCCGATGCCGCTGCGCGGCATGTCACCCGCCACCTCGGACTGGGGCTCGACGCCCTCTTCGAGGTTGATGAAGATGTTCAGGTGGTCGCGAATCAGTTTCGCCGAGAGCGACACGGCGTCGCGGGGCGTGATGGAGCCATTGGTCCACACGTCGACGGTCAGCTTGTCGTAATCGGTGGTCTGTCCGAGGCGGGCGGCCTCGACCAGGTAGTTCACCTTCTTGATCGGCGAGTGGACCGAGTCGATCGGGATCCAGCCGATGCCGAGGTCTTCATCGAAGTTCTTGTCCGCCGCAACGTAACCGCGGCCGCGGCGCATGCGCATCTCCATGTGGAGGCTGCCGCCCTCGGACACCGTCGCAATGTGCGCTTCCGGCTCGAGGATCTCGACGTCCGCGTCGGCGTGGATGTCCTTGGCCTTGACTTCACCCGGCTTGTCGACACGGATGACCAGGGTCTTGGTCGAGTCGGTGTGCAGCTTCAGCGGGATCTGCTTGAGGTTCAGGATGATGTCGGTCGCGTCTTCGACGACGCCCGGGATTGGCGAGAACTCGTGCTGCACGCCGTCGATCTTCACCGCGGTGATCGCCGCGCCCTCAATCGAGGAGAGCAGCACGCGCCGCAGGGCGTTGCCGATGGTCGTGCCGAAGCCGCGTTCGAACGGCTGGGCGTAGAAACGGCCGAATCGGTCGGTGAGCGTCTCACGCTCGAACTCGAGGCGCTTCGGGCGCTGAAAACCTTTCCAGAGCATGTGATGTCCTTTCGCTGACGGGCCCGCAGACGGGCCTCCAGACCTGCAAGTGACCATCGACCTCACGCCGCAGGTCTGTGTAAGGCTACGGGCCGATGGTGAGCGAGGCGGCCAACGAATGAGGGCCGCCCGGCAGGCTTTGGACTCTGGGCTTCAGGCTTCCGGGCCGCGCCCGCGAAGGACGCCGCCCGAGGCCTGGAGCCGAAAGCCTGAAGCCTTATTTCGAATACAGTTCGACGATGAGCTGTTCCTGCACGGGCAGGTTGATCTGCTCGCGGGTCGGGATCGACACCACGCGGCCAGAGAGCGACGCGCCGTCGAAGGAGAGCCACTCCGGAATGCCGCGGCCCTTGACCTCCTGGATCGCATGCTCGATAGTCGTGTTCTTCTGGCTGCGGCCGAGAATCGTCACCACGTCGCCCTGCTTGATCTGGTAGGACGGGATGTCGACCTTCTTGCCGTTGATCAAAAAGTGACCGTGGCGGACCAGCTGGCGCGCCTGCGAGCGCGACGTCGAGAGGCCCAGACGGTAGATCACGTTGTCCAGACGACGCTCGAGCAACTGCAGCAGGGTGACGCCGGTGATGCCGCGCGTGCGCTCCGCTTCCTCGAAGTAGCCGCGGAACTGATCCTCGAGCACGCCGTAGATACGCTTGACCTTCTGCTTCTCGCGGAGCTGCAGGCCGTAGCCGGCAAGCTTCGCCTTGCGCGTCTTTCCGTGCTGACCGGGCGCGAAGTTACGCTTCTCGATCCCGCACTTCTCCGTGTAGCAGCGCTCGCCCTTCAGAAAGAGCTTCATGCCTTCACGGCGGCACAGGCGGCAGACAGGTCCGATGTAACGAGCCATTCAATCAACCTCTAAGAGAACATCGCAGTTGGCGAATCGACGACGACAGCGGCGGAATCCACCGCTCGGTCGCCGGAGCACCGATTCACCAGATCACCAACTGGTAAAACGTCAGACGCGGCGGCGCTTCGACGGGCGGCAGCCGTTGTGCGGGATCGGCGTGACGTCGCGGATCGACTTTACTTCGATGCCGATCGTCTGCAACGCGCGGATAGCGGATTCACGCCCGGAGCCGGGCCCCTTCACGCGCACGTCCAGCGAACGCATGCCGACCGTCTTCGCAACGTTGCCGGCCGCCATCGCGGCTTGGGTTGCCGCGTACGGCGTGCCCTTGCGCGAACCCTTGAATCCGATGCCGCCGGCGCTCGACCAGGCGACGACGTTCCCTTCGGTGTCGGTGATCGTCACGGTCGTGTTGTTGAACGACGCGTGGATGTGCGCGAGTCCGTGGTGAACGACGCGCTTTTCGCCGCGCTTCTTGAAGGTCTTCTTGGGCTTGCCGGCCGCCTTCTTTTCAGGTGTGGCGCCGTCGGCTGCTTCAGTCTTTGCCATAGCTAATCTCTAATCTGCAATCTGACATCTGCGATCTGCGATCTGCGATCTGCAATGCAGATGGCTTAGACGGTCTTCTTCTTGGCAATCGCACCCTTGCGCGGACCCTTGCGCGTGCGTGCGTTGGTCTTGGTGCGCTGGCCACGAACCGGCAGGCCGCGACGATGGCGGAGGCCGCGATAGCTGCCGATCTCCATCAGCCGCTTGATGTTCAGCGAGATCTCCTTGCGGAGATCGCCTTCGACGCGCCCCTGCTCTTCGATGACGCGGCTGATCTTGCGCACGTCGTCTTCGGAGAGGTCCTTGACGCGGATGTCCCCCGCCACTTCGGCTTCCTTCAGGATCTCCGTCGCGCGGAAACGCCCGATGCCGAAAATGTACGTGAGACCGATTTCAACCCGCTTGGTGCGCGGAAGATCGACGCCTGCAATACGTGCCATATGCCCTTTGTCCTTAGCCCTGCCGCTGCTTGTGCTTCTGATTGGCGCAAATCACCCGAACCACGCCGCGGCGACGGACGATCTTGCACTTGTCGCAAATGCGCTTGACCGATGCTCGAACCTTCATTATCTGATCCTTGTCAGGCTCCGACGTCCGAAGCCCTACGCAATCTTCTCAACTATCCGCCCTCGCCCGCGATCGACGGGTGAGAGATCCAGGCGCACCCTGTCTCCGACCAACACGCGGACGAAATTCCTGTCCAGCCGGTCGGCAATGTGCGCCGTGACCAGTGCGCCTCCATCGAGTTTGACGCGGTACAGCGCATGCGGCAATTGCTCGACGACGACGCCAGCTATCTCCGTGCGGCGACCGGGACGTCTCTCGCCGTCAGAATCCATGGTCCGTTCGCTGTCACCGCCACGGTGTGCTCGAAGTGCGCCGACAGGCTACGGTCGCGGGTGACCGCGGTCCAGCCGTCCGACAACACCTTCACCTGCGGCTTCCCGGCGTTCACCATTGGCTCGATGGCGAGGACCATGCCCTCGGCCAGTCGCGGGCCCCGTCCAGGCTCCCCGTAATTGGGCACCTGGGGTTCCTCGTGCATCTCCTGGCCGATGCCGTGGCCAACAAACTCGCGGACCACCGAGAAACCGTGGGCTTCCACATGCTTCTGGACCGCATGACCGATGTCCGAAACCCGGCCGCCCGGCTTCACCACCTCGATCGCCTTGTACAGCGACTCTTCGGTGACCCGAAGCAGCCGTGCCGCGTCCTCGGCAATCGGACCGACCGCCAGCGTGACCGCCGAATCGCCGAAGTAGCCATTCAGCTCCGCGCCGACATCGATCGAAATGACGTCGCCGGCGTTCAGCACCCGCGTGCCAGACGGGATGCCGTGAATCACCTCGTCATTGACCGACGCGCAGATGGTTGCCGGGTAGCCGTGATAGCCCTTGAACGCCGGCGTCGCTCCGGCGTCGACAATCAGACCCTCGGCGATCGCATCGAGATCGGCCGTGGTGACCCCGGGGGCCACCTTCGCCGCGAGCGCCGTGAGCACCTGGCCCACGAGCCTGCCCGCCGCGCGCATCTTCTCGAGTTCCGCTTGGGACCTGCAGACAATCACAACGCTGACCCGCCCACCACCACGCTCTTAGCCACATCCACCGCGTCAACGAGCGCTGCGGCCACCACGTTCGGGTCCTGCGCGCCGTCAACCGCCCGGAACGACGGCCGACCCTGGTAATACGCCACCAGAGGAGCCGTGTTCGCGTGGTAAATCTTCAACCGCTCGAGCACCACCGACATGTTGTCGTCGGTCCTTTGCGTCAGCATCCCGCCGCACTTGCCGCAGACGAGTGTCTCGATGGCCTTGGCATCGGACGGGTCGGCGTTCGACCCGCACCTGGTACAGACCATCCGGGATCCCAGACGCCGGACCAGTTCCGACTCCGGGACGACGATGTCGATCACGATGAGCGGTGACCGTCCGACCATGACGTGGTCGAGCGATCGGGCCTGCGCCACCGTTCTCGGGAAGCCATCCAGTATAAACCCGCTTCTCGCGTCATCGCGGTTGATGCGGTCCTGGACGATTCCGATCATCACCTCGTCGCTCACGAGCTCGCCGCGGTCCATGATCGCCTTGGCTCGACGCCCGACCTCGGTGCCGGCTTTGACCGCTTCGCGCAGCATGTCGCCGGTCGAAATCTTCGGAATACCCTTCAGCTTCGCAAACCGTTCGGCCTGCGTGCCCTTACCTGCCCCTGGGGGGCCGAGCATAATCAGGTTCAGCGCCATCGCTTTGTACCCGCGGGCCTCGACTCCCGCTGGCGACGCCCGCACGTGGGCGCGTCGCGATTCACGAACGTTTACGCCCGGCGGCCCCGGATGCGCGTCTTCTTCATGAAGCCGTCGTAGTGGCGCATGATCAGCTGGCTCTCGATCTGTTGCACGGTGTCCATTGCGACACCCACCACAATCAGGAGCGAGGTCCCTCCGAAGTAGAACTGGACGCCCAGGCCTTCCGTGATGAATCGCGGAAGGGCGGCATCGAGCCAGCCGCCGATGAACGGAATCGGCTCGACCTTGAACCCGCTCAGCAAGAACTGCGGCAGGATGGCGATAACCGCCAGGTAGAGCGCGCCGGCCAGCGTGATACGGCCGAGAATGGTGTCGATGTACTCGGCCGTCCGCTTACCGGGGCGGATGCCGGGGATGAACCCACCGTACTTGCGCATGTTCTCGGCGACGTCATCCGGATTGAAGATGATGGCGGTGTAGAAGTATGCGAAGAAGACGATGCCTGCCACGAACAGCAGGTTGTAGAGCGGCATGCCAAGGCCCAGTTGCGTCACCAGGGCGTCGGCGAACCGATTCCCCTGGAACATCTGCGCGAAGGTCGCCGGGAAGGCGAGGATCGACGAAGCGAAGATCACCGGGATGACGCCGCCGGTGTTCACCTTCAGGGGAATGTGCGTGCTCGACCCGCCATACATCCGGCGGCCGACCACGCGCTTGGCGTACTGGACCGTGACGCGACGATGCCCACGCTCCACGAAGATGATGGCCGCAACGATGACGGCCATCACCACGACCAGCAGCAGCATCGAAAAGAGCCCGAGCTGGCCGGTGCGAATCTGGTCAATCGTCTGGATGACCGCCCGCGGGAAGCCGACCACGATACCGGAGAAGATGATGAGCGACATGCCGTTCCCAATGCCGCGCTCGGTGATTTGCTCACCGAGCCACATGATGAACGACGTGCCGGTCGTCAGCGTCAGCACGGTCATGAGCCGGAAACCGAGCCCGGGGTTGTAGACCAGGGGCAGGCCACCGGTGACGTTCGTCTGGCGCTCGAGGAAGATCGCGATGCCCAGCGCCTGGACGACGGCCAGGAAGATTGTGCCGTAGCGGGTGTACTGGGTGATCTTGCGACGCCCGAGCTCGCCTTCCTTGGACAGCTTCTCGAGATATGGCCAGACCACCGTCAGCAGTTGCAGGATGATCGACGCACTGATATACGGCATGATGCCGAGCGCGAAGATCGTGACCCGCGACAGGTTCCCGCCCGAGAACATGTCGTACATGCCGAACATCTGATTCTGCATCTGCTGCGCGAGCTCGGCCAGTGCGGCCGTGTTCACGCCCGGGGTCGGGATGTGATGCCCGACCCGGTAGACACCCAGCATCCCGAGGGTAAACAACACCCGGTTGCGCAGGTCCGAGACGGCGAAGATGTTCTTGAGGCTATTTTCCATTGGCTGCAATCCGGGGCGGGAATCACGCCCGCCCGCCTGCTATGCGATCGCCTCTGCCTGACCGCCGGCCGCGGCAATCTTCTCCGCCGCCTTGCCGCTGAACTTGTGCGCCTTGACCGTGAGCGCCTTGCTCACGTCGCCGCGCGCCAGCACCTTGATCGGGCTGTTGCCAGTCACGAGTCCAGCCGCCACCAGCGCCTCTGGCGTGATGACCGAACCCGCTTCGAACCGCTCGACCAGTGTGTCGATGTTGACGACCTCGAACTCGATGCGGAACGGGTTGTGAAACCCGCGCTTCGGGATGCGGCGGTGCAGCGGCATCTGGCCGCCTTCGAACCCGCGCTTGAACGTGAAGCCCGAACGGGACTTCGCGCCCTTGTGACCACGGCCGGCCGTATGGCCGTTCCCGGAACCCTGACCGCGGCCGACGCGCTTCTTCGAGTGCTTGGCGCCCTTTGGCGGCTTGAGATTGGAGAGATCCATGACTGCTACTCCTGAACCGTGACCATGTGCCGGATCTTGTGCAGCATCCCGCGAACCTGGACGGTGTCCTTCACTTCGACC
>JAYTXA010000049.1:0-92156 GCA_043743165.1 Acidobacteriota bacterium
CCACCGAGCGATGCCAGGTGGTGGGCATCACTCCTTTGCTGGTCTTGGACCGGCAGAAATAGTTGTCGCCAACCGGCAAGAGTAGTTGACGCCGCGCACGCCTGAATCTTGCGGGCTATCGCATCGTGTACGCCCCTGAGGTTGAGATGGGTGAGAAACACCCACCGAGCTACACGGCGTTCCGCAAGCGCAGTTACAAGTGGGCCTACGGCTGCGTGCAGACGCTGCGCGCACACTGGTGGAGCGTCCTCGTGTCGCCACGCTTTTCATTCGCGGAGAAAGTGTCGTTCTTCCAGTTCGCCGGCTTCTACTGCCTGCAGTGTGTGCTGCTGGCTTATCTCTGCTTCGTGCTGCTGGGCGTTCCCTTAGGCGTGCTCGGCAACTCCGTTCCAGACAGGAACGCCAGCCTGCTCGTCGGCATCGTGCTGATCGGCATGGTGTACGCGCCGTTGCTTTCCTTTTACATGAAGACCCCAGGAAGCCGGCGTAAAGGGTGGCTGACGACGTTGGCGCTGTGCGGCCTGGTGTATGGCGGTACGGACTTCTCGGTCTTCCGCGGGGTGACGGACGCTTTCCTCCGACGCCGTCGCGCGTGGATCCCGACCAATGGCGTGTCGGCGACCGCCGTCGATCCGGCACTGTTTGCGGAGGCTAGCTTCGGCCTAGTCGTCCTCGTCGTCCCAATTCTCTATCTTCCTGAACTCCTGTATCTCCCGTGTTGGTTTCTGTTTGCCGGCAAGTTTCTGTTCGGGCCGGCCTTGTCCTTGATCTACCGCGACCATCCCTATGATGCTTCTGCCTCGTCTCTTGACGCTCACGACCGTGCTGCTGGTACTGACGTGTTCGACGCCAATGAAGGCGCAACCGTCGAACGGGTTGCTGCCTCCTGAGGTCCGAACCGGACAACGGCAGTTCCTCGTGGACGGTCGTCCGTTCCTCGTGCGCGGCATCCACTACGGCCCGTGGCGGCCAGGGACAGGTCCGAACAAGCACTACCCGTATCCCGAGCTGACGGGAATCGCTGAGGATTTCCGAATGATCCGGGATGCACACGCGAACACGGTGCTGATTTACGATGCGCCGCCTGACGTGCTGGACTTGGCGGAGCAGTACGGATTGAAGGTGGTCTACTGTTTCGCCCTCGATTGGTACTCCGTAGGCGGGCCCACGCAAGACGCGATTAGGGCACGATTGGTGGAGCGTGTGACGGCGTTGCGGTCAAAACCCGCGTTGCTGGCGTGGTTGCTGGGCAACGAAGTCGGAGGGCATGTGCTGCAGACGCGCGGGGAGGGACCAATCGTGGCTGGTCTGCGCGACCTGTACGCCGCGGTGAAGACCGCCGATCCGCACCACCCCGTGTCGCATGCGAATTGGCCTCCCGCACGGCATCTCAATTTGCAGTTTCTCGACTTCGCCAGCTTCAATGTGTATCCTCTCTGGCCGCCTGAGGTCGTGGCGATGGGATTCGGTCGCTACGTCGACACCGTATTACGACCCATCGCCGGGGAGAAGCCACTGCTCATTTCTGAGTTCGGGGCCAACACGATCGAGGCAGGAGACGACGGTCAAGCGCGGCTTCTCCGTGAGAGCTGGGAAGGCCTCCTGCACGCGGGAGCCGCCGGCGGCATCTTGTTCGAGTTTGCCGATGAGTGGTGGAAGAACTACGACAACCCGGCCCGAACTAGTGACTGGTGGACGCGACTGGCAGCGCCAGACGACGAGTTGCGCTTCGATCAGGATCCTGAGGAGACCTACGGGCTCGTGCACGCTGACCGCACGCCCAAGCGCGCGTGGCACGTCGTCGCGGAGATGTTTGGGGAGGGCCAGCAACGTGACACGGCCCGTACGCTGAGCACCATGGTGCTCAGCGCCATTGTGCTGACCGCCGTGGGTGTCTGGGCGTGGGCCAGTCTTAAGCATCGGCGTCGGTAGACCTCGCGTCATCTGCCGCTCGAACAGGGTCAGTCTCACCTCAGCGGTCGGCTGAGGTACCTGAGGCGGTCGCCGCCGAGACCTGAGACGAGCGCCCGAAGGTCGATACGCTCGCTGCAGACCTGCTCGCGGTGCACCGCGTGTCCCCCGTGGTCGCATCCGGATCGTCGGGTGTGCCGGTGCCTTGTCAACTTACCGGAATGCCGCGGCCTTCGCGTAGGACCGCTCCGAGCGGCAGGTGAAAACCGAGCTGGGTATCTCGCGACGACGGTCAAAAAGTACCTGACCGAGTCGGAGCCGCGGCGCCGGGAAACCCAGCCTCGAGCGCGGGCGGTATGGACGCGGGTGCGGCCCGGGTCGGGGCGCTGTTCGCCGAGTCAGCGCAGTGGACGGGCGGCAAGCAGCAGTGACGGCGACACGGCTTGCGCGAGCTGCTGCGGGCCGAGGCCATTAGGTCGGGGTCACCGTGGTCAAGCCGCGGTGGCGGAGTGGCGACGGTAGCGGCGCGAGGTCTTCGTCCCGCTGACGTATCGGCCCGGCGATCTGGCCCAGGTCGACTTCTTCGAGGTGCTCGTCGATGTCGACGGCGTCCGCCGCAAGGCGTGGCTCTTCCTGCTGCGGCTGATGCACTCGGGTCGCGACTTTGTGTGGATCTACGAGCGGCAGGACCAGGTCAGCTTCCTACATGGCCAAGCACGCGCGTTCGCGCATCTGGGCGGCGTGCCGGCCCGTCTCGCGTACGACAATCTCAAAGCGGCGTCCGCATTCCTCGTCGGCGGCGAACGCGTGCTCACGGCGCGGTTTCAGGCGCTCGCCTCGCACTACCTCTTCGAGCCGTGCTTCTGCCGGCCCGGCGAGGGCCACGACAAAGGCGGCGTCGAGGCCCGCGGCAAAGCCCTGCGCCACTAAGCGCTCGTGCCGATTCCGCCGAGCCGACGCTCGACGCAATCAATGCCGCGCTGCTCGCGCGGCTCGACACGCGTCACACGACGACACCCACGATCGCGACGCGCTTCGCCGAGGAGACGCGCGTCTGGCGCCCGTTGCCGGAGGCCTTTCAGACGGCGGCGACCACGCTCGCGACCGCGAGCCCGCGCGGGCTGGTGCGACTCGACGGGGGCGTGGTACTCGGTGCCGTCTCGGTGGGCCCGGCTCGACTTGGTCGTGCACGTCGGGCCGTCACGGTGACGCTCGTCGGGCCGACCGGCCCGGCGATTACGCAGCCGCGCAAACGCTTTGGCGAGCGCGCGATCGACTATCGCCACTACCTCGCCGAGCTCGCGCGGAAGCCGCAGGCGGTGCGCCAGGTGCTCCCGGAGCTGCTGCGCGATCTGGGCGCCCGTTTCCCCTCGTGTGGGCGCGGCTCGACGGGGCGTACGGGCCGCGTGAGGCAGCTCGCCGTCTGGCCAAGCTCCTCGGCGCGCTCGAGACATACGGGACGGCCACCGTCGTGCCGGCGGTGCTGCGCGCGCTGGCCACCGAGACCCCGCTGGTCCTCCCCGAACTGACCTCCACGCCGCGCTCGCCCCTCGCGGTGCCGGCGGCGCTGCAAGCCATCGACGTCGCACCAGTGGCTGCGCCGCCGACCACGACGCGTGGCTCACCGTGGTGTCGGCATGAGCACACCCACCGTCACGCGCGAGCTCATCGACGCCCACACGCGCGCGCTGAAGTCGCCCGGTGTCGCCCGCGTCTTTGAAAGCCTGGCACGCCAGGCCCGCCAGCGCACCGGCCCCACGAGGACCACTTGCATGAGGCCGTGGCGCGGCGCTCGTGGCAGACCGCCCGGTCGTCCTAGAATTAACTCCCCTCCGGTTAATCACTTCCGGCCGGCGTACTGGATCCCATCCGAGCGGCGTCCCCAACCCAGGTGAGGACGGCTGGGCAGGCTGGGCGGCACTACTACGAGCGCAAGCGATCGGGTGGGCAAACCCTTCGGCCCGCGGTCCGTAGCCTGAGCGCCAGGCCGCCACCACCATCGTCTCTACCAGCTGCTGCGGCGCAGCAAACCAATAGATCGGATCAAGCCCGCGACGGCAGTGGCGTCGCCGTGTTGTGTCCATCAATTTGCGACCCCTGTGTAACGCAGAACCGCACATCGAGACGCGAGGGCTCGGTAGTGGGTCAGTTTGGAGGGTAGGGCCGATCATCTTGAATCGGCGGGCATCGCTTGTCGCCGTACGAACAGTAAATGCAGCAGTCGCCAGCCTTCGGCCTGCTGACCGCATGGCAGGAGGGGCATTCCCAGAAAAACAGGCAACAATCTCGCGGCATCGCCTCTGCGGTTTCGATGTGGCACGCGGGGCACGTCACTCGCACATTCAGATCTGCCATGTTTCATCATTGCAACAAACGACGGCCAAGGTAGCTTGCACGCCTACTCAGCTCAGCTACGACACAGCGACGCGCGGCGGACCTCCCACGACGCTGGCGGAGCGGCCCGCTGCAATTGTCGTGGCTCCGGGCTCGGAAGGAGCTTGGCCTTTGGATGAACATACTTTCGGGCACGACGCCGAGCCTCTGTCGCGAACGCTCTTCACTACGACTCGCGGAATCTGGCTAACCATTCGTCATCACAGAATCGGTCGATGGGTGGTGTGACTGACCGCAGCGGACGCCGTGGCGGTGCCGCAGACAGCAATCGGTGGATCGCCTCCCGCAGTTCGTGCGTGCTCCCGAGCTTCGGCAGTACCGCGACATCCAGACGACGGAGGGACTCCAGGCTCGCGGCATCATCGTGTCTCGTCAGCAGCACGACGGGCAGTGTGGCCGTCGTGCTGCGACGCAGGCGGCTGATCACCTGTGCCGTGTCGAGTCCGGCGAGTCCGAAGTCGATCACCAGCAGATCTGGCGCGGTCTCGTCAATCATGGCCAACGCAATGTCGCCACGACCTGTGCCGATCACGTCGTAGCCTTCGCCAGCGAACCACGACACGTAGAAAGTCATGGCTGTCGTCTAGCGGCTCGGCGACTAACACGGTCCACCGAGAATCGAGCGAGCGCTCCATGGAGCGCCAGACTAGCTCCGGGACGATTTCGTCAAGGAAGTTCACGCGACGGACGAAGTTCCTGTGCAACCTCCTGACGTCCGCAAGTTCGCGTCCAGCGCCCATGCGGGCGCAAGCAGGACGGCTTGGAGGTCAAGCGCCGAGCGGTGCCGTATCCCGAGGTCTCCTCAACATTGTCCGCAACGGCTCAAGGGCTGACGGGGCACTGGGCTATGCCGTGCAAGCGGCTGAGGGTCCGCTGCATCTCGGTGAGTCGGCCCGCCTTGGCGCCCACCACGGGTGAGGGCAGGGTTATGGGTGGATGGGATTACGGGCTGACCGGCGCATCGCCGACGATGGGTCCAGGCATCGGTTGGCGACACGAGCAAGTTCGCCAACTCCGAATGTTGGAAGCTCCGCCAGTGGGGTGAAATTGTTACCCATCTGTTACCCGAGCGCACTTCGGGACGAGCTGAGGAGTGCAGATGTCGAGGATGCTTAGGGAAAATGGAGCCGGCGACAGGAGTCGGACCTGCGACCTGCTGACTACGAAGCAGGAGGTTGGGTTGATCGGCTAAAGAATGGTGACCCGGGTGGGGATCGAACCCACGACCATTCGATTAAAAGTCGAATGCTCTACCACTGAGCTACCAGGTCGGCTGAACCGCGCACCACTCGGTGCGTGCTACCTAGGTGCTACCTAGGATTCTGGCGGGCTTCGCAATCGCACGATTTGCGCCGGAATTCGATGCCCAATCCCCTTGACACCCTGATTACAAGTCAGATGCTCTACCACTGAGCTACCAGGTCAAGGAGGGAGCGGTCATTTTACTACGCGCATCCTCCGGCTCGCGCTAGATGATCTTCTTGCCGAGGGCCGACAGCGCCAGTTCCGCGCCAAGTTCCGCGGTGCTGTTGCGGAGGTCGAGCGTCGGGTTCACTTCCACCAGGTCGAGCGCCAGCAGGCGCCCCGAGTCGGCCACGATCTCCATCACCATGTGCGCTTCGCGGTAATCGAGTCCGCCCTTCACCGGCGTGCCGACGCCAGGCGCAATCGACGGGTCGCACGCGTCCATGTCGAACGACACGTGAATGCCCGCCGTGCCTGATCCGGCCAGTGCCACGGCCTGCTCGGCCACGGTCGCGATGCCTTGCCGGTCGATGTCCTTCATGGTGAAGACATGCACGCCGGAGGCGCGGACGATTTCCTTCTCACGATCGTCGAGGTTGCGGATGCCGATGAGCACCACCTGCTCCGGCCGCACGGTGGGGAAGAAGCCGCCAATGCTGGCCAGTTCACGCGGTTCGTCGCCAAGCAGCGCCGCCAGCGGCATGCCGTGCACGTTGCCGCTCGGCGAACTGGACGGCGTGTTCATGTCGCCGTGCGCATCCACCCAGATCAACCCGACCGGCAACTGGTGCGCCTCGCGCGCGAACGCCGCGGTGGCCGCCACCGACCCGGCCCCGAGGCTGTGGTCGCCGCCAAGCACCACCGGCACGGCGCCTTCCCTGAGCGTGGCCAGCGCCGTGTCATAGAGATCTGCGCAGACGCGCGCAATCTCCTTGACGTACCGCCTGTCGGCGTGGCGCGGCTCGAGGGTCTCGCGGATGCGTACCGGCAGGTTGCCCTTGTCGAGCACGCGGTACCCGAGCGCCGCGATCTGCTCGCCGATGCCAGCGATGCGCAGCGCCGACGGTCCCATATCGACGCCGCGCCTGCCGCCGCCGAGGTCGAGTGGTACGCCGATGATGTGGACGGCTCTGGTCATGAGGGTTCACCAGGTCCGGCTAAAGCCGGACACTACGTTGTCAGCGGGCTTTCATCGTGATCGAGATGCCTTCGCCAGACGGCGTGACGATGGAGCTGAACATGCGCGGGTCGGTCCTGATCGCTGTCAGGAAGTCGGTCATCTCGCTCTGCTTGTTCACGACGTTGTGCGCGAGGAACAGCCCGCGCGGCCGCAGGCGCGGAAACACCGTGTCGAGAAACCGCTTGTAGTCGCGCTTCCACGCATCGAGGAAGACGAAGTCGAACTCGCCGGTCAGCTTCGGAATCTCCTTGAAGCCGTCGCCAGCCACGACGGTGACGATGTCCGACAGGCCGGCCTTGCGGATGTTCTCGGCTGCGACTTTGGCACGGGCCGGATCGTACTCAATCGTGGTGAGCTTGCCGCCTGTTTGGCGCAGGCCAAGGCCGATCCAGATGGCGGAGTAGCCGTTGGCGCCGCCAATTTCCAGTGCGCGGGTGGCGCCGATCGACGCCACCATGACACGCAGAAAGCGCCCATCTTCCTCGGAGACGGCAAGCAGATCGGTGTCGGCCGCCTTGATCGACTGCATCAGCTTCAGCAGGTCAGGCGGAATGACCGACGTGGCGCCCTGCTGGGCACGAACCGGCACGACAAAGAGAGTGATACCGAGCGCGAGTGCTATGAAACGGGCGAAGCGAGCCATGCGGTTACCTGACGGGCGGTTGCACGCGCGTCCGCGACGCAGTCGGGAATGCCGACGCCGCGGAAGCCGCTGCCCGTGATGAAGAGTCCTGGATGCGAGCGGAGATCCTGCTCGATCGCCGCGACGCGATCGAGATGACCAACCTCGTGCTGGGCGTTGGCGTTCTCCCAGCGGTAGCTACGCGTGAAGAGCGGGTCGCCCTGGATGCCGATGAGTGGACGCATGGCGGCCAGCGCGGTGCTCACCAGTTCCGCATCGCTTTTCTCGAGCGCCCTCGGGTCGCGGGCACCGCCGAAAAACGCGCGGAGCAGCACCTTCCCGTCGGGGGCGCGTCCCGGCCATTTCGACGACAGCCAGGTGCCGGCCATGATCCCGGTCTTCTCGACCCGCGGCACGACCCAGCCCGACCCATTCAGCGGATGCGTCACCGCGTCCCGGTTGAAGGCCATGGCGACGGTGGCCGCCGAGGCGTAGGGAATGTCGCCGCAGCGTTGCGCCACGATCGGCGCGACGTTGCGAAGGGTAGACGCAGAGACGAATGCGGGTGTGGCGGCAACCACCGCCGGCGCCCTGAAGATCTCGCCGGTCGAGGTCTCGACGATGTAGTTGGCGCCGTCGAAGGAGACAGCGGTGACGGCGGTACGCTTCCGAATCGACTCGGCCGGCAGTGCCTGCTCGAGCGCGGCGATCATCTCGCCCAAGCCGCCAGGCAGCGACTTGAAGGCGCCTTCCTTCGACGGCGCATGCTTCGGCTGCGATCGGAAAGCGCGTAACAGACTGCCGAACCGCTGCTCGGTGTCAGGGAAGCGCGGGAAGAGTGCGCGGATCGACAACCGCTCGACGTCGCCGGCGTGGATGCCGGCCAGCAGCGGCTCGGCCAAGTAATCGACCGCTTCGTTGCCGAAGCGTCGCCGCATGAAGGCGCCGATCGACTCGTCGCCAGCCTCGTTACGCCTGGGCACGAACATCTCCATGCCCATGCGTAGCTTGCCCGGCCAGGAGAAGAGCCCGGTCTTGATGAACGGCGCCCACTCCGTGGGAATACCCATCACCGAGGCGGCGGGCAAGGCGTGCAGGCGACCCGCACGCTGGATGTAGGCCAGCCGCGGCAGCTTCGTCGGGACGAGGCGCGTGCCGAGCCCCAGTTCCTGACACAGCTTGATGCCTTCCGGCTTCTGGATGAGCAGAGCGTCCGGGCCGCCGTCGATGTAAAAGCCGTCCACCTCTTCACTGAAGACCACGCCGCCGACGCGGGCGCCGGCTTCGAGCAAGAGGAAGGGGAGCTTCTGCTGGTGGAGCTCGAAGGCGGTTGCCAGGCCGGCAATGCCGCCTCCAAGAATGAGAACTCGGGGGGATGTGCTCACGGCTCGATCATAGCCGGTCGAGTACGAGCGATTCGAGCAGGCGCACGAACACGGGTGAATCGTTCAGTGAGGCGGTACGCTGAAGCTGCACACCCAGTTCCCGCGCGACGCCCGCCGCCTGGATGTCGATATCGAACAGGATCTCGGTGTGATCGCAGACGAAGCCGATGGGCACGACGAGGAAACGGCGCCCGCCCCGGGCGACCCGGTGGCGCAGTAGCTCCGACAGGTCGAGCCCCATCCAGCGGTCCGCCGTGCGTCCCGCACTCTGGAAAGCGCGTCTGTAGCGGGGCAGGCCGAGACGTTCGGCGATGCCGCGCGCGGTGCGGGCCACCTCGTGCGCGTAGCGATCGCCGGCCGCGGCGACGCGCACGGGAAGGCTGTGCGCCGTGAACACCAGCTCTTCGTTGCCGGTGGGAGGCATCTCACGCACCCGTTCGGCGAACGCCTCGAGCAACTGCGGATGCTGGTGACACGACGCGACGCGCACCAGCTCGACGCCGGTAGGCATGGCCGTTTCGGCCGCCGCGTAGTACTTCGCGACGCTGAGTGTGGAGAACTGGGGAGCGAGCGGGATCGCGATGATGCGGCGGACACCGCTCTGAACAAGCTGAGCGACCGCCTCAGCCAGGAAGGGTCGCCAGTTCCGCATCCCGACGGCGACCGGGATGGAGGGGCCGAGCCGAGCCTGAAGCGCGGCTCCCTGGGCCATCGTCAGTTCGCTGAGTGGCGATCGGCCCCCGATTGCCTCGTAGTTGTGACGCATCTCCGAGACCAGTTCTGGAGATGGCGGACGGCCGCCGCGCACCAGCGTCAGGTACTCCGGCATGTCGTCCATCGAGGACGGCGTGCCGTGTGCCATCAGCAGGACGCCGGTGGTCACTGCGCCATCAGCGCGCCGTGCGCTGATGAACGTACCTCGCCACAGCCTGCACGTTTTCGAGCGGCGTCGGCGGCAAAATGCCGTGACCGAGGTTGAAAATATGCCCCGGACGTCCGGCTGCCCGCGCCAGCACATCGTCGACACCGGCGAGCAGCCTGTCGGGCGGACCCAGCAGGAGCGTGGGATCGAGGTTGCCCTGAATCGCCCGGTCGTGTCCGATGCGGTCCCAGGCTTCATCGAGCGGCGTGCGCCAGTCGGCCCCGATGACATCGCCGCCCGCCTCGCGCATTTCCTTCAGGATCGACCAGGTGCCGACACCGAAATGAATCGTCGGCACAGTAGACGCCGCCCCGACGATCTCGAAGATGCGTTTGGTGTGGGGAAGGATGAACTCGCGGTAGTCGGCCGCGTTCAGCGCGCCGACCCACGAATCGAACACCTGCACGGCGTCGACGCCCGCCTCGATCTGGGCAACCAGATACAGGCCGATCTGCTCGGCGAAGAGCGCGCAGAGCTTGTGCCACGACTCGGGATGGCCATACATGATGGCCTTGGTCTTCGCGAAGTTATTCGAGTGGCCGCCCTCGATGGCGTAGGACGCCAGCGTGAACGGCGCACCCGCGAAGCCGATTAACGGCAGCTTGCCGTTCAGCTCCACCTGAATCTGCCGGATGGCCTGCAGCACATGCGCGAGCGATTCCCGCGACTCGAACGGCCGCAGCCGATCGATGTCGGCGTCGCCGTCGATCGGGTTCTCGATCTGCGGCCCTTCGCCCTTGATGAAGTCGAATCGAATGCCCATGGGCGCGAGCGGCAGCAGCAGATCCGAAAAGAGGATCGCGGCGTCGAGCTCGATCGCGCGCACGGGCTGCATCGTCACCTCGGTGGCGAGGTCGGGGATGCCGCAGAGGTCGAGCAGGGAATATTGTTGCCGCAGCTCGCGGTAGACCGACATATACCGGCCCGCCTGGCGCATGAACCAGAGCGGTGTGGCATCGACGGGTTGACGACGGCAGGCGCGGATGAAACGGAAGTCTTCGCGGTTCAGTGTGTCACCTTGAGCAGGGTTCGGGCGAGTCCGACCAGGTCCTCGAGCCAGAGCGGCTTGAACTTCACCTCCGCGCCGAGCTGCCTGAGTTCGGCCGAGATGGTGTCATCGAGGAAGTAATCGCCGGTTACGATGGCGACGGGTACCTGGCGCTGGTTATCTATGGCCCTGAGTCGTTTGAGGAAGCCCAGCCCATCGGTCAGCGGCATTCGCAGATCGAGGATGATCGCGTCTGGGCGGTATTCAGTGGCCTCGAGCAGCCCGGACTCGGCGCTGACGGCCGTTCGAACCGTGAATCCTTCCATCCGCAGCATTCTTGCGAAGGTCTGCGTGACTGCTTCATCGTCATCGACAATGAGGATGGATCCTGGTAATGATTCGGGGGCCGACATGGGAGCGTCATTGTAACCTGACGATCCTGAATGAGATCTGTTGACGAAGACCGACGAGCTTGAGAACTCCGTGTTACACTTCGGCGTTTTCTCCCGTCGGTATCCAAATACTTGGAGTTGCCAGGTGAGCCCGATTCTGGTGCGGCCTGTCCGCGAACAACTCGAGCACGACCGCATTATCCGGCTGTTGCATAGCAAGAGCCGGCGCAAGTACGACGCTGGGATGAACCCCGGCGCTGAGCAGAACGTCCCGGTCGGGTTGGGCCCCAGCGCCCTTTATCCCGATCTGGTGCTGCATTCTCAGGAGCGTGGACGACGTCTCGAGGTCATCGTCGAGGTGGAGACCGGTGAGTCGGTGAACCATCTCGAGGCTCTGGCCCAGTGGACGCACCTCTCGAAAGTCCGAGCCGCCTTTCATCTCTATGTCCCGTCGGGCATGGTCGATGTCGCACGCCGGTTGTGCCTGGACAACCACGTGGTGGCTCACGAGGTGTGGAGCTACCACAGCATCGGCGACGACGTCCGGTTCGCCTTGATCCACCGTTCCGATGAACTGCCGGTCTATGGCCCGTCAACTCGTCGCGCCGACGAACCACCCGCGAAGGTGGCCGTGAAAGCGCCGGTAGCGGTAAAGACTCCGGTCACGGTGAAGGCAAAGGCCGTCAAGGCTGTCAGGCCTGTCAAAGCCACCAGCAAGAAGGTGGCGGTTGCAGCGCCGGCGAAGCGCCCCATCGTCAAGAAGAAAGCCGCGCCCGCAGCGAAGCGTCCAGCGGTGAAGGCCAAGCGCCCGGTGGCGCCGGTCAAGAAGAAAGCCGCAACGCCGCGGCGCACGGTGGCGGTGCCTGTGAAGAAGAAGGGCGCCCGCCCCACGAAGCGCAAGTAAGCGGTGCCTGCCGTCCGCTTTTCCCGCGACAAGCGGGGTTACGAATACGTTTATCTCGTCCACACGCCCACCCGGCGAGGCAAGCCGGGTCGCACGCGTGTGCTGTACTGGTACCGCTCGCCTCCGGGAGTCCGCATCGGACGCCAGCCGTTCGACGAAGAGGTCCAGCGGTCGCTGGAACAGCAGAACCCCGGCGTCGCGTTCGACTGGCCGGCCATCATCAAGGCAGAAATGCCTCCGCCCGACATGACGGAGTTCTGGCGTGAGCGGCGTCGCGCCGAAAAGGCTGCTCGACAGGAGCGGCGTGCTGCGGAGGCCGAGGAGCCTGGCGACGTCGCCGAGCCGGATGCAACCGAACCGATTTACGTCGCGGTAACTGCGTTGGCTCCTGACGAGAGCGGCACCGAACACGGCATGACCGTCGACGCGGCGGACGTCGAGTTGGCCTCCGAGCCCGTTGTCGATGGCGCTGTGGCCGATGCGTCACAGGCCGGCACGGCCCAGAAGAAGCGCCGACGCCGGCGCGGTGGCCGACGCCGCAAGACTGCCGCCGGGTCTGTCGACACCGCAGAAGCGGGGCAGTCGGATGACGATGCCGGGCCGTCGGGCGAGACCGGATTCGAGCCGGCCGACGACGAGCCGTCCGAATAGCGGCGATCGGCGTCTGATGTTGGAGTAGCCGCGCCATGAAGGCGTGGCATAATCCACTTGCTATGACGCTGAAATTGAATGGGTTCTGGTCGTCGGCGCTCGTCGTCCTTCTTGCCGCCGGCTTGTCCGCGCAGGCGCCGGCGCGCCCTGCCCCCGCAGCAAACCCGAATCAGACGCCTACCTTCCGGGTTCAGATCGACGCCGTCACCATGGACGTGGTGGTGAAGGACGATCAAGGCCGCTTCATCCCCGATCTGAAGCGGGAGGAATTCGAGGTCTTCGAGGACGGCATCAAGCAGGACATCTCGTCGATGACGCTCAGTCACGGCGGGCGCGTCGCAAACCTGCTCGAGGCGCCGCCGCCGCCGCCGCCCGAAGGCATCATCCTGCCGCCCGTGCGCCGTGTGCAGGACACCTCTGGCCGCATCTTTCTTTTCTTTGTCGACGACCTCCACATGCAGTTCCAGAACACCGGACGCGTACGGGATCTGTTCAAGCGCATCGGCAAGAACCTGATCCACGATGGTGACCTGTTCGGCATCGTCTCCAGCGGCCCGTCGTCGATTTCCATCGACATGACCTACGACCGCAAACGCCTTGACGAGGCGGTGAACAAGATGACCGGCGGCGGACTGAAGCCGAGCGAAATCATCAATCAGGGCAACGGCAGCGGTGGTCCGACGGAACTGCGCTACCAGGCGCACGTGGCGTTCTCGACCATGCAGGAAGCGCTCGACAACCTGGAGAAGGTGCACAACCGTCGCAAGGCGCTGATCTGGGTGAGTGAGGGCTACGACTTCAATCCGTTCCAGGAATCGCGTCTTGGCCTTCGGTCGGCCGACTCGCCATTCATGCAGAACCAGGGGAACGTGATGATGAACACCCGCGACAACGGCGACGGCACCTCCAGTTCTGCGCCCGACTCGATGACGCAGTACCAGAAGCAATCCGAAACGTTCAGCGATTCCGAGCTGGCGTTCGAACTGGGCGAGATCACGCGGTCGGCGAACCGGGCGAACACCACCATCTACACCATCGACCCGCGCGGTCTGGTGGCCGGGTCGGACATCGACGAACAGGTCGACCCGACCGAGTGGGGAAACTACGTGCGGAAGTCGCAGGACAGCCTGCGCGTGCTGGCCGAAGAGACGGGTGGCCTTGCCGTCGTCAACATGAACGACTTCGACAAGGCCCTGAAGAATATCGACGCCGCCAGCAGCGACTACTACGTGCTGGGTTACTACTCGACCAATACCGATGCGACGCGTCGCCGCCGCCGCATCGAGGTGAAGGCCACGCGCAAGGACGTGAACATCTTCTCCCGCAAGGAATACGTGCTGCGGGCGCCTAAGCCCGCCGCGCCGTCCGCGGTGCAGCGGCCGTAGCAGCCGGCGTCGTCCGGACCGCTTTCGCCATCCGCGCCACTCCACGACCGGGCAGGGTGAGAGGTGCAGCAGCCGCCTCCATCCGCTCGGCCGCCTCGTTCAGATAGAACTCGTCGATATCGGAACCGACGAAGTTCACCCCCAGTCGAGCACACGCGACCGCGGTGCTGCCCAGCCCGGTAAACGGATCCATCACCGTCTCGACCTTCGACACGCCGTGCAGGCGGATGCACTGCTCGGGCAGCTTGGCCGGGAAGGTGGCCGGATGCGGCCGGTCCTTGTCGCGCCGCTGGATGGTTTCGTAGGGGATGAACCACGTGTTGCCACGGCAGCGGACACCTGCCGCGCCGGAGCCCCAGCGGCTGACGTTCGACTGATCCTGGTAAGGCACACCGATCGCGAGCCGGTCGAGCCGCGTCGTGGCGTGGTGCGTGAAGTGGAAGATGAACTCGTGGCAGTCGTTCAGGTAGCGCTCGCTGTTGATCGGCTTGTAGTGGCCGACCGCCAGGTCGCGCGTGATGCCTGAGGCGACGCTGGTCGACTCGCGGTCGATGGCCACTGACTTCACCCAGTGGATGATGTTCTGCAGCCGCAGGTGCGGTCGCGCCGCCTGTGCCACGTCCAGCGCGGTCCATGGGTCGGAGGGGCGCGTCCCGACGTTCAGGAAGAGCGAGCCTTCGGGCTTCAGGACCCGCGACGCTCCGGCCACCCACTCGGAGGTCCAACGCAGGTACTCGTCCGGCTCGAGCGTGTCCTGGTAGCTGTTGTAGCGAATCCCCATGTTGTAGGGCGGCGACGTCACGATGACGTCGATGCTGGCTTCGGGGAGCGCGCCGAACAGGTCACGGCAATCCGTGAGAAAGAAGCGGCCCTCGGAGTTGGTGTGCGTACGTACGACTTTGTGTGGGTTCACGTGGCTGCCCGTTCGTTCGAGGAAATTGTCGGCTCTCGGGCGGATTGTACGTAGCGGCGGGGAAAAGTACAAGTCGCAAACCAGCCGGTCCAGCCGTGTACCCGGAGGGGGCGAATACGAGGCCGGACCGCTTGGCGTTGCGTGCGCCTACGAGGCCCTGTTCAGGGCAACCGGCATGGCCAGGTGACTGGACGGCACCGTGTGGTTACGCCGATGACCGTGGCTCGCGCAGCCCTTGCCCTTCTCTTCCACGTAGGAGACCTCGCGGCTATTGGCAAGTTCGCGGTAGCGTCCGACAACGCACCCGCAGGTCAGTGTGGTGAATCCGAGCAGTCGAACCAGACTCATGGCGCCCTCAGCCCGCGGCCTCGCTCCGCGCTGGAACCCGGCGTTGCGCAGGGCTCGTGGTACTCGAACGAGCAATCTGCGTACCCATGAGGTCGCAGCGTGTCCGGTTCGGGTATCAGCGAGAGTATCGGTGTATTCATCGAGCAGGCATTAGACCGCGACCAGCAAAATCTTTCGAGCGGGTGTCGGTGATCCGACGCCTTGGATTGGAGTCGCGCAATAATTTGTCGGTGAGTAAAACCTTCATTGCCCGCGTGCAGACGCCGGGTGACCACTGGTTAGAATTTCACGACCCTGTGCTGGTGCTGCAGGCAGACTCGCCCGACGCGGTCCAGCGCACGCTCGTCGACGTCGAGCAACTGACACGCGATCGCGGTCTGCACGCGGTGGGCTTTGTCGCGTACGAGGCGGGGGCCGCATTCGGCATGCCGGTAGCGCTCGAGAAGGGCGACCTGCCGCTCGCCTGGTTTGCGCTCTGCGAACCGGCCGGTGTCCTCCGCGTTGGCCGACACCAGAGGACAGCGGATTACAAAATCGGGACACTGACGCCGTCTATCGATCGTGCCCAGTTCGCCGAGGCGTTCGGCCGCATCAAGGGGCATCTCGCTGAAGGCAACAGCTACCAGGCGAACTACACGTTCAGGATGAGTGGAGCGTTCGAGGGCGACGCCACATCTTTCTTCGCCGACCTGTGCGAGGCGCAGCGTGGGCAGCACTCGGCCTTCATCGATCTCGGCCGGTTTGCGATCTGCTCGGCGTCGCCGGAACTCTTCTTCGAGATTCAGGGCCTCGACATCGTGGCCAGGCCGATGAAGGGGACAGCCAGGCGCGGCCGCACTTCCGACGAGGACCGGTCCGCACGCGGGGAGCTGGCCGCGTCGCCGAAGAACCAGGCTGAGAACGTGATGGTTGTCGACATGGTGCGGAACGACCTGGGCCGCATCGCCGAGGTGGGCAGCGTTCGCGTCTCCGAGCTGTTCACGGTGGAGCGCTATCCCAACGTCTGGCAGATGACATCGTGCGTGCAGGCCCGATCGCTGGCTCCGCTGGCCGAGATCTTCTCGGCGCTGCATCCGTCGGCGTCGGTGACCGGCGCCCCGAAGGTGGCCACGATGGCACTGCTCCGCGAACTCGAAGCTGCCCCGCGTGGGGTTTACACCGGCGCCGTGGGTCACGTACCGCCAGACGGGCTGGCATCGTTCAATGTCGCCATCCGCACGGCGGTCATCGATCGCATCCGTTCGACTCTGTCCTTTGGCATCGGCAGCGGCATCGTCTGGGATTCGGAACCCGACGCTGAGTACGACGAGTGCCTCCTGAAGGGGTCGGTGCTCGGCCAGCGCCCGGTCGGCTTCGACCTGCTCGAGACTCTTCGCTGGTCGCCGTCCGACGGCTTCTTCCTGCTCGAGGCTCACCTCGAGCGCCTTGGCGAGGCCGCCGAGTACTTCAGCGTGCCGGTCCAGATGGGCGAGGTGCGTGCCGCATTGGCCCTTGCCGTCGCTGGTGCGGCCGGTCCACTGCGGTTACGCCTCCTCGTTTCGCGCGATGCACGCGTGCGTATCGAGCAGCGGCCGTTCGTTGCGGCCACCGGTGTGGTGCGGGTAGCGATCGCTGCCGCGCCCATCGACACGTCGAACGTCTTCCTTTTCCACAAAACCACGAACCGCCGCGTCTACGACGAGGCGCGAACGTCGAAGCCAGGCGTGGACGACGTGCTGCTCTGGAACGCCGATGGTGAAGTGACCGAGGGCAGCATTGCAAACCTCGTGGCGGAGATCGATGGCGTCCGGGTCACGCCGCCGGTGTCCTGCGGTTTGCTGGCGGGCACCTACCGCGCGATGTTGCTCGAGTCGGAGTTGGTGACCGAGCAGGTGATCACGCTCGATTCGCTGCGACGTGCCACGGGGCTATGGCTGGTGAATTCCGTCCAGGGCGAGCGTCCGATGGAGCTGGTCGGTTGAGCAGACGCCCGGTGCGCATGCGGGTGGCGCTGGCTGTGGCTGCGTGGCTCGTGTGGCCGGTCATGGCTCACACGCGACTGAAACCTACGGCGCGGCCGTGCGCTCATGCTTCAGCCTGATGAACCGCTCGAGGTCGACCGCGCGCTGTGCCGAGGCCTGACGCTTCGCGGCCCAGATGCGCACGATGACGAGCATGTGCACGGCGCCGACGATGGTCCAGTCGATTGCAACCGAGCCGCTGAGGGCGACCGGGATAAAGTTCAGCAGGGTGGCCACCGCGAAGATGGGGGAGAAAAGAGCGTCGATGCCACCGCCGCCGAATGTGCGGCCGTACGCCATGGCCACCTGCTCCCACGCCGCGCGGTCCTCGGGTTGCTCGTAGAACACCTGAATGTAGCGGCCGACCCGTTCCACCCCGGTGTGGAGCACGAAGACCACCTCGAAACTTGCGACCAGGACCAGGAGTGGCAGCAGCGTCAGGGCCGGCAGGGCGATGACGGAACTGGCCAGCGTGAGCGCGGCCCACAGGCCCAGGCCGGCGATGACCACCCAGTGCCTCGCCGTGCCGCGTTCGCGGATCGTCGCGCGCAGCGCACTATATTCTTCGAGTTCACGTGGTGTCATAGGTGAGCGCCCGATCTCGAGCCGATAAAAGCTCCGTAGGCTCGATTCATCGTCTTCAATCGGCACATTGTGGCATAGGAGCCTGATAGGGCTGAGGTGAGCTCTGAACGGCCGTAAGTGTTTTTCGCCCGGCGACGATAAACCGCTTGCGCTCTGATAATTCCCTGCTACTATTGCGCTGCGTTTCCAGTAACTTACAGCCACGGGTCGCCAAGTGCTCCAAAGATCAAATTTCTGGATTGGTAGTCTTGTCGTCACTTGCCTCGTCAGTTTCGGGACCATCCCGGCTGAGGCGCAGACGACTCGTCGAGTCACAGCGAAGCGCAGCAGTAACTCGGTGGCGGCCAGGAAGGCAGCGACCTCCCAGAAGGGGGCAGCGCCCGCCCGCGCCACCTCGAGTCGCCAGCGCTCGCTTATCGCGCGCGCCGCCGCGACGGCGCGCGAGATGGCCGACACGGTCACGCCGCGCTATAAGGTCGACGCAAGCGGCGACCTTGTTCCGGACCTGCGCGCGGCTGCGGCCATCATCTACAACCCGGTCACCAACCAGGTGCTGTGGGAAGAGAACTCGCAGGACCAGCGCTCCATTGCGAGCATCACCAAGGTGATGACCGCGACGGTGTTCCTCGAGAACAACCCCGACATGACGCAGCCGATCACCGTCGTGCGCAGCGACGTCTACCAGGCGTCGACGACGAAGCTGCACGTGAACGACAAGCTCACGACGGACGACCTGCTGCACCTGCTGCTCATCGCCTCGGACAACGCTGCGGCTCGGGCGCTGGCGCGCGTTTCACCGCACGGATCGATTGGTTTCATCCGCCGCATGAACGAGAAGGCCGCGGAACTCGGACTGGACCGCACGCATTACGCCGATCCGTCGGGCCTCCTCTCCGACAACGTCTCGTCGGCGCTGGACATGGCGCGTCTCATCACGCAGGCCTCGAACGACGACCGTATCGCGTCCATCATGCGGACGCCGCAGTACACCGTGCACTCGAAGGGACGTGACATCACGTTCCGCAGCACCAATCACCTGCTCGGCCGTAACGACCTCGAGGTGCGCGCCGGCAAGACCGGCTTCATCTCGAAGGCCGGGTATTGCCTCGCGACGCTGCTGCGCTTGCCGCAGGGTGGTCAGGAAGTGGCGGTCGTGGTGCTGGGCGCGCGTTCGAACGCAGCGCGGTTCATGGAGACGCAGAACCTCTTCAACTGGCTCTCGGCCAAGGCGTCAACCGTGTTCGCAACCGGCTCTCCGCTCGGCCTCACCAAGCAGCAGCAACAGCAGTAGTACCGCCCGATCCGCCTGACGCTTCGTCTGCGCGCGCGACTCAGCCGATGTAGCCGCGCTGTTGCGCAGCCGCGTCGAGCGGCAGCGTCGCAATGGAGTCGACCGATACCATGACGGGGCGCGTGGCGTGCCTGGCGTCATACGCCTTGAGATAGCGGCGGCAGACGTCACAGCCATACACCCGGTATCGCCCGTCACGCGTAGCAAACGAGGTCACCAGCGTCCGGTCGTCGTTGGCGCAGTATGGGCACGTGTGCGCGCCGTAGTTCCACTGGGCCGTGCAGCGCCCGCAAATCAGGCGGCGTTCACCGGACGGCGTCACCACCGCGAACTCGGTTTCCCACCCGCAGACCGGGCAGTGGCCGTGCATCCACTTGCTGAACTCCGGAGTCGTGCTCATGACCTCGGCGCACCGGGCCAGGAAGGGCCGCAGCGCCAGCAGGAGCAGCAACTCGAGTGCATCGGGCACGCCGGCAGGGAGGCGCACGGGCGGCTCTCCGGCCTCCACCCCTGACGAGGCGAGATACCAGTTCCTGACGAGTGGTTCGAGCGCGTTCCCCTCGCGGCTGAGCGCCACGATCTGCTCGTGATCGGTCCGACCGATGTGATTGAAACGGTGGAGGACGTCCGCGGTCTGGCGCAGCGTGAAGCGGAAGTCGCTCCAGTCGAGCGGGATATCCTCGAACCGCACGGCCGGCCGGCCGGCCTGCTGCTGACTGGTGAGCCAGGCCTGATCGGGTTGAAGGCGGGGCAGCGGCACCCGCGACTGCACGCGCCGCTGGATTTCGACCAGGGCAAGTTGCATGTCAACGGCGTCGGCCAGTTCGCTATTCGAGGCTTTCAGTTCCTTCAGTTCGACAATTTCGCGCGATTCCGGGCGGACGGGGCGGGTCGGTTGTTCGGACACGAGGCGATTGTAGCGTGCCAACCGGGCAGCCGATCCGGCGGTTGCTACAATGAAGCCCACCCATGGCTGCCACCCCTGCGTCGCCCCCTCCGTCCACGAGACCGTGCGTGCTGATGATCGCGTCCGAAGCGGCGCCGTTCGCGAAGACTGGCGGCCTTGGCGACGTCCTCGGTGCACTCCCTGCCGCGATGTCCCGCGTTGGCTGGGACGCCACGGTGGTGCTGCCGCGCTACCGCGGAAATACGGACGGTCGTGAAATCGATCGGTTCCCGCTGCGCGTGGGCGATTACTACACAGAGGTTGGTGTCTTCGAGGAACCGCTGGCCGATGGCGCTCGGGCGCTCTTCGTTGACGACCCGCGGATGTTCGATCGCGAGTTCATCTACGGTGAGGGCACCGGCGACTATCCCGACAGTCCGCTCCGCTTCGCCGTGCTCGCGCGCGCCGCGCTCGAGCATGCGGTTCGAAGCAACCTCCCGGTGCGCGTGGTGCACGCGCACGACTGGCAGGGGGGACTCGTTCCGGTGTACCTCAAGACGCTTTATGCCGCACATCCCATCCTCTCGCGAGCCGGCGCCGTCTTTACCATTCACAACCTGGCGTATCAGGGCTGGGTTGCCCCGGACTGGTTGCCGCGCCTCGATCTGGCGTGGAGCCTCTACGCCATCGACCAGCTCGAGTTCTACGGACGCATCAGCCTGCTCAAGGGCGGCGTGGTGTATGCGGACATGGTGACGACGGTGAGCCCGCAATACGCGCGGGAGATTCAAACCCCGTCGGGTGGCGTCGGATTCGACGGCATCCTGCGTTCGCGTGGCGACCGGCTGGTCGGCATCCTCAACGGCATCGATGCCCGGGAATGGGACCCGATGACCGACCGCTTCCTGCCGGCCCCGTACTCCGCTGACGACCTGTCGGGGAAGCGAGTGGCCAAGAAGGCGTTGCTCGAGCGGTTCGGTCTCGCGTCGGATGACGCGGCCCTCGAGCGGCCGCTCATCGGCATGGTGTCGCGGATGGTCGATCAGAAGGGGTTGCATCTCATCGAGCAGTTGGCGGGCGAACTGCCGCGGCTCGATGCGGGCTTCGTCGTGCTGGGCACGGGGGAGAGCCGCTATCAGGACATGTGGCGGTACTTGGCCTCAGAGCATGCGTGGAAGATCGGAGTCCGGATCGGCTTCGACGAAGGGTTGGCGCATTTGATCGAGGCGGGCTCCGACCTGTTCCTGATGCCGTCACTGTTCGAGCCGTGCGGGCTGAACCAGATGTACAGCCTGCGCTACGGCACGGTGCCGCTCGTGCGGCGCGTCGGCGGCCTGGCCGATACGGTGACGAATTTCGAACCGTCGCGCGGCGACTCGACCGGCTTCGTCTTCGAGGACTTCACGCCGTGGGCGCTAATCGGCACCCTGCGTTGGGCACTCGACACCTACCGCGACAAGGCGGCATGGTTCGCCCTGCAGGTGAACGGGATGCGGCAGGACCTTTCGTGGGACCGTTCAGCTCGCGAGTACGTCAAAATATATGAATCCGCAGTATCCAGGAGGACACCTTAATGGCAGCCGAGAACGTGCAGACCTTTACCGATAGCAACTTTGACCAGACCGTGCTCCAGAGCGGTCAGCCGGTGCTCGTCGACTTCTGGGCCGAGTGGTGCGGGCCGTGCAAGCGGCTGGGTCCGACGATCGACCAGCTCGCCACCGAGTATGCCGGCAAGGTCACCATCGGCAAGCTGAACGTTGACGAGAACCCGAACACCGCCATCAAGTTCCAGATTCGCGGCATTCCGGCCGTTATGCTGTTCAAGGGCGGCTCGATCGTGGAGTCGGTCGTTGGCCTTCAGCCGAAGGAAGAGTTCAAGCGCGCCATCGACAAGCACATCTGATGCACACACGTAACGTCATCATCATCGGGTCCGGCCCTGCCGGACTCACTGCCGCCCTGTACTCAGCCCGGGCCAACCTGTCGCCGCTTGTGATCGAAGGGCTCGAGGCGGGTGGGCAGCTCATGATGACCACGCTGGTCGAGAACTGGCCGGGGCATCGCGACGGCATCATGGGGCCTGACCTCATGACCGAGATGCGCGCGCAGGCCGAGAAGTTCGGCGCCGAAATCATCCAGAACCACGTGGTGTCGGTTGACTGCAGTGTGTCGCCGTTCATCGTGAAGACGAGCGACGCGGAGTACACGACGCTCTCGCTCATCGTGGCGACCGGCGCCTCGGCGCGGCTGCTCGGCCTGCCGTCGGAGCGGACGCTCATGGGGCACGGCGTGTCCACCTGCGCGACGTGCGACGGCTACTTCTTCCGCGGCCTCGAAATCGCGGTGGTTGGCGGCGGCGACTCGGCGATGGAGGAGGCCAACTTCCTCACGAAGTTCGCCAGCAAGGTCACGCTTATCCATCGTCGCGATTCGTTCCGTGCGTCGAAGATCATGCAGGACAAGGTTCGGGCAAACCCGAAGATCGAGATCCTTACCAATACGGTCGTCCAGGAAATCAACGACACCGGCAAGGGTGAGGTGACCGGCATCGTGGTGCAGGACGTCGCGTCCGGCGCCGCCAGAGAGATTCCGGTGGCGGGCGTCTTCGTGGCGATCGGCCACACGCCGAACACCTCGCTGTTCAAGGGACAGCTCGAACTCGACGCCGAGGGTTATATCGTGACGTGCGACGGCGCGAAGACCAACCTGCCGGGCGTGTTTGCCTGCGGCGACGTTCAGGACCACACCTATCGGCAGGCAATCACCGCCGCCGGTTCGGGCTGCATGGCCGCACTCGACGCCGAGCACTATCTCGACGGCATCCCCGAGCATCTGCATACGTGAGTCGGGTAGGTCTGGTAGGGCAGGTGGGTCCCGACCCACCCGACCCTTTCTACCGTTCCCGCTCCAGTTGCCACTGGAGGTGCGCACGCACGGTCGGCCACTCACTCTGAATGATGCTGTAGACAACGGTGTCGCGGAGCGTGCCGTTCGGCATCCGCATGTGACTCCTCAGCACGCCGTCCTGTCGCGCGCCGATACGTTCAATCGCACGTCGGCTCTGCGCGTTCAGGAGGTGGGTGCGCAGTTCGACGGCGATGCACTCGAGGTCGTCGAAGGCGTAGGCGAGCAGCAGCAGCTTGCACTGCGTGTTCAGGGCGGTGCGCTGCACGCGCGCGGCGTACCAGGTGTAGCCGATTTCGACGCGCTGCTGAACGCTGTCCACGTTCAGGTAGGTTGTCATGCCGACCGGAATGCCGGCGGCGTCGAGCACCGTGAAGGGCAGCATCGCGCCGGACGCGTGGAGTGCGAGCCGGCGCTCGATTTCACGCGGCATGGCGTCGGGCGACGGCACAGTCGTGTACCACAGTCGCCAGAGCTCGCCGTCGCCGGCGGCATCGGCGAGGGCCGTCGCGTGGTCGGGCGAGAGCGGAACGAGGCTCGCGTGGGGACCGCGAAGAGACACAGGCTGGAGTGTGAACGGCATCGCCGTAGGTTACCGCGAGCCGCTACTCAATCCAGCCGCCACCCAGCACGATGTCGCCGTCGTAGAACACCACGGCCTGTCCAGGGGTGATGGCCGTCTGCGGCTCGTCGAACGTCAGCTCGGCGCGCGATCCGGTCGCGCTGTCCACAGCCCAGACAACCGCCGCGGCCGGCCGATGCCGGTGGCGGATTTGCGCGCTGACGCGCAGCTGGCCGTCGGGCCGCCCGATCACCCAGTTCACCCCGGAGGCGGCCAGGGTGGTGCGCTCGAGCGCGCTCTTCGGGCCGACGACCACCTGGTGATCGACGGGACGGAGCGCGAGCACGTACCGCGGTGCGCCGTCTGGCGACGAAGCCAGCCCGAGTCCCTTGCGCTGTCCCACGGTGAAGCGATGAATACCTTCATGCGTGCCCACGGCGCGACCCTGCTCGTCGACGATGGCGCCGGGGACGGCGACGCCTGGCGCGCGCTTCGACACGAACGACGCATAGTCGTCGTCGGGCACGAAGCAGATCTCCTGGCTGTCCGGCTTGTCGGCCACGGCCAGGTTGTAGCGGCGGGCGTAGTCGCGCACCACGTCCTTGGAGACGTCACCGATCGGAAACATCGCCCGCGCCAGCTGTACCTGCGTGAGCGAGAAGAGGAAGTAGGACTGGTCCTTGGCGTGGTCGACACCGCGCTTCAGGCGCACCGTGCCCGTGACCGGATCGCGGTCGGTGCGCGCGTAGTGGCCGGTGGCGACGGCCTCGGCGCCGAAGCCGGTGGCCCGGTCGGCCAGCGTGGCGAACTTCAGGTCGCTGTTGCAGCGCGCGCACGGAATCGGTGTGCGGCCGGAGGCATATTCGTGGATGAAGTTCGAGACAACCTGCGCCTCGAACTCCCGCTCGAAATTCAAAATGTAGTGCGGGATGCCGATGGCGGCGGCGACGCGCCGCGCGTCGTACAGGTCGTCGAGCGAGCAGCAGCTGCCGAAGGACGTCTGCCCGGCGCTCTGGTCGTAGAGCTGCATCGAGAGCCCGATGACCTCGTGCCCCTGCTCGGTGAGCAGGGCGGCAGCGACTGACGAATCGACGCCGCCTGACATGGCCACGACAATCTTCATGAGGCTCGTTCGTCTGTTCGACAGTTATCGAGACGCGCCGACGCTGCCGCGCGTCAGGCTGCGAAGTTTTTCCACCAGGCGGGGCAGGGCGGCGATGACGCGCTCCACCTCCTCCGCGGTCGAGAAGAGTCCGAGACTGAAGCGGAGGGAATTCTGCGTGCGATGGACCGGGAATCCCATCGCCTTCAGCACATGCGACGGCTCGAGCGTGCCGGAGGAGCAGGCCGAACCGGTGGAGACGGCAATCCCTTCGAGGTCGAGCGCGATCAGCAGGCTTTCCGCCTCGACGCGTTCGAAGCTGATGTTCGTCGTGTTGGGCAGGCGCGGCGACGCGCCGGCATTGACGACCGTGCCGCTCACGGTGGCCAGGATACCCGCTTCGAGACGATCGCGCAGCAGCGTGAGGCGTGCGGCTTCGGCCTCCAGTGTTCGCGCCGCCTGGCTGGCCGCGACACCCATGCCGGCAATGGCGGGCGTGTTCTCGGTGCCGGCGCGTCGGTTGCGCTCGTGCTTGCCGCCGGTGAGGATCGGCAGCATGCGCGTGCCGCGCTTGATGTAGAGCACGCCGGCGCCCTTGGGGCCGTTGAACTTATGGGCTGAGAGCGACAGCAGGTCGACGCCCAACGCTCGAACGTCGATCGGCACTTTGCCGACGGTCTGCACCGCGTCCGTGTGCAGCAGGGCGCCGCGCTCGTGCGCGATGGCCGCAATCTCCGCAATCGGCTGGAGGGTCCCGATTTCATTGTTCGCGTGCATCACGGACACGAGGGCGGTGTCGTCGGTCACCGCCTCGCGGACGCGGTCGGGCGAGACGACGCCCGACTGGTCGACCGGGACGAGTGTCGTGCGCCAGCCCTTCTTTGCGAGGGCCTTCAGGGTGTTCAGTACCGCTTCATGCTCGATGGCGCTGGCCACGAGATGGCGCCGGCCAGAGACCTCGGCCGCTTCCGCCGCGCCCCGGATGGCGAAGTTGTCCGACTCGGTGCCCCCAGCGGTGAAGACGACCTCGGACGGGTCGGCCTTGACCAGGCTCGCGATCGCCGACCGGGTGTCGTCCAGCGCAGCCTTCGCCTGCTGGCCGAAATGATGCACGCTCGAGGCGTTGCCAAAGATGTCCCGGGTCGCCGAGGCTACGCGGTCAACGACTTCCGGCGATGGAGGTGTGGTCGCGTTGTAGTCGAAGTAGACACGCATCGTGAATCTTTCATTCTATACTGGCGAATCGCTGACGGCGCCAGTCGCTGAGGCAGACACCCTAAACGCCACATCTGGCAGAGGTTTTATTCATGTGGAAACGCGATGAAGCGGTTCGCCCGACGGGCGGACAACCAGCGGCGCCGCCGCAGCCGGCGACCGCCGGTGCCAACCGGCCCGAAGCGAGCCACGGACAGGAGAGGGATATCGTGAACATCGGGAAGTCAGTCGTCATCAAGGGCGAACTCAATGGGAGCGAAGACCTCACGATCGAGGGGCAGGTCGAGGGCACGATTCAGTTGCGTGACCACGTGCTGACGATCGGGCCGAACGGCAAGATCAAGGCGCAGGTGTTTGCGAAGGCCGTCATCATCCTCGGCCAGGTCACCGGGAACGTCACCGCCAGCGAGAAGGTCGACATTCGCGACAACGGCTCCGTGGACGGCGACATCATCTCGCCGCGTGTCGCGATTGCCGAAGGCGCGCACTTCCGCGGCAGCGTCGACATGCAGCGTAAGCCGGAGGGGGCGAAGGCTCCGGCACCGGCTCAGCCTGCGGCCGCGACTGCGCCGGCCGCTGCGGCCACGGCGAAGGCCTAGGCCTCGACGGATCGGCGTTCGTACGCTCGTGAAGAGGCGACTGGGCATCAGCCCGGTCGCCTTTTTGCTTTTTTCACGGCAGGATCGGTTCTAACCTACCGTCAGCGTTGTCGTCCTTACCTTAACTTCTGAAGTTTGACCATCCCTTGAGTTTCTTCGACCGCCTCGCACCTCGCCGGCCCGCCGCCGCGCAGCCCGTGGAGACACCGGCGCCGCGCGTCGATGACCCGATCTTCTCGACCAAGGCACTGCGCAAGTTCCTCGGCACGCTCTCAGCCAAGGAGTCGCCGGTGCTTATGGATCTTGCGCCGGTGGTCAGCGGCAACCTGAACTTCTTCGGCGACCATCTCGGCTGCAAGGTGCTGATCGAGGACGTCTACGGTGAGGTCGAGCGGCACGCCAGGGCGGGAACGCTTGCCGCGCTGCCCGAGGTCTTCGCGACGCGGTTCGGCCACGCTGATGCCTCGGTCGACGGCATCCTCTGCTGGGATCTGATGGACTACCTCGACCGACCTGCGGCGCAGGCGCTGGCCGAACAGCTGACACGCATGCTGCGTCCGGAAGGGGCCCTGCTGGCCTTCTTCGGCACGGCGCAGCCGCGCGACGCGCACTACACGCGCTACATCATCCAGGACGATGTGAACCTGGGATACCGGGCATATCCGGCGACGCGCGGTCGCCAGGCCATCCTGGCGAACCGCGACATCATCCGGCTGTTCGATCGGCTGCGCGTGTCCGACTCGTTCCTCCTGCAGAACAACCTGCGCGAGATCCTCTTCCGCAAGCCGTCCTACGAAACACGCTGACACTGACATGGCGCGCCCGGTCATCGCGCTCCTGACCGACTTCGGTCTCCACGATCACTACGTCGGGGTGATGAAGGCGGTCATGCTCGGCATCGCTCGCGAAGCTGTGTTCGTCGACATCACCCACGACATCGCCCCACAGGACATCGTGGCCGGCGCACTCGAACTCGAGGCGGTCGTCAGCTATCTGCCTGCTGGCACGGTCCTCCTCGGCATCGTCGATCCCGGAGTCGGGTCGCAACGGCGCGCCGTCGCGGTTGAGGCGGGTGGCCTGACCCTGGTCGGGCCGGACAACGGACTCTTCACGCTGGCTCTGGCCAGGCTGGGCGCCTGGCAAGCCGTGGAACTGCGCGAGCCACGCTTCGTGTTGCCGGGGGCGAGCCTGACGTTCGAGGGGCGCGACCGCTTCGCGCCGGCCGCGGCCTGGCTGGCATCCGGCCAGGAGCCGGGGGCGTTCGGGCCACCCGTCGACCGCCTCGTGGAGGTTGATGTGCCGCAGCCGTTCGTCTCCGAGGAGCTGATCGTGGGCCAGGTGGTGCGAATCGATCGGTTCGGCAACCTGATCACGAACATCGCACGCTCGCTGGTCCCCAAGGGCGGCCTCGCCTGCCTGGTGGAGGTGGGTGACCTGACGGTGGACGGCGTGGTGACGACGTATGCCGCTTCGAGGGCCGGCGCCGTGTGTGCCCTGTTCGGCAGCACCGAGCGCCTCGAGATTGCGGTGAATGGCGGCAGCGCAGCGCGGCGTCTCGGGGTCTCGCGCGGGATGCCGGTGCAGGTGCGGTGCCCGCGTAGCGCGTGATACGATCCCCGGCAGTTCAATGATTGACTTCGACCTCAGCGACGAACAGCGACTGCTCGAGCAGTCGGTTCGCGAGTGGGCGGGCCGCGAAGTCGCGCCGCACATCGCCGAGGCCGATCGACAGCACCGGTTCGACCGCGAACGCATCCTGGGCGGCATGGCGCAGATGGGCCTGCTCGGCATTTCCGTGCCGGAGGTGTACGGCGGTGCGGGCATGGACTATATCTGCCTCGGCCTGGCCAGCGAAGAACTCGAGTACGTCGATACGTCGCTGCGCGTCATCATGTCCGTGCACGTCGGCCTCAACTGCCTCACGCTCCTCAGCTGGGCCACCGAAGCGCAGAAGCAGCGCTACCTGGTGCCGCAGGCGCAGGGAACGAAGATCGCCGGCTATGCCCTGACCGAACCGGCCGCCGGCAGCGACGCCCGGGCGATTCACACGACTGCCGTGAAGCGTGGCGACCGCTACGTGCTGAACGGTGAGAAATCGTGGATCTCGCTCGCCGACGTCGCCGACCACTTCATCGTGATTGCGTGGACCGACCTCGAGAAGAAGCAGCAGCGCGACCCGAGCGGGCTGAGCGCCTTCATCGTGGAGCGGACATTCGCAGGGTTCTCGAGTGGCCCGATGACGCAGAAGTGGGGCATCCTCGCCGGCAACACCGGCTGGGTCACGATGGCCGACATGGACGTGCCCGAGGAGAACCTGCTCGGTCGCGAAGGTGAAGGGTTCAAGATCGCGATGTTCGCGCTCGATCAGGGGCGCTACACCGTGGCGGCGGGCGCTACCGGCCTGATCCGTGCGTGCCGCGATACGAGCATCACCTACGCCCGGACACGCCAGACGTTCGGCGTCGAAATCGGCCAGCACCAGTTGGTGAAAGCAATGATTGCCCAGATGGAGTCGGACTACGAGGCCTCGCGCCTGCTGTGGCTCCGGTCGGGGTGGATGAAGAACGTCGGCCGGCGCAATACCCGTGAAACCGGTCTGGCGAAATGGTTCGCCACTGTCGCCTCCGAGCGTGCCGCAGGCGACGCCGTGCAGATTCATGGGGCCAACGGGTATTCCGATGAGTACCCCGTGGGCCGCTTCTACCGGAACTGCAAGGCCGCGGTGATCTACGAAGGCACGCGCGAAATTCACAAGCTGATGCAGGCAGACTATCTGCTCGGATATCGCGTCGATCGTCCGACCCGGTGCGAGCTGCCTCCCGCGAGTACATAAGCCATGGACGCAGACCTCTCTCTCGAATTCCTCCGCGTTGTCGAACAGGCCGCCATTGCCTGCGCCCACACCATGGGCCAGGGCGACGGCAAGCGTTCCGACCAGGCCGCTGTCGAAGCCATGCGGCGCGTCATGGACACGGTGCCGATCGACGGGCGCATCGTCATCGGTGAGGGCGAGCGCGACGAGGCGCCCATGCTCTACATCGGTGAGAAGGTTGGCAGTCCGCACGCCATGCGCAGCACGGCAACGGCCGGCTTTCCGCAGGTGGACATCGCGGTCGACCCGCTCGAGGGCACGAACCTGTGCTCGACCGGCGCGCCGAACGCCATTGCCGTGCTGGCCGCATCGAACCGCGACGGTCTGCTGCACGCGCCCGACCTCTACATGGAGAAACTGGTGGTCGGTCCGAGCTCGAAGGACCACGTCAGCCTCGATGCGCCGGTGCACGAGAACCTGAAGGCGATTGCCGGCTGCCTCGGCCGCAGGGTCGAAGACCTGGTCGTCGTCGTGCTCGAGCGCGAGCGTCACCAGAAGCTCATCGCCGACATTCGCGCCACCGGCGCCCGCATTCGCCTGATCGGCGACGGCGACCTGTCGGCCGGCATTGCTGCGGCGGTGGTCGGGTCCGGCGTGCATGCGGTGATGGGAACGGGCGGCGCGCCAGAAGGAGTGATTACGGCTGCGGCGATGCGCTGCCTGAACGGCGAAATCTTCGCCCGCCTGGTCATCAAGACGCCTGAGGACGAGAAGCGCCTCCGCGACATGGGCGTCACCGACCTGCGCAAGATCTACCGTGCAAAGGATCTCGCTCCGGGCAAACGGGTCATGTTCGCGGCAACCGGCGTCACCGACGGCACGCTGATGAAGGGTGTCAGGTTCTTCGGCGACGGCGTGCGTACGAGCTCACTGATCATGCAGAACGAGCCCCACTACATCCGCTTCGTCGACAGCATCCACGTCACCGCGAGCAACGCGAAGATCCACTTCTGACCGCGACGATGCTCCGCATCCCCGTGACCGCCGTTGCGCCCGATCGCGAATCGATCGGGCGGGCGGCGTCCGTGGTGCTCGCCGGCGGCGTCGTCGCCATTCCCACCGACACGCTCTACGGTCTCGCGGCGAACCCGTTCGATGCGGCGGCCATCGACACGCTGTTCACCATCAAGCGGCGCGACCTCGAAAAAGCCATTCCGCTGGTCGCCGCGGACCTCGCCCAGGTGGAGACGGCCATCGGACCGCTGCCGGCGCTCGGCGTGCGGCTTGCACTCGCGTTCTGGCCTGGGCCACTGACCCTGGTGATGCGGGCGCCAGAGACGTTGGCAGTGGAAGTGACCGGCGGCACGGGCACCGTCGGCGTGCGTGTCCCGGCGTGCGAGGTGACGCGCGCGCTGTGCGCCGCGGCCCGGCTGCCGCTGACCGCCACCAGTGCGAACATCAGCGGACAGCCGCCGACCAGCCTGCCGGACGAAGTGGCAGCCGCGCTCGGCGCGCGACTCGACGCGCTGGTCGATAGCGGACCGACCGCTGGTGGTCCACCCTCCACCATCGTCGATGTCACCGGCGCCGAACCACGACTGATCAGGGCAGGAGCCATTACATGGGACGCCGTGATGACGGCAGCAACAGCAAAGTGAAGGGGCCGGAGCGCGCCGCGCTCGTCGGGCTCGTGGCCGGGCGCGCTCGTCGGCTCGATGCCGAGCGGTCGCTCGACGAACTCGCAGGTCTGGCCGACGCGGCCGGTGCGGCGGTGGCGTTGCGCGTACTGCAGGAGCGGCCGCGACCCGACCCGGCAACGTTCCTCGGTTCGGGAAAGATCGAGGCGCTGGCGGCGTCGTGTGCCGCCGCCGACATCGATGTCGTCATCTTCGACAACGAACTGTCGCCCTCGCAGCTGCGCCAGATCACTGAAGCCGTCGGGTGCAAGGTGCTCGACCGCACCCAGCTCATTCTCGACATCTTCGCCGCGCGCGCCCGCACTCGCGAGGGCAAGCTGCAGGTGGAGCTCGCCCAACTGGAATACCTGCTGCCACGCCTCATCGGCGCCGGCCCGGCGCTGTCGCAGCAGGGCGGCGGCATCGGCACCAAGGGACCCGGCGAAACGAAGCTGGAGACCGATCGTCGCCGGATTCGCACGCGCATCCACGTCATCAGCGAAGACATCGAGCAGGTGCGGCAGCGCCGCGCGCAGCTGCGCGAGCGGCGCAAGAAGAGCGATGTGCCGACCGTCGCTCTCGTGGGCTACACCAACGCCGGCAAGACCACCCTGTTCAATCGGCTGACGAAGTCGGATGCCCTGGCATCCGATGCACTGTTCGTCACGCTCGATCCGCTGATCCGACAGGTGCGGCTGCCGGACAATCGCGAACTGCTCATGTCGGACACCGTCGGTTTCATCGACCGGCTCCCGCATGCGCTGGTCGCAGCATTTCGCGCCACGCTCGAGGAAGTGGCGGCGGCCGATCTGGCGCTCCACGTCATCGATGCATCGGCTCCCGATCGCGATCGACGAATGGCCGCCGTGCGGGCCGTGCTCGAAGAGGTCGGCGCGCTCGAGGTGCCGCTCGTCAATGTCTACAACAAGGCCGACCAGCTCTCCCCAGACGAGAAGCGCCGCCTGCACGAGATGGATCCGGCCTCCGTGTGTATCTCGGCGGTGACTGGCGAAGGAATCGACGAGCTCATCGAGGCCGTGGCCTCGCGCGTCGAACTCGATGTGCGGCGCGTCACGCTCACCTTCGACGCCGCCAGACCGGAGGACCGCGAGCGTATCGGCCGGCTCTACAGGCACGCCCGTGTGCTCGAGCATGAGGTGCGCGACGATCAGGTCAGCATCGTGGCCGACGTACCGAAGCGGCTCCTGGGCTGGTTCGAGACGGTCGCGCGGTAGAATCGCCGCATGCGCAGTTGGGGAGTTGCCGTCGTGCTGGCCGTCCTGGCGTTCGTGTCGGCATGTGCGCCGAAGACAGCGCCGGTCATCGCGCCCGGTGCGCCGCGGTTCCCGGACTTCGTCCAGCCCACCGTGCCGCCGACGTTTGGCAGCGCCGCTGCCGTCGCCGGACATGTGCTGGCGTGGCGCTATCTTCAGGCGGGCGATCTCCGCGCGGCCGAACGCGAGACCGCCGCCGTGCTCGCTGCGCAGCCGGCGTTCTATCCGGCACAGACCACCGGCGCCTACGTTGCGCTCGCACGCAAGGACGTGAAGGGGGCGATCGCGCAGTTCACGCGCATCGCCGACGCGCACCCCGAGTACGCACCGGCGCTGGCGGGCAAGGGGCTGGCACTCGAGGCCGACGGGCAGGGCGTCGACGCGGTCGCGGCATTCCGGGCCGCTGTTGCGGCTGACCCGGGGCTGGTCGACCTCGGCCGTCGGGTCGATGTGCTGATGTTGCGCGGGCTGCAGGATGAACTGGCCGATGCCCGCCGCGCCGCGGCAGCGGGGGACAGGGACGCAGCCATCCAGTCCTATCGCCGGGCGCTGGCAGCCTCGCCGGAGAGTGCGTTTCTCTATGTGGAACTGGCGACGGTGGAGCGCCAGGAAGGGCAGGCGGCCGCCGCGATCGAGCATCTGCAGCGCGCGGTCCAGCTCGATCCCTCCGATCCGGCCACACTGGTCCTGCTCGGTGATATCCAGGCGGAGCGCAGCGACCTTCCGGGTGCGATCGAGGCCTACGCCAGGGCGCTGGCGCTCGAACCGAGTGCCGAGGTCGAGGACAAACGGCGGGCCGTGCAGCAGCGGGCCGACCTCGAGGCGTTGCCGCCGCAGTATCGCGCCATCCCCGCCAATCCTCAGGTCACCCGTGCGGAACTGGCGGCTCTCGTGGGCATCCGCCTGCCCGACCTCTTGCAGGCCTCCGCGGTACGCGACATCGGCGTGCTCACCGACGTGCGCGGCCAGTGGGCCGAGCGGTGGATTGCCCCGGCTGCGCGGGCCGGCGTGGTCGAGGCCTTTCCGAACCACACGTTCCAGCCTCGGGCGCTCGTCCGCCGCGTCGACCTCGCCCAGACACTCTCACGCCTGTTGAACGTAGTCGCCACCACGCAGCCGGCACGCGCGCAGGCCTGGGTCGGGGTGCGCGGCCGCTTCTCCGATATGACCACGGGCCACCTGGCGTATCCGGCTGCCTCAATGGCGGTCTCGGCGGGCGCGATGACCGCAGCGGAGGGCGCCTTCCAGCCAACCCGTGTCGTGACCGGCGCCGAGGCGGTCGCGGCCATCGATCGCATCCGCGCCCTCGCCGGCCCGATGCCCGCACTCAGCCGCCGATGAACGCCATCACCATCGCGAACCAGATCACGCTGCTGCGGATGCTGCTCGTACCGGCGTTCGTCAGTCTCGTGGTCTACGGCTACCTCGGGTGGGCACTGATCGTGTTCATGGTCGCCGGACTCACCGACATGCTCGACGGCGTGATCGCGCGGCGCTCGGGGCAGCAGAACAGCCTGGGCGCCTGGCTCGATCCGATGGCGGACAAGCTGCTGGCCGTGAGTACCTTCATCGTGCTCACCGTGCCCGGACTCGGACTTGCGAACCCGCTACCCATCTGGCTGACGGCGATGATCATCACGCGCGACGTCGTGATCGTCGCGACCGTGGCGATCGTGAACCTGGCGGTGGGACCCCGCACCTTCAAGCCGTCCGTCTTCGGCAAGATCGCCACCGCCACCTACATGCTCACCGTCGTCGTCGCGATGTTCTTCAATTACCTCGGCTACCACTCGATCGTCGTCGACCTCTTCGTGTGGGCGTCGACCGCCATCACGCTGATTTCGGCGTTGCACTACATTCGCCACGCGTCCCGCATCATCGACACACCACAGTCCTGAACGTCGAGGCTTCGCCATGCGTCGGTCTGTCGTCCTGGTTATCTGCGCTCTTGCCCTGGCTCTGCTCGAGGCCGCTGTCGGCGCAGGCGTCGGTGCGCAGGCACCGCCGAAACAGGCGGTGGTCGACACGTCGGCCGGCATGTTCATCCTCGACCTGATGCCGGAGTCCGCGCCGGCGACTGTGGCGCTCTTTACGAAGACGGCCGAGGCGGGCGGCTACAACGGCACCGCGTTCCACCGGGCCGTGCGCAACGGGATGGTGCAGGGGGGAGACCCGCTGTCGAAGGAGCCGGCGAAGAAGGCACAGTATGGTCAGGGCGGACTCAATCTGCTGAAGGCGGAGCCGCGCGCACCAAAGATGTTCGGCGGCGCCGTGGCGTCGGTGCTGGTGCCGGGCAAACCCGACAGTGCAGGGCAGCAGTTCTTCATCGTGCTGGCCGATCAGCCGTCGCTCGACAATCAGTACACCGTCTTCGCGAAGGTGGCCGACGGCATGGACGTGCTCCAGACGATTTCGGCGATGCCGCCGGACGCCAGCGGCATGATCGCCGACCGCGTCGAGATTCGCACCGTCACCATCCGCGACACACCGCTCGAACCGTTCGTGCACGACACGCCGGAGCAGTTGGGCACCTACCGGGCGGTGCTCGACACGAGCCAGGGTCCGATCACGATCGAGTTCTTCGCAGACAAGGCGCCAGAAACGATCCGCCAGTTCCTGCGCCTGGCCGACGCCGGCGTCTACAACGGCATGGCGTTCCACCGCGTTGCGCCTGGCTTCGTGATTCAGACCGGGGCGCTCTCGTCGCGCACGGTGCCGCTCAACCCGAGGCAGCAGGCGCTCGTGCACGATTTGCCGCCCGAGTTCAACAACACCACGCACGTAAAGGGCATTGTCTCGATGGCGCGCGGGGAAGCCGCGAACAGCGCGCAGACGTCGTTCTTCATCTGCGTCGGCACCTCGTCGGCGCTCGACGGTGTCTACACGGCGTTCGGTCGCGTGGTGGACGGTATGAGCGTCGTCGAGGCGATCGAGCAGGCGCCGCGCACGGGGGAGGCGCCGAACACGCGCATCGACCTGAAAACCGTGAGGGTGGTCAGGCGCTGACGGTGGTCCAACATCACGAAAGAGCAAAGGTTACGACGAGGTATGGCGTGAGCGTTGTTATCTCAACCTGGCACCACGCGCGACACCTTCACCGCCGTGCCGACGAGGTACTCGACGCGGACCCGGTCGCCCGGTTCGAGGTTGCTGTCAACCGCCTCCGGCCCCAGTCGGGCCAGGTGCGTCTGCCCATCGGGCTCCTCGACGCTAGCGAAGAAAACGTCGTAGGTAATCTGGCCGTGGATGCTGACCGGCTGGATTCGCTTGAGGATGCCGTCGCGCGTGCCTTTGAGCATGGCTGCCTAACTGGGGTCGTCGAAGGGCAGCCGCTCGGGATCGAGCGCCTGCGTCCACTGGTCGCTGGTAAGGTTGTGCACGCTCACGCCGAGCAGGCGAACCGGGCGGATACCCGCGTCCGTCCGGCGCAGTAATTCTATCGCGCGCGTGATGATCGCGGCGCGGTCGTCGGTAGGCGCGGCCGAGTGACTGCGAGTGATCGTCGTGAAGTCGGCGTAGCGCACCTTCAGCGTCACGGTGCGGGCATACTGGCGTCGTTCGGACAACCACTCGCCGGCGTCTGCCGCCATGCGCTCCACCTCGGCGCGCACGCGTATGGCATCGGCGATGTCCTCGGCGTAGGTCCGCTCCGAGCCCGACGACTTGCGCGTGCGGTTCGGCACCACCGGCCGGTTGTCGATCCCCTGAGCCAGTTGCAGCAGCCAATCGGCCAGGCTTCCCACCGCGTTGCGCAGGTCATCCACGTCCACCGCCCGCACGTCGACCAGTCGATCGATCCCGCGCGAGCGCAGCTTCCTGGCGGTCACCGGACCGACGCCCCACAGCGCATCCACTGGTAGCTTCTGCAGAAACGGTTCGACGCGGTCCGGGCTGATCACGGTCAACCCGTCTGGCTTCTTCCACCCCGACGCGATCTTGGCCAGGAACTTGTTCGGCGCGACACCCGCCGATGCCGTCAGGCGGGTCTCCTCGAGGATGCGGGCCTTGAGGCGACGCGCCACTGGCGTCGCCAGCGGCTCGCCCCAGCTGTTCTCCGTCACATCCAGATAGGCCTCGTCGAGTGAGAGCGGTTCGACGAGCGGCGTCACCTCGCGGAAAAGTTGGAACACGGCATCGGAGGCGGCCTTGTAGCGCGGGAAGTCGGGCCGGACGATGACTAGCGCGGGGCAGAGCCGAACCGCAGCAGCCATCGACATGGCGGAGTACACCCCGAACGCCCGCGCCTCGTAGCTCGCGGCGGCAACGACGCCACGACGATCGGGCTGGCCGCCGACGACCAGCGGGCGCCCCTTGAGCGACGGGTCGTCGCGCTGTTCAACCGACGCGTAGAACGCGTCCATGTCGAGATGAAGAATTCGGCGAAGCACGGGAATTGCAGAATGCAGATTTCAGAGTGCAGATTGGATTGCGGATTATCAGGCGAGATTGTACGCTCTACTCTCGCTTGGCCGCCGGGGATCTCTCCCGCCTGGGTCTGCGGCCTGCGGCTCCAATCTGAAATCTGAATTCGGCAATCTGAAGTCTCCTGTCTCTTTCCATGCCCCAGTTCATCTACACCATGAAAGGTCTCGGGAAGGTCCACCCTCCCGACGCCCGCGTTCTCGAAGACATCTGGCTCTCGTTCTACTACGGGGCGAAGATCGGCGTGCTCGGCCTGAACGGCGCCGGCAAGAGCTCGCTGCTGCGGATCATGTCTGGCGAGGACCAGAGCTTCATCGGCGAGGCCTTTGCCGCGGAAGGGATCTCCATCGGAATGCTCCATCAGGAGCCACGGCTCGATCCCACCAAGACCGTGCTCGGCAACGTGGAAGAGGGCGTGGCGCCGCTGAAAGCCATCATGACGCGCTACGACGAGGTGAACGAGATGCTCGGCCAGGAACTCTCCGCCGAGCAGATGGACAAGGTGCTCGACGAACAGGGGAAGCTGCAGGACAAGATCGACGCCCTGAACCTGTGGGATCTCGACTCGCGGCTCGAACTGGCAATGGACGCGCTCCGCTTGCCGCCGCCCGACGCCGAGGTAACCAACCTTTCTGGCGGCGAGCGCCGCCGTGTGGCGCTATGCCGGCTACTGTTGCAGTCGCCCGACCTGCTGTTGCTGGACGAACCGACCAACCACCTCGACGCCGAGTCGGTGGCCTGGCTCGAACGTTTCCTCAAGGACTACGCCGGCACCGTCGTCGCAGTCACGCACGACCGCTACTTCCTCGACAACGTCGCCGGCTGGATCCTCGAGCTCGATCGCGGCCGCGGCATTCCGTGGGAAGGCAACTACTCGTCCTGGCTCGAGCAGAAGCAGAACCGTCTCGCGCAGGAGGAGAAGACCGAGAGTCGGCGGCAGAAGACCCTCGAGCGCGAACTCGAGTGGATTCGGATGTCGCCACGGGCGCGCCAGGCCAAGGGCAAGGCACGCCTCAACCAGTATGAGGAACTACTGCGCGAGGACACGGCACAGCGGATCGAGCAGGCGCAGATCTACATCACGCCAGGCCAGCGTCTCGGCGACGTCGTCGTCGAAGCGCGTGACCTCAAGAAGGGCTACGGCGACACGCTGCTGATGGACGGGCTCAACTTCACGCTGCCGCGCGGTGGCATCGTCGGCGTCATCGGCCCGAACGGCGCCGGCAAGACGACGCTCTTCCGGATGATTACTGGGCAGGAACAGCCGGACGGCGGCACGCTACGCCTCGGCGAGACCGTGCAGGTCGGCTATGTCGATCAGAGCCGCGATTCGCTTGACCCGAACAAGACCGTGCACGACGAGATCTCGGGCGGCAACGACGAGATCGAGCTCGGTAGGAACAAGGTCGCGTCGCGCGCCTACGTGTCGTGGTTCAACTTCAAGGGTGGATCGCAGCAGCGGAAGGTGGGCGCGCTGTCAGGCGGTGAACGCAACCGCGTGCACCTCGCGAAGCTGCTGAAGAAGGGGAGCAACCTGCTGCTGCTCGATGAACCGACCAACGACCTCGACGTCGATACGCTGCGGGCGCTCGAAGAGGCGCTCCTCAACTACGCCGGCTGCGCGGTGGTGATCAGCCACGACCGCTGGTTCCTCGACCGCATTGCCACACACATGCTTGCCTTCGAGGGTAACAGCGAAGTGGTGTGGTTCGAGGGGAACTATCAGGACTACGAGGTGGACAAGAAGCGCCGGCTCGGGAACGACGCCGACCAGCCGCATCGCATCAAGTACCGGAAGCTGACGAGGTAGGGACTGGGAGGGCTGGAGGGGCGGGAAGGGCTGGAAGGGCTGGAAGCCTTCCTGCCTTTCCAACCTGCCTGACCAGCCTCACCTGCCCACCTCCAACCCGCCGTCCATCCCAAGCACTTCCCGCGCGGCTTCCGCGTCCTCTTCCCGCACCATCACCACCACGCCCCGCGAGAACGACATATGGGGGCGCTGTCCTCCCGCATCATCCGCGGCAGTCATCGCGTCGATTCCGGCTGCCTCGAGCGCGCTGCGCGCGAGCTCGGCGTCGATGTGCGAGTTGAAGGTTGCAAGGGCGATCAGGGCAGGCATGTGGGAAGGATACGCCCGCTGGTTGGGCAGGTCAGGCGGGAAGGGCAGGAAGGGCCGGCGGGGCTGGACTGACGCTTGCTGCGTTGCGCGGCATGGGGCACAGGCCCGAGCAGCTCATTGCGTGGCAGCGCGCGGAAGACCTGTTTATCCGCGTCCATCAGATGGCGGCCAGCAGGTTTCCCGCCAGCGAACGCTACGAGTTGGGGTCGCAGCTTCGCAGGGCCGCGTATTCGGTTCCCGCAAACATCGTCGAAGGATTCGCTCGCCGCTCGTTCAAGGAGCGCGCGCATTTCCTGAACATCGCGGAGGCGTCACTCGCGGAGGTGGGGTATTGCCTGCATGTCGCGAGGCGGCTTGCCTATCTGGGCGAATCGGAATACGCGGAGCTCGAACGCGAGGTGAGAGCGACGGCCGCGCCGCTGGTCGGACTACTCAGGGCCGTCCGCGCCGAGAAGGTCCCACCAGCCTGACCCGCCGTGCCTGCCCTTCCCGCCCCACCTGCCCCTCCCGCCCTTCCCGCCCTACTTCCGCCCCTCCTATCCCACCTTCGTCCTGAAGTACTCGATCGTCTTCACGAGCCCTTCTTCCAGATCCACCTTCGGCTCCCAGTGAAGCAGTGTGCGGGCGCGCGTGATGTCGGGGCGGCGCTGCTTCGGGTCGTCGGTCGGCAGCGGCTTGTAGATCAACTTCGACGTCGAGCCGGTCATCGAGATGATCGTCTCGGCGATCTCCTTGATCGTCATCTCACGCGGGTTGCCGATGTTGATCGGTTCGTTCTGCTCGGAGAGCATCAGCTTGATGATGCCGTCTACGAGGTCGGTGATGTAGGTGAAGCTGCGCGTCTGCGAGCCGTCGCCGAAAATCGTGACGTCTTCGTTGCGCAGCGCCTGCGACATGAAGGCCGGCACGGCACGGCCATCGTTCAGGCGCATGCGCGGCCCGTAGGTGTTGAAGATGCGGACGATCTTGGCGTCGACCTTGTGGTAGCGGTGATACGCCATCGTCATCGCCTCGGCGAAGCGCTTGGCTTCGTCGTAGACGCCGCGCGGCCCCACCGGGTTCACGTTCCCCCAGTAGGTTTCCTTCTGCGGATGCTCGAGCGGGTCGCCGTAGACCTCCGACGTGGAGGCAATGACGAACCGCGCCCCTTTGGCCTTGGCCAGGCCGAGCGCCTTGTGGGTGCCCAGTGCGCCGACCTTCAGAGTCGGAATCGGCAACTCGAGGTAGTCGATCGGGCTGGCCGGGCTCGCCCAGTGCAGGACGAAGTCGACCGGACCATCGACGTAGATGTAATTCGTGACGTCGTGCTTGATGAAGGTGAAGTCGCGGTTCACCAGGTGCGAGATGTTTGCCGTGTCACCGGTCAGCAGGTTGTCGATGCCAATGACCTGGTAGTCGAGGTCGAGCAGCCTCTCCGACAGGTGGGAGCCGATGAACCCGGCAGCGCCGGTAATAACAACTCGCTTCTTCATAAGGAAATCTCGAATCGCTAATCTGCGAAGGTCAATCTGCAGTCTGCAATCCGCAGTCTGCTATGCATGGCGTCAGTACGCGTGCTTGTGGAAGAACCCACGCAGCACGGTCAGCCAGATAATCTTCAGGTCGAGGCGCACCGACCAGTTCTCGATGTAATAAAGGTCGTACTCGATGCGCTTCTCGAGTGGCGTGTTGCCGCGCCAGCCGTTCACCTGCGCCCAGCCGGTCAGCCCCGCCTTCACCTTGTGCCGCAGCATGTACTGCGGAATCTTGTGCCGGAACTGCTCGACGAAGTGCGGGCGTTCCGGACGCGGACCGACGATGGACATGTCGCCCATCAGTACGTTCCAGAGCTGCGGCAGTTCGTCGACGTTCGAGTGCCGCATGAAGCGGCCGAGCGGTGTCACGCGGGGGTCGCCCTGCACGGCCCACACCGGGCCGGTGTGCTTCTCGGCCTCGTCGAACATCGAGCGGAACTTCGCGATACTGAACGACTTGCCGTCCAGTCCCATGCGTTCCTGCCGGTAGAAGATCGGTCCCTTCGAGGTGCACCTCACCAGCGCACAGACGATGGCGAGCGGGATGGAAAGGACGGTGAGGGCACTGAACGAAATCGCGATGTCGATCGTCCGCTTCACCATGGCGTTGAAGCCCTGAAGCGGGACGTCGTTGATGCTGATGACCGGCACGCCGTCGAGATCCTCGAGGCGGGCGCGCAAGGCGATAACCTGCAGCAGGTCGGGAACCACCTTCACGTCGACGATTTCGCGGCTGGTGCTCTCGAGCAGTGCCAGCATGCGCATGTGCTGCTCGGGCGGCAGCGCTACGTAGAGATGATCGACCCCTTCGCGCGCCGTGATTTCCGCCGCGTCGTCGATGGTGCCGAGCAGCGGCAGCCCGCGGTAGCCGAGGTGATCGCCGGCGGCGCGGTCGTCGACGAAGCCAACGATTTGGTAGCCGAGCTCTCGGTGTTCGAGGATTTTGTCCGCCACCAGGCGGCCGAGGTCGCCCGAGCCGGCAATCAGGATGCGTTTCAGGCCGATGCCGGCGCGCCAGCGGCGCTCGAGCACCTCGCGCATCAGCTCGCGTGACGAGTAGGTGAGGCCAACGTTGAACAGCAGGAAGATCGCCCACACCAACTGCGACACCTGGTAGGCGCCGATGTCGCGCGAGGCCTCGCTGGCGATGTAGGTCTGGACGTAGAGGGTGCCGACGACACCGAAGACGACGGCCAGGATGCTGCCGACAAAGACCGCGAAGAAGTCGTCGACCCGGGAGCGGCCGCGCCGCAGCCGGTAGAGACCCTGCAGGAAGAAACCGAGTGGCACCACCGCGACGATGAACGGCAGCACGTTGACGTACTGCCGCAGGGGAGGAAGGCCACGGGTGATCGGAATCAGGCCTGAGTGGAAGCGGAGGGCGTAGGCCAGGATGAACGCTGTCAGCCCGAGCAGCGCGTCGGAGATGACGTGGAACGTGACCAGCAGCCGGTTGTGCCTGATCATCGGGCGTCCGCTGTCGCGAGCCGGCCGCGCACCATCGCCTCGAGTTCGTCGCCGAAGCGTGCGCGGCCGAACTGCTCAGCATGCGCGCGGATGGCGCTTGCATCGTACCGGGCCTGCATCGCGTCCGCGATGCCGGCGGCGAAGGCGTCCACCGACAGGTCGTCCACGAGTACCCCCGTTATTCCCGGCACAACCGTTTCGCGGGCGCCGCCCTTGTTCAAGGCAACCACCGGCCGGCCGCAGGCCTGCGCTTCGAGTGGCACGATGCCGAAGTCCTCTTCGCCGGGGAGCAGCACCACACTCGCGCGTCGGTAGAGCTCGCGCACCTCGTCGTTCGGCACGCGGCCCAGGAACTGGGCGCGGCCTCGCGCCAGACGTTCGAGTGCGGACCGCTGCGGTCCGTCGCCAACGATTTTCAGGGGCAGGTGAGCCAGATCGCAGGCCTCGACGGCAAGCTCGATTCGTTTGTAGGGCACCAGCGCCGACACAATCAGCGCAAATGGCTCGGGCGTGGTTCCGTCGGGACTATAGAACTCCGTGTCGACGGGGGGATACACGACTGATGCCTGGCGATTATAGTATCGGCCGATCCTCCCAGCAACATAGTGAGAGATAGCCACATAGCGGTCTGGCCGATTCGAGGTGTCGCGGTCCCACCGGGCCATCCGCGCCATGACCGGCCGCATCACCGCACTGCCGGCCTTCCCCAGTTTGTCCGGGCCGAAGTAGGCGTCGAACTGGTCCCAGGCATAGCGCATGGGCGTGAAGCAGTAGCAGAGGTGGGGCACGCCGACCGGCGTGACGACTGACTTCGCCACGCAGTGGCTCAGGCTGAGCACCCGGTCGAAGCGGTCGAACGAGAACTGTTCGATGGCCGTGGGGAAGAGCGGCAGGTAGTTCCGATAGTGCTTCGACACGCCCGGGAGTCGCTGCACGAACGAGGTGTGGATGGGGCGCCGCTCGATGATCGGCGAGACCGAGCCAGGCACGTGGATGAGGGTGAACAGCTCCGCGTCCGGAAAACGTTCGCACATCACCTCGAGCGCCTTTTCGCCGCCGCGCATGCCGGTCAGCCAGTCGTGAACGAGCGCCAGCTTCACTTCCGGGTAACCCCGGCGTGCTGGCTGGCCGACGCCGGCGAGGCCGCCGCAAACGGCTGGTCTGCCACCTCGCCGTAGATTTCGCGGACCCGCCTGACCGAGGCGCCCCACGAGAACTGGTGCGCCCGTGCCAGCCCCTTGCGCCGCAGATCGCGCCGAAGATCGACGTCGGTCAGCACCCGATAGATGCCGTCCGCAATCGCCTGCGGCTCGTACGGATCGACGAGTTCGGCGGCATCCCCGGTCACTTCCGGCAGCGACGACACGTTCGAGGTGACCACCGGCGTACCGCTCGCCATCGCTTCGAGCGGCGGCAGGCCAAAGCCTTCATAGAGCGACGGAAACACGAAGACCCCAGCCAGACGGTACATCACCGCCAGCGTTTCCTCCGGCAGGTAGCCGAGGAAGCGCACGTAGTTGTGCAGTTGATAGCGGTGCACGGCGTGCCGCAGCGATGCGTACTTCGAGATGTCGTCGCCGATCATGACCAGCTTCAGGTGATCGAGCCCGCGGCTGCGCACCAGGTGGAACGCGTCGATCAGGCGTTCGAGATTCTTGTGCGGCTTCACATTGCCGGCGTACAGGATGAACTCGTCATGCAGCTGATAGCGCTCGCGCACCCGCACCACGTCCTCTTCCCTGGGCTCGACGCCGAAGCGTTCGTCGTAGGCGTTGTAGATGACGTCGATCTTGCCAGGGTCCGTCCCGAAGAACCGCATGATGTCCTTCTTCGATGTCTCGGACACGGTCAGCACTCGCGTCGCGCGGCTCGCGGCCATGGCCATCGAGGTGCGGGCATAGGTCAGCGCCATCCTGTTCGGCAGGTACTGCGGGAACATGAGGTGGATGCAGTCGTGGATGGTGACCACCGAACGGCAACGCACCAGCGGCGGCAGCACGTAGTGCGGGGCGTGGAAGAGCGTGACCTTCTCGCGCCGCAGCGCCAGCGGGATACGCAACTGCTCGGAGACAGAGTAGTTCCCCGCGCGCTCGACCACCGGGCGAAAGTTCTCACCCAGTGCCCGGATGCCGTTCACATCGTTCGGCCGGCAGAACAGGACGAAGTCCGTGTCGTGGTCCAGGCGTGCCAGCTCACGCAGCAGGTTCCTGATGTAGGTTCCGATGCCGAAGTCGTGGAGCTTGCGCGCGTCGATGCCGATTCGCACGCCCGGATCATATCCCGGCTCACGTGTTGGCCGACCGTCGGGCTGCCCCGTCAGGCGCGCAGGAGACGGGTGAGAAGTCGGAAGGCCAGGAGAGCCGGGACCCAGAGCGGGTGATGCTTCCGGTAGAACGCGAGGTGGCTTCGTTCGTACGCGTGCCGCGTGGCCGCTGATGCGGTGGCCGCCGAACGCCCCCGCAGGTGAATGACCTCGGTGTCTGGCGCGAACAGCACCTGACGGCCGCGTGCCCTGATCGAGGCACAGAAGTCGACGTCTTCGGTGTACATGAAGAACCGTTCGTCGAGCAGGCCGACGGCTTCGGCGTCAGCGCGTCGAACCAGCAAACAGGCGCCACTCACCCAGTCGACCGGCCGTTCCTGCCTCGTCATGGCCTCGACGCGCGCCACGATCTCGCGGTCGTTCTCGGCCAGCCCTCTCACCAGCCGACCCTGACGCCACTCGCCAAACGGTGAAATCATCGGCCCGAACGACAGTTCGGCCTGGCCAGACCCGTTCACCAGCCGTGGACCCACCACCGCCACGTCGGGCGACCGCTGCAGGCGCGTCACCAGACGATCGATCGCCCCTGGCGGCGCAATGGTGTCGCTGTTCAGCAGCAGCACCAGTTCGCCGCCCGTGGCCCTGATGCCGATGTTGTTGGCGACGGCGAACCCGGCGTTCCGGTCGTGGCGAATGACGCGCACCCCCGCGAACCGCTCCGCCATGTCAGCGCTGCCATCGGTCGACGCGTTGTCCACCACCACCACGTCGTGCGGCACGGCGGGCGGATGCTGCCGCAGCGATTCGAGGCACCGCTCGAGATCGACGCGCGTGTTGTAGCTGACGATGACGATGGAGAGGACGGTCATCGGGCTGCTTCCAGCACGGCGAGCGTGTCGCGTGCGGCCGTAGGCCAGTCGTACCTGGCGAGCGTGGCCGGGGCCGCAGCGGCCAGGGCGCGACGCGCGTCGTCGTCGTAGAGCAAGCGCTCGATCGCCGTCGCGATCTGTTCCGTCGGACCGAGGGGGACGTAGCACGCCGCATCGCCGCAACTCTCGCGGGCCACCGCCGTGTCGAGAAGCAACGAGGGGAGGCCTGCCGACAGCGCCTCGAGCGGCGTCAGCCCCAGCCCCTCGTATTCCGACAGGAACACGAACCCTCGCGCCTGACGATACAGGGCGCGCACCGCTTCATCGGGCGCGTATCGATGCCACTCGATGCGGCGCGCGACAGGGCTCGCCTCGATGAGCGCCGACACGTCTTCGAACGGATGGCTGCGGTTGTCGCCAACGATGTGCAGCCAGGCATCGCCATGCCGCGCCCCCACCTGCGTGAATGCCGCGATGAGGTCCGGTATATGGCGCCGGTTGAAGATCGAGCCGACGTAGAGCAGGTGCTCGCCCTCGGGTAGGCGCAGGTGCGCCGGCTCGGGCTCTGTCGCCGTGGCGACGGGGCTGTCGATGCCGGGCGGGATGACCGCAATCTTCGCCGGCTCGACGTCGAGCCGCGAAACGATCTCGTCCTTCGAGAACTGCGAGATGGTCACCACGCGTCGCGCCACGGCAGCGGAGCGTCGGGCCAGCATCCGTCGCCGCAGGCCCTCCCGCCAGCCGAACCACTCCGGGTGCGCCACGAACGAAAGGTCGTGGAGCGCGACGACCCTCGGAACAGAGGCGAACAGCGGTGTCGAGTAGGCGGGCGAGAACAGCACGTCGACTGCGTCGGCGACGATGGCGGCCGGCAGCGTGCGCTGCTCCCACCATGTGCCGCCCGTGCCAGGAAGCTCGCGCACACTGCAACCGGCGGAGTTCTCGATCGAGCGGTGGCTGTACAGCAGGAACTCGTGACCGTGGCGCAGGCCGGGACGCGTCCACTCGCGGAGCAACCCGGCGAGATAGCGGCCGACTCCCGTCGGTTTGCCGCTCAACTCGCGGGCGTCGATGGCGATGCGCATCACGCGGCCCCACGGGCGGCGCGTCTGGTCACGGCCCGATCGTAGGCGTCGAGCGTTGTGTGGGCGGTGTGCGCCCAGTTGAAGGTGGCGGCCCGCGTGATGCCCCTGGCCACGCACCTCTCCACGAGTGCTTCGTCGTCGAGCAGACGCTCGATGGCTGTCGCGAAGGCGGCCGGGTCGGTCGGCTGCGCCAGGAGCACCGCGTCGCCGCCCACTTCCGGCAGCGCGCCGGCATCTGCCGCCACCACTGGCACACCGGCCGTCATGGCCTCGAGCACGGGCAGGCCGAACCCCTCTTCGAACGACGGCTGCACCAGCAGGCGAGCGCCGGCATAGAGCGGCTGGCGTTCGGTGGCAGCGATGTAGCCGAGATGCGTCACCAGGTTCCTGAGCGGGGCGCGTTGCAGCCGCTCGAGCCATGGGGCGGACTGCTTGGTGGCCTTGCCGGCAAGAAAAAGACGTGGGAGGTTGGCGCGCCGTCCGGCGAGCAGCTCGTACGCGTCTAGCAAGGCGCCCACGTTCTTGCGCGGTTCGAGGGTGCCGAAGAAGAGCACGTAGCCGTCTTTCGGCTGCACTGAACGGGCTGTCCAGGGGGGGGCGCCGGGCGGGCACACGCTGATGCGGTCGGCGGGCACATCGAGCAGGCGCTGGACTTCCCTCGAGGTGAACTGCGACACCACGATAATCCGGTCGGCGCCGTGGGCATGTGTGCGCGTCAGGGTGGGGTAGTCGCGGCGCACCTCGGCCTGCGTTCGTTCGGGATGCAGCAGGAAGTTCAGGTCGTGGATGGTCACGACCTGGGCGGCGCTGCGGGCCGGCAGCAATAGTGGGTGCAGCGAGTGGACGACGTCGAACGCGCCGCCAGCCACCATCTCGGCCGGAGGCCAACCCATGCGGTGCCACGCCAGATTGAGCAACCGGACCGGAATCTGGCGATCGACAAGGTGCGCACCAGCGAGGTCGGCATCCGGGGTCAGGCGATCCCTGGCTGAGCTGGAGAAGACCGTGAGCTCGAGCGCGCGTCCGGAGGTTCCCGAGGCGCCCGACAGCAGGGCCCGCACGAGCTGGTGGGTGTATTCGCCGACGCCGGTCCGCTCGCGGAGCGCGGCGCGGTAATCGATAAGGACGCGCACTTGTTTAAGTCTTTCCGTCTCAGTATCTTATTGTGAAATGAAAATCGCCGTTGTTGGTACCGGTTACGTCGGTCTCGTCGCAGGCGCCTGCCTCGCCGAGAACGGGAACGAAGTCATTTGCGTTGACAAGGACCAGGCCAAAATCGCCACGCTCGAGGCGGGCAGAATGCCCATCTACGAGCCCGGACTCGAAGAAATGGTCCGGAGGAATACCGCCGAGGCCCGCCTGACCTTTACCACCGATCTGCCGAGCGCCGTCCGGGCGTCCGAGATCGTGTTCATCGCCGTCGGCACCCCTCAAGGGGAAGACGGGTCAGCCGACTTGCAGCACGTCCTCGGTGTCGCGCACGAAATCGGCAAAGCCATCAACAAGTTCACCGTCGTCGTCGACAAGAGCACCGTTCCGGTCGGTACGGCGACGAAGGTCCAGGCGGCTGTGGCCGCAGAGACCAGCGTTCCGTTCAGCGTCGTCAGTAACCCCGAGTTCCTGAAACAGGGCGCCGCCATCGAAGACTTCATGAAGCCCGACCGTGTCGTCATCGGCTGCGACGACCCGAAGGCCGGCGAGATTATGCGCGCGGTCTACGCGCCGTTCACCCGGACGGGCGCCCCGATCATGGTCATGGACACGAAGAGCGCCGAACTCTGCAAATATGCGGCGAACGCCATGCTGGCCACGCGCATCTCGTTCATGAATGAAATCGCCAATGTCTGCGAGCGTGTCGGTGCTGACGCCGAAGCCGTCCGGCGGGCGGTCGGCTCGGATCGGCGCATCGGCACGTCGTTCCTGTTCCCGGGCATCGGCTACGGCGGGAGCTGTTTCCCCAAAGACGTGAAGGCGATGCTGAAGTCGGCGGCCGACGAAGGTTACAACTTCCAGATCCTCCACGCGGTCGAGGCGGTCAATCAACTGCAGAAGTCGCGGCTGGTCGAGAAGATGCAGGCGCACTTCGGCGACATGACCGGGCGTACCATCGCCCTGTGGGGCCTGGCATTCAAGCCTCGGACCGATGACATGCGTGAGGCGCCGGCCATCGCGATCGTCGAGAAGTTGCTGGCCATGGGCGCGTCCGTCCGGGCCTACGATCCCGAGGCGATGGAGACCGCACGCCGCGTCTTCGGCGACCGCATCACCTACTGCGAGCACAGCTACAACACGCTGGAGGGTGCCGACGCGCTGGCGGTCGTCACGGAGTGGAACGAGTTCAGGGAACCGGACTTCAAGAAGATGAAGCAACTCCTGAAGTCGCCCGTCGTGTTCGACGGACGCAACATTTACTCGCCCGAACAGATGCGCGGGTTCGGATTCACGTACTTCTCCATTGGCCGCTGAACCGACACAGGTGCTGGTCACCGGCGGCGCGGGCTACATCGGGAGCCACGCGTCGAAGGCGCTGCACCTCGCCGGGTACCGGGTGGTGGTGTTCGACAATTTGGTGGCCGGACACCGCGACGCGGTGCCGTTCGGCGAGTTCGTGCTCGGCGACATCACCGACCTGGCCGCCGTCCGTCGCGCGCTGCACGACCACGACATCACGGCGGTGATGCACTTTGCCGCCTACCTCGACGTCGGCGAGTCGGTGCGCGAACCGGCGAAGTACTACCGCAACAACGTCACCGGTGCGCTGACCGTTCTCGAGGCGATGGCGCTCGAGGGCGTGAAGCACTTCGTCTTTTCCTCGACCTGCGCCACCTACGGCGAACCGGTCGAAACGCCGATCAGCGAGTCGCATCCGCAGCAGCCAATCAACAGCTACGGTGAGTCGAAGCTTGCCGTCGAGCGGGCGCTGCCGCATTTCGAGCGGGCGCACGGCATCTGCTCGGTGGCGCTGCGCTATTTCAACGCAGCTGGCGCCGACCCTGATGGCGATCTCGGCGAAGACCACGCGCCGGAGATTCACCTGATTCCGCGCGCCATCGAGGCGGCCACCGGCGGACGAGGCCTGCTGGTGTTCGGCGACGACTACCCAACGCCCGATGGCACCTGCCTGCGCGACTACATCCACGTCAGCGACCTCGCCGATGCGCACGTGAAGGCGCTCGAGGCAATTGTCGACACCGGCACGTCGCGCATCTACAACCTTGGCACGGGGCATCCGCACTCGGTGCGTGAGGTCATCGACACGGTGGAGCGGGTCAGCGGCAGGCGCGTGCCGTGGACGCTCGCGCCTCGTCGTGAGGGCGACCCGGCCGTGCTGTACGCCGCTGCGAACAAGGCGCAACGGGAACTGCGCTGGACGCCGCGCTTCGCTGACCTCGAGACGATCGTGCGCACGGCGTGGACTTGGCACCAGCGCCGCCCGCACGGCTACAAGACCGAGCTCCCGTGACCACCTCGTCTCCCCTGGCTCGCTTGTTCGCCTATGCCCGCCCCTACCGGGCGCGGCTCGGCTGGGCCGTTCTGGCGATGGCCTTCTACGCGGTCGGCTCGGCTGGTCTCGCGGCCCTCATCAAGACGATTTTCGACAATGTCCTGCAGGACCGGTCGCAGCTCGGTCGTGTCGCGTGGCTGATCATCGGCCTGAACCTGCTGAAGGGCATCGGTTCCTACGGCTCGTCCTACCTGATGGCCTGGGTAGGGCAGCGCGTGGTCATGGACGTGCGCAATGCGCTCTACTCCCACATCCTGGGCCAGTCGGCTTCGTTCTTCGGCGAGCACTCGACCGGCGAGTTGATGTCGCGCATCAACAATGACGTGGGCCAGGTGCAGCAGGCGGTCTCCGAGACGGCTGGCGACCTGGCGCGCGAGACGCTGTCGCTCGTCGGCTTCGCTATTCTGCTGTTCTACTACGACACCTGGCTGGCGGTCTTCTGCATCATTACGGCACCGCTTGTCGTCTACCCGCTCGTGCGGCTCGGCCAACGCGTGCGCAAGACGACCCGTCGCAGCCAGGAGGCGCTGCAGGTGCTGTCGCACGTGAGTGCCGAAGGCTTCACCGGTCAGCGGATCGTGAAGGCATTCGGCGCCGAGGCGCGCGAGTCGGAGCGGTTTGCGCGTGCCGGGCACCAGTTGTTCCGCACCAACATGAAGGTGACGGCGGCGCTCTCCAGCCTGCCGCCGCTGATGGAACTGCTCGGCGGCTTTGCGATGGCTGGGGCGTTGTGGTACGGGAGCCGCGAGATCGCCAGCGGCCGCCTGACGATTGGCGGTTTGACGTCGTTCCTCGCCACCCTGTTTCTGATGTACGGGCCGGCGAAGAAGCTGAGCCGCGTCAACGCCAACCTGCAGCAGGCGATTGCCGCGTCCGAACGCATCTTCAAGATGATGGACACGCACACCGAGGTGGCGGAGAAGCGGGATGCGCCGGCGCTGGGCCTCCTCACCAGGGCCATCGAGTTCCGCGACGTCACCTTCGCCTACGACGAGAACCGCCGCATCCTGCGCGGCGTCAGCTTCACCGTGCATGCCGGCCAGATGATCGCCATCGTCGGCCGCAGCGGAGCCGGCAAGACCACACTGGTGAATCTACTGCCGCGCTTCTACGACGTCACCGGCGGCTCGATCCTGATTGACGGCGTCGACGTGCGCGAGGTCACGCTGCCGTCGCTCCGCGGCCAGATCGGCATCGTGACGCAGGAGACCGTGCTGTTCGACGACACCGTCGCCAGCAATATCGCGTACGGCCGGCCGTCGGCGTCGCAAGCGGACATCGAGTCCGCCGCCAGGGCGGCCAACGCCCACGACTTCATCCTCCGGCTCGCCCAGGGCTACAAGACCGTCATCGGCGAGCGCGGACAGCGGCTGTCCGGCGGGCAGCGCCAGCGGCTGGCCATCGCGCGGGCCCTGCTGCGCAACGCACCGGTCCTCGTGCTGGACGAGGCGACCTCGGCCCTCGACGCCGAGTCCGAACTGCTGGTGCAGGAAGCGCTGACGAACCTGATGATGAACCGCACCTCGTTCGTCATCGCGCACCGGCTCTCCACCATCCGCCGCGCCGACGCCATCATCGTGCTCGAACGCGGGCGCATCGTCGAAATCGGCAGGCACGACGACCTGCTGGCACGTCCGGCCGGCACGTACGCCTCGCTTTATCAGATGCAGCTGCTCGAGGGGCGCAAGCCCGAGCGCCGCATGGTTCCCTCATGATCACATCGATGACCGGCTTCGCGGCTGTGACGCGCGAGGAGGAGAAGGCGACCGTCGCCGTCACCATCCGCGCACTCAATCACCGCCATCTTGACCTGCAGTTGCGCATGCCGCAGAGCCTCGGCGCCCTCGAAGCCGATATCCGCACGCTGGTGTCGAAGAGCATCGTGCGTGGGCGCGTCGAGGTCAGCGTCTCGGTGCAGTCGCGGCTGGCGCCTGCCCTCGAGGTCGAGTTCAACGAGCCATTCGCGCGGGCGCTCGAGGTGGCGCTCGACAAGGCGCGCGAGCGTAACCTGATCGCCGGCACCCTCACGCCTGGCGATCTTCTCCGGCTGCCGCAAGCCATCAGCATCCGCGAACGATCGGCCGACGACGCGACGGTGCTGGCGTTGATTGCGGAGCAGGCGAAGGCGGCCATCGAGGCCGCGGTGCTCGACCTGCAGACCATGCGTGCGACAGAAGGCGAACACCTTCGTGCCGACCTCGACCAGCGCCGGACGCTCGTGGCCGACATGATCGAGCGCGTAGCGGTGGCGGCCGATGAGGGACGATCGGCACTCGAGCAGCGACTGACCGATCGCGTCACACAGCTCCGGATCGACCTGCAGGCGGACGAAAGCACCGTCGCCCAGGAGATCGTCAGGTGGGCCGCCCGCTCGGACATCAGCGAAGAGGTGGTGCGGTTCCGTGGCCACGTCTCGCACTGGCAGACGCTGTCTGACGGCCCGGAGCCGTGCGGCCGCAAGCTCGACTTCCTGCTGCAGGAGATGAACCGCGAGGTGAACACCATGGGCTCGAAGGCCGATGGCCTGCGAGTGTCGGAAATTATCATTGCGGCCAAGGCAGAGCTCGAGAAGATGCGCGAGCAGGTCCAGAATGTCGAGTGAGCGGCAGGGAGGCCACGGCCAGCTCTTCATCGTGTCTGCGCCGTCCGGCGCCGGCAAGACCACGCTCATCGAGCGGCTCGTCGAGCAGATGCCGCACCTGCGCATGTCCCGCTCCTACACCTCGCGTGCGGCGCGCCCGGGCGAGACCGACGGCGTGGACTATAATTTCGTGTCGCGCGAGCGCTTCAGCGCGATGATCGCCGCCGGCGATTTCCTCGAGTGGGCCGAGGTCTTCGGCAACCTCTACGGCACCTGCGCGTCAGATACAGAGAAGCTCCTGGCCGACGGCAGCGACGTGGTGCTGGTCATCGACGTCCAGGGGGCGCGGCAGGTTCGCCACCTGCGGCCTGGCGCGACCACCGTGTTCGTCATGCCGCCGTCGTACGCCGTGCTGGAGCAGCGACTGCGTGGGCGAAGCAAGGACAGCGAAGCCGCCATCGTCAAGCGCCTGCAGGTGGCGCGCGATGAAGTGGCATCGTTCACCGAGTACGATTTCATCGTCATCAACGATGAATTGACCGCTGCCGTGGATCGGCTCCGCGGCATTGTGCAGGCGGACCGTTGCCGGCTCAGTCGCATGCGGGCCGATGCCGAACGAATCGTTCGCTCCTTCTGACGCCTTCGAGGATCCTGATGATTGACCGCTCCACGCTCCCCAACACCTTCGCGTTTGTCGTGACCGCCGGCGCGCGTGCCCGCCAGTTGCTGGCCGGCTCGACGCCGCGCGTCGACGTCGGCGACCACAAGAAGACGACCGTGGCCGCCCGGGAAGTGCTCATGGGTGCGGTTGAGGCGCTGCCCTATGTGGCGCCGCCGCCGGACGTGCCGATTGCCCCCACCACCGAGGAATAGGTCCCGCGAACTGGGGGACGGAGTACCTGCAATGCTCGTTGCGCTCGGCGTATCTGGCGGAATCGGCGCCTACAAGGCGGTCGAGGTGGCGCGCGGCCTGCAGAAGCGCGGTCACGACGTCGTGGCCATCATGACGCATGCCGCGACGACGTTCGTGGGTCCTGTCACCTTCGAGGCGATCACCCGCCGAGCGGTCATCATTGACCAGTGGGAACAGGGGGCGAACGCCGACATCGAGCACATCTCGCTCGCCTCATCGATCGATCTGCTGCTCATCGCGCCAGCGACGGCCAACGTCATCGGCAAGCTCGCCAACGGCATCGCTGACGACTTCCTCACCACGCTCTACACAGCGACGCGCGCGCCGGTGCTGGTGGCGCCGGCCATGAACAGCCAGATGTTCTCGCACCAGGCCGTCCGCCGGAATCTCGATCGGCTTGCGGCCGACGGGGTGCGCTTCGTCGAGCCTGGCGAGGGGTACCTGGCGTGTGGATGGATCGGGAAGGGCCGGTTGGCCGAACCCGACGAGATCTGCGCCGCCGCCGACGCCGTCATGCGGCCGCCCTCTGCGCTGGCTGGCACGAAGGTACTGGTGACGGCAGGTCCGACGCTCGAGGATCTGGACCCCGTCCGGTTCATCGGGAATCGTTCGAGCGGTCGCATGGGCTTCGCCGTGGCGGCTGAGGCGACGCGACGTGGCGCGTTGGTCACATTGGTGGCCGGCCCGACCAGCGCGGCTGCGCCCGCCGTGCACGAGTTCGTGCGGGTGCGCGGCGCCGAGGCGATGCACGCGGCCGTCATGCAGCATGCAGCCGGCGCCGACATCGTGGTGATGGCTGCCGCCGTGGCCGACTACATGCCAGCCGTCGTTGCCGAGCACAAGGTGGCGAAGTTGGACGGCGACCTCACGCTGGTGCTGAAGCGAACGCCAGACATTTTGATGTCGCTCGGCGAGCGCCGCGCCGCAGTTGGCGGGCCGGCGGTGCTCGTGGGGTTCGCAGCCGAGACACAGGACGTCGTGGCGAGCGCACGGCGGAAGCTCGAGCGAAAGCACGCCGACCTCATCGTCGCGAACGACGTGTCGCGCGCCGACGCCGGCTTCGACGTCGACACGAACGAGGTCACGATCGTCAGCCCGACCGGCGCCGAAACCGTTCCGCTGCAATCGAAGGCGCTCGTCGCGGCGGCCCTTCTCGACCGTATCGAGCGGTTGCTCCTCGATCAGCGCGCCGCGACGTCGAACGTCTGAACCCTGGAAGTCGGAATTGCAATGGACCGCGATCAACTCGTCGAACACCTCACCTTTGCGCGCGAACTCGGCGTGACCGGCAGCAGCAGCGACCCGCGCTGGCGTGAGCGGCGGGCCAAGGCCGCTTCGCTCGCCGCAGAGTCGGTGGTGTTGTTGCGCAGCGCGGCCGAGGTGCTCGGGACGCTACGCGTCGAGATTGGCCCCGCGTGTACGCGCTGCAAGCTCCACACGCTCGGCCGGAGTCAGGTCGTGTTCGGTGTCGGCAACCCGAACGCGCGGCTGATGTTCGTGGGCGAAGCACCCGGGGCAGACGAGGACGAACAGGGTGTGCCGTTCGTCGGCCGCGCGGGGCAACTGCTCACCAAGATCATCGAAGCCATCGAACTGACGCGCGACGATGTGTATATCGCGAATGTGATCAAGTGCCGGCCACCGCAGAACCGGAACCCCGAGCCGGACGAAGTGGCGCAATGCGAGCCGTTTCTGTTCCGGCAGATCGACGCCATCAAGCCGCGCGTGATTGTAGCGCTCGGCAAGTTCGGCGCGCAGACGCTGCTGCGGACACAGGAGCCCATTTCCAAGTTGCGTGGCCGCGTGTTCGACTATCGCGGCTCTCAGTTGGTGCCGACGTTCCACCCGGCCTATCTCCTGCGCAACCCGCCGGCGAAGCGCGAGGTGTGGGAGGACATGAAGCTCGTCCGACAGTTATTGGCCGGCGAGTAGTTGGCTGGCCGGCCTTAACCAACGCCCAACGCCCAACGACCAACGATTACCCCAGTGTTTGTTCGCGTAGCCGTCCCTGTCCCCGGACTCGATCTGCTGACGTACGCCGTCCCGAACGGCGTTCCTGTGCCCGCCCTCGGTGCACGCGTCGTCGTGCCGCTCGGATCGCGCTCGCTCACGGGCATCGTCGTCGACGTCTCGAAGACCTCTGGGATGCCTGACGGCAAGGCCGTCAAGCCGCTGAAGCGCGTACTCGACACTGAACCCTTCATCCCGTCGGACGTGGTCGAGCTCGCGCGCTGGACGGCAGAGTATTACGCCGCCGGTCCCGGCGAAGCGATCACCGCGGTGCTGCCGCCCAAGACGCGCGACGAGCGGGCCGATGCCCACAAGACGAACCGCATCGTGTCACTGACCGCCGCCGGCACCGATGCCGACGTCAAGGTGACGACGCGTCAGCGGGAGGCGCTGGAAATTCTGGCTGGCAATGCCAACGGTCTTGCCAGCGCGGAACTCGCCAGACGGGGCGTGAGCGCGGACATCGTGTCGCGCCTGCAGAAGGCCGGGCTCGTGGTGGTGCGCCAGGAGCGCGTCGATCGCGATCCGTTCGCCGCGGCCGCGCTCGAGGCGACGCCGCTCGATCCGCTGCGCGCCCTCACCCTCGAGCAGGACGCTGCGCTGCTTCGGCTTCTCGAACTCTCCCGCGCTGGCACCTTCAAGGCCGCGCTACTGCACGGGGTCACGGGGAGCGGCAAGACCGAACTCTACCTGCGGCTCTCCGCGGCCGTGCGCGCCGCCGGACGCCGGGTGCTGATGCTGGTGCCGGAGATTGCCCTCACCCCGCAGGTGGCGGCGCTGTTCCGCCAGACCTTCCACGAGCGGGTGGCGATTCAACACAGCGGTTTGTCGGACGGTGAGCGCCACGATCAGTGGCAGCGCATCCGGCGTGGCGAGGTCGATGTGGTCGTGGGCACACGGTCAGCCGTGTTCGCGCCCCTGCGCGACGTCGGCCTGATCATCGTCGACGAAGAGCACGACAACTCCTACAAGCAGGACGAGAGCCCGCGCTACAACGGTCGCGACGTTGCGCTGGTGCGAGCGCAGAAAGCCGACGCGCTCGCCGTGCTCGGCTCCGCTACGCCGTCGATGGAGACCTACTTCAACGCGATGAGCGGCAAGTACGATCGCATCGTGCTGGAGCGGCGCGTGCTCGACCGGCCGCTCGCCTCGGTGAGCGTGGTCGACATGCGCGAGGAGTACGCGGCCGAAGGGCCAGACGTCATCCTGAGCCGCGCCCTGCGCGACGGGATTGCCGCGCGCGTCGCTCGCGGCGAGCAGTCGATTGTGCTGCTGAACCGGCGTGGCTTTGCGACGGCCGTCTTCTGCCGCCAGTGCTCGGGCACCATCGACTGCCCGAACTGCGACATTTCGCTGGTGGTACACGGCGAAGGGGCCGCGCGGCGGGCGCGTTGCCACTACTGCAACTACTCGGCGCGTGTGCCGACCGCCTGCCCGACGTGCAAGGCGCCGTACCTCGAGCAGATGGGGTTCGGCACCGAACGGGTCGAAGCGCAGGTGAAGCAGCAATGTCCGGAGGCGCGCGTGGCGAGGCTTGATCGCGACTCCACGCGCCGCAAGGGTTCGCTGACGGCGCTGCTCGCCAGGTTCAGGGCGGGCGAGATTGACGTGCTCGTCGGCACGCAAATGGTGGCGAAGGGGCACGACTTTCCGCGGGTGACACTCGTCGGCGTGGTTTCGGCCGACGTCGGCCTCGGCATGGCCGACTTCCGGGCGTCAGAGCGAACGTTCCAGTTACTGACGCAGGTAGCTGGACGTGCGGGACGTGGCGAAACCCCGGGCGAGGCCGTCGTGCAGACCATCTACCCGACGCACTACAGCATCCTGCTGGCCTGTCACCAGGACTACTCGAAGTTCTACGAGCGCGAGATGCTGTTCCGCAAGGCGATGCGCTATCCGCCGGTGGTGTCGCTCATCAACGCCGTCGTCCGCGCGAAGACGTTCGTGGCGGCGATGGACGATGCGTCGCACATCGTGGCGCAGATGCGGCAGCAGGACCCGTCACTGACCCATTACCGGGTGCTCGGCCCGGCTCCGGCGCCGCTCGGCAGGCTGCGCGGCGAGTACCGCGTGCAGTTGCTGGTGAAGGGGACGAACCGCAGGAAGATGCGGGAGACGCTCGTGGCCATTGTCAACGCACGCCCTGAACTGGCGCGGCGCACCACCATCGACGTCGACCCGCTCAGCGTGCTGTGATTCGATACGCCTACATGGCGTAGCCGCGAACCTTCAGGTTCGCTGAGCCCTAGCGGAGCAGTTCGAGCGGTTCGATCGGCGTCGGCGTAAAGCAGAGGATGAACATCACCAGTGCGAACAACGCCAGCCACTTGCGGGTGTTGTCGAGCGGCACGTCTTCGTCGAACGTCGGCGGATGGTGACGTCCGAACACGAACAGCATCACCACCATCATCGTCGTCCACACCAGCCAGCTCAGGGAGAACCACGTCAGCACCACCGCGCAGCCCACCATGGCGAGCGTGACGTGCGACGACTTGCGCCCAAGCACGGCGTACGAGATGTGCCCGCCGTCGAGCTGCCCAATGGGAAAGAGGTTCAACGACGTAGCGAGCATCCCGAACCAGGCAGCGAACGCGACCGGGTGCAGGTTGATGGTGTCGCCCGCGGCAGGCGTGCCGAACAGCAGCCAGGCCGCGGCCTTGAAGAGCAGCGGTTCCCCCAGCGACAGGCCTTCGAGGTTCGGCGGGACAACCACGACGTGCGACATGGCCATGCCGAGGAACAGCGCGGGCACGGCTATGACGAATCCCGCGATCGGACCGGCAATGCCGATATCGAACAACATCTGCTTGCTGGGGATCGGTTCGCGGATACGGATGAAGGCGCCCAGCGTCCCGGTCAGCGGCAGCGGCGCCGGAAGAAAGAACGGCAGGGACGCATCGACGTCATAATAGCGGCAGGCGAAATAGTGACCCAGTTCATGACAACCCAGAATGGCGAGGATGGTGCCGCTGTACCAGAACCCGCGCAGCGCGAGCGCCGCCGTGTCGAGCCGCAGCGGGGTTGCGCCGAAGTCGCCGGCGAACGAGGCATAGTGGTCCATCCCGACCAGCGTCGTCATGCCAATGGTCAGGATCAGCAGGAGCAGGTGCAGCCAGCGCCGGTCCTGGAACTTGCGGCGCGGCCGCCAGATGTACTCCGGCGGGATCGACAGGGATTCTTGCTGAACGGAGTCCAACCGGTGGCTTACCCGATATTCTGGAGGTCTTTACCGGGCTTGAAGCGGATAGTGCGGCCTGGCGGGATGCGCACTTCCTTGCCGGTCCTGGGGTTGCGGCCGATGCCGCGCTTGCGAGGTTTCACCTGAAACACGCCGAAACCGCGCAGTTCAATGCGCTCGCCCCGCTGCATGGAGGTTCGCATCGCGTCGAATACGGCGTCGACCGCCACCTCGGCCTTTACCTTGGTGATGTCGGCGATTTTCGACACTTCATTGACGATGTCGACCTTGATCATGCTTAGAGGCTCCTCGAAACTGATAAATATCATAGATTGTGACACTTACGCTGTCAATGCTGTGGCTAAGTGATCCTGGACCGAATGCGCTGAATGCCCCGGAAACTTCCGTCTGTCGTCCTTGTCGGCCGTCCCAACGTTGGGAAGTCGACGCTCTTCAACAAGATGATCGGCTCGAGGCGCGCCATCGTGGCGCCCATTGCCGGCACGACGCGTGACGCGCTGGCATTCCCCGTCTCCTGGATGGGGTCCTCTTTTCAGTTGTCCGACACCGGGGGCCTCTACGGCGCCAGCAAGGACCCGCTGCACCACCTGGTGGTCATCGCCGGGCAGCGCGCCATCAGCAGCGCCGATGTCCTGGTGTTCCTGACCGATGGCCAGGAAGGGCTCGCGAGTGGCGATGAAGAGATCGCCCGCGAAATCCGGGCCACCGGTCTGCCCATCATCTTCGTGGTGAACAAGACCGACGACAAGCGCGCGCAGCGTTCGGTGCCGGAGTTCTACCAGCTTGGCTTCGAGCCAGTGCTCGAGCTCTCGGCCGAACACGGCATGGGCGTCGGCGACCTTCTCGACGAAATCGTGCGCGTGCTCGGCGCGCGGGGGAAAGATGCCGAGGAGCCCGCAGCGAATGAAGATGGCCAGCCGCAACCACCGGCTGAGCCGGTCGAGAAAGAGACGACCATCGCGATCATCGGGCGCCCGAACGTCGGCAAGTCGTCGCTGCTGAACCGGCTCCTGAAGGAGGAGCGGGTGGTGGTCAGCGACATGCCCGGCACGACCCGCGACGCCATCGACGCCACGCTCATCTGGCACCGCCGGCAGTTCCGCATCGTCGACACGGCCGGAATGCGGCGGCCGGGTCGCGTGCGCGACGGCGGCAAGGTGGAACTGGTTTCGGTGGCCGGCGCCAAGAAGGCCATCTTCGACGCCGACGTCGTCGCCCTGCTCATCGACTCGAAGGAGGGTTCCACCGATCAGGACGCGTCCATCGGCGGCGAGGCGGACCGTGCCGGACGAGCCATCGTCATCGTGGCGAACAAGTGGGACCTGGTGAAGAGCCAGGACCCCGACTTCGTCAAGAAGTTCGATGATGCGCTGCGCCGGAAGATGCGGTTCCTCGACTACGCGCCCATTCTCCACATCTCGGCGCTAACCGGTGAACGGGCGCCGAAGGTGCTGGAGGCGCTCGACAAGGCCGCAGCAAACCGCCGCAAGCGTGTGCCGACACCCGCACTCAACAAGTTCATCGAGACGATCATCGCGGCCAACCCGCCGGTCAGTCCCGAGCGGCGCAACGTGAAGATCATGTATGTGGCACAGATCGGCATCGCACCGCCGACCTTCGTGTTCTTCACCAACATTGCCACGACCTTCCACTTCTCCTACGAGCGGTTCCTCGTGAACAAGATCCGCGAGCACTTCGGCTTCGAGGGCACCCCGATCCGCATCCAGGTGCGACGCCGCGCACGCTCGAAACCGGGCGCGCGCACGAAGAAGAAGACCGAGGCCTGAGGCGATACCCGATGACCTCTCCTTGCTTCATCCCTGTGAATGCCCGGCGTATGGCGGGCGGGTTCGTGGCGGCGATCGCGGTCGCCATGCTGGCCGCGGCGTGCGGCGAGGCACAGCCGGTGCTGCGCGAGTTGATGGAAGCGCGCCGGCTCACCGGCGAACTACGCGCGGCCTTCCTGCAGGCCAGTGAAGCGTCGAACCGGGCGGTGCTCGCCGATACCGACGATGTGTCAGCGGCCGCTGCGAAGGATGCGGGGGACGCCCAAGCCGTCGTCACCGAGCGGCTGGCCAGCCTCGAGGCTGCGGTGACCGCACTCGGCTACACGGTCGAGACCGACATGCTCGGCCGCTTCAAGACCTGCTTTGCTGAATACCAGAAGCTTGACAGCGAGATCCTCGCGCTGGCCGTGGAGAACACCAACCTGAAGGCGCAGCGCCTCACTTTTGGGGCGGTGCGGGAGATGGCCAACGAAATCAGCGCGGAACTGCTGCAGGCGGGGGGGGCCGCGCCGTCCGCCGCGGTCGCCGCGCAGGTGCAGGCTATCCGGGCGGACGTGTACGAGCTGCTCTTCCTCGAGGCTCGGCACAACGCCGAGGCCGACGAGGGAGCGATGACCCAGATCGAACAGCGGGCCACGGCGGTCGCGGCCGACGCACGACAGCGTCTGACACGGCTTACCGGCGGCACCGCCGGCCCCGCGACAGCGGCGCTGCGGGCAGCGGCGTCACTGTTCGATCGGCTGATGGCAACGCACGACGAAGTGATTGCGCTCTCGCGTCGGAACTCGAATGTCCGTTCGCTGGCGTTGACGTTCGGCCGTGCGCGGGTCGTGGCCGCCGACTGCGCCGATGCGCTGCACCGGCTGCAGGACAGCCTGGCGACGCACGGGTCGGAAGCCACGCGCTAAGCGCGAAGACGGGGCCGGCGGTGGCATAATCGCCGCGTCCGCCGAAGCTGCCATGGCACTCCGCATCCTGCATATTGCTCCTTACGGGCCCGAGGCGTGGGCCTACGGCGGCATCCCCCGCGTCGTTGGCGCGATGGTGCACGGCCTGCGCGAACGCGGCCATCGCGTCACCCTCTGCACGACCGACGCGCTCGACGCGCGCACCAGGCTCCCTCGAGCTGCCGCGATCAGTCCGGAGCGGCAGGTGTTCCGCAACGTCTCGAACCTCGCGGCCTATAACCTTCAGGCGTTTGCTCCCGTCGGACTGCGGCACTTTCTCGACACCCACCGCCAGTCCTTCGACGTCGCGCACATCCACGCGTGTCACAACGTGCTTGGCATCATGGCGTCGCGCGCGCTCGCGCGTGTCGGGGTGCCGTACGTGCTCTCACCCAACGGCACAGCGCCGGTCTTCGAACGCCGTCGGATGGCCAAGCGTGTGCTCGAACAGCTTGGCGGGGCGGAGGTCATGGCGTACGCCACGCGCCTGCTGGCCGTGTCCGACGCCGAGGCGCGTCAGTTTCGTCGGCTGGGTGTCGCGCCCGACCGTGTGGCACGCGTGCCGAACCCTGTCGACCTGCACGAGTTCGACGCTCATCCCGACGGGGCCCGCTTCAGACGGGCGCACGGACTCGACCAGGACACGGTTGTGCTGTTTCTCGGCAAGATCACGCCGCGCAAAGGCGTTGCTACGCTGGTCGAGGCCTTCGGGCAACTCGCGTCGCCACGCGCCCGCATGGTGATTGCCGGCAACGACCTGGGTGGTCTCTCCACGGCGCTGGGACGCGCACGTGAGTTGGGCCTCCGCGAACGAATGACGGTGACGGGACTGCTGCGCGGCGGCGATCGCCTCGAGGCGCTGGCTGCGGCCGACGTCGTCGTCTATCCGTCCAGTGACGAAGTGTTCGGCCTGGTCGCTTGCGAAGCATTGCTGGTGGGAACACCGGTCATAGTCGGCAACGACTCCGGCGCAGCGGAGGTGGTGGCCGCAACCGGAGGCGGACTTGCCGTTCCGCCGGGTGACGCCGCGGCACTCGCCGCCGCGATCGCCACCGTGCTCGACGGTCACCAGGGATGGCGCCGCGAGGCGCGTGACGCGGCGCGGCGGGTGCGCGCGCTGTTCGGCGTCGACACCGTCGTGTCCACGCTCGAAGCGGTCTACGACGAGGTGCTCGCCGACGCATGGAAGGCGTCGGCATGACCGGGGTCAGCGTTGTCATTCCCGTGCACAATGCCGGCGGAGCGCTGGTGGACGTGGTACGAGCCGTGCTCGCGCAGGTGGCACCAGGCATTCAGCTCGAGGTGATTCTCGTCGACGACCGATCGGCCGACGCAGCGGTGGATGTGGTGCGTCGCCAGTTTCCGGAGGCCCCGCTCGTGGCGATTGCGGCGGACGGCCACGGTGCGGCTGCCGCACTCAACCGTGGATTGGCGTGCGCCAGACACCCGCTCATCGCGCAGGTCGACCAGGACGTGGTGCTCGGTGCGGGTTGGCTGGAACAACTGCTGCCCGCGCTGGCGGACGCGGAGGTTGCGGCGGCGCAGGGGCAGTACATCACCGACCCGCACGCGTCGCTGCTGGCGCGGGTGATGGGGCGCGACCTCGAGGCGCGCTACGCGGCACTCGAGAGCGACGGCGCCACCGGCCACGTCTGCACGGGCAACGTGGTGTACCGAGCGGCTGCCCTGCGAAAGGTGGGCGGCTTCGACGAGTCGCTCGGCTACGGCTATGACAACGACCTGAGCTATCGCCTGCGGGCGTCCGGCTTCCGGCTGCGCTACGTGCCGGCGGCGCAGAGCACACACCGTTGGCGCGAGGGGCTCGCCGGCTACGTGCGTCAGCAGTACGGGTTCGGGTATGGGCGTCTCGACCTCGTCGCGAAGCACCGCCGGCGGCTCACGGGCGACTCGGTCTCACCCGCGATGATGATGGCGCACCCGGTGTTCACCGCGCTGGCGCTCGCGCTGATGGCTGGCTCGATTGTGCTGCCGGTTTTCGCGTCGCTGACGGCCGCCGCCGGGGCAGTGTTGCTGCTTGGGCTTGCCGCGGAGCGCGCGTGGGTGGGTGCGCGCGCGGCACGACGGTGTGGCGACTGGGTGCCGCTGTTGTTCCCGGTCGTGCACCTGGGGCGCGACATCGCGTGGGTGGCGGCGATCGTCGTCTGGCTGATTCGCCGGCTGGCCTGGGCACGCAGGCACCCCAGACACAGCATGCGTCCGCGACGCGTCGCAGATGACAGCGAGGCCGAGCCCGCCTGAACGTCAGCGCCGGGCGCCGAATCGGCCCCGGTAGAAATCGCGGCAACCAGCCGCCACCGCCAGAAGTCGGGCCGGAACTCGCGACGGCGTGGCCTTCAGCGCGGACGCGAGATTCATCACCATCACGGCGAGTTGTCCCCCTGTGCCGGCGCTTGCGCCGTGAGGCGACGCCGCCAGGCGCAGGTGGTTGCGCGCCCCGTAGTAGAGCCGTTCCGGCGCACGTGACGACAGTGACTGCGCCCGTCCGTGATACGCCCGGGCAGGCGAGACGACCGCACCAATGCCGGCCACACGCGCGCGCAGGCAGAAGTCGAGATCCTCGAAGCCGAAGAAGTAGCGCGCGTCCATTACGCCTATGCGTTCGAACACGCGCCGTTCGACGAGCATGAGACAGCCGCTGACGGCGTTCACCCGGTCGGCGTGCCGAGGCGCGGCCGCGATGGTGTCGCCGGCACCCACCATCCGCATCCGTCCCGAAACCGCGTCGAACGAGAGTCCGGCCGAGTCGATGCGGTCCGGCGTGTCGCGCACCACCATCGTCGGTCCGGCAATGCCCGCCGCCGGTTCCGCGGCCAACACCGCAAGAAGGCGAGCACAGCAATCGGGCGGGACCGTCACGTCGCTATTCGCCAGCATCACGTGGGTGGCACCACGCGTCAATGCTCGCGCAATGCCCACGTTCATACCACCGGCGTAGCCCAGGTTCTCGGGCGTGCGGAGATACTCGACGCGGTCGGACAACTCGACCAGCATCCGCTCGCACTCAATCGTCTCGCTGTTGTCCACCACGGTTACCGACGCCAGTGGCTCGGTCGATGCGAGCAGGCTTCGCACGGTCAGCAACGTCTGCTCGGGTGTGCGGTAGTTCAGTACCACCGCGTGCACGCTGGTTGTGGAGGCAGCGATGGTGCGCGCGAAGGCAGCGGCCGTGTAGCCATTCCGCATGGCACGCGTGTCGTCCGCGATCGCGCGGATCGGTGTGGCCCGCGCGGCAAGCGCCGCCAGATGTTCGGGCTCGAGCACCAGGTGCAGCAACGCAGCGTGGAGCGCCTGGACATCGCCGGCGGGGAACAGCAGCCCGTTCTCATTGTGTTGAATGAGTTCGGGGATACCGCCGATGTTCGAGGCCACCACCGGCACGCCGGAGAGAAGAGCCTCGTGAATCACGAGGGGGCTGTTCTCGGGCCAGATGGACGGCACCACCAGCACGTCGATGTCCGCGTACACGCGGCCCATATCTGTCTCCGCGTGCCAGCCGTGCATGGTCACGTGCGGCGTGCGCAGCAGCGGCTCGAGGACGCCGCGGTAGGCATCGTCGCCGTGGTACGGCACGTAGGCACCGTGCAGGTCGAGCGTCGCGGCACCGTCGGGCAACTGGCGGAACGCCTCGAGTAGTACGTGCGGCGCCTTCGACAGCATCAGGCTGCCGATGAAGCCGATTCGCAGCGGGCGTGGAGTACTCCGAGGAGTGCGGGCCGTGAACCGGTCGATCTCGAAGCCGTACGGCGATAGCTCAATCCGTTCGACTGGAAAGTCAGCCTGGACAAAGGTGGCACGGAGGTGCTGGGAGGGCGCGTAGAACCGGGTGATGTGGGCGGCCACGTTCCGCATGTGGGCCAGACGGGCAGTTGCCGCGCGTTGCACCGACGCGTCGCTGCTCACGCCTGAGGCGATGAAGTGGCCGAGCGCGCGTACCGCAGCACGACCGGCCGGCGGCAAGTGCGGCTCGAGACGGCGAACCAGCGTCGCGGCACTGCCAACGGCGTCGGGCACCACAGCGCTGTCGTTGACGCACCGGCCACACGCGCCTGGACGCTGACAGACACGGCAATCGCGGTCGAGCAGCTGGCCGCGGTGACACAGCAGCCAGTAGTCGTGCAGGGTCATGAAGCACGGCACGCCGCGCGCGCGCAGCAGTTGCGGAATCTGCGTCGACAGGCAGGTGAGGTGATGGATGTGGGCGACGTCTGGCGCGAAGGCATCGATCAGCTCGGCGGCAATCGCCGCAATGCGCGGCTGCCAATACGACTCCTCGAACGACCGCACGGTGCGAAACGTGTTGTTGATCCGCACGACGCGGACCGCGCGATGCACCGTCTCGCGGACGTCGAACTCGGGGCGTTCCGGATCGCTGTCGCGCGTCAGCACCAGCACATCGTCGCCACAGACGTCGTGGAGTGTTCGCGCGTGCGCTTCGGCGTAGACCTCACTGCCGCCGCGGGCAGACGGAGGATAGCCGTGCACAACGATCAGGACACGCATCACACCCGCCCGCTCGGAATGGAGGGTGTGCCCCGCACAGCGCGCCGGCCGCCGATGAACTGACCGAGCGGCCAGGCCACGGCCAGCGCCAGCGCGCGCGGCAGCGATTCGACCGGCACGCCGGGAGGCGCCTGTCGCCTGAGCTGCAGATGCAGCGCCCCGGTTGACACGATGCTTCGTGTCAGGGCCGGCCACGTGGGGATGGTCCGCACGCCGAACAGCCGATGCAGTTCGCAGTGGAGCAGGGCCGTCCGCTCGAACTCGTACTCGGCGGACCGTGCGTGTGAGTGCAGAACGACGGCTTCGGGCACGAAGGCCAGTTCGTGACCGGCAAGCAGAACCTGCCGGGCCCACGACAGGTCCTCGCCGATCGGCGTATCGGCAAGCGGGTGCGCCTCCCACACCTCCCGACGCAGGCACGAGCAGACATTGTCGAACGTGCAGTGCCGCATCCGCTCCAGCGGACGCATCACCTCGAACGCCGCCACGCTGTCGATACGGGCGACGACGGGGAGGCGGGCACTACCGGCCCAATGCGCGTGGTAATGGCGAGCGATGACGCCGGCGTCTGGCCTGGCCACCTGCCGGGCAAAGCTGCCTGCCAGCGCGTGCCTCTTCTGAAGGGGCGACACCAGCGCCTCGAGGCAGTGCTCGTCTGCCGGGGTTGCATCCTGCGACAGCAGGACGATGAAGGTGCCCAACGATGCCGCGATAGCCTGGTTGCGGGTCCGCCCATGATTGAACTGGGCGGCAGTCGTCTGAAGCACGCGTGAGGTGCGTGCGCGCACGAGGTCGAGGGTGCCGTCTGTCGACTCCGTGTCGATCACCACCACCTCGACGTCGAAGTCGTGGACCTGCCGATCGATCGCATCGAACACGGCCGGCAGGGTAGCCATGCCGTTGCGCGTCGGAATGACGACCGAAATGAGGGGTCGCGTCATGGTTGGGCCGCGTTCGCGACGCCCAACACATCGCCGTAGGCGGCGTCCCATTCGAGCGCGTCGCACTCGATCGACTTCACATCGGTCTGCGCTTCGCGAAGTCGGTGGAGCAGTGCCGGGTCTGCAATCAACGCGTGCAGGGCCGCGGCCAGCGAATCGGCGTTGCCAGGCTCGAACAGCAAGCCGTTCCGACCGTGTTGAACGAGATCCGCCAGGCCGCCGATGCGGGACGCCACCACCGGCACACCCGCCATGAACGCCTCGTGCACGACCAGCGGCGAGTTCTCGAGCCAGATGGACGGCACGACCAGAACGTCGAGCGCGTCGTACACCGCATCGGCTCGCTCTCGCGTGAACGCACCGGCGAACTCAACGGGCACTCCGCGCGAGCGCTGGCGCAGGTCTTCGATGTAGTCCGGGAACACCGCCGTGTCGCCGTGCACCGAGAGCACGAACTGGTGGGTCGGCAGCTGCCGCACGGCGTCGATGAGCACGTGCAGCCCCTTGTGCCACACAGGAGTCCCGACGAACCCGATCCGCACCAGGCCGCTGCGCAGTGCCCGAACCGGTCGTTCCGACCGAGGCCGGAAGCCGTAGTCGGAAATGCGCAACCGCTCGCGTTCCACGCCCAGTCCGGCGTATGCACTGGCGATGGATGCGGAGGGCGCTACGACCAGGTCGATCTGCGCCAAGACCCGGCGCGCCGCATCGAGGCGAGCCGTGATGTCGTCGGCCGTGGCCGGCAGCGTCGGCAGGTGGCCCGCAACAGTGGCCGTCAGCGTCGGCGCCATGGCCCGCACGGCCCGGGCCGCGATTGCCAGAGGGGCCGCTAGCAGCCGCTGGCGACCGGCCAGGCGACTGAAGGCCGCGCGCGTGCCGAACGGCGATTCGCCGAAGCAGCGGGCGCAGCGGTCGGGCTCGAGGCGGTGACAGACGTGGCTGTCGGCCCTGTGGAGGCGCTGTCCTCCGGATGGGCAGACCAGCGTGTAGTCGTGCAGCGTGGCGACGACGCGCGCGCCGGCGGCTCGCGCCATCGCCGGCAAATCGAACGACAGATTCAACAGGTTGTGGACGTGCAGCACCTGCGGCTGCACCGCGTCGAGCACAGAAGCGAGGCGGTCGGTGACGAGTGGCGGACGGTAGGTGTCCTCGAAGCGCGAGCAGATCCAGTTGTTAGTGATCTCCACCACGGGGATGCCGTTGACCACTCTCCAGTCGACCGAGCCGTGCTGCCGCGCTGGGTCGAACGTGGCGCATACGAGGGTTACGTGATGGCCGCGATCGAGCTGCGCACGGCAGAGATCGTGGGCATAGATCTCCGATCCGGCCTGCGCCTGCGGCAGGAAGTCGTGGATCGCATGAAGAATGCGGAGGGGAGAGACTGCCATCGCGCCAGGGCGGGTCTATGTTAGCCGACGCGGATGCTATACTTTCGCCCGGTAGACTGCGGAAATGGCCGAGATATCGCAGGTAGAGATTCCGAATCGCCCCCTCTTCAAGGCGGCGGAGGTGTGCGAACTCGCCAAGCTCCAGCCCTACGTGCTGCGTTCGTGGGAGGCGGAGTTCAAGGATCTCGGCGTGGCGAAGAGCGGTTCGACGTCGCGCGTCTACCGTCGGGTGGACATCGAGCGTGTGCTGCGCATCAAGCACCTGCTCCTCGTGGACGGGCTCACGCTCGCGGGCGTTCGGCGCAAGCTCGATGAGGAATCGGAACCGCCGCTCGATCTTGGCGAGCCGGAGCCAGCCACCGCCGTTCAGGGGTTCAGCGCCGACGCGCGCCAGCGGCTTGTTCACGTGAAGCGCGGGCTGCAGTCGTTGCTGACGCTGCTTGACGCGACCCCTCGCCCCGCTGCTGGCAACACCGCCACGCAAACCGAACTGGCGTTGGCGGCGCCCGATGCGTTCGACGCCGAAGAAAATGCTGGCGGGATGGGCCAGAGTGCAAAGTCGGCCTCGCCTCGGCGCAAGCGTTCAGCGTAGAATACGGATTCGCACATCGGGATGTAGCGCAGCCTGGCTAGCGCACCTGACTGGGGGTCAGGGGGTCGTGGGTTCGAATCCCGCCATCCCGACCAATTTTCCTCGCACCACCCACGGCCTCGCCCTCAGCGAGGCCGTTCTTCGTTCTCGGCTTGCCAGTAGGAGTACGAAGTGAGCTCCCGCCGCCTCCTCACGCTGGTGCCCCTCGTCAGCGTGCTGTTGGCCGTGTGGTTCCCAGGCAGATGTCTCGTGGCGGCCGTCACGGCCGCGGGGACGACCGGTTCATCGTCAGCGTTACAAGGCCCGGCACGAGGACGGCAGACGCTGGTGGTGGTGATTGTGGAAACGCCGCTGTTGCTGCTCCCCGATGCGGACCGCGAACCTCTGCGCATGCTCGAAGCGGGAACGGTGCTCCGGTTTCTCGACGAAGAGACAGACTGGTTCCACGCCGAGTTCCAGGATTTCCACTACGGCCGGCGCGTTGGCTACGTGCAGAAGAAAGATGCGGTGGCGGTCGAGGTGTCGGCAAAAGCCGTCGACGCTCCGCGCACATCGACCTCGCGCCGATAGTACGCCTCTCTCGGTCTTGCCCCCCATGCGCCCACGGGCGCGTTTGCCTGTGATGCCGACGTCGTCAGCGATGGCACTGCTGTCTCATGACAGATACATAGCTTCCGTCCAGTGCCCCCGGGAAATCCCGCTTCGAGGGTTCAACGCTGATGGGTTGGGTGTAACGTGGCGCAAGCTGAACTCCCGAATTCCCAATACCGTGAATCGGGACGTACAGCCCGCTAACAGCGGCTTCAGCCGCATCGGCTTCGCAGGAGTTCCACATGACACGTCGCATCGCGTCGGTTCTGCCGTCACTTCTCGGTATTGTTCTCCTCGCCTCCACCTCGTCGTTCGCCCAGGGCACGGTCGTCTACGACAGCATCCCCACTCCCACGCCGCCTAACGTTCCCAGCCAGGGATACGAGTGCTGCTCGGTGCTGGAGTTCGGCGACGAAATTCGGCTCGAGGCCGACACGCCACGGCGCGCTGGCTTTGCCACGGTGCTCATGAGCAGTTGGTCGCTGCATTCAAACTACCCCTCGATGCCCGCCCTCGGGTACAGCCACCCGATTACGCTGAACATTTATCCCGATGCCGCGTCCGCGGCGGCGCACGCGCCCGTGAAGACGGTGACGCAGAACTTCATCATTCCGTGGCGTCCCGAAGCAAACCCGAGCTGTCCCGGCGGAACCGCGTGGCGCTTCGACGCGACGAGCTGCTACAACGGCTTGGCCTTCAGCATCGTGTTCGATCTTCGCGCGCTGAACTACGACTTGAGTGAGGCGTTCATCTACGGCGTCGCCTACAACACGAATACCTCCGGCTACCACCCGATCGGATCGGTGGGTCCGTACGACTCGCTGAATGTCGGGACCAACACCACTCCGCCCATCGCGGTCGGCACCGACGTCGACTCAGATACGGCGTTCGTGAATTACACCTTTGCGGGGTTCTACTCCGACGGCGGCGCTGGCGGGGTTGGCACCTTCCGGCCGGATGCCGGGTGGGCGGCCTACGTGCCGGCTGTGGAGTTCACCACATTCGCATTGCCGACCACTGCAGCCAGTTGCAAAAACGGCGCATGGCAGAACCTCGTGCGGGCAGACTTCAGCGCGTTCAAAAACCAGGGTGCGTGCGTGGCCTACGTAAATACTGGCAGGTAGGTCTTAGTCAGCGGCGCTCGCCGGTGTCCCCATGACCCGGCGAGTCGCCGACGTCCGTGCCAGACTGACCGCCACTCCCGACCTCCACCAGTCGCCACACCGACGACTCCAGCCCCGGCGCCCCGACCAGCACTTCATGACGGTGATAGCGCGCCTTGTAGTCGAGCGACGCGCACCCCGACACCCAGTAGCCAAGGTAGACGTAGGTGACCCCTCGGGCGGCGGCGTCTTCCATCATCCAGACAATCTGCGCCACGCCGAGCGACGGCGGCGCATGCTCCGGGTCCCAGAAGAAGTACACCGCCGACAGGGCGTCCGGCACCTCGTCGACGATGCCGACACCCACAAGACGGTCGCCGTCGGCCGGGTCGCGAAACGTCACTTCGCGCACCGACGGATGCTCGTAGGCGAAGTCGAAGGCGTAGCGTTCGGCGTTCAGGCCGCTTGGCTCCCATCCTCGCTGCGATTCGCGCTGGGCATGCCAGCGCGCATACAACGCCAGGCGTTCATCGTCGACAACCGGTACGCCGACGGTGCGGGTCAATGACGAGGCTAGGCGGCGAGCCCGCTTCTGGCTTCGCGACGGCGTGAACCCAGCAACCGGAATCCGGAGCGAGACGCACTTGTCGCAGTCGTCGCACACCGGGCGGAAGTACGCGGGGCCGAAACGGCGCCAGCCGCGTTCGAGCAGCACACCCAGTTCATCCGCCGACACGTCCACCAGCACGGCCACGTCGAGCACCGCGGTCAGACCTGGCAGGTATGGGCACTCGTGTGGCGGTTCAAGCAGCCGCCGGACGATTCTGGCCATGTCCGGGCAGCGTAGCGGCAGGGTGCCATGCGTGGCAACCCCGGGGGGGGCGGACGGAGGAAGCAGACCACGGGCGCGCGCCGCGCTCAGGATTGCGGTGAGGTGGGGAGCGCCTCGCGAACGAACGCCGTGAGTTCCAGCGGATCGACCGGCTTCACGAAGTGCTTGTCGAACCCGGCCATGGCGCTGCGCCGGCGATCGGCCTCCTGCCCCCATCCGGTGAGGGCGACGATGAGCATCGAGGCCCCCCACGTCGTCTGCCTGATACGCCGGCAGGCGTCGTAGCCGTCCATGCCCGGCATACCGATGTCGAGGATGGCCACGTCGGGGCGGAAGCGCTCGCTCTCGAGCACGGCCGACTCTCCGTCGTGGACCTGCCGCACGTCACATCCGAATTCGCTGAACAGCACGTGCAGCATCTCGGCCGCATCGACATTGTCGTCCGCGACCAGCACGCGTCGTCCGATGGGGGCTCGAGATGCCGGCGAAGCGGCTGGCTGGACCGGTGCCGGTTGCGTCGGCGCCAGACCGGGAAGCCGGACGATGAACTCGCTGCCAAGCCCGGGTCCCTGACTGGACGCTGCGATGGCGCCGCCGTGCAGCACGACCAGTTGACGGGCAAGCGCCAGGCCGATACCCAGTCCGCCGCGGCCCAGGGCGCGCGCAGTGTCCGTCTGTGCGAACAGGTCGAATACGCGGTCCAGTTGTTCGGCTGGGATCCCGATGCCTCGGTCGCACACCCTGATGACGACCTCGTTGCCGTCGCGACTGAGGCTGAGCCGGATTTCCGTGTCGGGCGGGCTGTACTTCGCGGCGTTGTTGAGCAGGTTGCCGACAACCTGCGTCAGGCGGACCGCGTCGGCGTCGATCTCTATCGATTCGTGCAAGCCTTCGACGCGGACGTGCTGCCGCTGCTGCGCGACCAGCGGCTGCGCCTGCTCGAGCGCGGTCTCGATCACCGCCGCAAGGCGCGTCGGGCCGCGCTGCAGTCGCAGTTCGCCGCGCGACAGGCGCGAGATGTCGAGCAGGTCGTCCACCAGCCTCGACATGTGCACCACCTGACGGTCGATGACGGCGCGGGCATGTTCGAGCGCCGGTTCGGGCGGGCCGAGGCGGTTGAGCAGAGCCACGGCTGTGCGGATAGGCGCCAGCGGATTCCGGAGTTCGTGCGCGAGCACGGCGATGAAGGCGTCCTTCTGCCTCATGGCCTCATGCTGCGCTTCGCGCAGATGCCGCGGCCCGGTGACGTCGGTCACCAGCGCCATGAGGTTCGCGGGGCGACCGGCCGCGTCGTTGAGCAGGGCGACGAACTTGTGCACCCACACTGTCGTGCCGTCCCTGCGGTGATAGCGGTTCTCGATCTCAAAGTGCGGCACCTCGCCGGCACGCAGTTGTGCGAGCGCCTGCATGTTCGCGGCGCGGTCATCGGTGTGCACCAGGTCCGCGAAGTTCACCACCCGCAGTTCCGCTTCCGTGTAGCCAAGGATGGCTTCGTAGGCAGGGTTGCACTGCAGGAAGGTGCCGGCAATGTCAGTGATGGCGATGCCGGTGCCGGCGTGTTGGAAGACGCTGCGGAACCGCTGCTCACTGCGGCGCAGTGCCTCTTCGGCTGCTTTGCGTTCCGAGATGTCCTCGATGATGGCAACAAAGGAGATCGGCTCGCCGAAGGGGTCGCGCAGGGCCGAGCCGGACAGGTTCACGAACACAACGGTGCCGTCGCGGCGGATGTAGCGCTTCTCGAGGGTGTACTGCTGCAGTTCGCCGCTGGCCAGCCTGCCCGCGAGAGCAACGTCGGCGTCGAGATCGTCCGGGTGGGTGATGTCCTGGAACGTGCGCTGGAGCAGTTCCTCCCGGCTGTATCCGGTGATGGCGCACAGCGCGTCGTTGACGGTGGTGAACCGGCCGTCGAGTTCGACCTCGGCCATGCCGGTCGCCGCATGCTCGAAGATATAGCGGAACCGTTCTTCGCTGAGGCGAAGCTGGGCCTCGGCGCGTGCGCGTGGGTCGGTAATACGGTGCGGCATGGCAAGTGGCGGCCGTGGGCCGCGCGATGTGTGTATTGCAGGTGTCAGCGCTTCAGAAGGCGCCCGTGCTGATGCCGACCGTAAACGTGCGGCCGCGCGATGGGGCGAACTGGAACTGGTCGCGGTAGTACCGGTTGGTGAGGTTCTCGACGGCGAACGCGATGTTCAGCCGTTCGCGCAGGCGCGAGAGGTTCACGCCCCAGCCGAGGCGCTGCACGGTGAAACCGTCGAGCGATAGGAAGTCCTGCGCCACGGTGAAGGGCGAGGTCAGCAGCGTCGGCGTGACCCGGTTCACCTTCGTCTGCGTCCGCACGCCGTACTCGAACCACCAGTGACCGCCCGGTTCGGTAAAGCGAGCGCTGCCGACGAGTTTCACCGGCGTGATGTTATCCGCCGCTTCGCCGTCGATCGACTGGCCGTTGAGCGGGTTGACGCCGCTCGTGATGGTGCCGCGAGTGAACGCGCCCGACCCGCTGAGCGTCAGCACGCCGCCGGCCACGTTCAGCGGCGCATCAGCATTCAGTTCCAGGCCGCCGATGCGGACATCAGCGTAGTTCGTCGCCTGCGCCAGCGGACCGGCCGCGGTCTGGGCAATGGCGAGGTCTTGCACGACGAAGTCTTTGTACTGGTTCAGGAAGGTATAGACACCCCCCGACAGGCGGGGAAACGTGAACTTCGCCCCTGCGTCGAGGTTGTTGCCGGTCTCGGGCTTCACCGTGACGTTGGGGGCGATGCTGCCCGCGGTGGCGGGTCCGGCGAAGAGCATCTCTTCCAAATTTGGGTGACGGTAGCTGCGGCCGTAGCGGAAGAACGGGCTGACCGTGCCCCCGGTGTTGGCCACGAGGCCGATGTCGCCCGTCAGCGCGTTGCGCGTATACGTGGCGCCGTTCGGGTCAGGCAGCGTCGAGGGATCGATGGCCGGTTTCGCGCCGCCAACTACCGCCTGGATGTCATAGCCTGGCGTCGCGTTGGTAGTGACGTTGTAGAAGTCGCCGCGAAGGCCGGTGACGACCGACACGTTCGGCAGCACCTTCCACTCGTCCTGCGCGAACACCGCCACGTCGCGAAGGCTGGCGTCGGGAACGCGCACCGGCGTCCCGGCACTCGGTGGGCCGAGCACGGTCGGTGTCGCGAAGACCACGGCCGCCGGCCCTCGTGCACCGAGCACCACCTGCCCCAGCAGCGACGTGGTGGTCGACGTGGTGCGACGATCGCTGCTGCGGTCGCGGTAGAAGGTGAGACCGGTGGTCATGACGTGATTCTTCGCCGGCAGCAGCACCGCCTGCAGGTCGACGCCAGGGGTCCAGACGCGCTGTTCGGTGCGCGACAGGATGTCGAGCCGGAACACACTGATCGGGAAGAAGGCCACGGCGGTCGGCGCCGGGAACTGCACGGGCAGTGCGTTCTGCAGCAGGCGCTCGGTCCGCTGATAATGCGCCGTCAGCGACAGGTTGGCGAGCCACGATGTCACCGCCCGCGCCTCGTACTTCGCCGACACGCGGTCGAGATTACTGAACGGCAGCGCCGTGGCGTTGAAGAAGATTGGCGGCTGGAAGTCGGGAAAGCCGATGTCGTTCATCCGGCGGCGCTGATAGCGCAGGCGCACCGAGCGGCGCTCGCCGACGCGGAACAGGCTCGAGACGTTCAGGAAGTTGCCGTTGGCGCTCGAGCTCTGAATTTCCTGCTCGGTGCGGACGTACGGGGTGTTGAACGGATCGGGAAACGACTTGAACGTGAAGCCGAAGTTCGTGTCGATGGTGTCGGTCTGCTTCAACTGGCCCGAGGCGAAGTAGGGCCGCGTATCCTCCACATCGAACGACCCGGCCTTGTAATTGTCGAACGACTCGAGCCCCGCCTGCACCCGCAGCGAAACGTCCGGCGACGTGAAGCCGACGGTGGCCGTGCCGCGGCGGCCGTTCTCGTTCGAGCTGTAGAAGCCGTTCACGCCGTAGATCAGGCGCGTGGCGTCGGTGAAGCCGGGCTCGTTGGTGATGATGTTCACCGTGCCGGCGAGCGCGTCCGACCCGTACATCAGTGTGCCGGCGCCGTTCACGATTTCGATCCGGCTGATGGCATCCGGCGACACCAGCCCGGTCTCGGCTCCCGTGCGGTCGGTGGCCTGGCGCGCCGTATTGAGGCGCTCACCATCGACGAGCACGAGCATACGGGTCGAGTCGAGTCCGCGCAGGCGCGGACGGACGCCGAACGGGCCGTTGCCGACGGGAGTGATATTGGCAGTTTCCGCGAGCGCATCGCCGGTGGACAGGGTGTTCGCCTGCTCGACGGCAGCCCGGCTGATGCTTTCCACGTGCAACGGGATGGTGCGCGTTTCACGCTCGGCGCGGTTCGCCGTGACGCTGACCTGGGCGCTGACCACGCCCACTTCGAGTTCGACCGCCACCGTGATGGTGTCCGAACTATTCTCGATCGCTACGGTGCGGGCGGCGTCGGAGAAGCCGCTGCGCCTGACGATGACGAGGTAGGTGCCGGGAGTGTCGGTGCTCAGGATGAATTTGCCGTCGCTGGCCGTTTCGACCGTGCGCTCCTCGCCAGTGGCCACGCCGCGCAGCACCACCGTGGCGCCGCCCAGCACGCCGCCGGTCGTATCCGAGACCACGCCGGTTACGGTGGCCGCAGCCGCGGGGCCTGCCAACAACAGGGTCGCCAGCAGAATCGTCGATACACTCAACCGCATCAGTCCTCACACAGAAGTGGGGTCGCCCGGCTGGGCGACAAACCCTCGGATTATAGCCGGTTAGCGCCGTTCGGCGTTGCCGCGGCGCTGACAGCCGGTCCCCGGGAACGCGTGCGATAATCCCGCCGCCCGCCTCATGCCTGCACACCATTCCGTCAACGATCCACGCGAGATTCGCGGCTGGATGCTGTACGACTGGGCAAACTCGGCCTTCGTCACGACGGTCATCACGGTGCTTGCCGGGCCCTACCTTACGGCACTGGCGCAGGCCGACGTGTCGGAGAACGGGGTGGTGTTGGCGCTCGGTCCGCTGGTCGTCACGGCGAAATCGCTTTTTCCCTACTGCATCTCGGTGTCGGTGATGCTGCAGGTGTTGCTGCTGCCGATGCTGGGGCCGGTGGCCGACTTCACCGATCTGAAGAAGCCGCTGATGGCCGGCTTCTGCGCGGTGGGCGTGCTCGCCACCTGTCTCATGTTCTTCGTCGAAGGACCGCGTTATCTGCTGGGCGGCGCGCTGCTCATTGTTGCCAATCTGTGCTTCGGCGCAAGCATCCTGCTCTACAACGCCTTCCTCAACGACATCACGACCTCCGACCGGCGCGATGCCGTGTCGAGCCGCGGCTACGCGCTCGGCTATGCCGGCGGCGGCCTGCTCTTGGCGCTCAACCTGGCACTCATCACCTTCAGGGAGACACTCGGCATCGGTCAGGGTCTTGCCGTGCGGCTCTCCCTCCTGTCGGCGGGGGTGTGGTGGGGCGGCTTCGCCATCGTCGCGTTCAGGCGGTTGAGGCGCCGGCGTCACCTCTTGCCCACGCCTGACGGCTCGCTGCTCCGCGCCGGGCTCATCGGTCTCGCCGGCACGCTGCGCGAACTGCGCCGACTGCCGCAGACGCGCCGCTACCTGCTGGCCTACATGTCGTACAACGACGGCATCCAGACGGTCATCAGCGTGGCGTCGGTCGTGCTGGCACAGGAACTGTTCATCGCGAAGGGACTGCCTGTCGATGACGCGTTCCTGATCGGCCTGGTGTTGATGATCCAGATCGTCGCGCTCTTCGGGGCGCTGGCGTTCGAGCGACTGGCGCGTGTGATTGGGAGCAAGCGAGCGATCCTCGTGTCGCTCGTCGTGTGGGCCGGACTCGTGGTGTTCGCGTACGGCTGGCTCGACACCAAGGCGCAGGCCTGGGGCATGGGCGCCGTGCTCGGCCTGGTACTCGGCGGCTCGCAGGCGCTCTCGCGATCGCTGTTCTCGCTGATGATTCCTGGCGGCAGGGAAGCGGCGTTCTTCGGCCTCTACGAAATCTCCGAACGCGGCACGTCGTGGATCGGGCCACTCATCTTCGGGGCCGTGGCCGGAGCAACCGGTTCCTATCGCCAAGCCATTCTGTCCCTCATCCTGCTCATCGTCGGCGGCATCGTCCTGCTGCTAGCCACCGACACAGACGCGGCGGTAGCGCAGGCCGAAGCCGACTCGCTCGTCGGCCCAAGCCCGGCAGGCGTATAGTCAGAACAGTCGGTCTGAACGCACGCTTGGGGTCTCCTGCCCGCCTCACGATGAACACGCTCCGCTACGCCTGGCTCGCGGCCTGCGCCGCCGCGGTTGCTGCCGGCGCCTCCGCGCTGGCGACAACCTGGAGCACGCTGGCCTTCGTGCCCTTCACGCCGATGGCATCGTCCGATCTGTATCTGGGCGATCGGCCAGGCGTGACCTCGGCCTCGCTCGAGCAGCAACTGGATGCGCATCGCATGGTGATGGTCGGTTCGGCGTCCGATCCGAGCGCCACACCGCGGCTGTTCCTGGTCAGCTATCTGGCCATTCCCGCGCCGCTGCCGGGGATCACCTGCCGGCCAGCAGATCCGTCGAATCCTGATCTTGTGATTGCCGCGCCTGGCCCGCTGCCGGTCGATGGGCTGTACGACAGCTGGACGCCTCCCGCGTCGGCGCACGTCACGTCACCCGTCGGCGGCAGCCGATGGGTCGCGGTGTCGAACCTGACCCCCACCACGTGGCAGTCGTACTGTTCGCCATAGCGCTGGCCCAGGTGGCGTGCATCGGCGCCGCGATCGAGCGGACGCTTTCCGTGGCAGCGTTCTCGACGACCGAGCGCGTAAGCCTGGCGGTGCTGCTCGGCTGCGGCGCAGTGGCGGCGCTGACATTCGTGGCGCGGCTGACTCCAGGCGGCTCCGTCGTCGCGTTGGCCGTGGTTGCCGTCACAGCCTTTGCGTCGCTCGTCGTGCTCGATCGGCAGGGGCTACGGGTGTTCCCGGCGGTACAGAGCCTGCGCAGCCGTGCCCTCGTGGTGTGGCTTGTGGTGCTGGCGCCGGTCGTTGGCCTGGTCGTCCTTCGCCCGCTCGGCTGGGACGCGCTCTTTGTCTGGGCGCTGAAGGCGAGAGCGATCCATGAGTCGAACGGCCAGGTGCCGTTCTGGTACTTCTCGGACATCACGCGCGCGTGGTCGCATCCCGATTACCCGCTCCAGGTGCCGCTGCTGCAGGCGTTCGTGTACGACTGGGTTGGCCGGGAACATCAAGTGCTCGGCAAGGCCGTCACCGGACTCTACGTCGTTGCCGGCCTGCCGCTGATCTACGCCGCCACGGCCCGGCTGACCGGGCAGCGTCTGTTTGGTGTCGCCGCCGTCGCCTTGGTGCTGTCCACGCCGCAACTCCTGCTTCAGGAAGGCGGCGCGCTCTCCGGGTACATCGACTTCCCGTTGGCCATCGTGTACTGCGCGGCTGCCGTCGCCCTGCTCGCCTACACGACCACCGGCGAGTGGCAGGCGGCGCTGCTGATGTCGCTGCTGCTGTGCAGCGCCGCAGGCCTGAAGAACGAGGGGACGCTGCTGGCAGTGCTGCTCGGCGGCCTGTCCTTCGTCGCGATTGTTCGTCGGCGACACCTGGGCGCCGCAGTGGCCGTGGCGGTGCCGCTGGCGATCACCCTCGTCTCATGGCGCGTGTTCCTGATGTGGCAGCAGTCGCTGATGGGGCAGGACTTCGTGCGCCGCTCGATTCCGGAACTGCTGCGACGCCGCGACTGGTGGGTGATCGGCCGCGAACTGGTGAAGGAAGTGGCGAGCCCTGGTCATTGGGGACTGCTCTGGCCCGTCGTGGTGTCGGGCTTCCTGGTGGGTCTCCTGCGGCCCGTCACGCGCCAGCGCTCCGCCATGCTGGTGATGGCAACGGCCGGTCCGCTTGTACTTATCCTCACGACGTACCTGTTCAGCACGTGGGGCAACCTCGCCGTGCACATCGAGTCGTCTCTGCCGCGGCTGTTGCTGCAGGTGGCACCACTGGCCATTGTCGGCGCTGCGTACGGCGTGGGCGGGCCGGCGCAGTCCAAATGAACTGAACGGTCACAGGCAATGGCGCTAGAATGAGCCGCATTGCGGTCGACCACCGCGCCGACCTGGCAGTCAACCCCTCGCGTCGGGATCACACGTGCCGCTGACCATCGGAATCCCCAAAGAAATCTACCCGGACGAACGCCGTGTGGCGGCCGCGCCGAGCACCGTCGTCCGCTACAGGAAGATGGGCCTCGACGTGCAGATCGAGGCCGGCGCCGGGTTGGCCGCTGGCTACTCCGATGCCGACTACCAGGAGAGCGGCGCCACGATCGTCACCGAGGCCGCCAAGGTGTGGGCCACCTCGGACATCGTCATCAAGGTGCGTCCGCCGATGGCGGTGCCGGCCACGGACTATGACGAGCCGCTGCTGCTGAAGAAGGGGGCCGTGCTCGTCAGCTTCCTCTGGCCAGCGCAGCACAAGCCGCTGCTCGACCAGCTCGCCGCCCGCGAGGCCACGGCGTTTGCAATGGACTGCGTGCCGCGCATCACGCGCGCACAGAAGATGGACGCGCTCAGCGCCATGGCGAACATCGCCGGATACCGGGCGGTGATTGAGGCCGCCGAGCACTTTGGCCGGTTCATTCCCGGCCAGATGACGGCCGCCGGCAAGGTGGCACCGGCCAAGGTGCTGATCGTCGGGGCCGGCGTAGCTGGGCTTGCCGCCATCGCCGCGGCGAAGTCGCTCGGGGCGCAAGTGCGGGCGTTCGACACGCGCGCGGCGTCGCGCGAGCAGGTGGAGAGCCTCGGTGCGCAGTTCGTCGAGCTCGAGTTCACCGAGAGCGGCGAAGGCGAGGGCGGCTACGCGAAGGAAATGAGCGACGCGTTCCTGCTGGCCGAGCAGACGCTGCTGGCCAGGCACACCGAAGAGTGCGACATCGTCATCACGACTGCCTTGGTGCCCGGCAAGCCCGCACCGCAGCTGATTACGTCCGGTGCCGTGGTGGCCATGCCGAACGGCGGCGTGATTGTCGACCTCGCTGCCGAACAGGGCGGCAACTGCGCGCTGACCGAACGTGGGCGCGTGGTGGAGAAGTTCGGCGTCACCATCATCGGCCTCACCGACCTGCCCAGCCGCATGGCGCGCCAGTCGAGCGAGCTCTACGCGATGACGGTGCTGAACCTGGTCGCCGAGTTCGTGGAGAACGGCGCGGTCCGGGTCGACCTCGAAGACGAGGTGGAGCGCGGCTCACTAGTGCTGCATAACGGCGCGGTGATGTGGCCGCCGCCCTCGAGGCCGCGGCCGCGAACCGGCGCGCCGCTACCCGACGTGAAGGCGCAGGCAAGGGCGCATGCCGAAGCAAAGGCATCAGCCACGTCCGGCACGATGACCCTGGCGATGGCTGGAGGCGCGGCGCTGCTGCTGACGCTTGCTGCACTGACGGCGCCGCCGGAATTTCTCGGGCACCTCACCGTGTTCCTTCTGGCGGTCATTGTCGGCTGGCACGTCATCTGGAACGTCACGCCCGCGCTGCACACGCCGTTGATGAGCGTCACCAACGCCATCAGCGGCATCATTCTCGTCGGCGGCATGCTGGTCATGGCCGGCGGCGGCTTGACGGCCGCGGCCATCCTCGGCGCCGTCGCTGTCCTGGTGGCCACCATCAACGTGGCGGGCGGCTTTCTCGTGACGCAGCGCATGCTGCGGATGTTCCGGAAGTAGGGCCGCGATGACCACCTTCACACATCCGGCTATCTCCCTCGCCTGGCTCGCGGCGAGCATTCTCTTCATCCTCAGCCTGCGCGGACTCTCGTCGCAGCGGACCGCGCGTCAGGGTAACCTCCTCGGCGTCGTCGGCATGGGCCTGGCCGTCGTGGCCACGCTGGCTGCACTGGTGATAGGCAGCACGGCCAGTGTTGGCGCATCGGGCAGTGCGCTTGGCCTGCTCGGCGTGGTCATCCTCATCGGCTGCGCGGTCGGCGCGGTGCTGGCATCGCGTGTGGCCATGACCGCCATGCCGGAACTCGTGGCGGTGCTCCACAGCTTCGTCGGGCTGGCAGCCGTGCTGGTGGGCTTTGCGAACTACCTGGCGCCCGTCCCTGGTGCAACGGGAGAAATGGCGGAGATCGGCCGTGTGGTCACCGGCGCGGCTCCCGGCCACGGTGTGCACCTCGCCGAAATCTACGTCGGCGTGCTCGTCGGCGCGGTGACGTTCACCGGCTCGATCGTCGCCTTCTTCAAGTTGCGCGGGTCGATCGGCAGCCGTCCCCTGCTGCTGCCGGCACGACATGCCCTGAACGGCGTGGTGGTGCTGTCGATGCTCGGGCTCGGCGTGTTGTTCGTGCGGGCGCACGGTGCCGACGGGTTGCTGCCGCTAGGCATCATGGCCGGGCTGGCCGGGCTGCTCGGCATCCATCTGGTGATGGCCATCGGCGGTGGCGACATGCCGGTGGTGGTCTCGCTGCTGAATTCCTACTCGGGCTGGGCAGCCTCGGCGGCCGGCTTCATGCTGTCGAACGACCTCCTCATCATCACCGGAGCGCTGGTCGGGTCGTCGGGTGCGATCCTCTCGTTCATCATGTGTCAGGCGATGAACCGCTCTATCTGGAACGTCGTGTTCGGCGGCTTCGGCGCGGATGCCGGCGCCAAGCCGTCCGGTACGGCAGCGGTCACCGGCACCATCACCGAGGCAACGGTCGACCAGGTGGCAGCGCTGCTGAAGGCGTCGCGGTCGGTGATCATCGTGCCGGGCTACGGCATGGCGGTGGCGCGAGCCCAGCACGCCGTGCGCGACCTCACGAACGAACTGACCAGGCGCGGCAGCCGGACCCGCTATGCCATTCACCCGGTGGCGGGACGCTTGCCCGGCCACATGAACGTGCTGCTGGCGGAAGCCGACGTGCCGTACGACGTGGTGCTGGAGATGGAAGAGATCAACGGCGACTTTCCGCAGACCGACGCGGTGCTCGTCATCGGCGCCAACGACATCGTCAACCCCAGCGCGCAGACCGATCCCGGCAGCCCCATCTACGGCATGCCGGTGCTGGAGGCGTGGAAGGCGGGGAAGGTGGTGATGCTGAAGCGCGGCATGTCGGCCGGATACGCGGGCGTCGACAACCCGCTGTGCTACGAAGAGAACACGCTGATGCTGTTCGGCGACGCGCAAGCCACGGTGACGAAGTTGCTGACGGCGCTGCGCGCGTAGGCAGGTGCGGTCGTAGCCGCGAACCTTCAGGTTCGCTGGACGGCCGACCTGAAGGTCGGCAGCTACGTACACGCGGAGGTCACGATGTCTGCTGAATATCTAGCGTCGCACGCGCGCTCACTGGTCGAGCCCGAGGCGTTCTGGGCCGAGGCGGCGGCCGGCATCACCTGGTTCCGGCGCTGGGACCGCGTCCTCGACGACTCGCGGCCACCGTACTACCGCTGGTTCACCGGCGGTGTCCTGAATACCTGCTTCAACGCGGTCGACAGACATGTAGAGCGCGGCCGTGGCAGCCAGGTGGCGCTCATCTACGACAGCCCGGTTACCGGGACGGTGCGCTCGTTCACCTTCGCGGAGCTGCAACACGAAGTGTCGACGCTGGCCGGCGTGCTCGTGGCGCAGGATCTGCGGAAGGGCGACCGCGTCCTCATCTACATGCCGGGCGTGCCTGAGGCCGTGTTTGCGATGCTTTCCTGCGCTCGCCTGGGCATCATCCACTCGGTGGTGTTCGGGGGATTCGCGTCGAAGGAACTGGCCACCCGCATCGACGATGCAAAGCCGAGAGTGATCCTGACGGCGTCGTGCGGCATCGAGTCGACGCGCGTCATTGCCTACAAGCCGCTGCTCGACGCTGCGATCGCACTCGCGGAGCACACGCCTGAGCGCTGCGTCGTGCTCCAGCGTCCGCAGTGCGAAGCCGCGCTCATCCCGGGCCGCGACCTCGACTGGGCCACGGCGCTCCGCGAGTCGGAACCGGCCGGCTGCGTGCCCGTGGCGGCCACCGACCCGCTCTACATCCACTACACGTCGGGGACCACCGGCATTCCAAAGGGGGTCGTTCGCGACAACGGCGGTCACGCCGTCGCGTTGAAGTGGGCGATGGAGCACGTGTACAGCGTCGGTGCCGGCGAGGTGTTCTGGGCCGCGTCAGATATCGGCTGGACGGTGGGGCACGGCTTCATCGTCTACGGGCCGTTGCTGCACGGCGCTACCACCATCCTCTACGAAGGCAAGCCGGTTGGCACGCCGGACGCCGGTGCGTTCTGGCGCGTCTGCGAGCAGCACGGCGTGAACGTGCTGTTCACTGCGCCCACCGCCTTCCGCGCCATCAAGCGCGAAGACCCAGAGGGGAAGCGGATGACGGCGTACAACCTCTCGCGTCTGCGGTTGCTGTTCCTGGCTGGCGAACGCTGCGACCCTGACACGCTGAACTGGGCCGCCGAACATCTCGGGATACCCGCGCTCGATCACTGGTGGCAGACGGAGCTGGGCTGGCCCGCGCTGGCCAACTGCGCCGGCATCGCGCTGCAACCGGTGAAGCCCGGGTCCCCTACGCGGGCTGTTCCCGGCTACGACCTCCGCGTCCTCGACGACGACGGGCGCGAGGTTGGACCGGACGAGATCGGCAACATCGTCATCCGCCTGCCGCTGCCGCCGGGCACGCTGCCTACGCTGTGGCACAACGATGCGGGCTACGAGAAGGCCTACCTGCGGCGCTTCCCGGGCTACTACCTCACCGGCGATGCCGGCTACCGCGATGCCGACGGCTACTTCTACGTGATGAGCCGTATCGACGACATCATCAACGTGGCCGGGCATCGGCTCTCGACCGGGGGCCTCGAGGAAGTGCTGGCGTCGCATCCCGATGTCGCCGAGTGCGCGGTCATCGGGCACGCAGACGCAGTGAAGGGTGAGGTGCCGATCGGGTTCGTGGTGCTGAAGGCGAACGTCCACAGGCCCGAGCAGGAGATTGCCGCCGAACTCGTTGAACGGGTGCGGCAGATGGTGGGCGCGTTCGCCTGCTTCCGGACGGCGCTGGTGGTGGACGGGCTTCCCAAGACGCGCTCGGGCAAGATTCTCCGCGGCACGATGAAGAAGATCGCCGACGGCGAGGACTACACCATGCCGGCCACCATCGAGGATGTGGCCGTGCTGTCTGCGGTTGGTGAACGCGTGCAGGCCTGGGAGCGCAGCCGGACGTCGCGCTAGGCGAGACTGACGCGGATGAAGCGGTCGGCGTCGGCCCTGGCCATGAACCCCGCGTGCACCAGCCGTTCGAGGATGGTTCGACACGTCGGTTCGGTGAGTCCGGTCAGGCGCGAAGCCTCGCGCGACACCAGTTCGTCGCCGTGACGCATCGCCAACAGCAGACGCTGCAACCGATCGAAACTGTAGTCCGTGGTGTCTTGTGTGCTGTGCATGCCGGTAGGTCCTGCTTGCCGGCCTGAACAGCAACACGTGTACCTGTGATTTCCCAGGGATTCATGGGATTCCTGCCGGTTCGGCGTCTGATGCCGCGACACAGCCGCACACGCCGTGCACTATTTGCTTACCGTGTAACCGAGGCGGGGCGGGCGAGCGGGGCTCAGATGCTCGGGAGGCGCGTGCAGTGAAGGGTGACGACCTGCAGGAGGACGTCGAAGTCAATCGGCTTGCCGAGCGACGCGACCGCCCCGAGGGTTACGGCCCAGGTGTCGGCATCCAGAGCACCGGACATCAACGCCACCGGGACACTGGCCACCACCGGGTCGTTCAGCTGGGCGCGTCGGAACTCGCTGCCACCCAGCCGAGGCATGTTGAGGTCGAGCAGCACCAGGCACGGGGTATCTGGCGACCGGTGCCGCACGCTGCGCAGCAGGTGGAGCGCCTCGAGTCCATCCTCGGCCGCGACGGCATGAAATCCTTCGCCACTCAGGAGCGTAACAAGCATCTCACGCGTGTCGGGGTCGTCTTCGACGATGAGCACGTGTCCGGGCGGAGCCATTGCTCATGACCATACACGGGATGACGGCGTTCTGGACAGCGCCCATATTGTGCCGAGACGGCCGCGACAGAACTCGCGCAACAGATGTGTCGCTCGCTTTTGCGGCACTGCCGGATCCCCGGCGCCTGCTAAGATCCGGCACATGGCATATCCCGAATTCTTCGTGGCGCCGATGCGCGCCGAACTCGTCGACCTTGGTTTCGAAGAACTGCGCACGCCTGAGGCCGTGGACGCTGCTGTCCAGAACTCGACCGGCTCGATGCTGGTGGTCGTGAACTCGGTGTGCGGCTGCGCGGCGGGCAAGGCGCGTCCGGGCATCGCGCTGGCGCTGCGCAACGGCGCGCGACCGGACCGGCTGACCGCAGTGTTCGCCGGCTTCGATGTGGAAGCGACCGACCGCGCCCGCTCCTACTTCACGGGGTTCCGGCCCTCGTCGCCGTCCATCGGCTTGCTGCAGGACGGCAAACTGGTCTACATGATGGAGCGCCACCAGATCGAAGGTCGCGGTCCGCTGGAGATTGCGGCCGACCTGCAGGCGGCGTTCGCGAAGTTCTGCGGCGCACCAGCCATACACTAGGGCTCATCAGGGCGGGCGACGTAGCTGCCAACCTTCAGGTCGGCCAGCTCTGGCGAACCTGAAGGTCGCGGCGACGTTGCCCCTAGCCGCCGCGAGTGTGCATCTCGAGATGCGGGTTCTTCTTCAGCGTCGAGAGCGGCACGAACGCACGGCGCTCGCCCAGCGCCAGCCGGCTCTCGGCCCCACGATCGGTGCGGCCCGTCCAGCCCGACACGATGATGGCCTTCAGTTCGTCGATGCTGGCGCCGCCTCGCAGCGCCGCGCGCAGATCGACGCCACGCGTGGCATAGAGGCAGAGATACCACATGCCGTCGGCGGTCAGGCGGCTGCGATCGCACGACGCGCAGAACGGCTCCGTCGTCGACGAGATGATCCCGAACACCGTGCCGTCAGGCAGCCGATAGCGATCGGCTGGCGCTGATGAGTCTTCGACGATCGCCTCGACGCCGCCGTAGTGCTGGGCCAGGCGATCGAGCATGTCCTTTCGCGACACCACGTCGGTCCACGACCAGTTGGTCGCGCCGCCCACATCCATATACTCGATGAAGCGCACCTCGGCGTTCACGGTCTTGCCGTACTCGATGAGGTCAACCAGTTCGTCGTCGTTCACACCGCGGATGACCACCGTATCCAGCTTCACGCTGCCGAACACGTTGGCGGCTGCTTCGATGCCGCGGCGAACGCGCGGCAGCTCGTCGAACCGCGCGAGCTTGGCGAAGCGGTCGTGCCGCAAAGTGTCGAGCGACACCGTCACCCGGCGCAAGCCCGCGGCCTTCAGTTCATCGATCTGGTCGGCGAGCAGGATGCCGTTGCTCGTGAGGGCCAGGTCGTTCAGCCCTTCCTTGCCGGCAATCATGGCGATCAGCGTCGAGAGGTCGCGCCGCAGCAGCGGTTCGCCGCCGGTCAGACGAATGTGATTCACGCCGAGACTCATGAACACGTCGACGAGGCGGGTGATCTCCTCGAAATGCAGCAGGTCCTCGCGAGGCAGCCAGACGTAATCCAGCTCCGGCATGCAGTACTGGCAGCGGAGGTTGCACCGGTCGGTGACCGACAGGCGGAGGTTGCGAAGCGGACGCTGAAACTGATCGACGAGCATGAAACCTGATTGTACAGGCTCTAGCCAGACGGAATTCGGTTCCGGCCCGGCTCTGCGTTACAGTCGGGGCAGACCACGGACCCCGGAGTGCCTCTGGCACCCCGGTTGCGGACGACCCCGCAAGGAGGGCGTATGCGTATGCGTGTGGCGACGGTCGTGCTCACCTTGGTGCTGGCGTGTCCACTCGTGGGAACCGCACAGGTCTACTACTCGGATACGCCCCCGCCGGCCGTGACCGCGGCGTCGGCGTCGTGGCAGCTCAACGGTCAACCTCTTTTCCACTCCGGCAACCTCTACTATCCGGCTGGCGCCACCGTGTTCTTCAACGGCCGGGTGATGACCCGCACCGGTAGCTACGAGGGCGTGCCGCTCTATTCAGATGTCACCCTCGAGCCGTTCAGCATCGTGTTCGTGCCGGTCGGCGGCGGCAGGATGCGTCCCTACGAGCGCCGGCGCGACGGTGAGCTGACCGGCACCGTCGGCTCGCGGACACCGTCGTTCCCGATTGGCCGCGACGTGGAACTGTCGGCGGGGTCGGACATGGAGTGGCCGCAGGGCTACATCCCGGGAACCGCATCGCGCCGCGTCGAGAGCGATTACGTGCTGGTGCCGCGCGCCATGCTCGGCGACCGGCGGACGCCGAGGGCCGATCAGCCGTTCGTGGCCGCCGGTGCGGTGATGATCTCGCCGCTGGGACAGAACACGAGGCACGCGCCCGCGTTGGCGCTACCCCAACGGTCGGCTGTCGAGGGCATGTGGATCGACTTCGGCGATGGCCGCTGGTTCAGCGCTGGCCGTGCGGTCGACCACGACGCCACGCGGTTCGAACGCGTCGGCGACTATCGCGGCTTTCCGGTGTTTCGCGAGCGCGGCGGGTCGGCCGGACGCATCTATGTCACAGTGACGCCTGATGGTCCGCTTGCCCCGTACGACCGACGCTGACAGCCTGCTGAACCTGCCGCGTGCCGTCTGGCTGCTCGGGTGGGTGAGCCTCGCCACCGACTCGGCGACGGAAGCGGTCTATCCACTGCTGCCGTTCTTCCTCACGACTGTCCTCGGCGCGGGGGCGGTGTCACTGGGGATCGTCGAGGGGGCGGCCGACGCGGTGAGCAGCCTGCTGAAGCTCTGGTCGGGGCGGGCGGCCGACCGGAGCGAGACGAAGCGGCCGCTGGTGCTTGCCGGCTATGCCATCTCGTCGCTGGCTCGTCCGCTCATCGCACTCGCGCAGTCGTGGTCGCACGTGTTCGCGGTGCGCGTCGTCGACCGCATCGGCAAGGGCATTCGCAGTGCGCCGCGCGACGCCATTCTGGCTTCGCTGGCGACGCCCGCCACGCGGGGTCGGGTGTTCGGCTTCCACCGCGCCATGGACCACGCCGGCGCCGTCCTCGGCCCGACGCTCGCCACGGTCTTCCTGTGGTTCTACCCGGGTTCGTACCGGACGCTGTTCGGGCTGACGATCGTTCCCGGGCTGGTAGCCGTCGCACTCGTCTTCTTCGTGCGCGAGGAGCGAGCTGCCGCGATCCCAGACGTCGTGTCCGGTCCTGGCAGGACCGGGGATGTCGTGTCCGGCTCAAGCCGGACCCTTGACCCCATCGCCCTTCCGCGCGAACTGACGTCGTTCTTCCTGGTGCTGACGCTGTTCACCCTCGGCAACTCGACCGACGCGTTCCTGCTGCTGAAACTGACGAACGTAGCGGGCAGCGCGCTGTATATCCCGCTGCTCTGGGCGGTGCTGCATGTGGTGAAAGCGTCCGTGTCGATCGTGGCCGGCAGCTGGTCCGACCGTATCGGACGGCGCACCGTCATCGGCCTGGGCTGGTTGGTGTACGCCGCGGTGTATGTCGGCTTTGCCACTGCCGACACGATGGTGCCGCTCGTCGGCTGGTTCGTCGTCTACGGCGTCTACTTCGGGTTTGCCGAAGGGACTGAGAAGGCGCTGGTTGCCGACCTGGCGCCCGCCGACCGGCGCGGCTACGCCTACGGCATCTACAACGCCGTGATCGGCATTGGGGCGCTGCTGGCCAGTGTGCTGTTCGGCGTCCTGTGGAGCAGCTTCGGGGCACACGTCGCGTTCGGCGTGGGCGCAGCCCTGTCGCTGGTGGCCACCGTGTTGCTGTTCGTCGTGGTGCGGCGCTGATACAATCCGCAGTGCTGATGCCGCAGATTCTCGTCACCAACGACGATGGCTACCGTTCGCAGGGAATTGTGGCGCTGGCCCACGCCCTGGCTCCGCTTGGCGACGTTACCGTGGTCGCCCCCACCGAAGAAGCCAGTGCCATCGGGCATGCGCTGACCCTGCGGCGGCCGCTGCGGCTCGAGCACATCCGCGAGAACATCTACGGCGTCGACGGCACGCCGACCGACTGCGTCAATATCGCCATCACCCAAATCTACGGTGGGGAGTTGCCGGACCTGGTCGTCTCCGGCATCAACAAGGGGTGGAACCTGGGCGACGACGTGACCTACTCTGGCACGGTGGCGGGGGCGCTGGAAGCGGCGCTGCTCGGCATTCCGGGCTTGGCTGTATCGCTGGCGCGCACGCGCGACGAGTACGACTTCAGTTTCTCGGCCCGTGCGGCGGCGGCCATTGCCGCGTCGATGTTCAGGAAGCCGATGCCGGCGTGGACATTCCTCAATGTGAACGTGCCGGTGGGGAAGCCGCTCGGCGTCCGCACCACCGTGCAAGCGAAGCGGAACCACATCACCGAGGTGCTGGTGCGCGACGACCCCAAGGGGCGGCCGTACTTCTGGATTGATGAAGGGCAGAACGAGTGGGAACCGCACGACCGGTCCGATTACCAGGCCGTGCGCGACGGCTACGTGTCCATTACCCCGCTGCATCCGGACCTGACGGCGCATCATGCACTTTCTGCTGTCGAAGATCTTTCAATCGAGACTGAAGCTGGGGTAAGATAATTTTCTCAGCGGGCGACACCCGAGTCGCAATCACCACCGCGTAACACATCGCCTGTCGGGGCGTGGCTCAGCCTGGTAGAGCACTCGGTTCGGGACCGAGGGGTCGGAGGTTCGAATCCTCTCGCCCCGACCACTAAATCGCTTAAAACCCTGCGGAAACGCAGGGTTTTTTGTTGTACCGGTTGGCTCTGCATCGGTCCTTGTCGGCTCCTTTGGGTCCGTTTCGGTTGGACTTGAGCACAATTTGAGCACAGGTCCACCCCGTGCTCAGCCCACGAATTGACCCGGTAGAATCCAGCCATGGCGGTTGAGGCATTCCCCGACAATATTCTTCGCCGAATCTGCGACATCTTGGCGGACACCGGGTCCGGACTGAGCGGCACGGAAATGTCGATGCTCTTCCAAACTCTGGGAACGTCAGACCCGACTCCCGACATCACGAAGCGTCATCGCCTCTACAACGCACTCAGTGCTCGGCAGGCGCAGGACCGGTGTGGAAATCACGTCGTCACGTTCATTGAATCCGCAATGGAGCCTGTTCGCTTCACGGGCGAGAACGGAAACCGGCTGTTCGATGACCGCCGCTCCGCACTCAACGAAGTCCTAGCGTTCGCCGGGCTTGCCTTGGGGACAGACGGCAAGTTGCGCCGTCAGCCAATCGCCCGGACGCTGGACGAAGCCTCTCAACGAGCCGACCGTCTTCGAATCGAACTGCGACGACGGGGAGTGCATCCCGACGTTCTGGTGTTCTGCCGCCCGGAACTCCTTCAGAAGAACTACTTCCACGCGGTCCTTGAAGCGACGAAGCGCGTTGCGGAGAAAATTCGCAAACGGGCAGGCGTTCAAGGGGATGGGAATGAACTGGTGGATGCGGCATTCGCTCTGGGGAAGACGGGAGTGCCACGACTGGCGTTCAATACCCTTCAAACGGACACCGAACGAAGTGAGCAGAACGGGCTAGCGAATCTGATGAAGGGGATGTTCGGAACGTTCCGCAACGTCACCGCCCATGCCGCAAGAGTGTCGTGGACCATCTCTGAGCCGGATGCCTTGGACCTGCTGTCGATTGCATCATTGCTCCATCGTCGTATCGATGCCGCCGTCCCTACACGAATCGATACACCGTGAAGGGGGAGTCCATCGTCAGACAACGGGCGTTGACACCGCGCCGTACGAAAACACACAGTAGCCCAACGCACCCATGCTCACAGGCGACATCCGCAACCAAATCGACGCCATCTGGAACGCCTTCTGGACCGGTGGCATTTCAAATCCCCTTGAAGTCATCGAACAAATCACCTACCTATTATTCTTACGGCGTCTGGACGACCTGCACACGCTGGAAGAGAACAAGTCCGCACGTCTGAAGACTCCCATCGAACGTCGGGTGTTCCCAGAGGGCAACGACCCACGGGGACGCTCGTACGAAGACCTGCGGTGGTCACGGTTCAAGCACCGGTCAGCGGCGGAGATGTATGCCGTCGTTGGCGACCATGTCTTTCCGTTCCTGCGGACGCTCGGGGGTGACGATTCCACGTACGCCCATCACATGAAGGACGCCCGGTTCACGATTCCCACGCCTGCGTTGTTGGCGAAGGTGGTGGACCTGCTGGACCGTGTGCCGATGGACGACCGGGACACCAAGGGCGACCTATACGAGTACATGCTTGGCAAGATTGCGTCAGCCGGGCAGAACGGGCAGTTCAGGACGCCCCGCCACATCATCCAATTGATGGTGGAGATGATGCAGCCGACCGCCACCGACGTCATCTGCGACCCCGCCTGCGGCACCTGCGGCTTTCTGGTTGCTGCTGGTGAATACCTGAGGGAGCGACACCCAGAGATTCTGCGGGACGAGACCAGCCGTGAACACTTCCACCACGGCATGTTCCACGGCTTCGACTTCGACAACACGATGCTCCGCATTGGCAGCATGAACATGCTGCTGCACGGCGTGGAGAACCCGGATATTCGCTATCGGGACTCGTTGGCGCAAGACCACGCGGGTGAAGAAGACAAGTACACCGTCGTTTTGGCGAATCCACCGTTCGCCGGGTCACTCGATTACGAGAACACCGCGAAGGACCTGCTGGCAATCGTTAAGACCAAGAAGACGGAACTGCTGTTCTTGGCGTTGTTCCTGCGGCTGCTGAAGCCGGGTGGACGGGCAGCGGTCATCGTGCCGGATGGAGTGCTGTTCGGGTCATCGAAGGCGCACAAGGAACTGCGTCGGATGCTGGTGGAAGACCAGAAAATGGATGCCGTGATATCGCTGCCAAGCGGCGTGTTCCGTCCGTACGCTGGCGTGTCCACGGCAATTCTGCTGTTCACCAAGACGAACTCGGGCGGCACCGATTCGGTCTGGTTCTACGACGTCGATGCCGACGGGTGGAGTCTGGACGACAAGCGAACACCACTGCTATCAGACGACAAGCTTGGTCCGGCGCCGCAGCAGCCGTTGTCATCGGCTGAACACGATAGGAACAACTTGCCGGACGTCTTGAATCGCTGGCGAAATCGAGCGGGCGAAACCGACCGTTCACGCACGGCGCAGAGCTTCTGTGTCCCCAAAGCCGACATTGCCGCCACCGGCTACGACCTGTCTGTGAATCGGTACCGGGAAGTTGTTCACGAACAGATGCAGCATCGGTCACCCACAGAGATTCTGGCGGACTTGGCGCAATTGGAAACCGAAATTCAACGCGGTCTCAAAGAGCTTGGGGGAATGCTGCGGTGACGACCGCAACCGTGTCAGCGACCGTGCCGCTTGGCGCCCTGACCAGCTTGATTTCAAGTGGCTCT
>JAYTXA010000050.1:0-36975 GCA_043743165.1 Acidobacteriota bacterium
TGGCTGTACGGAGCTTTCATGAGTGGTGATGCCGGTGAGGGACTGATCGACGCGGACGCGCGCATACAAGAGCGGATGGAAGAGCTCGAGCGCGACCGCCAGCAATCGAAGAAGAAGGACACGCGCGATCCGGAGAAGGTGCGTGCGCTCGAATCGCTCCGTCTGGCGAAGACCGAGTTGGAGCGGCAGTTCCAGGCCACCCAGCACGAGGGACGCAAGGCTCAGCTTCAGCAGGCGATGGACGAAGTCGACCGACGGATGAGCGCGGTTACGGAGAGCTTCACGTAAAGTTCGCGGCTGGCCCCGACCCACGGGTCGAGGTTCAAGGCCCGGCCAGGGCAACCTGGCTGGGCCTTTTGTCTGTGCGGTCAGCCTCCAGTGGACGGAGGCAAACCCTATGCGTTAGCATGTGGCGTCCAGCTTGAGAAATCGTTCACAAGCCGTGGAGCTCCCTTAACGAAACCGGGTACCGATGCAGGGCTGGCTATCCATCATTCTCATGATCGTCCTAGGGCTGCTCTTTGCGGTTCCGTCGATCGTGCTGTCGAAGTTCCTCGGACCGAGCAAGCCGTCGCCCGAGAAGCTCGCCCCGTACGAGTGCGGTATGCCTCCGGTTGGCGACGCCCGCGAGCGCATGTCCGTGAAGTTTTACCTCGTCGCGATGATCTTCCTGTTGTTCGACATCGAAGTGGCGTTTCTCTATCCGTGGGCCATGGCCCTGCGCCAGCTCGGATGGCCCGGCTTCGTCCAGGTCGTCCTGTTCATGGCGCTGCTGCTCGCTGGCTACGTCTACGTCTGGCGCAAGGGCGCGCTCGACTGGGGCGAAGAGAAGCGGGCAAAGGCGTAGCAACACCGGTCGCCCTCCGCATTCAGCACGTCGCAATTCGCAATTCGCAATCCGCAATCAAAAGAACATGGGCCTCGAGACCGAACTCCCCGACATCCCCGTCCTGACCACCTCCGTCGAGAAGATGGTCAACTGGGCGCGCCGTTCGTCGATCTGGCCGGTCACCTTCGGCCTGGCGTGCTGCGCCATCGAGATGATGGCCATGAGCTGCGGACGCTATGACATTGCGCGGTTTGGTGCGGAAGTATTCCGCGGCAGCCCGCGCCAGTCGGATCTGATGATTGTGGCCGGTCGCCTGTCGCGCAAGATGGCGCCGGCGCTCCGCCGCATCTACGACCAGATGCCTGAGCCCAAGTGGGTCATCTCGATGGGGGCCTGCGCCTCAATCGGCGGTGTGTTCGACAACTACGCCATCGTGCAGGGCGTCGACCAGATTGTTCCGGTGGACGTCTACGTGCCCGGGTGCCCGCCCCGTCCCGAGTCGCTCATCTACGGAATCATCCAGCTCCAACGGAAAATCGATCAGTCGAAGCTCGCCTAATGGATGCCACTGGTATTGCGGCCGTCCTCGGAGCAGCGCTGCCTGACGTGCGGATCGACACCGCGCCGAGCACCGATCTCCACGCCGTTCTCTATATCGATTCGGAGCAGCTGCTGCCCGTAATGCAGGCGCTGCGCGATCGCCCCGAGCTGAAGTTCGAGCTGCTGTCAGAAATGACCGCGGCCGATTTCTGGCCGCGCGAACCCCGGTTCGAGCTGATCTACATCCTGGTGTCGATCGAGCACCGGCTGCGGCTTCGCCTGAAAATGCGCCTGCCCGGTGACGACCCGCATGTGGCGACGGCCAGCGGGTTGTGGCCGGCGGCGAACTGGCTCGAGCGCGAAGTGTGGGACATGTTCGGCATCGCGTTCGATGGCCACCCCGATCCCCGACGGCTGCTAATGCCGGAGGACTGGGAGGGCTACCCGGCGCGCAAAGACTATCCGGTCCAGATCCAGCTGAAGCCGCAATCGGGTTCGCCGACGCAGCTGACCGAGGAAGAGTTCCGGGCGAACCTGTTGAAGGATCGCCTTGTCCGGAAGTGACGCGGCCGATGCGGCGCTGAGCGAGGCGATTGCGCTGCACCAGCAGGTGCGCGCCGCCGGACTCGACCAGGCTGTGGCTGCCGCGGGCGCGATCGTCGGGGCGCTGCGGAACGGCGGCAAGGTGCTGGTGTTCGGCAACGGCGGCTCGGCCGCCGATGCCCAGCACATGGCCACTGAACTGGTGGGGCGCTTCGTTCGCGAGCGCCGGGGCTACGCCGCAGTGGCGCTGACCACGGACGGCTGTGTCCTCACGAGTATTGCGAACGATTACGGCTACGACCGGGTGTTTGCGCGGCAAGTGGAAGCGTTGGGACAGCCGGGCGATGTCGCCGTGGGGATTACGACAAGCGGCAGTTCGGCCAACGTGGTGTCGGCGCTCGAGACCGCGCGCGGCCTGCAGTTGACCACCATCGCGCTGACCGGACGAGACGGTGGGGCGGCGGGACGGTCAGCCGACCTGCACATCAACGTCCCGTCGGCCGTCACGCCGCGGGTGCAGGAAGTGCACATGACCCTGCTGCACATCATCTGCGACCTGGTCGAGACCGAGTTGTCCGCGGACCGCTAGGCGGAAGAGAGAACGATGCCCGAGCTTCGCACAGAGACGATGACCGTCAACATGGGGCCCCAGCACCCGAGCACGCACGGCGTGCTGCGGCTGGTCCTCGAACTCGACGGTGAGACGATCCGGTCGGCCCAGCCGACAATCGGCTTCCTGCACACCGGCATCGAGAAGACCGCGGAACAGAAGAAGTGGCAGCAGGTCATCCCGCTCGTCGAGCGGATGGACTACCTGAGCGCCCAGTCCAACAGCATGGCCTACTGCATGACAGTGGAGAAGCTGCTGGACCTCGAGATTCCCGAGCGCGTCCGCAACATCCGCGTGCTGATTGCCGAACTGCAGCGCATCAACAGCCACCTGGTGTGGCTCGGCACCCACGGCATGGAAGTCGGCGCCGTGTCGGTGATGCTCTACTGCTTCCGCGAGCGCGAACTGCTGCTCAACCTGAACGAGCGCCTCGCCGGCTTCCGCCTGTTCCCGAGCTATATGCGGGTTGGCGGCCTGCGCGAGGACCTGCCGCGCGAGTACCTGTCCGAGGTCAAGACCTTCCTCGACCGCCTTGTCGGCAAGATCTCGGAGTACGAGGATCTGCTGACGCAGAACGAGATCTACATCGAGCGCACGCAGGGCGTCGGCGTCATCACGCGCGAGAACGCCCTGAAGTACAGCTTGGTCGGCCCGATCGGGCGCGCCGCCGGCCTCGACTACGACGTGCGCAAAGCCTTCCCCTACAACGGCTACGAGACCTACGACTTCAAGGTACCGCTCGGCTCGAAGGGCGACGTCTACTCGCGCTACCAGGTGCGCGTGGCCGAGATCCGCGAGAGCATCGGCCTCTGCTATCAGGCGCTGAAGCGCATCGCACCGGTCGGCGCATACGCCGTGGCCGACCCGCGGATCACGCCGCCGCCGAAGGATCGGGTCTACACCGAGATGGAAGCGCTCATCCAGCACTTCCTGGTCTACTCCCAGGGCTTCACCGTGCCGGCGGGTGAGGCCTACGTGCCGGTCGAAGGGCCGCGCGGCGAGCAGGGTTTCACGGTGATTTCGGACGGTTCGAACCGTCCGTGGCGCATCAAGTCGCGGGCGCCGTCGCTGCTGGCGTGCCAGGCGCTCGAGAGCATGATTGTTGGCGGCCAGATCGCCGACGTCATCGCCGTCATCGGCTCGATTGACGTCGTGATGGGAGACGTGGACCGGTGAGCTTTCATCCCAAGATGGCGTATGACGCCACCTTTCACAAATCGACGCGCACCCTGGCCGACAACGGCCCCGCGTTCACCTTCACACCGGAGAATCGCGCCCGTCTCGACGAGATCGTGACGCGCTACCCGGCCGACCGCAGCCGTTCCGCGGTGCTGCCGGCGCTCTACCTGGTGCAGTACCAGCAGGGGCACATCACCGGCAACGCGATGCGGCACGTCGCCGAGATCCTCCAGATGACCCCGGCCGATGTCGAGGACGTCGTCACCTACTACACGATGTTCTACACCAGGCCCGTGGGGACGTTCGTGCTGAGCGTCTGCCGCACGCTGTCGTGCGCGGTAAACGGGGCGGAGCGGGTGGTCGAGGAAATCTGCAACCACCTGCACATCAAGCCGGGCCAGACCGACGCGAGCGGCACCTTCACGCTCATCGAGGCCGAATGCCTCGGCGCCTGCGATCGCGCGCCGGTGATCATGGTGAATGACGCCTGGCAGGAACTGCAGCGGCCGGAGGACGTCCCGGCGCTGCTCGAGAACCTGCGCCAGCACGGTGAAGCGGCCCTGACCGGCTGCCATCACGTGATCGAGAAGAAGTAGCGCCCATGGAACCGATCATCACGAAATACGTCCGCGAGCCGAACTCCTTCACGCTCGACTTCTACCTGCAGCATGGCGGCTACGAGTCGCTGAAGAAGGCGCTGACGGCGCACACGCCGGATCAAATCGTCGAGATGGTGAAGGCCTCCGGCCTGCGTGGCCGTGGCGGCGCCGGCTTCCCGACCGGCATGAAGTGGCAGTTCGTCGACAAGAAATCCGACAAGCCGCGCTACATCGCCTGCAATGCCGACGAGAGCGAGCCGGGCACCTTCAAGGATCACGTGATCATGGAGCGCAACCCGCACCTGCTGATCGAGGGGTGCGCGATTGGCTGCTACGCGATTGGCGCCAAGGTCGCCTACATCTACATCCGCGGCGAGTTCTTCCACGTCCAGCAAGTGCTCGAGGACGCCATCGCCGCGGCGCGCGCCAAGGGCTACCTCGGGAAGAACATCCTCGGCACCGGCTTCGACTGCGAGGTCTACGTGCACCGCGGCGCCGGCGCCTATGAGGCCGGCGAGGAAACCGCGCTGCTCGAGTCGCTCGAGGGCAAGCGCGCGCAGCCACGCAACAAGCCGCCGTTCCCGGCGGTCTACGGCCTCTACGGCTGCCCGACGGCGGTGAACAACGTCGAGACGCTCGCCAACGTGCCGCTCATCGTGCAGCACGGGCCGGAGTGGTTCGCGGCGCTCGGGCCGGAGAAGAACGGCGGCCCCAAGCTCTATTCGATCAGCGGCCATGTCAAGCGCCCCGGCGTCTACGAGGCGTCGATGGACATCACCCTGAAGGAACTCATCTTCGGTGAGCAGTACTGCCAGGGGATGCGCGACGGCCACACGCTGAAGGCGGTCATTCCCGGCGGCTCGTCGGTGCCGATCCTGCTGCCCGACCAGCTCGACACCCAGGCCAGCTTCGACGGCGTCGTCAAGGCCGGCTCGATGCTCGGCTCGGCCGGCGCCATCGTGCTCGACGACACCACCTGCATGGTGTGGCTCGCCGAGAACCTGCTCCATTTCTATCGCCACGAGTCGTGCGGCAAGTGCACGCCGTGCCGCGAAGGCACCGACTGGCTGTTCAAGCTGCTCCGCAAGATCGAGAGCGGCCAGGGCGCGATGCGCGACATCGACCTGCTGTCGAGCGTGGCTGCCAACGTCGGCGGCAAGACGCTGTGCGCCTTCGGCGACGCGGCGGTCACGCCGGTGCTGACCACCATCAAGCACTTCCGCCACGAATACGAAGCGCATGTCCGTGAAGGCCGCTGCACCTGCCCGGCCGACTGGCGCGCGCGGCAGCCGGTGGGAGCGCACTGATGTTCGCCTTCGTCGCCGAGAACTCGTTCGTCATCGCCCAGGTCGGCATCTGCGTCGTCGTCTGGGTGGCGCTTCAGCTGTCCGCCGCGGTGATGGTCTACATGGAGCGCAAGGTCGCGGCCTACCTGCAGCAGCGCGTCGGTCCGACGCGCGTCGGCTACGCCGGCCTGCTGCAGCCGATTGCCGACGTCGTCAAGCTCCTCTTCAAGGAGGAACTGCGACCGGCAGCGGCCGACCCGCTCCTCTTCGCGCTGGCGCCAATCATCTCCGCCACGGCGGCCTTCGCGGCGTTCGCGGTGGTCCCGTTCGGCGGCAGCACGACGCTGCTCGGTCTGCTCACCCAGCCGCTGCCGCTGCACGTCGCCGACGTCAACGTCGGTGTGCTGGTGGTCTTCGCCATCACCTCGATGGGCGTCTACGGCATCGTGCTCGCCGGCTGGAGTTCGAACAGCAAGTACTCGCTGCTCGGTGGCCTGCGCTCGTCGGCGCAGATGATCAGCTACGAGCTCTCGTACGGCATGGCCCTGGCCGCCGTCCTGGTGCTCGCCAACTCGATGTCGCTCCGCGATATCGTGAACGGGCAGTCGGGCGCGCTGTTCGGCGTCATTCCGCAGTTCCACTGGTACGTGTGGTTCAACCCGCTCGGCTTCCTGATCTTCTTCACCGCCGGCATCGCGGAAACCAACCGTGCGCCGTTCGACTTCCCGGAAGCGGAACAGGAACTGGTGGCCGGCTACCACACCGAGTACAGCTCGATGAGCTTCGGCATGTTCTTCCTGGCCGAGTACATCAACATGGTGACGGTCTCGGCCGTGGCCACCGACCTGTTCCTCGGCGGCTGGTGGTTCCCGTTCGTGCCGGAGTCGCTCGGCTGGCTGGTGTTCCTCGCCAAAATCAGCGTGCTGCTGTTCTTCTACATCTGGATGCGCTGGTCGCTGCCGCGCTACCGCTACGACCAGCTCATGGCGTTCGGCTGGAAGGTCCTGCTGCCCGCCTCTGTGCTCAACCTGATTGCGACGGCGGCCGCCGTGCTCTACTTCGGACTCTGACGCACATGCCCTTCTACTTTTTCGGCGCACTCGCGGTCATCGCGTCGCTGCTCGTCATCGCGCAGCGAAACCCGGTGTACAGCGTGCTGTTGCTCATCACCTCGTTCGGCGCGCTGTCAGGGCTCTACATCCTGCTCGACGCGCCGTTCGCCGCTGCCGTCCAGATCATCGTGTATGCGGGCGCCATCATGGTGCTCTTCCTTTTCGTGGTCATGCTCCTGAACGCCCCGCACGAGGACACCGACTTCGACGAGAAGACCCACCCGATGCTGCGGCCCGGGCCGATGCGCTTCGGCGCCGGGCTGGCGGTGGCGCTGCTCGGCGAACTGGCCTGGGCACTTTCGCGCTCGGTGCCGCCGAGTTCCTTCTCCAATACCCCGGCCACCTCGCTGTCGGCGCTCGGGTATGCGATCTTCACCGACTACGCGTTCCAGTTCGAAGTCACCTCGGTCCTCATCCTGGTGGCCATGGTCGGCGCCGTGCTGATGGCGCGCCGCGAAGACCAGCCGGCGGAGAAACGCTGATGCCGTCGCTCAACGATTACCTGATTCTTTCGGCGGTGCTCTTCACCATCGGCACGGCGGGCGTGTTCCTCCGCCGCAACCTGATCACGATCCTGCTCTCGATCGAGATCATGCTGAACGCGGTCAACCTGACGTTCGTCGCATTCGGGCGCGCCTTCGGCACGGTTGAAGGGCAGATCATCGTCTTTTTCGTGATGACCGTCGCCGCGGCCGAAGCCGCGGTCGGACTGGCCATCGTGATCGCGCTGTTCCGGCACCGCGAGTCGCTCAACCCTGACGCCTTCACGGCGCTGAAGTGGTAACGCCGCGATGATGCTGCTCCTCATCCCGCTCTTTCCGTTCCTCGGCTTCCTGATCAACGCCTGCATCGGCAAGCGCCTCTCGAAGTCGGCCTCGGGCCTCGTCGCCGTCGCGGTGATGGTCGCCTCGTTCGTCGTCGCCGTCACGTCGGTCATCCAGCTCGCCGGGCTGCCCGAAGAGTCGCGCGCCATCGTGAACACGGCGTTCACCTGGATTACGGCCGGCAACTTCACCGCCGACTTCACGCTGCGGCTCGATCCGCTGTCAGCGCTGATGATCCTGGTCATCACCGGCATCGGCTCGCTCATCCACATCTACTCGACCTCGTACATGCACGAGGAGCCGGATTCGGAGTACGCGCGTTACTTCTCGTACCTGAACCTGTTCGCCTCGTTCATGCTCGTCCTCGTCCTTGGCTCGAACTTCCTGGTGATGTTCGTCGGCTGGGAAGGCGTCGGCCTCTGCTCCTACCTCCTCATCGGCTTCTACTACACGAAGAAGTCGGCGTCGGATGCGGGCAAGAAGGCGTTCATCGTCAACCGCATCGGCGACTTCGGCTTCATCCTCGGCGTGCTGATGCTCTTCGTGAAGTTTGGCTCGGTCGACTTCCAGGAGATTGCGCATCAGGCCTCGATGCTGAGCCCCGAGGTGGTGTTCGGCACGGTGTCGTTGGCGACGCTGCTGCTCTTCGTTGGCGCCACCGGCAAGTCGGCCCAGATTCCGCTCTACATCTGGTTGCCCGACGCCATGGAAGGCCCGACGCCGGTCTCGGCCCTCATCCACGCGGCGACGATGGTGACGGCGGGCGTCTACATGATCGGCCGCAACGCGGTGCTGTTCAGCGTCGCGCCCGACACGTTGATGATTGTTGCGGTGGTTGGCGCCGCCACGGCGTTCTTCGCCGGCACGATCGGCCTGGTCCAGAACGACATCAAGCGCGTGCTGGCCTACTCGACGGTGTCGCAGCTGGGCTACATGTTCCTGGCGATGGGCGTCGGCGCCTACACCGCCGGCATCTTCCACCTCTACACGCACGCGTTCTTCAAGGCGCTGCTCTTCCTCGGCTCTGGCGCGGTCATCCACGCCCTCTCCGGCGAGCAGGACATCCGCAAGATGGGCGGCCTGAAGGACAAGCTGCCGATCACCTACTGGACGTTCCTGATCGGGTCGCTCGCCATCGCCGGCGTCCCCGGCCTGGCCGGCTTCTTCAGCAAAGACGAGATCCTCTTCAAGACCTACGCGGGTGGCCACACGGTGCTGTGGGTCGTCGGCATGCTGACGTCGCTGATGACCGCGACCTACATGTTCCGCCTCGTGTTCCTCACCTTCTGGGGCGAGAGCCGCACGCCGGCCGCCGCGCACGGACATGACGCGGACGGTCATGGCGGACACGATGCCCACGGGCACGGCAACCACCTGCACGACGCGCCGAAGCCGATGGCGTTCGCGCTGATCGCGCTGACGGTTGGCTCGATTCTGGCCGGCTACATCGGCCTGCCGCACGCGCTCGGCGGGTCGAACCGCCTCGAGAAGTGGCTGGAGCCAAGCCTGACCGCGCCGCACATGGCGGCGAACGCGTCCGAGGCGACGCGCACCCTGGAACCGACGGACGCCGCCGCACCGGTCGCGGCCGACCATGGTGGTGAGGGCGCACACGCGGAGAGCACGGGCGTCGAACTCGGCCTCATGGGCCTGTCGTCGGTCGTCGCCCTTGGCGGCATCGGCCTCGCCTGGTTCTTCTTCGTGGCCGACCCGCGCCGCGCCGAGTCGGTGGCGCGGTCGTTCTCGGGCCTGCGCACGGTGCTGCTGAACAAGTACTACGTGGACGAGGCCTACGACGCGGCCATCGTCCAGCCGATCAAGATCGGGTCAGAGCAGGTGCTCTGGAAGGTCGTGGACGCCAACGGAATCGACGGTGCCGTGAACGGCGCCGCGGAATCGGTGGGAGGGCTCGGCCAGCTGCTGCGCCGGCTCCAGACCGGTTCGGTCCGCGCGTATGCAGCCTCGCTGCTCCTGGGCGCCGTCCTGGTGTTCGGGTACTACCTGTCGCGTTGAGCTGTAAAGAGACATGCCGATAGTCACATCTCTTATCGTCCTGCCGATTCTCGGCGCGCTCCTGTTGTTCCTGGTGCGCGACGACGAGGCGAACGAGGGTCTCATCCGGAACCTGGCGCTGGGCATCTCCCTGGTCGTGTTCGCGGTCACGCTTCTCCTGTGGCTGCGCTTCGATCCCACGTCGGCCGACTTCCAGTTCGTCGAACGGCACGCGTGGATTCCGGCGTTCGGGGTCAGCTACGCCGTCGGCGTCGACGGCATCACGCTGTTCCTCCTCGTTCTCACCGGCTTCCTGACGCCGCTCTCGCTGCTGTGCTCATGGGAGTCGGTGCACAGGCGGACGCGCGCGTTCTGCATGATCGTGCTGCTGCTCGAAGCCGCGATGATCGGCGTCTTTGTCTCGCTCGACCTGTTCCTCTTCTACATCTTCTGGGACGCGATGCTCATCCCGATGTACTTCCTCATCGGGATCTGGGGCTACGACAACCGCATCTACGCCTCGATCAAGTTCCTGCTCTACACCATGGCGGGCAGCGTGCTGATGCTGCTGGCCATCCTTGGCCTGGCTGTCCTGCACAGCCAGCAGACCGGCAGCTACAGCTTCGACCTGCTGAAGCTCTACGAGCTGTCGATTCCGTCGAACGTGCAGTTCTGGTTCTTCCTGGCCTTCGCGCTGGCGTTCGCCATCAAGGTGCCGCTCTTCCCGTTCCACACCTGGCTGCCCGACGCGCACGTGCAGGCGCCAACTGCCGGCTCGGTCATCCTTGCCGGCGTGCTGCTGAAGATGGGCACCTACGGCCTGGTGCGCTTCGCCTTCCCGCTGTTCCCGGAAGCCGCCACCTACTTCGCCCCCTACCTGGCGCTGCTCGCGGTCATCGGCATCATCTACGGCGCCCTCGTCGCCATGGTCCAGCCGGACATGAAGAAGCTGGTGGCCTACTCGTCGGTGAGCCACCTCGGCTTCGTGGTGCTCGGCATCTCGGCGATGAACACGCAGGGCGTGCAGGGCGCGGTCTACCAGATGCTGAACCACGGCATCAGCACCGGCGGGCTCTTCCTCATCGTCGGCATGCTCTCCGACCGGCGCCACACGCGCCTCATCGCGGAGTTCGGCGGCCTGAAGAAGGTGACGCCGCACCTGGTGGCCGCCTTCCTCATCATCACGCTGTCGTCGATCGGCCTGCCCGGGCTGAACGGGTTCGTCGGCGAGTTCCTCATCCTGCTCGGTGCGTTCGCGTGGAACCCGACGTTCGCGGCCTTCGCCGCCACCGGCGTCATCCTCTCGGCCACCTACATGCTGTGGATGTTCCAGCGCGTGAACTACGGCGAGGTCAGCGAGAAGAACAAGTCGCTGCCCGACCTGAAGCCGCGTGAGTGGGCCATCCTCGTGCCGGTCATCGCGGTGTCCGTGCTGATGGGTGTGCTGCCCAATATCTTCCTGAAGCCGATGGCGCCGTCCATCGAGAAGATGCTGGCGCAGGTCCGGCGCGGCGCGCAGATTCGCGTGCAGGCCGAGCCGGTGACGCCGAGTTCGACGCTGGTGCAGGCTGCACCGGTGTCCGCCGAGGTGGGGCGATGAACATGGACGCCATTCACGCGCTCGTGCCGCTGATGTGCGTCTTCGCCGCCGCCATCGCGGCGATGGTCGCTGAAGCTTTCCGTTCGCCGGGCGAACGCATGCCGATTGCCCCGCTGGGGATCATCGGCCTCATCGGTGCCGCTGCCTCGACGTTCCTGCTCTGGAACCACAAGGCCGAGAGCTTCGGCGTGGTCATCGCCGACAACTACGGGCTGTTCGTCACCTGGACCCTCATCATCGTCGGGCTGCTCTCGCTGGCGCTGTCGATCCCAACGGTCGAACGCGAAGGGCTGCCCGCCGGCGAGTACTACGCCCTGATGCTGTTCGCGCTCGGCGGCATGATCCTGATGGCGATGGCCACTGATCTGCTGGTCATCTTCCTGGCGCTCGAGGTGTTGTCGCTCGCCGTCTACGTGCTTACCGGCATTCGTCGCGATTCGCCCGTGGCGATCGAGGCGGCGTTCAAGTACTTCCTGCTCGGCGCCTTCGCCAGTGCGTTCTTCCTCTACGGCATCGCGCTTACCTACGGCCTGACCGGCAGCACGAAGCTCGATCGCGTCGCCGAGGCGTTCTCGACCACCTCGCTCGCCTCGAGTCCGATTCACCTGGTGGCCATGGGACTCCTGCTCGTCGGCTTCGCCTTCAAGGTGTCAGCGGTGCCGTTCCACATGTGGACGCCCGACGCCTACGAAGGCGCGCCGCCGCCGGTGACCGGCTTCATGTCCACGGGTGTGAAGGCTGCGGCCTTCGCCGCGTTTGCCCGCGTCTTCCTGACCTCGTTCGAGTCGATGCACGACGACTGGAGCCAGGTGCTCTGGGTCATTGCGGCGGCGACGATGGTGATTGGTACCGTGGTGGGCGTGGTGCAGACGAGCATCAAGCGCATGCTCGCCTACTCGAGCATCGCCCACGGCGGCTACCTGCTGCTGGCGCTGGTGTCGGCCAACCAGACGGCGAAGAGCGCCATCCTCTTCTACCTGCTGACCTACGCGGTGACCAACCTCGGCGCCTTCGGCATCATCGGCATGCTCGAGACGAACGATCGTCCGCGCGACCAGATCCGCGACTACGCCGGCCTGTGGACCGAGCATCCGCAACTCGCCATGCTGATGGCCATCTTCCTGTTGTCGCTCGGCGGGTTCCCGCCGTTCGGCGGCTTCATCGCCAAGTGGTACGTCTTCACCGCGGCGATGGAAGCGGGCTATTCGTGGCTGGCCATCATCGGCGTGCTGACGAGCGTGGTGTCGGTGTTCTTCTACCTGCGCGTGATCGTCATGATGTTCATGACGCCAGCCGCCGCACCGATGCACCTGCCGTCGGTGCCCAAGCTCGCCGGCGCAGCGCTGCTGGTGTCGGCCATCATCGTGGTCTACCTCGGCGTGCTGCCGACGCAGGTGATGAACTGGGCCGCGGCGTCGATTGGAACGATCTTCTAGGAGGCCTTGAGCTTCATCGCCAGCAGCATCAGCGCGAGGATGAACGTCAGCCCATTCGTGATGATGAGCGGCACCGCAGCGGTGACCACGCCGTAGACCGTCCAGAGGCCGACGCCGGTGGTGAACGCCAGCAGCATCCAGAGCGACAGGTCCTCGACCGACCCGGTCTTCCAGGCTCGCACGACCTGCGGAATGAAGGCGACCGTGGTGAGCGTTCCCGCCGCTGAGCCGATCACGTCTGCCGAAGAGAAGTTCACGACGTCAATGGTATGCTAACGGCTCTGCCAGGACGGTCATGACTCCGGAACCACCGAAATTCCGCCCACTCGAGCGCTTCTGGCCGTACGCCGAACTGTCCGAGCAGCCCAGCGACGAGGAGCTTGCCTCGCTCGACCCCGATCTGCACGAGGCGCTGTTCGGCAGCACCGGCCGTCCGTTCTCCATCACCCTCGTCTTCCCGGTGCTCGAGCATCCCGCGTTCGCCCGCGCGCTCGAGCTTGCTCGCGGCGCGGCTGAATTCCGTGAGACCGGCGCCGGCAACACGCACCGCTACCGCGTGCGATTCCTCTCGACCGATGCGGGCCGGCTGCGCGACGTCTTCCAGGTGGTCGGCACCGCGCACGCCACCGAGGTGCTGATCGACGATCGTCCGGTGCCGTACGCCCGCGAACTCTGGCTGCCGCTGGTGTGGTTCCTCCTTCCGCGATAACTATCCGTGGCCCAGACTGACATCGAACGGGACTTGGCGCGGCTCGAGACCGACCTGAAGCAGCTCGAGGCGGAGTACAACATGTTCTTCGCCGGCCGCCTCCCGAAGCCGCCCTGGGAGACGCGCACCAAGGTGGAGACCGCAGTCAAGAAGCTGGATCGCGGTCACATCCAGAACACCGGGATCCGCTTCCGCTTTCTTACGCTCCAGTCGCGCTATTCGGCCTTCATCGATCTCTGGGATCGCGGCCAGCGCGCGCGTGAAGAGGGACGGCCAGGGCCGTTCGCACAGGCGGCGGCGAAGCCTCGCGCCGACAAGCCGGAGGCGAAGGAGACCCGCGTGGTCCATGTCGCGGCCTTCCAGGATCCGGCGCACGAGATGCGGAAGCTCGAGGACCTCTACGAATCGCTCGCGAGCGCGCGCCGCGAGTCTGGCGCGGCGCCGGTCCCGTTCCACAAGTTCGCCGACCTGGTGAAATCGCAGGTCGAGAAGATGAAGGCGTCAGGTAGTCCCGAGGTGGCGTTCCGAGTGGCGGTGAAGGACGGCAAGGTCAACTTCACGGCCCGGGCGCTGAAAGGGAGGTCGGCGCACGAGGGCGATCACGCGGCGCGCGTGAAGCAGGGCGACCAGAACTGAGTTCGTTGGAATTGCGAGGAACGAGCGGGGGGAAGCGGGGAACCGAAACAGCTCGGGCGCGGAACCGAAGTCCCGCGCCCCCACCGGGTCAGTGACTAGATCTTGGTAACGTTGCCGGCCTGCGGGCCCTTCGGGCCGTCAACGATTTCGAACTCAACCGCCTGGCCTTCTTCGAGCGAGCGGAATCCATCGCCCTGGATCGCCGAGTAGTGAACAAAGACGTCACTGCCTCCGTCGCGCTCGATGAAACCGTAACCCTTGGCGTTATTGAACCACTTGACCTTGCCTGTGATACGCATCGTTCTAATTCCTGCTTGCTGTGACGTGACGATGTGTCGCGTCAGTAAACCAACCCCGAGGCTTCCACGTCGTCCCGGCAGCGGCCGGAGTGTGAGAGCAGCGGAGCAATAAAAAAGGCCGCAGTGTGCGGCCTTTTCCCTACGGCGCCAGGCCCGCCCGGCGTCGGGGGAGATAATACTGGACTTTTATACCTATGCCAAGAGCCCTTCTCAGCGTGTCGGACAAGACAGGAATCGTGGAATTAGGCCGCGGACTCGCGTCGCGCGGCTTCGAACTGGTGTCGACCGGCGGCACCGCGAAGACCCTCGCTGACGCGGGCCTCGCGGTCACCAACGTGTCCGAGGTCACCGGCTTTCCCGAGATGATGGATGGCCGCGTGAAGACGCTGCATCCGGCCCTGCACGGCGGCATCCTCGCCCGCCGCGACCGCGCCGACGACCTCGCCGCCCTCGAGGCGCACGGGCTCGCACTCGTCGACGTCGTGGTGGTCAATCTGTATCCTTTCGTGAAGGCGGCGTCGAATCCGGCCACGCGCTTCGATGCGCTGGTCGAAGAGATCGACATCGGCGGTCCGTCCATGGTGCGTGCCGCTGCCAAGAACTTCCGCGGGGTGCTGGTAGTGGTCGACCCGGCCGACTACCCGCAGTTGCTGTCCTCGCTCGACGAAGGCCCGACTCTCGCGTTCCGCTTCGAACTGATGCGGAAGGCGCTGGCACACACGGCGTCCTACGACACGGCCATCACGAAGACGTTGGCCGAGGTCACCCTGACCGGCGAGCAGTTCGAACGCGGCCCGTCGGCGCCGCTCGGCGCCTCGGTCGGCCTGTCGCTCGAGAAACTCCGCGACCTGCGCTACGGCGAGAACCCACACCAGAAGGCGGCGTGGTACGGCACGGGTCCGCAGGCCTCCGCCTCCGGGCTCGGCGTTGCCGCCATCCTGCAGGGCAAGGAACTGTCGTACACCAACCTGCTGGACCTCGACGCGGCCGCCCGCATCGCGCTCGAGTTCGACGAACCGGCGGCCGTGGTCATCAAGCACACGAACCCGTGCGGTGCGGCGATCGGCTCGTCGGCGGCCGACGCCTACATCCGCGCCCGCGAGGCCGATAGCCTGTCGGCCTTCGGCGGCATCGTGGCCCTGAACCGAACCCTTGACGTGGCGGCCGCTGAAGCAATCGTGTCGACGTTCATCGAAGCGGTCATCGTCCCGTCCGTAGATGATGCGGCAAGGCCGATTCTCGCGAAGAAGGCGAACATGCGCGTTGTCGTCGCCGACTTCGAGACGCTGCGCTCAGCCGGCGTGGAGTTCCGCAGCATCCTCGGCGCCATGCTCGCGCAGGAGCGCGACTTCGTGGCCGAAGCGCGCCAGCCGTGGACGCCCGATGCGTTGCCAGACGGCGTGAAGGTGGTGACGAAGCGTCAGCCGACCGCGGCAGAGTGGGAAGCGTTGCGGTTCGCGTGGCGAGTGGGTGCCCACGTGAAGTCGAATACGGTGATCTTCACCGATGCCAGCCGCACGCTGGCGATTGGCGCCGGGCAGATGAGTCGTGTCGATGCGGTGAACGTCGCCGTCATGAAGGCCCGCGCGTCGGCGGCCGATCCGTCGAAGCCGCTGGCCGGTTCCGTTGCCGCGTCCGACGCCTTCTTCCCGTTCCGCGACGGGCTGGACGCCGTGGCTGCCGCGGGCGCGACGGCGGTGGTGCAACCCGGCGGGTCCGTGCGTGACGCCGAGGTGATTGCCGCCGCCGACGAGCAGGGGCTCGCGATGATCTTCACCGGACGCCGTCACTTCAGGCACTGACGAAGAGCGGAACCGGCCCTACTCCAGCGCTCCGAGCAACTCATGGGGCGTGACGGTGGCCGGTCCGAACTTCGCCACCACCACACCTGCGGCATGGTTGGCCAGGACGGCGGCTTCGGCGAGGGAACCGCCGGCGGCCATGGCGAGCGCCAGCGTCGCCACCACCGTATCGCCGGCGCCAGTCACGTCTGCCACTTCGCGCGCCGTTGCCGGCACCGCGCCCTCGGCCACCTCGCTCGACAACCACATCCCGTGTTCACCGCGGGTGATCAGCACCGACTCGCACCCGGCGCGGGCGCGGAAGTCGAGCGCTGCCGCCTGCGCGTCCGCATCGGTGCGAATGAGCCGATGTGTGGCCACTTCGGCCTCATGGTTGTTGGGGGTGACGAGGGTGGCGCCGCGATAGCACTCGAGGTGCGGGATCTTCGGGTCGACCAGCAGCGGTACCCCTTTCTGCTTCAGCGACAGCAGCGTCGCCATCACCGCGCGGGTGATGCTGCCTTTGAGGTAATCGGACACCAGCAGCACGTCGGCATGCGCGCCAAGCCGCGCTACATGCTCACTGAGCCGCACTTCGACGTCGCCGCTGACGTCGCGGTCCTCCTCGTAGTCGATGCGCGCCACCTGCTGGTTGCGACCGGCGATAATGCGCACCTTCTCGACGGTCGGACGTGACGGATCATCGACGAGCCCAGCCGACGACAGGCCGGCCGCCTCGAGTTGCTCGCGCAGGCGCGCCGCCGTGGCGTCCGTGCCGACCAGGCCGACCAGGGTGACCTTCGCGCCAAGCGCCGCGATGTTGTGGGCGACGTTCGCCGCGCCGCCCAGGCGCGAATGCTCGCTCTCGAACCTCACCACCGGCACCGGCGCCTCAGGTGAGATGCGCGTTACCGTCCCGACAATGAAGCGGTCGACCATGACGTCGCCAACCACGAGGACGTGCCGGTTGGCGAAGCGCGACACGAGGGTGCGCGCGCGAGCGGAGTCGAGTGGAGGAAGGGTCATGCGTCGGCCGTGTCGGTGGCGCCTGGCCGCATGACGGCGAAGGGCAGCGTGATCAGCACCAGGAAGAGCATGAGGAACTCGGAGTCGCCGAAGTTGTACTCGAACATCCCGGCTGCCAGCATCCCGACCACCGACGCCAGCGCGGCCGCCGATGTCGTGCGTGGACGGGTTGTCCGCAGCCGCAGGTAGAGCCCGCGCAGCAAGGTGCCGAGGAAGCCGAGCCAGAGGACCAGCGCCGGCAGTCCGCGCTCCGCGGCGATCTGCATCGGCACGTTGTGGAGGTGCGGATTCACCTTTTCCACAGCCGCCGCGATGCGGTACTGCGGGTAGACCACTTCGACCATGTTCGGCCCGACGCCGAACAGCGGATGGTCGCGCACCATGTGCTGACCTTCGAGCAGCATCGCGATGCGGTCGCGTCGCGTTGGGTCCTTCGCATCGAACATCGACATCAGCCGCTGCGTGATGGCGGGACCGGCCGCGGCAATCGTGATGGCGCCGACGATCGGCAGGATGGCGAGCAGGCGGAAGTCCTTCACGATGAGCAGAACCGCCGCCGCCGCGCAGACACCAACCCAGGCCATGCGCGTCGACGTCAGTGCCACCGCCAGCAGCAGCGCCGGCATCACGAGGGCCGGCCACGCCTTCTCGCTCGAGTCGAACAGCAGCTTGGCCAGGGCTGTGCCGATGACCAGCATCAGCAGGCCGGAGTAGGTCATGTAATGACCGAGCGTCCCCTGCGGGCGTTGGTTCAACTGGTCGTAGTGGAGCAGGCCGTACTGGAAGATGCCGTAAGCGGCAGTCGCCGCGCCGACCGACATGATCACCGTCAGCATCGTAGCGCTGCGAGGCGCGTTGATGAGCCGGTAGGTAGCCGGAACCACCAGGAACAGCGCGAGCTGCTTGCAGTCGGCGAAGCTGGCGCGTGGGTCGAGCGAGAAGGCCGCCGACAGCAGCGTCCAGCCGGCGTAGGCGAGGAGCGGGTAGAAGAACGCCGGCACCTCGATCCGCTCGCGACGAACCACAACCAGGGTCGCCCAGCAGACGAGGGCGATGAACAGCAGCGCCTGCGCGATGGCAATCGACAGTTGCGTGAAGACCGCGACACCGAAGAGCGCTGCGATGCCGAGCGACTCGAGCAGGTGCCCGGACGCCGCCGTGTCGTGCGCATGGTCCGGCCGGAGCGCGTCAGCGTTCGTCATGGTGCGGTCCCAATCTTAGCCGTTCCGCGTGAGCAACTGCGTGGCCGCGTCGATCACCTGGCCTGGCAGAATCCGTCCGAGGCAGCGGAAGTCGCCCGGTTCGCAGACGCGCTGATCGCAGGGGCGACAGCTCAGTCCGTGCACCTCGACCGGCAGGGCCGGCAGGCTGGCGGCGCGCCAGGGGTCGGAGCGCGCGGGAAGCGTCGGGCCGTAGAGCGACACCATCGGCACCCGACTCGTGGCGGCAACGTGCATCGGCCCGCTATCGCCGCCGATGTAGAGCGCGGCCACCTCCACGAGCGCCCGGAGTTCAGCCAGCGAAAACTCGCCGCAGGCGAGCACCTGTTCGCGACCGGCGGGCTCGAGCCGCTCGCGCGCTTCCCGGATCACCTGCGCCGCGGCATCGGCTTCCGATGGCCCGGACGTGACGATCACCCGCACGCGTGGGTCGACCGCTGGCAGCGCTGCCGCCACGGCGGCAAATGCCTCGAGCGGCCACCGCCTAAACGGGTTTCCCGCGCTGACGTGCATCACGACAATGCGGGAGTCGGGGGTGACGCCGTGGGTGGCGAGGCGCTCCCGCACCCGGGCTACGGCGTCGTTCAGCAGTGGCATCACCACCGGATAGCGGCCGCGGTCGGGCGGCGGCACGCCGATCGCCGTCAGCAGATCCCACTGGTTCTCCACCGAGTGTCTCGCGCGCAGCTCCCGCGGCCGGGCGACGCGCTCGGTGTACATCCACGAGCGGCCTGACACGTCGTAGCCGACGCGCCGCGGCGCGCGGCTCAGCCAGGTGAGCAGCGAGGCGCGGGGGCCGCCGTGGAAATCGAGCGCGATGTCGAACCGTTCCCGGGCGAGCCGACGGCCGAGCGCGAGGTCGGCGATCAACCCACGCGCGCCCGAGGCGCGTGGCGCAACGATGACCGCGGACAGGTCAGGATTGGCCGCAACGACCGGCGCTGCGGCGGGTTCGACGAGATAGGTGAGGCGGACGGATGGGAAGTGGTCGCGCAGGGCGGCAAACGTCGGCGTCGTGAAGACGACGTCGCCAATCTGCCGCAGTCGCACCAACAGGATCTTCAAAGCGAATGCAGACTTCAGAGTTCAGCGTGAAGATTCGACGTTCGCGGCCGCGCCGACTGCAGATCCAGCCAGCAGTCCAATCTGCATTCTGAAATCCGCAATCTGACATCTCACGGTTCGATGGTGGCCTCGTCGACGAGCATCACCGGAATATCGTCCTTGATCGGATAGACACGGTGGCAGGTGGCGCACTTCAGGGCGGCGCCATCCTTCACGAGCGTGACGGGCGTTTTGCAGTTGGGACACGCGAGAATTTCCAGCAATTCCGGGTCGACGGCCATGCCCGGACTATATGACACCTTCCGCCTTTTATGGAACAATCGCCCGTATGAAAATCGTGGTCCTGGTCGCCGTCCTCGGCGCGTCGGCGCCGCTTGTTGCAGCTGGACAGACTCGTCAGGCGGCACCGCGCCAGCAGGCCACGCCGCCGGCTCCCACGCCGGATCGCACGGCTGAAGCGTATGCCCAGTTCCTCCAGGCGCATGTGCTCGCCGACGAGAGCAAGACCGACGAGGCGATTGCCGCCTATCGGCGCGCGATCACGCTCGACCCGGCGTCCGCCACCATTCCGGCTGAACTGGCCGAGTTGTTTTTCGGCGAGAACCGTCCGGTCGACGCGCAGGGCGCGGCCGAACAGGCGCTGAAGGTGGACGACACCAACAAGCAGGCGCACCGTGTGCTCGGGCAGGTGCACGCCGGTCTCGCGGGCAACGCGCCGGACACGCGCGCCGGGCGCGCGCAGCAGCAGGAGCACGTCACCAGTGCCATCGAGCACCTCGAGAAGTCGCTCGAGACGCCGGCCAAGCTCACCGACATCGACGTTCGCGCGCTGCTCAGCCGTCTCTATGTCGCCGCCGAGCAGTTCGACAAGGCCATCCCCCTGCTCGCCGACATCGTCAAGGAAGCGCCGGCATGGCGCGATGGCCCGTCGCTCTTGATGGAGGCCTACACCGGGGCCGGCAAGTCGCGCGAAGCCGTCACCTGGCTCGAGGAGTCGGCGCCCGACAACCCGCAGCTCTATTCGTCGCTCGCCAGCCTCTATGCGCGCGAACGGCGGTGGGTGGATGCGGCGGGTGCCTACGAACTCGCCCTGAAGGCCTCACCCCGCAGCTTCGACCTGCGCGTCAGCCTGGCGTCGATGCTGATCAATACCGGCAGTCGCGCCGACTTGCTGCGCGGCCGCGACCTGGTGCGCGAAGCGCTGACGATGAACGCCAGCAACGAAAGCGCCCTGCTGCTGCTCTCGCAGTTCGAGCGTCGCGCTGGCGACGCCGCGGCGGCGGAGGCAGCGGCGCGCAAGGTGATTGGGGTGAATGCGCGGAACCCGCGCGGCTATTTCGTGTTGTCCGAGGCGCTCGAGGAGCAGCGGAAATTCCAGGGCGTGGTCGACGCGCTGGCTCCTGCCGTGGGGCAATTCCGCGGCACGGCCAACGGTGCGTTCGCGCTCGGCATGCTGCTGCCGCATCTCGGCTTTGCCTATCAGGAACTGGGCCAGTACGACAAGGCGATCCAGACGTTCGAGGATGCACGCAAGCTCGCGCCGAATGACGGGTCGATGATCACGTATCTCGTTCGCGCCCAGATGGCGGCGAAGAATTTCCCGGCGGCGGTCGATACCGTGCGCGCCGCGCGAGCGCAGAGCCCCGACGATCTGCGCCTGGCCAACCTCGAGGCGACGGCGCTCCGTCGCGGCGGCAAGGTGGATCAGGGTGTGGCCGCGATGGAGGAGTTCCTCCGCCGCAAGCAGGACGACCCCGACGCATTCGTTGCCATGGCGCAGGTCTACACCGATGCGAACCGTGGCGCGCAGGCGGTGAAGGTGCTGCAGGACGCGCAGGCGAAGTTCCCGGCCGAAACGGGGATCAGCTTCGAGCTGGGCACGGTGCTCGATCGCCAGAAGAAGTTCGCGGAATCGGAAGCGGTGTTCCGCCAGTTGCTCTCCAAGGAGCCGGACAACGCGCCCGCCCTCAACTACCTCGGCTACATGCTGGCCGAGCGCGGCGAGCGCCTCGACGAATCGGTCGACTACATCAAGCGCGCCCTGGCCCTCGACCCGGACAATGGCTCGTATCTCGACAGCATCGGCTGGGCCTACTTCAAGGACGGCAAGTTCGACATGGCGCTCGACCACCTGCAGCGTGCGGCGCAGATGATGGCGACCAACTCGCTGGTGCAGGATCACTACGCCGACGTGCTGTTCCGTCTTGGACGCTACGACGATGCGATCGCGGCGTGGACGAAGGCGCTGTCCGGCGACCTCGACTCGATCGACCGCGGCGACATCGACAAGAAGATCCGCAACGCGAAGCAGAAGCTCACGAGGAAATGAGGAGCTGCCGCGCGTTGGTGTGTGCCGCGTCGCTCTTCGCGGCGTCGTGCGGCGCGCCGCTCATGAAGTTGCCGGCCGGCCCGGGGACGCCCGTCGCGGACGCGGCCTCGTTGCTCGAGCAGGCCACGGCCGCGTGCCGCCGCGTGTCGACGGTCAGCGCCGAGGTGGGCGTGAGCGGGTCGGTGGCTGGCCGCCGCGTCCGCGGGCGGTTGCTGGTGGGGCTTGCCGAGCCCGCCTCCCTCTACGTCGAGGCGCCAGCACCGTTCGGTGCGCCGGCGTTCATCATCGGCGCCTCGAACGGCGACGCCACCCTGCTGCTGCCGCGTGACCGCCGCGTGCTCGAGCACGGCAAGCCGGAGGAGGTGCTTGATGCCATCGCCGGCGTGCCGCTCAGTCCCGCTGCCCTGAAGTCGACGCTGACCGGCTGCGACCGCGAGACGTCCGCGTCGGCCGACGTCCGTGCCTTCGGCGACGGCTGGCGTGTGGTGGGCGGCGACCGCCTTCGCTACCTTCGCCGCGAGCGCCCCTCGGCGCCGTGGCAGCTCGTCTCGGTCGTCACCAACGGTGCTGACGGCTGGCGCGCCGACTACCTGGACTTCGTCGATGGCCTGCCGCGCCGCGTGCGCCTGGTCTCGAACGACGCGAAGCGCTTCGACCTGCGCCTCGCCCTCTCGCAGGTCGAGCTGAACGTCGATCTGGAACCGTCGACATTCCATGTGTCGGTCCCCCCGGGCACCGAGCCCATCACGCTCGACGAACTGCGCGCGGCCGGACCGCTGTCGCGATGACGCGGGCAGCGGCCGTCGTGCGCGTGCGGGCCTGCGCCAAGATCAACCTCACGCTGCGCGTGCTGGGCATTCGTGCCGACGGCTATCACGAACTCCGGACCACGTTCCAGTCGCTGGCGCTGCACGACACGCTGACCTTCTCCGCCGTGCCGGGGCCGTTCCGCATCATCAGTAGCGACCCCGACTGTCCTGCCGATCAGACGAACCTGGTGTGGAAGGCGGCGGCCCGACTGTGGAGCACCGCCGGACGCCGCGGCGGCCCGGACGGGGTGACGGTGCGGGTCACGAAACGGGTGCCGGTGCAGGCTGGGCTCGGCGGAGGCAGCAGCGACGCGGCCGCGGCGCTGCGCGCGTTGTCGGTGCTCTGGCGGCTCGATCTCGCCGACGAGGTGCTCGAGAACGTCGGTCGCGACCTCGGCGCGGATGTCGCGTTCTTCCTGACCGGCGGCACCGTGCTGGGCGTCGAGCGCGGCGATCTGCTGTTTCCTCTGGTCGACATGCCGCGCGCCTGGATTGTGCTGGCTCGACCGGACTTCGGTGTCAGCACGAAGGACGCCTATGCGTGGTGGGACGCGGCGTGGCGTGCCGCCGGCGGTGCGGGATCGGGCGGGCCTGCTGCTGGCCGCAGCTCGCGTAAGGATGAGTGGACCAACGATCTGCAGGGTCCGGTCGCCGAGCGTCATCCGCGCCTCCTCCGGTTGGTGCGCGCACTTCGGCGTAACGGCGCGCAGTTCGCGGCCATGTCGGGTAGCGGCTCGGCGGTGTTCGGTCTGTTTGGGGACAGGACCTCGGCGGCAAGAGCAGCCGCTGCGGTCACGAGCCGGACGGTTTCCGCCTGGGTCACGAGGACCACGAGCAGGGTCGAGCACGTGAGGGCATCAGCCCCAACGCTCCGCTAAGCTGTCGGGGAACTCTGAAGGCCATCCAGATCGTCGTGACGGCTTGCCAGAGTTCCGCCCCATCGACTACCATTACCGTTTGCACCACGTGGTTTCTACCACTCCTGAGGGCGGTACCTCTCATTCCGACATACGCACGGCATGGATGTGGGCAGCGTGCTCGCACGAGGCTGCCTCCGCCGGACGGGTGTGTGGTCTGAGAACGGGAGCCCTGGGAACAGATGATGGGGCGTGGCCAAGCGGTAAGGCGCGGGACTTTGGACCCCGTATTCGAAGGTTCGAATCCTTCCGCCCCAGCCACTTTCGCGAGGCTTCTTGGTGATTGGTGAACCGTTGATGGCAACCGGTTTCGGTGAACTGAAGGTCTTCTCTGGCAGCGCGCACGTCGAGCTGACCAGGGAGATCGCGCAATTTCTGGGTGTGCCGATGGGTGCGGCCCGGCTGCGGCGTTTCCCGGACACCGAGGTGTCGTTCCAGATCGACGAGAACATCCGCGGCAAAGATGTCTTCCTGGTGCAGCCCACGGCGGCCACGCACACCGGCTCGGTCGATCAGCACCTGATGGAGCTGATGATTATGGTCGATGCGTTCCGCCGCTCGTCGGCCTCCCGCATTACGGCCGTCATTCCCTACTACGGCTACGCCCGTCAGGACCGCAAGGACAAGCCGCGCGTGCCGATCTCGGCAAAGCTCGTCGCCAACATCCTCGGCGCTGCCGGCACGAACCGGGTTCTCACGATGGACCTGCACAAGGCCCAGATTCAGGGCTTCTTCGACATCCCGGTCGACCACCTGTTTGCCGCTCCCGTCATCATCGAGTATCTGACGCGTCTGGATTCGCCCAAGCTCACGCTGGTGGCGCCCGACGCGGGGGGCGCGGAGCGCGCACGTGCCTACGCCAAGCGGCTGGGTGCCGAATTGGCCGTGATCGACAAGCGGCGCAGCGACGATGGCACCGCGGAAGTGATGAATGTGATCGGCGACGTCGCCGGCCGCACCTGCATCATCCAGGATGACATCGTCGACACGGCAGGCACGATTACCAAAGCCGCCATCGCACTGAAGAACAACGGCGCCGAGCGCGTGATCGCCTGCGCGGTGCACGGGGTGCTGTCGGGACCGGCGATCGAACGCATCGAGAAGTCGCCGATCGACACGATGATCGTGACCAACACGATCCCGCAGACCAAGGCGGCCGAGGCCTGCAGCAAGATCCATGTGCTGTCGGTGGCGCGCCTCCTGGGCCAGGCCATCAAGAGCATCCACGAAGAGACCTCGGTCTCGAGCCTCTTCGTCTAGACCTCACGTCAGGGAATCGTAGACGCGCCTGCAGATTCCAGGCGCCAGGAAAGATTAGGAAAGAGACATGGACGCACTGCTCGACGCAACTATCCGCACGACATTCGGCAAGAACGAAGCGCGCCGTACCCGGAAGGCTGGCATGGTCCCCGCCACGGTGTATGGAGCCGCCAGCGAAGGCGCCAGCCGCGATGCGGCGTCGATCTCGGTGGCACCCAAGCCCCTCCTGAAGATCCTCCACTCCGAGGCGGGCGCCAACACGCTCATTTCGCTCAAGCTCGACGGCGTGGACACCAAGGTGCTGGTGAAGGCGTTCCAGCTCGACCCGGTCACGCGCCAGGTGCTGCACGTCGACTTCTACCGCGTCGCGATGGACCGCATGATTCAGGTCACCATCCCCGTCCTGCTGAAGGGCGAGTCGAAGGGTGTCAAGCTGCAGGGCGGCCTGCTCGAGTTCGTGCGCCGCGAGATCGAGATCGAGTGCCTCCCGTCGGACATTCCGGAGCACGTCGACGTTGACGTGTCGGATCTGATGGTGCACCAGGGTATTCGCGTGCGCGACGTCGCCACGAACCCGAAGTGGCAGGCGCTCACCGACCTCGACACGATGCTGGTGCACATCATCCTTGCCAAGGCTGAAGAAGCGGCCCCGGCGGCTGACGTCGCCACCGCCGGCGGCTCCGAACCCGAAGTCATCAAGAAGGGCAAGAAGGACGAGGCCGAGGCCGAAAAGAAGAAGTAGGCTGGCCCCTTCCACGCGCGATGAAGGCCATCGTCGGGCTCGGCAATCCCGGCCGGGAGTATGCGGGAACCCGTCACAACATCGGGTTCGACGTGCTCGACGAGGTCGCGCGGCGCTGGCACGTGCAGTTGCGTCCGTGGAAGTCGGTGGCGGACGTGGCAGTCGTCGGTAATCGCGGCGTCGTGCTGGTCGAGCCACAGACCTACATGAATCTCAGCGGCGATGCGGTCAGTCGCATTGCCGCCTTCCACAAGCTGGATCCGGCGGACGTGCTGGTCGTGGTCGACGAGGTGCAACTGCCTCTTGGCCGCCTGCGCGTGCGTCGGAACGGATCGGCGGGAGGCCATAACGGCCTGAAGTCGATCATCCAGCACATCGGCGCCGAGTTCCCCCGCGTGCGGGTCGGCGTCGGTCGTGGTGACCCTACGTTGGATCTCGCGGATCACGTGCTCTCGAAGTTCGGGCGCGAGGAACGCGAGGCGGCGGCGGACGTGGTCAGCAGGGCCGCGGACGCTGTCGAGCTCTTCGCAGGCGAGGGCCTGGAGGTGGTGATGAACCGCTTCAATCCGCCGCCTGTCGACAGTCGCAAGTCGTCGTCAGATCGTGAAGTGTAAGTAACAACCTTGCCACCATTCGTGGTGGCCGCGGCGGACCCTGACCTCTGGTCATCCCGCTGTGTCCTCGAGGAGCAAGCATGGCAGACCGGCAATACGAACTCATTTACATCCTTCCCCCGGAAACGGCGGAAGCCCAGGCCAACGAGATGCACGATCAGGTGGCGGAGATCGTCACCCGCCTGAACGGACAGATCGAGAAGACCGAGAACTGGGGCCGCCGCAAGTTCGCGTACGAGATTGGTCACTTCAAGGAGGGCGTGTACGTCCTCGAACTGATCAACGGCTCGGGCGATCTCATGAAGGAACTCGATCGCCGTCTCAAGGTGCTCGACCAGGTCCTGCGCCACATGATCGTGCGCGTCGACGAAGAAAAGCGTGTCGTGGATCGCACCCGTACCAAGCGCCAGAGCGAGTCGGAGCGCCGCCGCGTCAAGCGCGGACTGCCGCCGCAGCGGCAGCCTGGTGAGGGCCGCTCGTCGGACAACGACGATGCGGATGACGATCGCTTTGACGGGGGGGAGGTCTAGACCATGGCATTCGGACAAGGACGCTCGGGTGGAGGCGGCGGCCGCGGTCGCGGCGACAAGAAGACGGCAGACAAGGCTCAGGGCCAGCGTCGGCCGATGTTCCGCCGTCGCAAGGTCTGCAAGTTCTGCGCAGACAAGATCGACGACATCAACTACAAGGACGTGAAGCTCCTGATGCCGTTCGTGCCGGAGCGCGGGAAGATCCTGCCGCGGCGTATCTCGGGTACGTGCGCGATGCACCAGCGCAAGCTGCAGACGGCGCTGAAGCGCGCCCGTCAGATTGCGCTCGTCCCGTACGTGACCGACTAACGCTTGAATTGCAGATTGCAGGTCTCCACCTGCAATCTGAATTCTGCAATTCAGGAGAGCATTGAGATGGAAATCATTCTTCGAGACCACGTGGACAATCTCGGTCGGCGTGGCGAAATCGTGAAGGTCGCCGACGGCTACGCGCGCAACTACCTGCTGCCGCGCAAGCTCGCCCTGCTCGCCACCGAGGGCAACAAGAAGGTAGTCGAGCGCGAACGCGCCAAGTTCGACGCGAAGGAAGCCGACGAACGCAAGGTTGTCGAGGCGCAGGCCGAGCGCCTGGCCAACGTCGAAGTCGTCATCGTCCGCCGCGTCGGCGATACCCAGGCCCTCTACGGCTCGGTCACGACGTCGGACATCGCCGATGCCCTTGCCGCCAAGGGCTTCGACATCGACCGCCGCAAGCTCCAGCTCGCCGACCCGATCAAGAAGATCGGCGAAGTGGATGTGCCGATCAAGCTCCATCGCGACGTGACCGCCACCATCAAGGTGAAGGTTGTCGCCGAAGGCGCTGCCGCGGCGCCGGCCCCGGTTGCCACACCGGCGGCCGAATAGCCGCACTCGTTCGACAGGTACGGAAGCTCGGGTTCGACCTTCGGGTCGGACCCGAGTTTTCTTTTTTTGGGGGCTTCCGGCGTGTGCGGCCGTACTGCTACCGTCTACCTCTCGGATGCAGCTCGCCCGCTTCGCGCGCCGCTCTCCAGTTCCGACTTCTGACTTCTAGGTTCTGAGTTCCACCGCTGCTTCCTCCCATGGCCGACGCCGCTGTTGCCGATCGCACGCTGCCGCACAACCTCGAAGCCGAACGCTCGGTCCTCGGGGCGATCCTGCTGCACAACGACGCCTTCAACACCGCGGTTGAGACGATCGACTCGAACGACTTCTACCGTGACGCGCACCGCCGCATCTTCGACAAAATGGTGCACCTCGCGGAGCGCGGCGAGGCGATCGATCTCATCACGCTCAAGGAAGCGCTGAACAAGGCGGGCGACCTCGACGCCGTCGGAGGTCCAGCCTATATTTCGGCGCTGGTCGACGGTGTGCCGCGCTCGACGAACGTCGAGCACTACGCGCGCATCATCAAGGAGAAGTCGACTCTCCGCAGCCTGATCTATTCGGCCAACAAGATCCTCACCAACGCCTACGACGCGGAAGAGGACGCCGACACGATCCTCGACCAGGCCGAGAGCGCCATCTTCGCGATCGCCGACAAGAAGATCCGCGACGGCTTCGTCTCGCTGAAGGACCTTGCCGAGACCAGCCTTGACACCATCGAGAAGCTCGCCTCCCGCAAGGAACTTGTCACGGGTGTCCCGACCGGCTTTACCGACCTCGACGAGATGACGTCGGGCCTGCAGCCCTCGGACATCGTCATCGTCGCGGCCCGCCCGTCGATGGGCAAGACCAGTCTGGTGCTGAACATGGCGCAGCACGTCGGCACCAGGACCGACAAGACCGTGGGTATCTTCAGCCTCGAAATGTCGAAGGAGCAGCTGTTCCTCCGCATGCTGACCGGTGAGGCGCGCATCGACGCGCACCGGCTGCGCGGCGGGTTCCTCGGCGAGCGTGACTGGGGCAAGCTGTCGCAGGCGCTCGGCACGCTCAGCGAGGCCAAGATCTTCATCGATGACACGCCGTCGATTGGCGTGCTCGAGATGCGCGCCAAGTGCCGCCGCCTGCAGGCCGAGCACGGCCTGCACATGATCATCATCGACTACGTGCAGCTGATGCAGGGGCGCGGGCGCTTCGAGAACCGCTCGCTTGAACTGGCCTCGATCTCCCGCAACCTGAAGGGGCTTGCCAAGGAACTGCGCGTGCCGATTCTGGTGCTGTCGCAGTTGAGCCGCGCGTCCGAAACCCGTTCGGACCACCGGCCACAGCTGTCCGACCTGCGTGAGTCTGGCGCGCTCGAACAGGACGCGGACGTCGTCATCTTCATCTACCGCGAGGATCAGTACGCCGACAAGAACGCGCCGCCTACGGAAACGACGGGCACCGCCGAACTGATCATCGCCAAGCAGCGCAACGGCCCGACCGGTGTGGTGAAGCTGGCGTTCATTCGCGAGTTCACGCGCTTCGAGAACCTGGCGGGCGGGGCCGGCGGGGACGGAGGCGGCGAGTGATTCGCCCGACGACGGCGCGCATCGACCTCGGAGCCCTGACCTCGAACTACCGCAGCATCGTCGACTTCGTGACCCGCGAACGGCCCGAGGCGCCTCCAGGCGTGATCGCCGTCGTCAAGGCGAATGCCTATGGGCACGGTGCCGGCCAGGTGGCGCTGGCGCTCGAGCAGACCGGGGCCACGCTGCTCGCCTGCGCCGACATCGAAGAGGGGGCCGTGCTGCGCGCCGCCGGCGTCCGCGCCGACATCCTGGTCTTCGGCGCGCTCAGCGTCAGCGACCTCGATGGCCTGTTCGATTGCCGGCTGACGCCGACCATCTCCACGCCGGGGGCAGCGCAAGCCGTGCAGGCGGCAGCCGCGCGTTACAAGCAACGGCTGCGCTATCACCTGAAGATCGACACCGGGATGAACCGGCTCGGCTTCCGGTCCGATAACCTGCGCCGGACACTGCCCGGATTGCTCGCCAGCGACAACCTTCAGCTCGACGGGGTCTACACGCATTTCGCCACTGCTGACGTGCCCGACTCGCCGCTGTTCGAACAGCAGCGCCTGCGCTTCGAGCGTGCGCTGGCCGACGTGGCGCAGCTGGGCGGCCGGCCTACCTACCGGCACGCGTCCAACAGCGCCGCGCTCCTGCGCGACTCCCGCGTCTGGTTCGACCTGGTCCGTCCCGGGCTGCTGCTCTACGGCATCGTGCCGCCGCCGCTGGCGTCCACGGTGCCGCTGCAGCCGGTGATGACGCTGACCAGCCGTGTGGTTGCGGTGAAGGGCGTGCGGACTGGCGAGATCACCGGCTACGGCGGGCGCTTCACCGCCGAACGGCCGACCACGCTGGCCATCGTCCCCGCCGGATATGCCGATGGTCTCGACCTGCGCCTCGCGGGCCGGGGCGTCGTCCTCATCCGCGGCCGACGGGCGCCGATCGTCGGCTCGGTCTGCATGGACATGCTGATGGCCGACGTGACCGGCATGGATATCTCGCCGGGTGACGAGGTGGTGATTATCGGCGCCCAGGGCGACGACCGGATCGACGCCAGGGAGATGGCGGCGTCGGTCGGCACCATCCCGTGGGAAGTCGTCTGCCGCGTCGGCTCCCGCATCGAACGCGTGTACCGCTGACATGGCCAAGCGTCCTTCGACCGTCTTCGTCTGCCAGGAATGCGGCGCACAGGCCGCCAAGTGGCTCGGCAAGTGCCCCGACTGCGGCGCCTGGAACTCGTACGTCGAGGAGCGGCCGGTCGAGACGACGGCTGGGGCCGGTTCGGCCGCAGGGCACCGCTACGCCCTCGCCGGGTCCACGGGCGCCGCGCGGCTCTATGCCGACATCAACCTCGAGCAGCACGCCCGGCTGTCGACCGGCATCGACGAGTTCGACCGGGTGCTGGGTGGCGGCATCGTGCCCGGCTCGCTGGTGCTCCTCGGTGGCGAGCCCGGCATCGGCAAGTCGACGCTGCTGCTGCAGGCTGCGGCCAACATGGCCCGCACCATCGGGCCGGTGCTCTACAGCTCAGGTGAAGAGTCCGAGCACCAGGTGAAAGGGCGCGGCGAGCGGCTCGGCGTCCACGACGCGCCGCTCTACCTGCTGGCGGAAACCTGCCTCGAGCGCATTCTCGAAGAGATCGCCAGGCTGCGCCCGGCGCTGGTCGTAGTCGATTCAATTCAAACGATCTTTTCGCTGAAGTTCCAGTCGGCGCCGGGAAGCATCGGGCAGGTGCGCGAAGCGGCCACCCAGCTGCTGTTCGCCGCGAAGGGGCAAAACGTTCCCATCCTGCTGGTCGGGCACGTCACGAAAGAGGGGAGCCTGGCCGGCCCGAAAGCGCTCGAGCATGTCGTCGACACGGTGCTCTACTTCGAAGGCGAGCGGCACCACTCCCACCGGGTGGTGCGGGCGGTGAAGAACCGCTTCGGCGCCATCAGCGAGCTCGGTGTCTTCGAGATGACGTCGGGCGGCCTCAAGCCGGTGCCCAACCCGTCCAAGATGTTCCTGGCGGAAAGGCCGGCGAACGCGCCAGGTTCGGCGGTCTTGTGCTCCGTCGAGGGATCGCGGCCCATCCTGGTGGAAGTGCAGGCGCTGGTTAGCACGAGCAGTTACGGAAACGCGCGGCGCATGGCCAACGGCGTCGACACGCAGCGGCTGTCGCTGCTCCTGGCGGTGCTCGAAAAGCGGACGGGGCTCAACCTGGTCGGCGACGATGTGTTCGTCAACATCGCCGGCGGGATGGCGATTGACGAACCGGCCGCCGACCTGGCGATTGTCGCGGCTATCGCGTCGAGCGTCCGGAACCGCGTCATCGCCGGGACCACCGCGGTCTTCGGTGAGGTTGGCCTGGCGGGCGAGGTGCGTGGCGTGACGCAGGCGGGCCTGCGCATCCGTGAGGCAGCGCAGATGGGATTCACGCGCTGCATCATGCCGGAGGCCAATATCGATCCAGAGGATCGGATCGCCGTCGGCGGCAACTGTGAACTCGTCGCCGTGCGCAGTGCTGGTGAGGCGCTCGATGCGCTCCTCTCCTGATTTGATGGTATGGTGGGCGCTTCATAGCGGGGGACCCCAATGGCCTGGTTCGTGCTCGCCCGTGTGCTGATCGTAGCGGCCGTCGCGTACTCGGCGGCGCTGCTGCAGCCTCTTCCGGTCGGCCTCATTGCCAACATCGCGTTCGCGATCGTCCTGTCCGGCCTCGTCGTCGCGTTCGAGACGCGGGTGCGTGAGATCGCCCCGACCCGTGTGCTCGGCGCGCTGCTCGGATGCGCCGTCGGCCTGACGATTGCCCGCGCGATCGAGGCCGGGCTGTTCTTCGCCGACAACTCCGACCGCAAGGTCGAATTCCTGCACTCGTTCCTGTTGATCGTCCTCCCGTACCTCGGCCTGATGCTGGGTGCGAAGAACGGTGAATGGCTCGAGCCGGCGCGGTTGCTGGGGCTGTTCCGAGCCACCGGCGCCACCCGTCGCTACAAGATCCTGGACACCAGCGTCATCATCGACGGCCGCATCGCCGACGTCTGCGACACCGGCTTCATCGACGGCACGCTGGTGATTCCACAGTTCGTATTGAAGGAACTGCAGTTGGTGGCTGACTCGGGCGACTCGCTCAAGCGGAACCGCGGCCGGCGCGGCCTCGACATCCTCCAGAAGATCCAGAAGATGTCGGGTATCGAAGTGCTGATCTCCGACGTCGATTTTCCTGAAGTGAAGGAAGTCGACCTGAAGCTCATCGAGCTGGCCAGGACCCTCCAGGGGAAGATCGTCACCAACGACTTCAACCTGAACAAGGTGGCGCAGCTGCGCGGCGTCGAGGTCCTGAACGTCAACGAGCTTGCGAACTCGCTGAAGCCGGTGGTGCTGCCCGGCGAGATCATGAAGGTCTTCATCCTGAAGGAAGGCAAGGAATACAACCAGGGTGTGGCCTATCTCGACGACGGCACGATGGTGGTGGTGGACAACGCGCGCAAGATGATCAGCAAGACGATCGATATCGTTGTCACCAGCGTGCTGCAGACCACGGCCGGCAAGATGATCTTCGGCCGCTACATCGAACCCGGCATGGCCGCCCAGGTGCAGTCCTCGTCGCACGTCACCGAACGTCCCCGTTCGGCGACCGCGCCGGCGCCGAGCATTCCGGCGACGGCGGCTGCACAGCAGACCTGAGACCTGCGATTCCGTTGCGGCACATTCCCCCGTTTCACTGGTGGCGGACAGTCTTCTACCTGATCCCCGCCATCAGCGTATATACCGTCGTGCTCGGCGTGGCGTCGATCGTGTCGAGCGTCTTCGACCGCAGCGGACACTTCGCCCATCGCTGTGCACGCGCCTGGTCGAGGCTCATCCTGAAGACGACTGGCGTCCGGGTGCGGGTCGAGGGGCTCGAGCGCATCACCCCCGGCACGACCTACGTGTTCGTGTCGAATCACCAAAGCATCTACGACATCCCGGTGATCTTCGCGTCGCTGCCGTTCCAGCTCCGCATCATCGCCAAGGAGTCACTCGCGAAGTTCCCGATGCTCGGGTGGCACCTCCGACGGGGCGGCCATCTCTTCGTCGACCGGCGCAATCCCGACCCGTCCTACATCCTGAAGCGCTGGCGCTCGCTGCTGAAGGACGGGCTGTCGCTGATCATCTTCGCCGAGGGGACGAGAAGCACGGACGGCGCCGTGGCGCGCTTCAAGGCGGGCAGCTTCCTGCTCGCCCTGCAGTCGGGCCTGCCGATTGTGCCGGTGGCCGTGGTCGGCACGCGGCACGTCATGCAGAAGGGCCGGTTGCGGACCGAACCCGGTGACGTCGAGCTGATCGTGCACGACCCCATCGTGCCACCGGCGATCGAGGCGCCGGGCGTCCGCGATGCGAAGCGGCTGGCTGACCGCGTGCACGCGGTGGTGGCGGCGACCGTGCGCAGCCGCAGCGGCCTCGACCAGTCGCGCTGACGCGCGCGGCCGGTTCAGCCGTTATACTCCATAGTTCCCGATGTTCGTTTCAGCCATCATCGCGGCCGGCGGTCGCGGACAGCGCTTTGGCGGTGCCGTGCCGAAGCAGATGCTCAGTGTAGGCGGGCAGTCTGTGCTCGAACGCAGCGTCGCGCTGTTCTTGGCGCACCCGCAGATCGACGAGCTAGTCATTGCCCTGCCGGCGGAATTCGTGGCCGAGCCGCCGCCGTATCTGCGCGCCACGTCGAAGCCGCTCCGCCTCGTGCCCGGCGGCGACCGTCGGCAGGACTCCGTGCTGAATGCCTTCCAGGCGGTGTCGGCCGAGGCAGACCTGATTGTCATTCACGATGCCGCCCGGCCGTTTGCGTCGTCCGGACTGATCTCGCGCACGATTGCCGCCGCTGCGGAGTCCGGAGCGGCACTGGCTGCGATGCCGGCGCGCGACACGGTGAAGATCGGGAATGGCGCGCTGGTGCCGTTTGTGCGCGAAACGATTCCACGCGACGCGGTCTACCTCGCGCAGACACCGCAGGTCTTCAGCCGGCGCGTCCTGCGCGACGCACTGGCCCTCGGGGAAAGCGGCGCGGACGCCACCGATGAAGCGGCGCTTGCCGAGCGCGCCGGGCACGCGGTGCGGCTCGTCGTCGGCGAGCAGACCAATATCAAGATCACGACGCCTGAGGACCTGCCGGTGGTGGATACGATTCTGAAGGGGCGGAACCATGCCGGTGCCGAGGTGCGGGTCGGCACGGGATACGATCTGCATCGGCTGGTGGAGGGGCGGCCGCTCGTCCTCGGCGGGGTGACGGTGCCGTTCGAACGCGGCGCGCTGGGGCATTCCGATGCCGACGTCGTGTGTCACTCGGTGACGGACGCCATCCTCGGCGGTGCGGCGCTCGGAGATATTGGCTGCCACTTTCCGGATACCGACCCGCAGTGGAAGGACGCCAACTCCGTTGATCTGCTTCGACGCGCCGTGAGCATCGTCGCCGAGGCCGGCTTCGTTGTCGGCAATGTCGACGTCACGGTGGTGCTCGAGCGGCCGAAGATCAAGTCCTTCGTCGAGTCGATGCGGCAGGTGATTGCCGACGCCGTGGGCGTGCCGATCGGGTGCGTCGGCATCAAGGGGAAGACAAACGAGGGGATGGACGCCGTGGGGCGCGGCGAAGCCGTCGCTGCTCACGCCACCGCCTTGCTGCGTCGTGTCTGAAGTCTGCTATCCGCTATCGGCAATCTGCAGTTCCCTGTTCTTATGAGAGTCCGTTTCGCTCCAAGCCCTACCGGCAAGCTACACGTCGGGAACGCACGCACGGCCCTGTTCAACTGGCTGCTGGCGCGCGGGAACCGCGGCACGTTCGTGCTGCGGATCGAAGACACCGACGTCGAGCGATCGACGCCTGAGTCGGAAGCCACCATTATCTCGGACATCCGCTGGCTGGGGCTCGACTGGGACGAAGGGCCGGACACCGGCGGACCGCACGGCCCGTATCGGCAGTCGGAGCGAGCAGCGCTGTATGCCCGCTACGCCCAGCAACTCATCGACAACGGCCACGCCTATTACTGCTTCTGCTCGCGCGACCTGCTCGACGCCGATCGGGCAGAGGCGCTCGCCTCCGGGCGACCGGCGCGCTATGCCGGCACGTGCCGGCGGTTGTCGCAGGAGCAGGCCGAGGCTAGGCGGGCCGCTGGCGAGAGGCCGGCCATTCGCTTCCGTGTCCGCGACAATCACGAAGTGCGCTTCGACGACGCGGTGCGCGGAGAGGTGCGGTTCCACACCGATGTGATCGGCGATCCGATCATCGTGCGTGGCGAGGGCACACCTGCCTACAATTTCGCGGTCGTCGTTGACGATGCGCTGATGGAGATTACGCAGGTGATTCGCGGCGAGGATCACATCTCGAACACACCGCGGCAAATCCTCCTTTACGAGGCGCTGGGGTTCACGCCACCGGCCTTCGCGCATCTCGCGTTGGTGATGGGGCCGGACCATACGCCGCTCTCGAAGCGGCACGGCGCCACGTCGGTTGGTGAGTTCCGCAGCAAGGGCTATCTGCCCGAGGCTCTCGTGAACTACCTGGCGCTGATCGGGTGGTCGCCCGGCAACGATGAGGAACTGTTGCCCATTACGGAGATGGCGCGCCGCTTCTCGCTCGACAAGGTTGGGCTCAGTGCCGGGGTGTTCGACGAAGAGAAGCTCGCGTGGGTGAACCGTCACTACCTGAAGGCTGCCGAGCCCGCGCGTCTGGTGAACCTCGCCCTGCCGTACTTTGCCGAGGCGGGGCTGGCGATGACGCCGGATGATACGGGGCTGTCGTACTTGGCGTCGGTGATGCCGATCGCCAGCGGTTCGGTGGATCGTCTCAACCAGGTGCCCGGCCGCCTGGCGGTGCTGTTCGGCTTCTCTGTCGACAGTGCGCTCGGCGACGAGACCGTGCGCGGCGAGATAGGGACGGCCGAGGCCGGGGCCGTGGTGCGCGCCCTGGCGGAAGAACTGGCGACTGCGCCGCGCCTCGATCGCGAGCGCTTCCGGGCTGTCGCGAACGCCGTGAAGGCCAAGACCGGGCAGAAAGGCAAGGCGCTTTTCCATCCCATTCGCATCGCCCTCACGGGACGTGCGGAAGGGCCGGAGCTCGACCTCGTTGTGCCGGCGATCGACCGCGGCGCCGAACTGCCCGCGTCGTGTGGAATTCCAACCATTGTGGGCTGCCGCGAGCGCGCCGCGGCGTTCGCGCTGGCGCTGGGCGCGTGAGACGATCATGTTGATTTACGGCATCAATGCGGTGCTCGAGGCGATTCGCGCCGGGCGCGTGCGAGAGGTACGGGTCTCCGAGCGCGTCAGCGGGCGGGCGGCAGACGTGGTCGTGGCGGCCCAGCGCGCGGAGGTGGCCGTGCGTCGTGTGCAGGCCGCTGAACTCGATCGTGCCGCGCGGGGCGGCGTCCATCAGGGCGTGATTGCCGACGCGGAAGACGCGCGCGACTACTCGGTGAGCGACCTGGTCACCGGTGCTGCCGCTGCGCCGCTGATCGTGGTGCTCGACGGCATCGAGGACCCACACAACGTCGGCGCGATCCTGCGCACCGTGGACGCGGCCGGAGGCGACGGCGTGATCCGGCAGTCGCGCCATGCGGCGCCGCTCGGTGGGGCCGCGGCAAAGGCGGCGGCTGGCGCAGTGTCGCACGTGAAGATCGCCGAGGTTGTGAACATCGCGCGGGCGATCGAGGAATTGAAGGAAGCGGGGGTCTGGACGGTCGGGCTTGCGGGCGATGGCTCCAAGCGCTACGATCAAATAGACTTAACGGTACCGACAGCAATTGTGCTGGGCGCAGAGGGAACCGGCCTGCGTCGGCTGGTGCGGGAGCGGTGCGACTGGCTCGTCTCGATCCCCATGCGCGGTCATGTGCAAAGCTTGAACGTCTCGGTTGCCGCAGGGGTCGCACTGTTCGAGGCGGTTCGGCAGCGTGGCGGCACCCATTGCTAGCCCACGGCGCAGGCGGAGTACGTATTTAGGCGGTTGCGCCCGTGGCACAGGACGTGCTAAAGTCCAACTTTTGTCTGGCTGGCGTAGCTCAGTCCGGTAGAGCAGCTGATTTGTAATCAGCTGGTCGGGGGTTCAAATCCCTTCGCCAGCTCCAACGAC